>CAJUAA010000003.1 GCA_910584205.1 uncultured Lachnospiraceae bacterium
AATTATCCATCAAAACCATATGCCTCTTAAATAATCTTTTTTTATCATAATCATATCATCCATTTTTGCATAATCCACTTTTTCGACATACTTTGCCCTTTAAACTGCATATTTTGCAGAAAAATAATAAAAAACAATGCTTGAAAACAAAATCTCCACTGGATAAGACTTATGACAGTCCACATTTTAACCCCAAAAAGGGGTAATTCCCCGCAGCTTACTATGGAGAGTTTCATTACCATATAGCAGAGATATTTCATGCAAATCATTCAAGACTCCCGTACAAGATGGTTGCCTGATAAAATAGCAGAAAACCAAAAAATTAACGAATCACTTCCCTGTATTGTCCAAGTTTGCATTACCAGCACCTTTCTTCAGCGCAGAAATCCATGTTTCGATTGCCCTGGCAAGAATAAGCTGCTGCTCAAGGACTGCCATTCCGTTTTCAGGAATATCCGGCATATTTTCCTTTGCGAGAAAATTTTCTTCCAGACAGGATTTTAATTGCTCGACATTGCTTTCAATATTTGCCAGACATACATTCTGTTTTTCCTGTGAGAGGCTGTCCAGATTTACGATCACGGCATTAAAATCCAGATAAATGCGAATGGACTTTGCGGCAATTTCCAGCATCAGTTTTTCAAATTCCTGCTCTCCCTGCCGGGTTATGGAATAGACGGCTTTTTCCGGCATTTTTCCCTCTTTCACAATGCGGCTTTTGATAAATCCTTTTTCTTCCAGCTGAAGGACTTTTTTATAAATTGAGGGAGTGCTGATTTTTACCCATTTGGATATGTTACGGTACTCAACCAGTTTTTGAATATCGTAGGCGCATAAAGATTCCCGTTTTAAAATTCCAAGTACAATTAAGTCGATTGTGGCCATATTTGCTCTCCTTTCATGCTTGACAGCCACTATAAATTATAGTAGTATATTTTTCGTTGCGCAATTACTGTATTTTATAGTAGTATAATAAATAGTATACTTAAATGAAAGCGAGAAAAAACAAAATGAACGAGCAAAGCAGGAAAATGGAACTTCTGGGAACTGTGCCAATACCAAAGGCTCTTCTGGCGCTGGGACTGCCAACCATGATTGGTATGCTGATTAACGCACTTTATAATCTGGCAGATACTTACTTTGTCGGTGGATTAGGTACGGATCAGATGGGAGCGGTTACGGTAGCTTTTCCTTTAGGGCAGATTGTTGTCGGCCTGGGGCTGCTTTTCGGGAACGGGGCGGCGGCATATCTTTCCAGGCTGTTGGGGCAAGGGGATAAAGATACCGCTGATCAGGCAGCCAGTACGGCTTTATACAGCAGCGTATTGATTGGGGCGATTGTTATTACAGGCTCTGTCATATTTCTGAAACCCATCTTAAATCAGACAGGCGCACTGGAAAGCGTTATGCCTTATGCGATTACCTATACCGGCATCTACATCACGTTTTCCATTTTTAATGTTTTCAATGTCACCATGAATAATATCGTGTCCAGTGAGGGAGCCGCAAAGACGGCCATGTGTGCGTTGATGGCCGGCGCTGTCCTGAATGTGATCTTAGACCCCGTTTTTATCTATGTCCTGAATCTTGGAGTTGCCGGCGCGGCCATTGCCACCGCCATTTCTCAGGTGATTTCCGCGGTGGTTTATCTGTGCTATATCTTCCGGAAAAAGAGCATATTCCATTTTCGTATGAAAGACTGTTGTTTTTCAAAGGAAATCATGTCTGAAATTTTGAAAATAGGGATTCCCACCTTACTCTTTCAGGTTCTGACCAGTATGTCCATCAGCATGATAAACAATGGGGCAAAAGAATATGGCGGCTCTGCCCTTGCCGCCATGGGTCCGCTTACAAAGATTATGTCTATGGGGACTTTGATTGTCTTCGGTTTCCTGAAAGGATTTCAGCCAATCGCCGGATTCAGCTACGGAGCAAAAAAGTTTGACCGCCTGTATGAAGCGATGAAAACCTCTGTTCTGTGGTCAACCATATTCTGTGTGGTTTTTGGTTTGACAGCCGCTGTATTCCCATCACAGATTATGGCATTATTTACAAAAGGAGATATGGAAATGATTCGGATTGGTGCAGCGGCGTTACGGGCAAATGGTCTGTCATTTATCCTTTTTGGATTTTATACGGTGTACTCCTTCCTGTTTCTTGTAATGGGAAAGGCGAAAGAGGGCTGCTTTCTCGGCGCCTGCCGACAGGGGATCTGTTTTGTGCCGGTGATCTGGTTCCTGCCGGGGATTTCAGGATTAAACGGTGTCATTTACGCCCAGCCGGTTGCTGATGTTTCGGCCGCCATTATCACTGTTTTTATGGCTTTGAATCTTCATAAAAAACTGTCCGTTGAAGAGGCCCAGGCCATGCAGAACACAGGTCTTTGAAAAACAGCGATACTGATTGATGAACCAGTGCTTTTTGTATATAATGAAAAATAAAACACAACCAGTTGGAGAAAGCATTATGAACATTCAGATCTTCGGCACGAAAAAGTGCTTTGATACGAAAAAAGCCATGCGTTATTTTAAAGAACGGAATATCCCGTTTCAGTTCATTGACATGAAGGAAAAGGGAATGAGCAAAGGGGAATACACGAAAGTAAAGCAGGCCGCCGGCGGACTGAATGCCCTGCTGGATCCCAAATGCCGGGATCAGGATACACTGGCCCTGGTCCGCTGCCTGACAGACGCGGAAAAGGACGAAAAGGTGCTGGAAAACCAGCAGATCCTGAAGACGCCGATTGTGAGAAACGGGCCGAAAGCAACGGTTGGATATCAGCCGGATATATGGAAAGCGTGGCAGCAATAGATTGCTGACTTCGCCGGCAAACCTGCTGCCATGATCATGCCGCCCTTTTTCCATATCTTCGCATGCAGCAGAAACATAAAACAAATGCCGTTTCAAACGCGGAAAACGACGCGTGGGAAATGGATGGGAAATGGATTTTCAAATATGCGTGCACAATCTCTCTCCAGATGGTATAATAAAACAGCTACAACATCATTTTGGAGGTACACATCAATGGCATGGTATGACGAAGCTGTATTTTATCACATCTATCCGCTGGGGCTTACAGGAGCGCCGAAGCAGAATTCTTACGGAGCGCCGGAGCACCGGCTCAATACACTGCTTCCATGGATATCCCATATAAAAAAAATCGGCTGCAGCGCACTCTATATCGGTCCCCTCTTTGAGTCCGTGGGACACGGCTACGAGACGACTGATTATAAGAAGCTGGACAGCCGTCTGGGCACCAATGAAGACCTGGCCGCTTTCGTGGCAGAATGCCACCGGCAGGGCATCCGGGTCGTACTGGACGGCGTATTCAATCACACCGGACGGGACTTCTTCGCATTTCAGGACCTGAAGCAGAACCGGGAGCACTCCGCCTATAAGGACTGGTACTGCAATGTGAATTTCTGGGGAAATAATGAATACAACGATGGATTTTCCTATGAAAACTGGGGCGGACACAACCTGCTGGTAAAATTAAACCAGCACAATCCGGCTGTCAGAGATTATATCTGTGACGTCATCCGTTTCTGGGTCAGCGAATTTGATATCGACGGAATCCGGCTGGACGCCGCCGACGTCCTGGATTTTGAATATATGAAAGCGCTCCGGCGGACTGCCAACGAGGTAAAGCCGGACTTCTGGCTCATGGGAGAGGTGATCCACGGAGACTATACCCGCTGGGTCAATGAAGGGACTCTGCACTGCGTCACCAACTATACCCTGCACAAGGCGCTTTATTCCGGCCACAACGACCACAATTATTTTGAAATCGCCCACACGGTAAAAAGACTGTACGAGATGGGAGGCAACCGCATCGACGGCCTTCGGCTCTATAATTTCACGGACAACCATGATGTGGAGCGAATCCATACAAAACTCAATAACAAGGAACATTTTACACCGGTGCACATCCTGCTCTACACGCTTCCCGGCGTGCCTTCCATCTATTATGGCTCCGAATTCGGCATCGAGGGAAAGAAAGAGCGCTTCTCCGACGATTCTCTGCGTCCTGCGCTCTCGCTGTCCGATTATGCGGACGCAGAAGAGAAGAATCCCTGCACCCGGCTGATCGCGGCTCTGGGCACGATCAGGCAAAGCACCGCCGCCCTGTCCTACGGCGATTACAGAGAACTGCTTCTGACCAACCGGCAGTATGCATTCTCCAGAAATCACAACGGCGTGTCGGTGGTCGTCACCGTCAACAACGACGACAGCGATTATGTCATGACCCTTCCTGCTGGAAATGCTGCGCAGTACAGAGGCGCCCTGTCCGGAGAAAGAGTGTCCGTGTGCAACGGACAGATTGTTGTCAATGTAAAGAGGAACTCCGGGGATATCTGGCTGCCGGTCCCGGAAGGGGCAGAAGAAGCGCCTGAAAAACAGCCGCAGGAATCTGTCCGGAAGGAAACGGCAAAAATGGACGAAACGCCGAAAGCTGTTGAAGTTCCAAAAGCTGACGAAACGCCGAAAGCCGTCGAAACGCCGAAAGCTGTTGAAGTTCCAAATGCCGACGAAACGCCAAAAGCTGACGAGGCTCCGAAAGCTGTTGAAGCACGGAAAACCCCGGCAGCTGCAAAAGAAAATCCTCCTGTAAAGAAGTTAAAGAAGTCGAAATTCGACGATGAATACTGGTGGAAGGTTCCGGAAACGGATGAATCCGATGCGGCTTCGGACGAAACACCGGCGGCAGAAGCATACCCGGAAGCGAAAGCTCCGGCCAATGCTCCCGCGGCAGACACCGATGCCAAAGCTCCAACCGATGCTCCCGCAACAGACAACGACACCAAAACTCCGTCTGTCGCTCCCGCGGCAGACACCGATGCCAAAACTCCGTCTGTCGCTCCCGCGGCAGACGCAGACACGGAAGATTTCAAAAAAGGCCGGATCGCCGGGCTTCAGGAAGCCATTCTCGCCATTATGGAGAAAAACGGCCCCGTCACCGACCAGATGCGCAGGGACGTCATGGAAAATACCCATCATGACTCTTTGATCCGCTGGATCAAGAGTTTCCGATAACCGGAAATGTTCCCGACGCTGAAACGGCATATGCATTCCGGCAGGCAGGAGGACTGACATGCTCTATCCAACCATCGGTATTCCCCGGATGGGAACCGGACTATTCCGACAATACGATCAATATCAGTACACCCGCTGCCTCCGGCGTGCCGGAGCATCCGTACAGACACTTGCCCCGCACGCCTCCCCGGCTGCAGTGGAAAACGTGCTGGAAACATGCGACGGCTTCCTGTTCCCCGGCGGGCCGGATATCCATCCGGAACGCTATGGACAGGATCGTCTGCCGTCCTGCCAGGAACCGGAGCCTGCCAGAGATGATTTTGAACTTTTCCTGCTGGGCGCGGCGCTGGAAGCGCAGAAACCCCTGTTTTGTATCGGACGGGGCATGCAGCTTCTGAATATCGCTTTCGGCGGCACGCTCATGCAGGATATTCATCTGAAGCAGGAATATCAGCATGCGGACCCTCTGCACCGGGCCACTGCCACCCACCCTGTGGAAATCGATCCCGACAGTTTTCTGGCGTACCTTCTGGATACGGATACACTCTCTGTCAACAGCCTGCACCATCAGGCCGCCGATGAGATCGGGGAAGGGCTCTGGATCCCGGCAGACAGCCCGGAGGGATTTGCAGAAGCGCTGGAACTGGAAGATTATCCTTTCTGCCTTGCTGTCCAGTGGCACCCGGAATATATGGCGGGACGGACCCCCTCACAGCAGCGCCTGTTCCAGGCTCTGGTGGATGCCTGCCGGTAAAATGCCTCCGGAAAGATCACGTTTGTCCGCTTTCGGCAGAAATGCACAGTCTGGGCGGACGCCTGCAGGTCAGACGTTTCCGCAGGGTCCCCCTGTTTCTTCCCTTTTCATGGCCCGGTATTCCGAGGGCGTGCAGCCCATGACCTTTTTGAATGTCTTACTGAAATAACTGCTTCCTGAAAAGCCGCAGGCATATGCGATCTCCGTAACCGGCCGGCCGGTCCGCTGGAGTTCTCCCGCCGCTTTTCGGATCCGGTACTCCGTCAGATAGGTAAACGGCGTTGTACCCAGATTCTGTGAAAAGCACCGCAGGCATTCCCGTTCACTGATGCTGGCGGCATCCGCAATCTCCTTCAGCAGGACCCGCTCTCCATAATGCTTCTGTATATACAACAGCATTTTTTTAATCCGTTCCTCCCCGTGATTCCATACGGCCCTGCGTGTCTCCACCATATCTTTTATTTCCTGATACAGTAGAAACCACGCGGAAGACAGTTCATTTCTCACCGTAAATTCATATCCCAAAGCTTCCCTGTCCGCCGCGTCATAGGAACGGCGGACATGCTCCAGTATGGCTCTCTGGTCCGGGCTGGCAGGACACAGGCGGACCGCCTCCACCTCCTGGCACTCCAGTACCGGATCGATATATTTCTGCTCATATATGCTTTTGTGAAACCCGGAGAGAAGCCGGATGTCCAGGATCTGGTTCAGCGTGATTACCGGAAGCCCCGGCAGCGGTTCCTGATAATGGAGCCGGTTGGAATTGATAAAAGCGCCCTCTCCTGCGGCGAGAAGATGGCACTTGTTGTTGGTGGACAGACGGAGGCTTCCCTGAAGCACCCACAGAAATTCCACATCAGGATGCCAGTGCCAGGGAACGCAGCGTCCCGGATACCGATCCATCTCCACATAGCATGCCAGATGCGGAAACGCATCGGCCGTCTTCGGAAGCCGTTCTTCCAGATCTTCATTCAACATCAGGGATGTTATCATCATATGGCCATCCTCCTCTCGTTTTTGGCTGGATTGTTATAAATATTGTCCTTATATAGACTGTAACCGCTCTGTTTTATCGTTATAATTATATCATCAAAAGGAACAGACAACAACCGTTTTCCAGATGACGTCTCCTGAAAACAGGAGCAAAAAAGAAAAGGAGGAGCTGTATGAAAATCTATAACATCCAGAACGGAAAAGAATTTTTTGAAAAAATCGCCGCATGTGAAGGCACGGTGGAACTGGTAAATGAAAAGGGCGAGCGCCTGCAGCTTACCCAGGGCCATGCGGTCCCGTCCGCTCTGCCCATGACTTATTTTGAAGGTGCGATACGCGAAATGGAACTGTTTTTTCAGAATCAGAACGACTGTTCCAGAATCCTTCATTATCTGATGAACAAACGGCACCTGGCCGCATAATTTCCTCTGCTCCCAACAATAGACCGCAGGTTTCACAGGCAAACCAGCGGCCATGAACAAAAAGAGCCGCTGTACGGACAGCACAGCCTGTCTGTACAACGGTTTCTTATAGTTCTGTTCTCACTCAGTAATATTCCTCAACTCCCTTGATTTCCGCCTTTCTGTAGCTTTTTTCCAGCGCATCCGCAAGTTCCTCCGCTTCCACAAAGGAAACCCGGGAACCCAGCATATCCTTTACCGCCACCTGCCAGTTCAGCGGACAGTGAAGAAGCTTCACATCGTAATGCTCTCCTTCGCTCAGAGTATTGTAATCCATATATTCATTAAAATCAACGGCCAGACAGGATGTCCTCGCCGCCAGAAGATGCCCGAATTCCTTCAGCGGGTTGCCGTAGACATAGAGCAGGGAATAATTTACTTCCATGTCAATGTTCAGGGAAGAAAGCTGATTGTCGCTCAGGTCCAGAATGACCGGATCTTCGATGCCGGAAAAGAGCGGCTGTTCTACTCCCGCCTCCGTCAGTCCGTTTCCGGACAGATCCAGATAGGTAAGCTCTTTCAGGTACTCGATTCCCTGTGTAGTCTGGATCTGGCTGTCCGCCGCGGACAATGCCTTTAACGCCCCGCAGTCCTGAAGGCTCTCCAGAGACTGTACCGGATTGTGATCCAGATTCAGATACTGCAGGTTGAGGCATCCGGACAGAAACGAAAGTTCTTCCACCTGATTATTTCTTATATACAACTGTTTCAGACTGGCGGCGGAATGTTCCAGCACGGACAGATCCGTCAGCTGGTTGTCATTGAAAAACACAAAATTCAAAAGCGTTGTATTTTCCAGTCCCGCCAGATCCGTCAGCCGGTTGCCGCCCGCCTGGATCTCCTCCAGATAGATGCAGCTTTCCAGGCCTTTCAGGGAAGACAGCTGATTCCCGTTGACGGCCAGCGCCTTCAGGCGGGTACAGCCCTCCAGAAAAGACAGATCCGTCAGCTCGTTTCCATTCAGGCTCACAATCTCCAGCTTCGGACAGTCTGCCAAAAGCGGCATCCGGCTGATTTGATCCTCGTCCGCCCGGATATCCGCAAGCGCTGGAAACTGTTCCAGCGTGGACAGATCCCGGATTCCCGTCCTGCTGACGTCCAGACGCGTCAGAGTGTCCGCCGCAGGCTGCAGAAGCTCCAGAGACGTCACAGCCCCGTTGCCGCTCAGATTCACATGGTACAGGGAACTTTCGGAGAAATCCAGACTTGCGATCTGGCCTTCCGTAAGCCCGCAGTCTGCCAGTTCCAGTCTCTGCAGCCCTTCCGTCAGGAGCGGGCTCAGATCCCCGCACGCAATGGTACAGTCGGCAAGAATCAGGCTGCGGAGCTTTCCCAGCTTTGCGATGGAAGAAAGATCCTTCTCCGTCAGTTCCTGCTCCTGAAGCGACAGATAGGTCTCGTCTCTGGAATAAGAAACGCCTGCGATTTTCACATCCGTTATTTTGGACACCACTATCGCTTTAATCAGAAGCGCCGCCAGGCAGATCCCGATCACGGCCAGCACGATTCTAAACCGTCGGACCAATTTCTTCCTCCTGCCCTTCCTCTTCTTCCTGGTCTTTTTCGGCGGAGCCTCCGGCTCTGTATCGGCTTCCGTTTTCACCACCTCAATCAAAGGACGGTTCTCCGACGCCGGTTCCGCTTCGGCGGATTCTTCCGTCTCCGGCAGCGGTTCCTCCGTCTGCTCTTCGCCCGCTCCGATCAACGCCCGGATCTCTCGGATCATTTTCTCCATGGCGGCGGATTTGCTGACATAGGCTTCGTACCGCTGTACATTGGTCAGGTAAAAGTTGAAATCGTCTTTCAGAGCGCAGTTTTCCAGCATAAAAGGCATGACGACCTTGCTCTCGTTGATCGCCTGATCCAGTTCCCGGGGCACCCACTTGGAGCGCTGTGATTTCTCCGACAGAAGCAGGACAAAGACCCTGCATTCCCGGATAGCTTTGGGAATCTCCTCTGCATAGCTGGAGCCTCCCATGATACTCGCCGGCGCCATCCAGCAGGAGATCCCGTTGTGTTCCAGCGTACCGCGTACCCAGTTGGCCTCGTCAAACTCTTCCGCTTTGTAGCTTATGAATACGTCTTTTACCGACACCTGTTTTTCCTCCTCAGTTCCACTCATAACGGAATCCGCCCCATTCCGACCTGTCCTCCCGTTCCACATAAAACGGCTCCGCTTCCATCAGGGCTTTGTATCTTTCTTTATATTTCTCAAGGCGTCCATTGGTAAACAGGCCCCCATAAACCACTCCGGGTTCCTCCAAACCGGACGAATAACTTTTGTCAAAATGAATCCTTGCACGTTCTCTCGCTTCATTATCTTCCTCAATCAGATAAATCCAAAGCGTTCGGAATATGCTGTGTTCAAAGTCCATGTTCTCATAAATCTCCCGCACAAGCCGGATCCCTTCCTCCGGAAGCGTCTCGTCCACGTCCAGGTTCAGGTCCATATAAATCGTCATGCCGTCATTGCTGACCTCCGCATCCGGAACCAGTTCCCTCACGGCATCTGCCGCTCTGTCCACTTCCGACGCATAGGATACTGCAAATTCACTCTCCTGCACGATTTCACCGTTTTGGTCTTCATTCATCCAGTACTGCTCCAGATAAAGGCCGCAGGGCATATCCGTATCCTTCACAAGGCATTCCAGCAGCTTTGGCATCCACAGGTTTTCCTCCGTGATTTTCTGATTTTCCAGACAGATCAGACGGTCAAAGGTAATGCTTCCGTCTTCTGCCAATCGGTTCCTGTCGTTTCCAAAGAAGCATTCTCCGTTCATAAGCAGACAGGTTCCGTCTTCCGAAGACTCCCAAAACGCATCCCTGTCCATAGACTCCTCTTCATTTTCCGAAGAGATGGACGGAAAATTCACAGTAACCTCATAGGTGCCGTCCCCTTTTCCATCCATACGGAAATCTTCTATCCCATGAATCCCCATGAAACCGGACTGCGCGGAAACAGATCTGGCTGCCCCGTACGATCCCAGTATCTTCATAATGGGAATCCCCATATGTGCCACTCCGGTCTTTATATAGACCGTCGTCACTTCTTCCTCTCTGTCTTCGGTCTTTCCAAACGCATAGGGCTGATCCAGCAGATCCAGACGTTCTTTGAAAACCGTTTGAAGATCCAGCCATTCTCCTGCCGTCAGTATCTCGTACGCATTCAATGTGAACGTTACCGATTTGCCTGTAATCTCATCCGCGCCGCGCTGATTCTCCCCTTTCACCTGCGCATCGGCGGGATTCTCCCAGTCTGCCGACTCATTGAGATCGTTGAGATAGAAAAAGCTGGATGCCAGCGCATCATGTGTCAGGTTGTGCACGAGCAGTTCCGAATAATTTCCGTCCAGATCATTGTTCAGCACGTAAAAGGTCTTTCCGTCCCCTTCCGGAAATGTATAGTAGCTCCAGAAGTTGCTGCCGCTGGCCATATCCTGGCCGAATGCAAAGCCGTCTCCCCAGGCAGCTATCTCCTCCGCATGCCCGGATGCGCACGCGTCTGTCAGTACAATTTTCACATACTGGTATTCTTCTGTATCCACCCCGTAATCCGCAGGGTCTACCCCGTCGATCGTGCCGGACAGCAGCGTAACCTCCTCCAGATCCTTCCGGCTGATTTCAAATCTATCCGCAGCCGCACTGCCTTCCTCGTTTAAGGTGAATCCATAAAGATTGACGGCTCTGGTAATATAACACTGCAGAACTTTATCAACATCCAGTGTCCCGAACGCCTTCTTCGGAATCACCAGGTCAATCACATCTGTCCCCACCTGCATCTCATATTCTCCGTCGGAAAACAGATCCAGACGGCCTTCCAGAATTTCCACTGCTTTACCGAATTCCTTTACGGACATATCCTCCGGAGGCATCAGACGGATATGCCTGAACGCTTCCGTTTCCGTGTCATCGGCAGCTCCCTCCCCTGTTTCCGCCGGCTGTCCTTCTGCGTCTTTTTCACTGGACGGTGTGTTTTCTGCATCCGCTGTCTGTTCTTTTGACGTACCGCCCATTCCGGCGTACAGGGCCGCAGCGAGAATCAGCACGGCCGCTGCAATCCCGGCGATCACAGCCGAAGTCCGTTTTTTCTTTTCTTCTGCCGGATTCTCCTCCCGCATAACATCCGCCGTTTCTGTCTGCGGATGTTTTTCATCTGTTTTATCCGCCTTTTGTTCCGGCACACGGCCATGTTCCGTTTCCGCCTGGATCAGCGCCCGGATCTCACGGACCATCTTTTCCATGGCCGCTGATTTATTGGCATAGGCTTCATAGCGCTGCACATTGGACAGGTAAAAGCTGAAATCGTCCCGCAGCGCACAGTTTTCCAGCATAAACGGCATGATGGTCTTCTTTTCATTAATGGCCTGATCCAGCTCCCGGGGCACCCACTGAGACCCCTGCGACTTTTCTGACAGGATCAGCACAAAGACGCGGCATTCCCGGATCGCCTTCGGAATCTCCCGGGCATAATTGGAACCGCCCGCGATGCATTCCGGCGCCATCCAGCAGGAGATCCCGTTGTATTCCAGGGTGCTGCGTACCCACTCTGCCTCCTCATATTCTTCGGCCTTATAGCTGATAAAAATATCTTTCGTGCCCATTTTTATTTCCTCCTCAGCTTTTTACGCCTGTCCGTCTAGATCAGCCCCAGCCTCTGCGCCAGTTTTTCCGCCTCTGTATACTGCCGGGATGAGACGCCGTATCTCTCCTCAATATCCGCGAGCCTGCGGACCGCGCCCACATGGTTTCCGGAAGAATCGATACACATATCCGCTGTATTCAAAAGCTTCAGCTCCTCCGAGCTGTATTCTTCGGTCACGATCCCATGATACCAGACCTCTCTCCAGTACCGATAACCCTGCTCTTTTAAAAACTGTCCGCCCACATACGAGTGCTCCTGCTGTTCCTGGCTGAACTCATACCCGATATCATGGATATAGCCAAGGAAAAACATCTCTCTGCACATTTCTTCGCTCCATCCTTTATCGGCAGCCATCTGCCCCATGAGGCGGGCAACTGCAAGACTGTGTTTCCCTCTCTGGTCTGATATACCGATCATCCTGTCTACCCCAATCTTTTCTGTCCTGTGCGGAAATATTCAACAACATCTTTCACTCTTCTCTTCTGAGAATCCGCCATCTCCAGCTCATACACCTGGTCGAGCGCAATCCATCTATAATCCGTTGACTCTTCGTCCAGCTCCACATGGCCGCCCGATACGCTTCCGGCATATACAATTGTGAATTCCTGACGTACTTCCCCATCCGAATATGCGATTCGGATATTCGGATCCGTATAAGTCCCGATTACATCGCTGATGCGCACCTCCAGTCCGGATTCCTCCCGGACTTCCCGGACCGCGCAGTCCGTCAGGCTCTCTCCGAATTCCAGCGTTCCTCCCGGCATGGTCCATTTCCCGTTATCGCTCCGCTTCAGCATCAGCATCCGCTCCTCATGGACGATCGCCACTGCCGCCGCCGGCCGGATGGAATTCGGCGCAGGCGCTTTGGGATCATGATAATAATCAGTACGGACCGTCTTTAACTTTTCCTCCAGCCATGCGGCCACTTCCTGATCCGCCGTCAAAGGCGTTTTATCATTCACTGACGGCACTTTGATAAATAAAATAACGGTTCCCGGCTTCGCACGCTGTGCATAAGCGGTTCCGGGGCTGATTCGGTAAAAATCCCCCGCCGTAAACTCGAAAACCTCTCTGGTTTCCACATCCATATACTGGGTCCTGCCCGATATCATGTACTGATATTCCACCGCACAGGCGTGAATATGTACGGGCTCTGAATGAAATCCGTCATAAGAAGTAATTCCGATCTCCAGATCATCCGACTGGAAATAGGGCAGCTTCTGCGGACGTTTCAGATTGCCTGCAAAATACTGGCGCGTCAATCCTTCCAGAGATGCTTCGATTTCCTGTTTTTTCAATACTTTGATTACACCCATATCCTGAATCTCCTCTTTTACAAAAACAACAGGCGGTCCTGCTTCACCGGCACGCCTTCCAGCAATGCATCCAGTATACCGGTTTCATACCTGTACTGCAGCCCGGCCGCCGTGTCTCTCGTCTTCCGGATTCTCTCCAGAATTTCCGAATCCAGAGCACCGTGTCGTTTTATCAAACGATATTCCACAATCTCTGCATTGATGACTCCCCAGGCCTGATCCGATTTCCGATAGATATCCTGCGCCTGCGAAAGATACGCCGCCACATCTTCCCGATTCCCCCGGCCGGAAGATGCGCCCGTATTTGCCAGTCCCAGACAGGCATGGCACTGCCACCCTGTAAGCCCTTTCAGCTTCGTGATTTTCAGAAGCTTTTCAAACGCCTGAAACGCTTTGAACAACTCGCCCATCTGCCGGTATGTTTCTCCCAGTGTCCCCAGCAGATAAATCTCGTACCGGGAACGGACGGGCGAATCCAGCGTAACATATCTGCCAATCAGTTTCAAAGCCTTTTCCGGCTCGCCTTCCATGCACAGAAGATCCGCCTTTTTTCTCGCGGCTCTGATCTGGAAGTCCCGATCGCCGATCCTTGCCGCATAGTCTTCCGCTTTTTTCAGCCATTCTCCCGCAAACCGGAAATCTCCTGACAGAACGCCCAGATTCCCTCCCAGCAGAAACAGCATTTCATTATAATCCTTTGGCGAACGATCCGGATCCATGTGGGAAAACAGAGAAAGCGCATCTTCGATCAGGTCTCCCACGGGCGCAAAAAACATCTGATGATGGATCATCCTGATCCTGTAGTGCAGAAGCATGGGACTGGCGTAAATTTCTTCCGGGCTGTATTCCGATAAATATTCCTGGTACAGCGCGACTGCCTCCCTGTAATCCCCTCCCAGATGCACAATATCCACATAGGTCTCAAACATCTCTTTGTCAAAGGCCTGAATCCCGTATCTGTTCCGGAACAGTTCCTGGATGTCAGATACATATTTGCGTTCTCCCAGACGCTGCATCCGGTTGAAAAAAGCGGTACAGGCTTTGTTATTCCAAAGCCTTTCCACCAGCTCTGTCCGATCCCACGACAAAGGGAAGCGGTTCAGGCATTTCCAGTAGGGATACAGCGGTGTATCCTCAAGCAGCAGAAAATCCTCCATGGCTCTCCAGTCCCCCAGTCTGCTCCAGCAGTCCATGAGGTTTCTCTGCATATATGCTTCCATGTGATCCTGCAGGCCCTGGGTCCGGCTGTCGTCAAGCGTTTCCTTTCTCATATGTTTCTGGAAATAAGCTGCCATGCGCCGGAGCCCGTTTCGGGGATCCACATAGAAGATACTGCTTTTTTCCGAATCCGTAATCCAGTCCTGAATGGACTTATGGCAAAAGGAATAGGATTTACACTCTTCCTGCCGGATACCGACCTTTTCTTTTGTCTTAACCAGAATCGAACCCATCTTTTCCCGGAATTCCAGGAAATCATAAAAATCCACTTCCGCCGTCCGGCAGAGGAGGTCCACCGGCATACTGTCCGACGCCGCCAGCACCTCCAGAATTCTTCTCGGAGTTTTATAGCTTCCGGAACTTCTGAATTTTCTTTTGAAATTCTGAAAATGAATCGCATCAAGCCCTTTGGGATAACTGGATATGTTCCCCACATCTACATTTTTCTGCCGGACCGCCTCCACAAACATGGATGCATACAGGAAATTCCCTTCGCAGTTCTTGAGAATATTTCTCAGAATCGATTCCCGATCCGGATATTGGCTCAGCTCCTCTCCAAGCTGAAGTTCCAGATAGGTCCGGATATCCTCTTGATTCTTCCTGTTGGCCGGGCTGCATTCAAAGGGTTCATACCTCTGGAACGCGCGTTTGATGCTTCCCTCCGGCCTGCTGGTAATCAAAAGGCCAATCCAGCGGGGCAGCTTTGCCGCATTTTCCACAAGAATCTCCGCCAGTTCATTTTGATCTTCCGCACTGGCCTCATCCAGCCCGTCCAGGATGATGATCTGCCGGTCCCGCCCCCCGTCTATGAGTTCTGACAACGGCTGAACCAGAAGTTGTTCAAACAGCTCGGAGGCTGACAACAGCTCCATGGAATCCCTGTTCCTGGCCTTCATCCTCGACAGCAGCAGCCTGCGGTAATCCGGCAGCCTGGTGCAGATCTTAAAAGCCAGAGACCGTATGATATATTGAGGATTCTTCTGGCTCTCTTTATCCCACTCACAGAAGAAACCGCAGATGACATGCGGATTATAGTGCAGCTGATTGGCCGCAAAAGAACTCTTCCCCATCCCCGGCCTCCCGTAGAGAAGAAAGATCCTTGACGAATCCGGATTCCGTCTCCACTGTTCCAGCCTTTCTTCCAGCCATTTACGTCCCGTAAACGGCCTGCTGATCAGAAGCTGTTCCTTTGCATCCAGGGTCTGTACGCCCAGAATGCTGTGGATCTGGTCGATTTCCCCGGTAAAAGAAGCAAAATCGCTCTTTTCAATAATCCGTTCAAGCTCCGATATCTTCTGCCCGTACCAGCTGTCCCAGCCTTCCGGGCCTGATGTTTTCTTCTGTTTCCACCGGCTCATATCCAGCCACTGGATACTGCTGACGCTGGAGGGCGGTATGACCTGATCCTCATCCTCCAGAAGCACCGTTCTGATATTTCCATGCCGGACTGTCAATGCGATATGAAGCTCATCCAGACAGACCCCGGAAGGCCGGACGGACTGTCTGGAAAGGAAAAAGACGGCTCCGCTGCACTGAAGAAGCCCGTCCATAATGGACTGTCTCCAGTTATCGCCGCTTTTAATCTCGCTTCGGTCGATCCAGATATCATATCCCTGTTTTTCCAGATCCTGTCGAATCTGTGTCACAAGCCACTCATTCTCATCATGTGCATAGCTGAAAAAAATCTTCCGCGCTTTTTCTTTTTACTGAAATAAACATCTTCCGATCCGCATCTGGGACATTGTATTTCGCTCATCCGTATTTCCCCCGTCTTTTGCCGGACCGCGCCCCCTATCTGGTCCCGACTCTGCTGTCTTTCCTCTTCTCCTCCTCGTCCAGGCCGGCGTAGCAGACCAGGTCGTTGTGCATCTTCCCCAGATCGTTCCTGCTGCTCTTCTTTGGAGACCCGCTGTAAATATAGCCCTCTGAACGCATGTACGCATTCCAGCGCCTGTGCTCCAGCATCTCGATCACCTGACGCTCTTCCTCTGTCAGGTCCTCCTCCTTCTTTCCGGAGCCCGGAATCCGGCACCACTCCCGCGCCTTCATATGAATGGCAGAAGCTACGGAAGAACGGTAATTGTACTCATATTTCCAGAATTCCTCTTCTTCGCCCCATTTCAGATGGCGTTCCAGCGCTTCCGCCTCCAGCTCCGAATCCATGATCACTTCTTCCGAATAACAGGTATCCAGATCGCCGATAAAGTCGATGCCATAGGGCTGGCCCTGATAGTTGGTGATCCCCTGCAGGGCCCTTCTCTCGTCGCTGTTATAGACGACGGCCTGGATCGACGGCCGGATTCCGTTCCGCTCGAACAGCATCCGCAGCTCTGCCGCCTCCCGGATATTCGCCTCGTCCGTGCCCAGCGCCACAAAGACCCAGGTGGCCCCGTCCAGCTTCCGGATCTCGTCCGCAAAGCGTTTCGTCTCCACGTCCACCCCCGCGTGGACGGTGATCCGGTACTGCGCCTCGCCCGGGATGTCAACGCCGTTGTATTCTTCGGACATGAGCTCCGGGCACTGGGCCCGGAATCGTTCCTCCGCCAGCTCCTCCCGGTCAAACACATCGATGTCGATCCGGTATCCGTCCATCTGGCAGAACCAGGAGAGCGCCTTCACCATATTAGTTCCGTGCTGACCCATGCCGACGATCACCGCGCCGATCCTGCGCGCGCCGTCTTTTGCCTCCGCCGCGCTTTCAAAGATCCTGGAACCGCTGTCGTAGAGCAGGCGGTTGACCAGCGCCCGAACATCGTTGACCCGCCGCACCTTTATCTTGCCCTTGTCCACGGACGTGAGCAGAAGCTCGCTGTCCGCCCGTGTGGAAAATACATACAGATGGGTATGCTCCCGGTCCCGAAAAGCCGGGATCAGCTTCAGCGACTGGTCGATATTCTCGGACTCGTCTTCTCCGATGGTGAAAAAACACAGCTCTTTTTTCCTGCTGTGAAACCGGAAATCCACCACCTGGATATCCTTTTTGAAACAGATGGCGTCCAGCTCCTTCGCCCGCTCCACCAGTTCATAGGACTCTTCGTCATTGTCCTCAAACACATCGGTGAAGACGATCCTGCGCCTCTTATCTTTCTTACAGATGCTCTCCGCCAGCGCCAGCGACTTCTCATTCAGTTCTGAAAAAATATAGATGTCCCGGAAATAACAGAACAGATACCGCCTGTACGCGGATAAATTTTTGAAAAACGACAGCACGACCCCGAAGGTCAGCATGGGCGCCAGCACAAAGATCACCGCCGCCTGCACCGTATAGGCCGTGAAGATCCACCCTTCGCCGATCTCAATGTAGTCCGTGATGATTGTAAATTCGCCGTCCACGATAAACAGGCGGATCGTGTTATGGACGGAAAGCAGAAACACCTTCAGGGACCAGAAAGGTTCCTCTGCAAAGATCTCGCTGTAAATGGGGAAAAACATGACCACGGACGCCGTGAATACCGTCCCGAACAGCACGTTGAACGAATTGAGGATCCGGTTTCTCCTCACACCGGATCGGCCAAGGGAAATGGACTGGCCGATACCCAGTATCAATATCAAAAACGTTGCAGTGAAACATATCTTCCAGCTCATGTATTTTCCTCCCGAAAGCTGCGTTTCGCCTTCTGGAACGTCAGATTCCGGAATCTGGGCACAGCCTTCCTTTTCTGCTTTTTTTCTTCCCGGGTCATGGAATGGTTTCTTTTCTTGATCCCGGCATAAAACGTCTGCACCTTTTGGACGCTGCTGGTCAGATGAAAACCTGAGGGCGACACCACCGTCAGGTCCCCGTCTCCCAGCAGTTCCTGCATGCCGTCCCGGAACGCCTCCATGCTGACCTGCTTGCTGATCCCGCCCGTATGCTTGAATGCTTCATTGATCTCCGTGGGAATCGGCAGGATCCTTTTCCTGTCCGCCGTCTCGTGCCAGGTCAGCCGGTGCTCCTCCATATACTGCTCCACCTCTTTCGCAGACCATCCCAGACGCTCCGCCACGGTCTTTACAGCGATGTCATACGTGCCTCCGGCGCCGTCCCGGTGGGACGGGATCTCCTTTACCTCCACCGCGCCCAGCTTCTGATCCACAAACGGAGTGAAGACCGGCTCATTGTGGATATAGTCCACACCGTCGATGCCGTATTTCTCCTTCAGCTGCCTGCCGGTCATGGTCTCCACCACGCCGCCCTTGCTCGTCCGGATGTCCACATCGTCGTTCAGCGTAAAATGGCTGTTGCCCGGCGCGGCCGGGTCTGACCACACCCCGTTTTTCGGAATCCGGTCCTTCTGGACGTTCTGGTGCAGAAACTGCTTCAGCGTCTCGTCCCGTTCCGATTCGCCGCCGTCTGCCGACTCCTGGTAGAGATCCTGCTCTATATGCATCCGTCGAATCAACGCGCTCTTCTCAAGCCGGAGTGCCAGCATGGCCGCAGAACCGGCGGCGTCCTTCTCGATCTGTTCCATCTCCCGGATCAGATCCCTGATCGATCCGCTGTGGGCGCCGAGGCCGTCCTGCTGTTCTTCCCACGTCTCCTGCAGCGCGCCAAGCTCCGCACGGATCTCCTCTGTAAGCTCCTCCAGCCGGCCGGCCATCTCCTCCAGCTGTCTGACCGACTCCTCCGTCACACTCATAACTGCCATGCGTGCCTTCCCCTTCCTCCGGTTCCCGTTTCCTGCCTGCCGCTTCCAGGCGTTTATTCGCCGTCGGACGACCAGATCGCCTCGTCTTCTCTCTGCTTTTCCAGATCCTGTTCCATCAAAGCGGCGATATTTTTCGCTTTCACTGTCGCCTCTTCGTATTTCCGGCTGCTTTCGCTGACTTTTTGATATAAGGGCGCAATCGCCTGATCCTCGTCTCCCAGCGTCTGCGCGCAGAGCGCCGCCATGGTCTGCATATCCTCCGCGATCCTGGACACATGGTCCGCAAAGGTATTCAGCGCCGCGATCATTGCCCCGTATTTTTCTTTATTAATCCTGTCTGCCATATGGGTTCCCTCCTATCTGCTTCTGCCTTTTTCGCTCTGATAGACATCATTTTCGATATGCACCTGACGGACCAGCGCGCTTTTCTGAAGCTTCAGGGAAAGGATCAGCACCGGATTCTTTCCTTCGCGCCCGATCTCCTCCACTTCCTCGATCAGGCTTCCGATGGACGCCGAATGATGGCCCAGACCGTCTTCATTCTCCTCGTACACGTCCCGCAGGCGGCTCAGCTCCTTCTCGATCTCCTCCGGCACCTCTCCCAGCTGATCCGCCGTCGCCAGCATGGCCTCCACCGCTTCCATTGTCACCTTCATACTCATACACGTTACCTCCTCTATAAGTGCAGTCCGTTGACCGCTTCCTGATTTTCATCCAGATCCCAGCCGTCCCAGTTGACACCCTCGTGAATAAACGGGCGGAGGGAGTACTGCTCCAGCGCGTTGCTGTACAGGCAGATCCGCTCCGGAAGGCCCGCCGCCGCCCGAGAGTTCAGAAGGCTTCTGGAATCCTCCGTCGAAAGCTGGAACACCAGCTTATGCCGGAACAGCTCTCCCTGCAGCCTGGTGTTCTTCAGATCCGCCAGCTGGTTCAGGCAGAGCATGAAATGGAAGCCGAACCGGCTTCCCTGCCGGACGATGTATCGGAAATCCTCCTGCGCATTGTAGGCGTCGGAAGTCTTCTCCTCTTTCTCTTCCTCCGCAGATTCTTTCGCTGCATTTTCCTCTGCCGCCTGCTTTTTCTCTTCCTGCTTCCTGGACGGGACTTCGGAATTCTTCGCTTTCATATGCTCCCGGAGCGCCCGGGCGATCTCCTCCTTGATCTCCGACCTGGATTTTCCCTGCGCCAGCCCGTCCATCATGATCTTTTCCGTGATCTCCTCGGTGTTCTGGTACGTCTCTTTGACCTCTTCCGCCTTTTTCCGCTCTTCCTCCGTCTTCGCCATGAACCTGCTCATATCCGGAGCCGCGGCCCCGCTCTGCCTTCCGGCTCCGGTGCCGCCGGCGGTTCCAAAATCGATCAGTTCGAAATCGCTGCAGATCTGCTCCATGCCGATGAGGACGATCAGCTCGTTTCCGGTCTCCCGCTGTTCGATCCGCTCTCTCAGCTCCCGGATCTCCCGGCAGATCTCCTCCATGGCCGTCGCTGCGTGCCATTTTGCAAAATGGCTGTCCCGGTAAGCCCGGAACAGTCGGTTCTTGCTGTACGCCCACACGCGGACATGCCCGCCCTGCAGCTTGAAGGACTTCATGGCGGTCAGAATGAGCGACATGGCGCACGCCTGCTCCGACCCCCGGGCCATCAACAGCAGGTTCTCCCTGGACTCGCTGCTGATGGTCAGGACCTCCGCCTCCGACATCCGCCGCGGCGTCCCGAACGTCATCAGGATGTCCTCCGCCGCAACGTCAAACGTATGTTCTCTTCGGTAGTCGTCCAGAATCTTCCGGACCCGTTCCTCCCGGAACGAGCGGTAGCTGTTCCCGTCCACGATCACCGGATGCTTGTCCACGTAGCTGTTCTCCCCGGCCGTCAGGTATTCTTCTCCCGGCACCGGCCGCATCTGCGCGTTCAGCCGCTCGATCCACGCCCTCTGAGGCGCCAGCGCCTCGTCGCCCTTTCCTTCAAAATACATGACCTGAAGGCGCTTGATGTACACGTTGTCCCCGTCCCGGTATTTGGACAGGGCAAAATGCGGCGGCAGCGCTTCCATCCAGTTTTTCACCTGCTCTGTCCGCTGTCCCGACGACACCTCCAGCGTCTCGTTGATCTCGCTGTAGGAATTCTTCATGGCGATCCTGGTCTGGATCTGATCCTTGGCCGTCCGGGTCAGCCCGGCGATCCCTTTGGTGAACGTCTGGCTGGAAAAGATGAACTTGATACCCAGAGCCCGCCCTTTTGCAAGCAGGTTCTGCAGCTTCAGTTTATATGTCTCCGATTCCGCCACCGACTGGGACATGATGGAAAATTCATCCAGAATGACGAAGATCACCGGCATATAGATGTCCTTCGGCACATTTTCCACCTTCTTCATGTCCTTGTGGTCCATGAAAAACCTCTGGCGCTCCATCATGCGCTCGGTCAGCTGGTCCAGAAGATCGTAAACCAGCTCCGGCGATTCATCCAGCAGGATGTATTTCACATGGGGCGGCAGCGGGTCCATGTACTGGGCAAATTCCGACATCTTGAAATCGGCCAGCCAAAGCTCCACATCGTCCGGGTGGTAATCCCGCAGAATCCCGGTGATGATCGTATGGAGCAGCGTGGATTTGCCGGAGCCGGACGCGCCCATGAGATAGGAGGCAAAATTCTCATTGTCGAACGAAATGCTGTGCACATTGTCCTGAGAATCCACTCCGTAGGGCACGCAGATGCTCTTCTTTCCCCGGACATAGGGCGGAATCTGCTCCATATCCACCCGCCTGGTATAGACGGTCCCCAGCGCGCCGCTTTCCACCTGATGCTCCTTTATGGATTCCACGTAGCGCTCCGACAGACGCTGCTTGAATGTATACCAGACGAAGCTCCGGGGCTCTTCCCTGCCGAACGTAATCCGCGTGTCGCTTCCCGTCATCTCCACATGGATGACGTCCTCCCCGATGTATTCGGACAGGCCGAACTCCGCGTCGGTCTTTGTGGAAATCTTCACCGCCACCAGCGAGATCCCGTACCGTTCAAAATTGGACACGATCTTCTTGATATAGGATGCCGCCTGCCCCTCGAAGGAACCGGGCCACCCCACCAGCACCACCAGGGAGCGGACCAGCTGCTTCTCCCGGACCACTCCGCTGTTGTACTCCGCCACCGAATCGCAGGTGTCCAGAATGTCGTCCATATCGTTGAAGGAAGCGACCAGCGTCTCCAGCGCCGCCGCGATCTGTTCCTGGTTCCGCGGGATGGACTGCAGGGCAAACGTCCCCTCCAGCTGGCGCAGAGACCCTGCCAGAAGGGAATTCTGGCGCAGGGCATCGATGATGTACACTTTGCGGCTGCAGGCCGGGCTCTGCTGGATGATCTGCAGGATCAGGTTCCGGATTCCGGCATCCATCTCGTTCATCCGGCTCCTTGCCGGAACGCAGGACACGGTCAGGGCAAATTCCCGTCCGGAGCGGATCTTTTCCACCGGGAAAAAGATCTGGCCGGCTCTGTCGTCATAGAAGCCCCCGAGCGAATCCTTCAGCTTTTTCTGAAGCTCTCCTTCCACGCCCAGAGAGACGCCGGAAGCGCCCGGAACCCAGTATTCCGGCGTCTCCTCCGGATCTGCGTATGCGTACGGGCTGTCCTCATAGATATACGCCTCGTTCTCCGCCTTTGCCCCGCGGCAGAACTGCGCCATCTCCTCGCTTTCCACATAGTCCTGCAGCGCCTGCTGCTGCTTTCTGCGCTCCTCCTCCAGCTCCTTCACGATCTCGTTGGCTCCCCGTTCCTGATCGGCCTCGAGCTCTCTGATCCGCGCCTCGAACTCCTGCTTTTTCTTCGCCAGAAAGCACAGATCACACTGGGCAACCGCGTACACCCGCTGGGCGTAGGGATCATCCGGCGTGCTCAAATCCTCCTGCGCCATAGGATCGATCCTCATGGCCCACTGGCGCAGCCGGTTCAGGTTCACCCGGTATCCGGGCGGCGCCTCGATCCGCAGCACGTTTTTGCTGGTCAGATTTTTCTCCGCCAGCTGACGGTAGCCTTCGATCTTCAGCGCGTATTCATCGATCCGTTCCAGCTGCTTTTTCAGGTTGTCGATGCGCACCGGGATCTCAAGGCTGTTTCTGTCGGTTATCCGCCCGATGGACTCGTCGATCCGGGCGATCCGCTCCGTGATCGCCTTTACGTGCTGATAAACCTCCTCATATGTTTCAAGCAGCGTGCTCATACAGCTGACCCTCACTTTCCATGGTTGTTAAAGCGGCGGAAATTCCTTGAACGGCGACAGGCGGATCAGGGAGAAATCCTTCACCAGCGGATACCGTTCGCAATACATCCGGAATCCGACCCCGTAGATGTCCTCGCGCGCATTCGTCAGCAGCTCCTGCTGCTGGGCATAGGACACCTCCCCGATCAGATACAGGTACTGGACCGACGCCCACATGGCCATTCCTTCATATACGATGTCCTGCTTCCATTTCTCCGGATACGCCCTTCGGATCTCGGCGTCATTCCAGTTGATATACTGCCAGATATGCGTCATCTCGTGAACCATCGTGTCGATGGTCGCCAGACGGGGACTGCCGTTCTCCACGTTCAGGCTGAAGACGCCTCCGTCCCTGCGGGCAAAGCCCACCACCCGGGGCGCCACATCGGTGGACGGCGTATAGACGCTTCCAAAGCCCTTTGCGATCTTGCCGGCATCCATGGTCCGCACGGTGATGGGCGTCCGGTATTCGATCCCGTAGAAATTCTCCATCATCGGGAGCGTCTGGTAAAAGAGCTTTTTGAATTCCTCCACGGAGCTGATAGCCGACGCGCGGCACTCATTACACTGCACCCTGCCGTCGTTCAGCTTCTCATAGCTGACTCCGCTCAGGGGCATGCCGCAGAAATCACAGTGGTTGACTGCGTCAAAGTCGATGCCCGTATCCGTCTGCGTCTCCCTCCGGCGGGCCTTGGTATAGGCGTTGTTGTTAAATCCCCGCAGGGTCAGGAACTGCCGGACCTCCTCGATCCTGATCCGTTCGTCGATGTCATCGAAGCCGTATTTCAGATAGCATTCCTCCTGATAGCGGCTCTGCTCCAGCTCGGTGATCCCAAGCTCCGCAAAACAGTCGTTCAGATACAGGTCCATGTCGCTGCCGCCGGTGGTATCGAAAATATCCGTCCCGTCGATGGCCGCGTAATCCGGGTCTTCCTCCTGCTCCGGCTCCCAGCCGGGCCCCGGGTCCTCCATGGATGCGGTTCGTCTCTCCTTTTTCTTTTCTTCGGGCCCGGGCTTCGGCAGATCGTCCTCCTCCGCTTCGGACGGATGCGGCGCCGATTCTTCCGTCCCGGACGGACGCGGTGTCGGTTCTTCCGTTCTGGACGGACGCGGCGCCGGCTCTTCTTCCGCCTCCTCCACCGATTTGATGTCCACATCCTTTTCCTTCTCTTCGTCGGACAGATGGATGATGCGTTTGATCTTCGCCCACATCTTCTTCTGGCGCTCCCGGTTCCTGGGCGGGAACTCCACCGTATGGACCGTGGGGTCCTTCGCCGCCGGTTCCCGCATCTTCTCGAAGTGCCAGTTGAGGAAATCGGCCATGAGCTCCAGCAGGGACGCCAGATTCTTCTCCACCACGTCCAGAAGGCCCAGATCGATCTCACTGTCCTCGATGATATAGACATACGCTTCATCTACGGCCCCGTGAAGGCCGTACACCGTATAATTCAGCATGCCGCCCACATCTTCCGGCATCACCGCCGTAACCGCCAGATACTGCCATGCGTTGGGAAAGGCGGAGCGGAAGATCTCGGACAGCAGCAGGCAGAACGTAAAGCGGATCCGGTCGTCGCTCTCCGGCAGAAGGATCCGAAGCACCGCCTTGTTGTGATAAGCCCTGGTGAAAATATCCGCCGACGGGTCCTCCGAGAAATCGATCACCCGGGCGGAACGCAGGTCCTGATTGCCGTTCATCTCCAGATAACCGCTGGTCGCCACGCGGAAATCCGCCAGAAACTGCGTCACTTCCATGTCCATGACCACGCGGGTGCTCAGGATCTCGTTTTCCCCGCTGCCGGCAAAAATATAATCCCGGATCTGCCGGTAGTATTTCCTGCCGTTGTACAGATTGGACGCCCGGCGCAGGACCACGCCGCTCTTTGCCGATATGTATTTCACCACATAATATTTTCCGTCATAGGTGACAAACTGCCCCGGCAGGATGGTCTGGGTCACATGCCCGATCAGCTTCGCATCCAGATACTCCGTTTCGTTTTTCTCATCCTCACAGATATAGCGGGCATTTTTCAGGATTTCCCCGAAATACCCCTCGAAGACCTCCGGCACCACCGAATACAGGTTCTCGGTGACGATCCGGTCTCCGTCCGGATTCTGCTCCACGGTGCGGATGTCAAAGACGGCATCCATGGCCCGGGCATATTTCTCCAGAAGGGACGTCAGGGTATGCATGGCGTCCTCCGTCTCCACGCCGATGAGCCGGAACTCCTCCAGGATCTCCTTCTCGCTGACCGGGCGGCAGTTCATGGTCAGAAGCAGCCGGATCAGCGTATTGCGCTCCGTCTTCGCGTAATCCGGCACCAGAGACGGGATGGCGTTGGGATTGGTCACCAGCATCTGGGGATTGCAGCGCATGTAATCCCGCAGCAGATAGTTTTCCGACAGCACATTGACGAAAGTCTGGCTGGTCCCCCGGGACAGAAACGTCCGCATGGTGCCGAAGATATTTACAAATTCATCCTCCGCGATGACAAACTGCTCCCGCTCCTCCGGCACGCTCCATATGTTGGAGATAAACCTGATCCGGTCGTAGATGCTCTGCTGCTGGGCCGGCAGGTTCATATATCTGCAGAGGGCCGGATAATACTGGCCGGCGATCCATTTCACATCCCGGATGGGCACCTTGGTCTCTCCGAACCAGGAGACCAGCGGAATCTGGTTTTTCACCGCCACCGCCGCCAGCTCGATGCCGTTCCCCAGATACTGGGTCTGCTTTCCAAACAGCTTCTGGCGCAGGAAATCCCCGTCCGCGTTCCATGCCATGGACGTATAGATGTTCCGGGACACCGGCGGAGCGACCACCTCCGTGATCTCCGTCTGCAGCAGATGGGACATGGTGTCCACCAGCCCGTCCACCAGACGGTCCGAGATGCAGTACACCGGATGCTCGCCCATGTGCACCATCTGCCGGGCCAGCATCTCCATCCCCACCTGTCCTGTGTTGACGATCAGGGAAGGCTCCGACAGGAACACAAACCCGGTCTCCTTCAGGAATTCCCGGTTGGCGTCCATCACCTGCAGATCGTAGAGCTGGGAGAAATCCAGAACGCCCACCTCGCATTCCGGCTTTCTGGCTGACAGGTCCTTCACCCTCCAGAGCGAATGGATCTTTCCGTATTCCCGGAGCAGGTCCTTGATCCACGCCTTCATGTCCTCCTTGGCGGAACGCCGTCCCACCAGAATCAGGCATTTTTTCCCTGCCAGCAGGGTGTTCAGGAAGGACAGGATCAGGTATTTTCCCAGGTCCCGGTAAAAGGGATTGAAGAAGACCACGTTCTCTCCCTTGACCAGCTGAAGCGTCGCCTTTATATAATCGGTATCGTACACGCCTTCCGCGTCATTGAGCCGGAAGAAATCCGACACCAGTTTCTCCACGCAGTCTCCGGACTGTTCCATCTCTTCCAGAAGGTTGATGGTCCCCTTCGTGGTCTCGTACTCGCATCCGGTGGTGGAGGACAGAAGCTCCCGCGGGAACGTGCGTTCCAGCACTTCGCGGATCCGGTAGAAATTGCTGATGCGCTGGGAGACGCTGTCCTCTCCCATGACATCATGGCCGTACTCCTGCCCGGTCAGGCCGTTCAGGAAGCAGTAGATCTCCCCCACGACCATCTGGGCCAGCACCGGATAGAAATAGAAATAATACGCCTTTCCCTGCAGCCAGTCGCGGGCAAGGGCGTACCCGGCCACCAGGCCGCACAGGACGCTGCCCGCTATGGTGAACCACTTGAAAAGCATACGCAGGCTGATCCACTGCTCCTTCAAAAACCATCCGCTGTAATCTTCGTCGTACTCGTAAAAGATCCCGGTCACACGGGGAAAGCGCTTCTTCCGGAAGATCACCGCGCACAGGAGGCAGCCCACAGCCCGGATCACCAGATACCCCCCAAACAGGAAAAAGTTCAGAAGAGCCAGTGTTTCATTCATCATGACGGTACGCTGTTCCCGCTCCGCCCGCCACATGGTGACCTGCGCCAGCCCGTCGAAGAGCTCCTGCGAAAAGGCCAGCGAAACCGCCGCGAAGAGAACCGCGCAGCCGCCCGCCAGGAACGGCATCAGCGTCTGTTTACTCCTGTTTCTGCGTCTGGTATTGATGATGCACTGCAGGAAGGAACACAGCGCCATCGCCAGAACCGCCGCGAGCACTGTGGGCGCCGCCTCATTCATTCTCATCCTCATACAGCTCCTCTCTGATGATTTCCAGCTTCCGGACAAACCCAAAGGGAGAAATGACCCGCTCTCCGCTTTCATTCAGCGGAACCTGATATTCCTTCCCGGTCTCAAACGTATACATGGGATTGTACTGGGGCGGAATCTCCGTATCCAGCACCAGGCGTTCCTCCGCTCCCTCGGCGCCGTCCATCTGCAGATAACAGGCCCTGCCCCACCGGGCGATCCGCCCCAGCAGGGAAGCCGCCGCCCGCAGATGCTGCTCCAGCGCACTGTAGCTGTTCTCCGCCGCATAGTTTCTTTTCTTCAAAATGTCCAGATAACTGCAGCCCCTGGAATAGGACACCATATCGCTTACAAAATCCGTATACAGCGCCATGTTCTGGGTCAGGTCATGGACATGGTTCTCCAGCTCCTCGTTGTACTGTTCGATCTGCCTGGAAAAGGCCTTCTTCTGGACCGCCAGCACCAGCAGCTCCGTTACCGCAAAGCCCGCCAGCAGAAACAGCGCAAAGGGCGCCAGCCTGCCGATACTGCTTTCGGAGATGCTGCTCCTCACGGCGAAAAATATGGTAGGAAGAAAGGAGAGCAGCAGAAGCCCTGCCAGCAGAAGCAGGCTTTGTCCCGCGCATGCCATATCAAGCCGGCTTTTCATGGCCTGCTTCACCTGACCGGACAGCTGGCTCAGACGCTGCCTTTTCTCCATCCGCGCCCCCGGGAGCGCTCCCTGCGTCCGGATGATCCGCTCATAGGTTCCGTAAAGCTCTTCCTGCATATCCCGTTCCTGAAAACGGTCCAGAGGTTTCAC
The DNA here is from genome assembly GCA_910584205.1 of uncultured Lachnospiraceae bacterium. Lineage (GTDB taxonomy): Bacteria > Bacillota > Clostridia > Lachnospirales > Lachnospiraceae > Hominiventricola. Next base: position 28,286 of record CAJUAA010000003.1, read on the forward strand.
TTCCTCTTCGGACATCCGTCCCGCGAACCGGATCTGGTCCGCGCTTTCATCCAGCGCCCTCTCCGCCCTGCGAAAGGTTCCGTCCAGCGCGTATTCCGCCCCGGCGCACAGTCCGTTCCACCTGTCCCGGTCCGCCCGATCGCTCCGGGCGCACAGCGGAAATTCCTTTTGGCTGACACGGATGTCCGCCGTATGCGGAAAATCCACCCGCACCGGAATGCTCATGGCGTACTCCGGCTTTTCCCGGTGTATGATGAGTTTCTGCTCCATGTCCTGCCGGATCTGTTCGCGGATCAGGTTTTCCGCGCCGGTCAGGCACGCCGTCCGGTACGCAAAGCTCTCCGACATCTTCCGCCGGTCCAGGCCGGCCTGTATCCGGTACAGCCGGTACGCCTGCAGGGAACTGGGATCTACGTTGTTCACCGCCAGCAGGAGCGCGCACATCCAGAAGTTGAACAGGTCCGCCTCTCTCTGGACCGCGCCCTCATTGACGTAGTCGTATACCAGAAAACGGCACAGGGCAGGATAATTGTTCCGGCTCCAGAACTCGGAGCTTCTGCCCTCCATCCGGTTCTCCCACGCAGCCTTCGCCGATCCTCCGCGCGGCTCCCGGTCTGTACGCCGCAGTGTAAGAAGCAGGATCTCGCAGGGAAGTTTTCCGTCGAACTCGTACTTCCGGCTCAGGGCCGCGTAATCCATCTCCTTCTCGATGGACCTGCGGGGAATATAGACGATCCGGGGCTCCCGGTTTTTCTCCTCCACCTTCCGGCTCTCGTATTCCAGCTCCGGAGCCGGCACCCCGCCCAGCATATGCGTCAGGCGGATCAGCGGAACAGGGCTCTCCTTCGTGCGGTCGGCTCCCTCCCGGTTGACCAGAAAATCGTAGGGATTGCCGGGCGCCGTGTCAAACCTCTGCATTCCCTCCCCGTCTTCCATCCGGATGATAATGGCGCGCCATTCCTCCTTATCCTCCGTCAGGCTGCCGAGCTCCGGCAGGGCGGTGTCGATCGTCGTCCCCGATTCCAGCCATCTGCAGCATGCCGCGTCTTTTTTCAGCACCTCCAGAAACAGCGGATGAAATTCCTGAAAGGATTCCAGGGTCTTTTTGTTTTGTATCAGAACAGAATACATCAATTCCACCGCCTTTTATCTATCACATTCATTCTATTTACTCAGTTCCTTCGCACGCGCCCTCACCGCTGCCGCCTCGTCCCTGAGACCCAGGTCCTCCAGCGCCTTTGCCACGTTGCTGCACGTCCTGGTGAAGAGGTAATCATGGTAAATATCCTTCCAGCTGCCGCTCTCGATCTCAATATCCTTCAGGAACCGGTCAAACTGGCCGCGGATCAGCTTCCCTGCCTCCTCCGGATATTCTCTTGCCGAACAGAATCTGGCCGCATACTGCTCCATCTGCTCGATCTCCACCTTCAGGATGCGGATCACCTTCTCCTCCTCGTAGATATCCGGAGTCATGGATTTCTTGATCAGCAGCGGGATGTCGAATACGCTCCGCACGCCGTTGTCCTCTCCCAGCTCGTATTCCCGCAGGCGGAAGGATTCCAGGGAATGGACCAGGCTGCTGTTCCCCAGGGATTTGTTCCCGTTGACCTCCGCTTCAATCTCCTCCGCCTTACGCTTCAGGATGTTCGTCACCAGCTCCGGATAGATGGACAGGGCGTCCCATACCTCATAGAGCGTATCGCAGGGCGTCCCGTTGGAGACGACCAGGGTGCTGGAGTCCTCATCCACGCCCACGTCCTCCACATTGAGGCGGTAGGTCCGCTGGTCATAACCGGTCTCGTACATGTCCACATAGCCGCTCACCAGCCCCCAGAACAGCGCCGCGTAGATCTCATTTTCCTGACGGAGCTGATTGTTCTCGTCCAGATCCGGCATCATGGCCACATTGTGCCACCAGCGGTCGATGTGCGGCGTGATGACCCGGCTCTTGTCCGGAAGCGGATGGATCTTGCTCACCAGCTCGTAATACGCCTTAAAATATTCCCCGCCCGTACGGTTGCAGGTCACCGCCTTCTGGGGCGGCGCAAATTTACTCAGGTCGTTGGCGCGGAGCCCGTAGAAGGACTTGTAGAACAGGATCATGTTTTTCGGCACATCTTCGTCCGCTTCTCCGCCGAAATTCATCAGTTCCCTGTCCACCAGCTGCGCCCGGGGCGAATCGTCGTCCACCTTCAGATTCTTGTTGAACGCGCAGGAATTGATGGGGCTCTTCTCCTCGCCCAGCGGCTTCTCGATGAACGGCGCCGCCAGCACCTTCGTCTCATTGAAGGTCCTCACCACATACAGCTCCCGCTCCTCGTCGTCGTAGATGCCGTGCTCATACTCGGCTTCCTTTTCGATGGCCGTGATCGCATCCATGTCAATATCCGACCCGTACATATCCATCAGCGCATTTTTAAAATAGTTCAGAATGTCCACATCAAAGATATTGCTGAAGAAATTCGTATTCTCCGGACGGCTGTCCATCATGGAAAAGCTGCGCACCCTGGAATAGATCGTCTCCGCCAGGCGGCTGTCGATCTCGATGGTCCCTCCCGTATAGGGCATGTTTTCCAGCATCTTCTGCAGGCATACAGGGGAAGCGCACACATAACGCTTGGCGGTTCCCTTCAGATACGCGAACTGGCCTTCGATGGTCCGGATCTGCCGGTTCAGGGACGCGATCTTACTGTCAAAGGACCGGTAGAAGTTCTGGAACGACTCGATCAGCCCTTTCACATAGGAGATTCCCTCCTCCAGCACCGCCACATACACCGCGTTGACCCGGTACTCATTCACATGGGTCAGATACTGGGAATAGGCGGTCAGCAGGTCCTCCTGGTCGCTGCTCAGCCTGCGGAGGATCTTATCCGACAGGGATACCCGGTGCGTCTTTGCCAGATCGTACACCGTCTCCATGACGTCGGTGTCCTTATCGTCAAAATTGTCCTTTTCGAAATCCGCAAAGAACTTTTCTTCATTCGCCACATTGATCTTCATCAGCTGCAGCTCGCCGTCCAGGCTGTCCATCACCTTGCACAGGAAATACCGGACCGCGTTGGGATGGATGAAATCGCCTCTGGAATTCCTCATATGGGTCTCCAGCTGATATTTCTGCCCGTCTTTGCCCAGCGCTTCCTCATCCGCCCGGAAGATCGTATAGGCAATGGTGCGCGACACGTCTCCCACATGCTTCTGTACCATGCCCCTGTACTTGGACAGCTCTTTGTACACGTCCACATACAGCTCCCAGTCCTCATCCTTGCTGCCCGGCCCGATGGAATGGAGCATGCCCGTCACCTGCTCGCAGGTGCTGTCCAGATCCGCCTGCCCGGAGGCGTTCTCGAACTCGATCTTTTTCTTCAGCTCCATGATGTACTCGTCCCATTTGTCGGCGATCCGGGTAAACCCGCTCTCATCGTAGGAACCGCACGCCTCTACGATCGCCATGGCAAAAGGATCTTTGTTTTTCGCCATCTGCTCCACGGAATCCACGTAGCACTTGTCTTCCTTCAGCTCCTGTATCCGCGCTCCCTGCTTTTTCGCTTTCGCGTTTTCGATGCTCCGCTTCTTGAACATGTCGTCAAATACCATCCACTGGTCGGACACGGATTCCTTCGCCCAGCTTAAGGCGAGATATTTCTTCACTTCCTCCACCGGATAGACGAGCATGGAAGTACCCGCCCCGGCATACCGGTTCCTTCCGGCCTCCTCGCACAGCTTGCGGATCGTGTTGTCCTCGGAGGAATTGCTCCTCTTGTTCATGGGGCCGATGGACTGGGCATAGATACAGCTGGCCGCGTGGTCCAGATACTGGTTAAAGGAATTCAGCTTCTTCCCGTCCGCGTTCTGGGCGTCGAACAGGAAACAGAAATCAAAGGGTCGCACATCGTACTCTTCGTACTCCCCGGAGCCCACGCAGGGGAATTCCATCTTCACCGTCTTTTTATATTTCTCCGGAAGGGTGGAATCCGCCTTCATCATGAACGCATCCAGCTCCCGCAGGGTGGCGTAGGCGTTGCTCTTCAGGTTGTTGCGCTCCGCCTGTCCGGGGATCACCCCGTAAAACACCTCCGGCAGAAGGAAAAAGCCGCGGATGATGTTGGCGCTCTGGCGGAAGCGGGTGGCCAGGTAGTTCTTGATATACAGCGCCACCGGCAGGATCAGCCCGGAACCGGTACCGCCCGCCAGGGAACTGACGATGATGACCCGCAGCGCCTGCTGATACTCGTCGCCCTCCAGCTTGTACAGCGACTCGATGGCCTGATGGAGCTCCTCCATCTTACCGGCCCGGATGGCGGTCTCAAATGCCATACGGGATACGGCGCGCACCTGCCCCGCTCCCTCGGTCAGCGTCTTGCTGTTCAGGATCGCATTGACCGGGAACCACGTGTCCCGCGCATGGGTATCAATATCCAGATACTCTCCCACGGAAAGCTTTGTGGAGGTCTGGATCGTATGTACAAAGGAATTCTTCTCCTTGATCTTCCGGAGTTCGTTTACGTCCGTGTCAAAGACGGCAAAGCCGATCCGCCGGCGCTCCTCCTCAGAGACCATCTGCGACACCCGCAGCGCCACATCCGAACCCTTTCCTCCAAGTCCAACGATTAAAGTAGGTGCATTCATCTTTTCTTCCCTCCTGGTATTATTTGCTCGGTATACAGGTGTAATCCGTATCCTTGGTTGAATATTTTATAATCGTACCTGCGGATTTCCGCAGATTTTTCTTTGCATCCTTTGAGACGGGGACTCCGTCGATGGTCAGCGCGGTCTTGCCTCCGTAGGCCTTCGTATTGACGATCTCCATCCGGTTTCCCCCGGCCGCCTTCAGCTTCATGACCGGCACGCCGGACACTCCCGAGGGCAGGAACCGGAGCGTCCCGGTCTCCGCCTTATAGGGAATCAGCGTGGACAGCCGGTTTTTGGAAAAGCGCCCCTTGGCCGTCCACAGCCGCTTGCCCGGAATGTTGGGCTTGCAGCTGATCTCCGGCATCTTCTTCAGCTTCTTGGGAAGCCGCTTCTTAAAGGGCGGCACATATCCCAGGATCAGAAGCAGCACCAGCAGGCAAATGGCCGCCCGGACGATGTTGTCGAACTCCCGTTCAAACCAGCTTCTCTGGTCGTCCACCTGCACGGCAACCGAGGTCCCGCCGCTCCAGCTCTCCAGCCCGCTCTTTCCCGACGCCCGTACGGCGAGCTCCAGGTCGTGAAACTCTCCTCTGGGACGCTTTCCTTCCTCCATGACCGGATAGATGTAGAAGATTCCCGGCTCCTTGCCTTTTTCCGTCCGGAACGTAATCCGTTCCTCGTCCGCCGGCTGGGTGATCTGCAGGTCGTCCACGTCCTGCCACTGCTCCTCCGTAAATTCATTCCCCTCCAGAGTCGCCTTCAGGACGATGGGGCTGCCTCCGCCGGCCAGGCCTTTTCCATCGACCACGCAGGCCGGATTGTCCGTCACCTGCAGCTCCATCCCTTTATTTTTAAAAATGTCGTAGGACAGATGGGTCGTCACCGTGTTGTATTTCAAATAGCGTGCCGTAGCGTCCACCTGAAAGGTCCCTTCCTCCAGCGTGATCGTGTCCCCGGAGGTGTACGCCTGTTCCTGCTCCTCTCCGTTGATCGTCACCTTTGCCGTGTACTCCACGTCTCCCAGAAGCCGGGAATCCGGCACCTTCTCCCCGCTTCCGGTCCGCACAAACCCAAAGGACAGCGTGTAGTCGCCCGCCTCCAGAGCGTCCATGGACTCCACCGGACTGCCGTCGGCGCCGATCAGCTCCACGGCAATGCTCACGTTGGGTTTGTAATAGATCTCCAGCGTCTCCGCCCCGGCCACGTCCGCCGTATAGGTCCCGCTGCCGTAATCCCCCTGAAAGGTCTGTATGCTTCCCACCAGGTTCGTATCCACTTTAATATCCGTGTAGGATGCGTTGGTAGTCGCCTCCTCGCAGTATCTCACCGGAACCGGAGCGACCCCCGCGGGCACCTCCGTGCCGTCCTCTGCGGTCAGTCCGTTGATCCTCACGTCCGCCCCCTGTGCAAACACCACCAGCTCCGACATGGGCACGTCAAAGGAGAACTGCAGCGTATCCGTATCCACCTGCAGCTTGTTGCTGTTGAAGATCCGTGTGCAGATATCCGTAATCCGGTTCAGAATCTCCTTGCTGGTCTCCGCTTTTTCAAAAAAGATATGGTTGCCCTCATCTGCCTGTATGGAAGCCGCGGCAGCGCCCATCCCCAGGAACATGACCTTCACATCCTGCTGCTTTCCGGCAAAAAAATCATCCATATTTTCCGCATCCTGGAACTCTCCGTCGGTCAGGACCACCAGCCACTTCTCGTCCGCTGACGCCTCCGCCAGGTCCGCGTACGCCTTCCTCACCGCGTTGAACGGCGTCTCGCCGGCGCTGGTCAGCATGTCATGCACCTTGGAAACGTTGGCGGACGCACCGTCCCCTCCGTTCAGCCGGAGACGCGGTTCCGCCGTGGTCCCCTGCACATAATCGCTCATGACATAAATATTCATGGTATCCTGCGCTCCCAGCATGGCGGCGAATACTTCCATGGAATATTTCGCCTGGCACCAGGTGTCCACCGGATTCCCGCCTGTCCGGATCATACTTCCGGAATCATCATAGACCACATGAATCACCCGGGTCGGATAACCATCCTCCGCCCGGACGTCCATAGGGATGCACGAAGCCGTCAACACCATCAGAAAACAGACTACTACCGACAACAACCGTCTCATATGTTCTCACCTCTGTTCATTTTTTCACTTGTCAAATGGGAAAATCAGAAAGAAAATCAGAAATGCGCAGGCTCCTGCAGGCGGCAATTCCCCGCGGCTCCCTATGATATCAGTATCTCCTTAAAATGCTCTCCCCGCCTCTGCCGGAACAAATTCCGACATTTCGTGATAACACATACCACTATGAGACAGTATACCACAGGTTTCCCTGTTTTAAAATGGGGTTGCTGATTCTTTTTATAAAAATATGTCGAAGCAGCGGCAGGGCACAGCATACATTGCCCCATGGTTCCCGAACAGACCGTTCGGAACCATGGGGCAGTATTTACTGTTCTTTATAGCGGATCACGGCCCGGTCCTCCAGCGGTTCCGTGGAGCCTACGATCAGCTCGGTCTCCCGGCTGATGACGCCTTCCTCAATGGCCGCGTACGTATCGTTCTGGTCCAGCACCTTGACGTAGACCATCTCCGCCGCCAGCTCCGTTCCCAGAATACCGGAACGCTCGCTGACAATATAGACGAATGTCCTGTGGCTGGCATCCTCATACAGTGCGTTCAGGGGAATGCAGCAGGAAAAGGTTTCCGACTGGGCCTCCACCTCAAAGCTCCCGCTCTGCCCGATGGTGCCCACCTGATCCGGCAGGAATACCCGGGCGTCATAGAGCTCCGGATTCATCTCATTTTCCGCCACGTAGTCCACCGTCAGATCTTTGACGGAAGCGCTTCCCAGCTTCAGGGACACGGCGTCTCCCTGATTCACGTATTTCTTCTGTTCCCTGGTCAGCGACACCTGAAACTGCATGGGGCTTGACAGGTCGGCGTATACCACCGCCGCGCCGTCCCCCACCCGTTCTCCGGGGCTCACCTGAATCCGTGTAACGATCCCTTCCGCTTCCGGGTATACCTGTCCGGAAGCGTCCTGTACCTTCCGGTACGCCGCAAGCTCCGTCTGCAGGGCCGAAAGCTCCAGCCTGCTCACCTCCAGGCTGCTGTCCGCGTCTGCCGGAAGCCCGCTGTCCGCCACCTTCCGTCCGGCGTCCAGCAGCTGGTCGGCCTGGGAACGCTCCGCGTCCGCCACCGCCCGCTCCGCCTCCTCTACCGCGTCCTTCAGGGACGCTTTTTTCTCTTCCCAGGCGGACTGTCCGGCGTCCTCCTCGCTGTAATCCGGCTTCGGCACGGGGCTGGCCGTGTGGGCTTCATAAGCGGCCTTCGCGTCCTCCTGTGCCTGTTCCGCCCTCTTACACGCATCTTCCGCCTCCTGCGCCGCGGCCTTTGCCGCTTCCAGACGGTCGGCATCTCCCGCGCCCGGAGGCTGTGCCGGATCTGGATTTTCCAGCTTCTTCACCTCTTCCTCCGCCTGCTCCCATGCCTCCTGCGCCTGTCCATAAGCCGCCTTCGCCTGCTCCATGGCCGTCCGCAGGGACGCTTCCTGCCCCGCCCATGCGTCGTAGGCCGCCTGCGCAGCTCTGCGCGCCTCGTCGGAGGTTCGCCCTGCCTGGCTGTCCTTATGGTCGTCGTAGGCGTCCTGCGCGTCCTCCAGGTCCTCGCGGGCCCTCTGAAGCGCTTCCCCCGCCTTCTGCTCCGCCCGGGCGTAATCCTCCTGCGCCCGGGTGCTTTCCGTCTGCTGCTTCTGCGCGTCCAGGCTCCGGTTCTGTTCCATGGACGCGATCTGCAGCTGGAGCTTTTTGATCTCCAGCTCCTTCTCCTGTATCTTCTGCTTCAGGTCCTCCAGATCCAGATCAAAGAGCAGCGTCTCCCCGGTCACATGGTCGCCCACGCTGGCATAGACTGTCCGCACCCGGAGCCCGGACAGCGCGGTCACCGCGTATTCCCGGCCCTGATGCACGATCCCCTCCGCGTTCACCGTATGGTTGAGCGCCATCCGCCTGGGCGTCTCCGCCGTCACCTGGGGAAGCTTCGACGCGTACACCGCCCGGGATACGAGGGTACAGAAAAACATGAATGCCAGAAATATCCCAAAGGCGATCAGTATCCTTCTCTGTTTTTTCCACAATTCCATCCTTGTCACTCCTTCAGCGCCGATGCCGCGATGCCCTGTTCCAGATATTCCCGGCCAGCCAGAAATACGAAGACCGCCGGGATCAGCGTAATGACCGCCGCCACAAACGAATATCCCGCCTGCTCAAGGCTGATCTCCGGCAAATACAGCGACAGAGGCCACAGGGTCTGGTCCTCCAGAAACGCCAGCGGCTGTTCGATCAGGCTCCAGTATTCCAGAAACCCCAGCACCATGGCGGATAAAATCCCTCCGGACGCCAGCGGAAGCCCCAGCTTTGCAAAGATCATCCATTCGCCCGCCCCGTCGATCCGCGCCGCCTCGATCAGCCCTTTGGGCAGGCTGCAGAAACCCCGGTATACGAGAAATACCGGATACGTGGAGAAGACCGCCGGCAGGATGATGGCTTCCTGGGTATTCATAAGCCCCAGTCCATTCAGCACCAGATAGCTGGACAGCATGGTCACCTGAAACGGCATGAGCATGAGCACAATGTACAGGGTAAACAGAACCTTTCGGAAACGGAACGGATAGACCGCAAACGCCCAGGCCGCGGGCACCCCGACCAGAAGCTGCCCCAGCAGGATGCACACGGTGATCTTCATGGAATTCCAGAAGACGACAAAAAACTGCGGCGTCTGAAACAACAGTTTCCCATAGTGGGCAAAGGTGGGATACATGGGGAAAAATCTCCAGCTGATCAGCTGATCCGTATCCGCCATCAGGGGCAGAAGGCTCTCCCTCAGTTCCTGACGGCTCAGGATGGAGCCGCTCAGCAGAAACAGGACCGGCGCGCAGAAAAACAGCCCCGGCAGAAGAAGCAGGACTTTCACCGCCGCTTTGTTCATTTTTTTATTCATGATTCCCTCATCCTTTCTCCTCGTTGTCCCACAGTCTCTGCAGAAGCAGGATGACCGCGAACAGCACGGCGCCCACACAGACCGCCGACGCCGCCATCTTATCCAGTTCCAGATTCACAAACCAGTTGTTGAACAGGTGCTGCAGGAGGTACATGCTCTCATGGGGATAGGATCCCGCCACCAGATAGGCTTCCCGAAACACCTTAAAGGAGTTCAGGAAAGAAAGCACGGTGATCGTGTACAGAGATCCCTTCAGATTGGGAAAAATCACATACCAGAAACACTGCCGCTCCGTGGCGCCGTCCACTCTGGCCGCCTCGGTCAGCCCCCCAGACACCGAAAAGATCCCCGCCAGCCACAGTACCATCGTATACCCCAGATTTTTCCATACATAGCTGAACACCAGCACCCAGAAGGACGCCCCCGTCCCCATATAGTCGGGCATCGCGCCCTCCGGCAGAAATCCGGCCCACAGAAGGCCCGCGTTCAGGAAGCCCTGTCTGGCAAAGATCATCTTCCAGATCAGGACGACCGTGGCCGCGGGCATGGCCATGGGCAGCAGGAACAAAGATTTTACAAGCTGTATCCTGTTCAGCCGGCTCAGCTGCACCGACAGGAAGAGGCCGATGCCGATGAGAAGCGGCAGGCAGACCAGCGTAAAGCGCACGGTGTTTTTGACCGCCAGCCGGAACGCCTGGTTGGCAAAGACCACTTCATAGCTGTGCAGTCCCGACCACTCCTCCGTAACCGCCGTCAGAAACGAACGCCGGATCACGTCCAGAAACGGCAGCAGCACGAACAGCAGAACCCCCATAAGGCTGGGCAGCAGAAAACCGACCCACGCGTACCTGCTTTTCAAGGCTGCCCGGGTTCCGCCCGGTAAAAGCTTCCGATCTCCGCCGGACAGAAGCCGCCGCTTCTCACCGGTCAGGAACCGACGCTTTCCGCCCGATTTACTCCGCCAGATAGATTGAGGCTTTTTTAACAATCTCTGCCGCTCCGTCTTCCTCACTCAGTCCGCCCTCCAGTACCTTTTTCCCCGTCTCGTACACCAGCTCACACAGATGCCCGTCGGCCAGAACCGGCGTTTTCAGTGATTCCACGTATCCCGTAAACCGTTCCCGCTCCGCCTGATCGGGCCAGTACAGCGTAAGTTCCCGCTCAGTCCCGTCCGCCATGGGAAGCGTCATGCTGCCGTTGTAGGAATTTTCCTCAGACACGTCAAAACGCGCCTCGAATGCCGCCCGGTTCACCGGAAATCCTTCATAGATGTGCTCCTGCGTCTCCGCTGAGAAGATCAGGCGGACGAATTCCTCCGCCTCCGCCTGCTGCCCGGTCCGGGAGCTGATCCCCACCATGGCCGACGGCAGGAACGGTGCCTCCGCCTGGCCGCTGAAGATCCGGTAATCCAGTCCCTCGTCCAGCCGCAGCACGGAGGTTATGTTGTCCAGACAGAGCTGGATCCCCTCCGCAAAGCCGCCGGCCGCCATGGCGTAGCCCCGGGTGATGTCCAGCACATTATTGCACGCCTCCATCCGGTACTGTACGGGATCTGTCCCGTAGGAAGCCATCTCTTCCGCCTCCTCCGCCAGCCTTTCGGCCTGCTCCGGCACCATCCCGGATTCCTCCGCGTCATAGATGCGTTTCACCTGTCTTAAAAATTCCTCGACCGCCGGTTGATCGATCTGCCCGTCCTCCTGTATCCACGCGGAAGCGGACACCATGCCGAACAGACGAAGCATCGTCTCCGGATCGTGGATTCCGAAAATACCGCCCTGCGGATGGTCCATCCGCAGCTGCTCCGCCTGATCCGCAACGCATTCAAGATCGGACATCTGCCGGACGGCCTCCCCGTCTCCTGCAAGGAGCGGCACCCGGATACACATGGGCATGGCGTAGACCGCCCCGTCTGCATCCGTAAAGCCCTCCGCCACATTGGAGAACAGCCCGCCTTCCAGACCGGCCAGCACCGGACGGATATCCTGCAGCATCCCCTTATCCATATAGGTTTCCATGGGCAGGCCGTCCAGAATGAGTACGTCCGGCCCTTCCCCTGCCAGTATCTGGGTGTTCAGCTTCTTAATGGCGTCCTCCGCCGTCATTCCGCCGTCGCCGGACATCCCTGTCTCATAGCGGACGTACAGGTCCGTGTGCTGTCTCTTATAATCGGTCACCGCCTGCCGCACGCTCCGGTTCTCCGTCAGGCTGTAGATCCGGATCTCCTGATCCGGCATGGAAGGAATCGATGCGTCAAAGGTATAGCGCACCAGGCCCACGGACGGATTGAATACCGCCAGAAATTCCTGATCTTCCAGCGCCTTCAGCCGGTAGAGATACGAAGACGCGTCTCCGAAGGCGCTGAGCGCGCCGTCGATCACCTGCTCCAGCATGCTGCCGCCCGGCACATGCCGGTATACGCCGTCCGCACTGGCCAGATAGATCACATCCGCATCTTCCGCCGTGCCGCCCAGCACGGCCACCGGATAACCGCCGCCCGTATACGCCACCGTCCCGTCCGGCACCGCCTGCCTGATCCAGGCGTCCACCGCCTCCTCCTGAGGCAGCAGCACGCCTTCCCCAAGATCATACCGGTACAGCCGGTCATGGCCCACCGCCAGCAGAATATCTCCGGAGAAATCCATACACCCTACGGACCGCTCCGCCATGAACAGTTCCTTTAAACTCTCCTTCTCCGGGTCCACCTCGTATACCTTTCCCTGCAGGTCCTCCGCGAAAAGCCTTCCGTCCTCCTTGAACACAAAGGTCTCGATGCAGCTTCCATCCTCCTGGGAAAATCCGAAATCCACGGCCTTCACCGTCCCGTCCGTCATTCCAAAGACACAGTAATTTCCTTCCCAGTCCTCCGGTATCTCTTCCCTGCAGGCTGCCCGCGCCTGCTCCGGCATCTCTCCGGAGCAGGAAGCCGCCACGGTTCCGTCCGGGCCCATGGCCGCCGACAGGCAGTATACTCCCTGCAGCATGGGAAACCATTCCGTCTCCTCCTGCTTCCACGTCTGTCCTCCATCCGCGGACCGGTAGAGTCCCTCTCCAAAGCTGATGACTGCAAGACTCCCGTCGTCCAGCCAGTTGACCCCGCCGTTCCGGTTGATCTCCTCCGGCATCGGATAAAACGTCTCCATGTATCTGCCCATGGCTCCCCGGTCCGAGGCGTTCGGACAGTTGTCCGGATTTCCGTCCGCCCCTCCCGGATGTCCGCCGCAGGCGGACAACAGCAACATCACCATGCAGAGCAAAAGCCCTGTTCTCAACCCTTTTCCTCTCATATTCGACTCCTGCGTTTTATTCCGCCAGATAGATGGCCGCCTTCTTCACGATCTCCGCCACGGCGTCGTCCACGCTCAGGCCTCCGGCCAGCGCCCTCTGCCCGACTTCGTACACTACCTCTTCGATCACCGCGTCTCCGGCGCAGACCGCGGACACGGATTCCACCATGCTTTTCAGTTCCGCAAAATCTTCCTCCGTAACCCATTTGATATCCAGATGAAAACTCTTTCCGTCCGCTCCGGACGTACCGATGCTGATTCCCTGATCCTCTTCTCTTGGATTTACCTTCAGCTGCTCAAAGGACGCCATATTCATCGGAAGCCCCGTGGACACTTCCATGTCCTGCAGCTCCCTGCCGAACAGGAACCGGAAAAACGTCAGCGCCAGTTCGCTGTCTTTGGAACCGGCGCACACGCCGACCATTCCCTTTGGAACGAATCCGTTCCGGATCTGCCCGTTCCAGAAGGCGAAGCCAAAGTTCTCCTCCTGGTTCGCCAGCGTGCTGACCGTATTAAAATCTCCGTCCATCATATAAGTGATTCCCATGCCGATCCGCTGCTCTCCCATGGCAATGTTCGTCCCCGAGCCGTACACAGTGGCAAAATATTCCATGGCCCCGCTCCAGTTCAGGCTGTTGTCATACCAGGCCTTGTATTCTGTCAGTTCTTCCTCTGTGATTCCCGCCGTCTCCGCGTCGTAGATCCGCTTCGCCTGCGTGAGAAATTCCTTCAGCCTTTCCTGATCGATGGCTCCGGTCTTTGCATCTGTCCAGGAACCGGCACAGGTGATCCCCAGCGTGCGCAGAAGCTTCTCCTCCGCCGCCAGGCCGGTCAGAGATCCTTCCGGATATTCCGCCCGGAGCGCTTCCGCCGCATCCGCCAGGCCGGCCAGATCCGCAACGCCTTCGATGGTCTTTTCGTCTCCCACCAGAAGCGGCAGCCGGAACCGGAGCGGCAGATAGTAAAGTTTCCCGTCTTCCCGGCACGCCTCCACCAGATTGGGGAACAGCGCCTCTTCTCCGCTCATGCCGCCGGCAATTTCCGTCAGGTCCATGAGCACGCCCTTCTCTTCGTAGGAACGCCTTGGCAGCCCGTCCAGCACCAGCAGATCCGGGCCGGAGCCGGACATGATCCGGGTATTCAGATTCTTGACGGCGTCTTCCGACGTCATGCCGCTCCCCGTATTCAGTCCGATTTCGTACCGGACATAGGCTTCCGGATGCTGCTTCTGGAACAGGCTGACCGCCTGACGGACCGCATAATTCTCGGTCAGGCTGTAAATGCTGACCTGCTGCTCCGGAACGGTGGGGATATCCGGGTTGTACACGTACCGGTACATCTTCCCGTTGGTATAGAGAATCACAAATTCATTGTCCGGCAGCACCGCCATCCCGGCAAGGCTCATCTTGGGATCTCCCAGAGAACTGAGCGACCCCTCCATCACCTGCTCCACCGCCGTGCCGCCCATCACATGGCGGTACAGGCCGCTCTCCATGGCGAAATAGACCACGTCCGCTTCTTCTCCTTCCGCCATGACCACAGTATAGGAGCCGGAGTTGGCTCCGATCTCCTCACCCACATTGTCCATGATAAAATCCTGCAGCACCCGGTCGCCGTCTGCCTGCATCTTATTTTCCATATCGTAGAACAGAAGCCCTCTGGAACCGATGTCAATCATATACTGATCTGTAAAGCACACATAGTCCGACAGTCCTTCCGCCTCCAGAATCTGGCGGGCCGCACCGTCTGCCGGGTCCATCTCAAAGATTTTCCCGCTCATGGTATATGCATAGAGCCGGCTGTCCTTATCAAACCAGAACTGATGGACGGTATTGCTCCCGTCCGGAGACTTCAGAGCCGTGGGATTCCCGTCCGGGTCCACATACAGATATTCCGGATTCCAGCCTTCCTCCACCGTTTCTTCAGTTTCGTCCGCCGGCGGACTGTACACCAGCGCCACCGAACCGTCCGGCGCCATGGCCATGTGGGCGATCCACGCCTCCCGAAGATCCCGGAGCCACGGCGTCTCTTTCCTGGTCCAGCTTTCGCCGTTGTCCGCCGACACATACAGCCCCGCCGTCTGCTCCAGCAGGGCCAGCTCTCCTGTCGCCAGCTTCTGCAGGCACAGGGTCGGATAGCTGCTCCCATACGCCACGTCCTCCGGCAGCGTCATCTCTTCCTCCAGATAACGTCCCATGGATTTCTCCGTGTTATTTCCATCTCCCGCTGACGCGGCCGGCCTTCCTTCCGATCCGGCTGCGCCGCCCGGCTGTCCGGCCGTACCGTCTTCCCTGCCCGCGCATCCCTGCAAAAGCAGCATCGCCCCGATCAGCAGACATGCCGTCAGGCGTCCATATCGTTTCCTCATTCCAGATTCCTCTCCTTTCCATATCCTCCACAATCCGCTTTTTTCCTGTCTTTCAGGAACGTCTCCCTCTGTACATCAGTTTATCAGGCCAATCTCTAATCTGTCTCTAAAACCGGACGTTGTCTTCCGGCGGGCGGTGCGTTTTCCGATGGGCGCTGTGCCTTCCGGCCGGCGCCGTGCGTTTCGGCGGACACTGCGCCTCCGGCCGGGAGCGGTGCGTTTTCCGACGGCGTCGGATGCGCGCGCCGCTATTCTGACAAATAGATTGATGCTTTTTTAACAATCTCATCCACAGTTTTCTCCACGTCCGCGCTGCCGCTCAGCGCCTCTGCCCCCAGTTCGCAGACGATCTCTTCCAGCTGAGGGTCTCCCGTACAGATCACGGAAGCGGACCGCGCCATATCCCGCAGCCGCTCAAAATCACTCTCCCGGCTCCAGCGGACATCCAGCGTGAACAGGTCACCGGAATCGCCGGATATGATGATTCCGGACCGCTCATAACCCTCCCGCGGGCTTTCCTTCCATTGTTCAAAAGACGCCTCATTGATCGGATAGCCGGACGACAGATCCAGATCCTGCAGCTTTCTGCCGTATAAAAACCGGAAAAATTCGAGAACCGTCTCTTTTTTCTCCGAACCGGCGCAGATACCCACCATGGTCTTTGGCAGAAAGCCGTTGGAAACCTGCCCCTGCCACGGGGCATAGGCGAAATCCTCCTCCTGACCGGACAGCGTGCTCACCACATTGAATTCCATATCCATCCGGTATGTAAATCCTGCCCCCAGCTTCTGCTGCTTTCCCGCAACATTGATCGCCTGCAGGAAAGAAACTGCATTCAGCGCCTCTTCTCCGGCGTATTCCTCCTGCGTTTTCTCCGTATTCCAGCCGTTCCAGTCGAACCGTCCGGCCCCGTCCGCCTCACCGGTTCCCGCAGCCTCCGCCTGATAGATACGTCTGGCATTTTCCAGAAATTCTGACAGCTTCTCCCGGTCAATGGTCCGGTTCACCGGGTCCATCCATGCGGCCCGGGAAGTCAGCGCCAGTATCCGAAGCGCCTCCTCTTCCGACTGAAATCCCATCAGCGGTCCTTCAGGGCTGTCTTCCCGCAGCGCTTCCACCGTATCCGCCAGCGAAGCCAGGTCCTTCACACGTTCCACGCTCTCCCGGTCTCCCACCAGCAGAGGCAGCCGGAAGCGGACCGGTACATAATACAGCCTTCCCTCCAGCCGGCAGGCGTCCACCAGATTTTTAAACAGCCGGTCCGTCCCTTCCAGTTCGTGGACGATCCCGCTCAGATCCGCCAGCACTCCTTTTTCCCCGAAAGAGCGGGCCGGCAGTCCGTCCAGCACCAGCAGGTCCGGGCCGGAGCCTGACAGAATCCTGGTATTCAGGTTCTTGACGGCATCTTCCGCCGTCCGGTTCCCATCCGCCGAAAGCCCGGTCTCATACTGCACATAGACATCCGGATGCTTCTTTTGAAACAGACTGATTGCCTGACGGATCGTATTGTCCTCCGTCAGACTGTACAGGTGGATCTGCTCTTCCGGTACCGTTGGAATATCCGGGTCATACACATAGCGGCACAGTTTTGCCCCGTTATAAAGGACGAGAAATTCATCGTCCGGCAGAACCGCAAAACCGTGGAGCGCCATCCGGGGATCGCCAAGGGAGCTGATGCTTCCGTCTGACAGCTGTTCCATGGCAGAGCCGCCGAGCACATGGCGGTACAGGCCTCCCCTGTATGCCAGATAGAGCACCTCCTCCTGTTCCCCCGCCGCCGCCAGAAAACTCAATCCCTCCTGGTCGGAACTGTCCGAATGATTCCTGACAAAATCCTGGAGAACCTGATCCTCCGCCGGCATTCCCCTTTCCAGATCATAAAGTACCACGTCGTCCCGGGAAGTAAAGACAAGCATGGTGCGGCCCGCAAAACAGACCGACTTTGATACGCCTTCGATCTGGAACAGTTCCTTCGCCTTCCCGTTTTCCGTATCCATCTCATATACTTTCCCGTTCAGGTCGCAGGCATACAGACGGCTGTCATCCCCGAACCAGAACTGAGTGATCCAGTTTGCCGGGTCCGGGGCCTCCAGCTTTTGGGGATTCCCTTCCGGGTCCACATAGAAATATTCCGGCGCGTATTCCGCATACAGATACGTATCCTCTTTCTTCGGCTCCGATTCCGGACCCGGATCTTCTTTCCCTGCCGCCTGCGGCTCCGAATCGGCATCGGTATCCGAAGACGGTTCCTCCTCTTTATACGGGCTGTGGATCAACGCGGCGGCGCCGTCCGGCGCAAGGGCGATCCATCCGGTCCAGCCGTTCAGTTCCTCATACCACGGCGTCGGTTTCCGAACCCAGGACTCTCCCTGATCGGAAGAAAGATACAGGCCGGCCGTCGGCTCCATCAGCGCCAGATCCCCGTTATTCAGCCGGCGCAGGTATGCGCCGGGACTGTTGCCGCCGGAGACGATCTCCTCCGGCAGCGCAACGTCCTGCTCCAGATAGCGCCCCATACCCGTCTCCCGGTCCTGCCCTTCTTCCGCCGTCCCGGCAGGCATACCCCGGCCGGCGCCGGCGTCTTTCCTGCCGGCGCATCCCTCCAGAAACAGCATGATCCCCAGCAGCAGAAACGCCGTCCACCGCCTGTACCTTCTCTTCATATCAAAACTCCCTTCCTGCTCTCAAACATATGGCCGGTCAGCGTACAACACGATTGATCTGTATCTGATCCGCGTGGATCGTCGTTCCGTCCGAACCGTATGTCCCCCATACATCCACCGTATCGTCCCTGGTCAGATCCTCCGCCGAACCGTCCGCGTCCTCATACCTGGCCCCGCCGTCATAAATCGTCCGGATATAGATGTCCGTGTTTTCGTCATACGTCACGGTCGCATGGGCAAAATCCGAATCGTCTCCTCCCGAAGCGGGAGATACCATGACCATGCCATCCCCGATGTCCTCCGTCTGGATGACCACGACGGTAAACTGTCCGTCTTCCAGCTCCCGGATCTCTCCCGTCAGGTCTTCGTTTCCTTCCTTTCGGGAAGCGTTTCCGCCGCCCGTCTCTGCCCCGGAAGCCGGGTCCTGCGGGCTGTCCGGCGCATCGGCCGGTCCAGAATCCCCGTTTACATCCTCCGGCCCTTCTCCGGGCTTTTCCGCCTGCGCGTCCAAAGCGTCCCGCTCTGTCTCCTGCTCCGTATCTGCCGGCTCCTGCGAACCTCCGCATCCCTGGACCCCCAGAAGCATCACGCATACCATGCCGGCCAGGATCGTCCGTTTCCATAATTGTTTCTTTAACAGTTTCTCTAATCGTTTCTTCATGTTTTTCCTCCTCATTCTATCACGATCTGAAACCATCATAACAGACGTTCCTCTAAATTTTCTCTAAGCAGTTTCTCCGCAGCCGGATTTTTCCGCCGGCTGTTTTCCGCGCACATTCCCGCCAAACCCCGTTGAGACCTGACCTGCTCTGTGGTAAACTAAAAGACAAAGCAAAGCCTGTTGATTTTAGAGATTTTTTAAAGATTGACATGGTAACATAACATACAGGAACCATTTCAGATTTTACACAATGAAACAGGGAAGGACCAAAAACGACGATGAGAATTCTGCTTGTGGAAGATGACGAAAAACTGAATCAGTCCCTTGCTTTCCAGCTGGAAGCGGAGGGATTTCATATAGACTCCTGCCGGGACGGAGAAGAGGCTCTCTATTATATCGGAGAACACATTCACGACCTGATCCTTCTGGACCGGATGCTGCCCCGGATCAGCGGCACGGAAGTACTTCAGAAGATGCGGAAGGATGGGAATCAGACGCCGGTGATCCTGATCACCGCCCTTGGCACGCTGGACGACAAGGTGACCGGTCTGGACCTGGGCGCGGACGACTATCTGGTCAAGCCGTTTGCCTTTGCGGAGCTCATGGCGCGGATCCGCTGCGTCACCCGCCGCCCGCGGAAGCTGCAGCTTAGTGAACAGCTGTCACTGAGCAATCTTCTGTACCGTGTGGAGGAAAAGACGCTGACCGGCCCGGACGGCTCCTGCAGCCTGTCCGGACGGGAGGGCGCGCTTCTGGAAGCCTTCCTGCGAAGTCCCGGGCAGACCCTGTCAAGAACGATTCTGCTGACAAAGGTGTGGGGGATGGACAGCGACGTAGAGGAAGGCAACCTGGACAACTACATTCATTTTCTGAGAAGACGTCTGAAAACCGTGGGAAGCGCCGTCCGTATCCAGACGGTCCGCGGGATCGGATACCGTCTTGAGTGAAGAAGGAGGGACACATGTTCCGAAAAGTCCATGTACGCCTTGCCGCCCTGTGCGCGGGCATCACCATCTTTATCCTTCTCGTCATGTCCTGCGGTTTTCTCTATATCTCGGAACGTGGGCTTCGGACCAGCAGCTTTGCGGCGTTTCAGAATGATATGGATGCGCTGATCACCAGTCTGGAACAGCAGACGATCATCACCCATGAATGGCTCTCCAGAATCGAAGACAACGGGACTTATCTGATCAACGTCATCGACAACGGCGTTCCTTTTCTGTACAACGAACGAAATACGCCGGAACAGAAGCGGTTATTCAGCGCCGCATGGGAAACCTGCAATAGCCGTCTGGAAGTCGAGCCGCTGCTCTCCGCCTTCGATACTTGGCATATGGAATATCCGTTCTCCTCTTCCGGAGGAACACGAAACGATTATTACGCCTGCGTCATCACATCCCAGCGGAACACCGGCACGTTCCAGGTCATGGTCCTCTGTTCCATGGAACCGCTTCTGTCCCAGATCCGGACCCAGAGGCTTCTTTTTCTGGGACTGAACCTTCTGGCGTCCGCCGCTCTGGCACTGTTCTCCTGGTATTTTACCAGACAGCTTCTGCGTCCTCTGGAGGAAAACCAGAGACAGCAGAACCAGTTCATCGCCTCCGCCTCCCATGAGCTCCGTACGCCTCTGGCCGTGATACTGTCCTGCGCATCCGCTTCCATGCGCGCGTCCAGACAGGAGCAGGCGCATTTTCTGGAATCCATCCAGTCGGAGGGCCTCCGGATGTCCCGGCTGATCGACGACATGCTCCTGCTCACCCAGGCGGGAGACTGCCGCTGGACCATTCAGAAGCGGCCTTCCGAGCCGGACACGCTGCTTCTGGATACCTTTGAAGCCTTTGAAGCGATGGCGGCGGAACAATCCATCCGTTTTCACATCGAACTGCCGGAGGAGGCCGTCCCGCCGGTTCTCTGCGACCCGGAACGGATCCGGCAGGTTCTGTCGATCCTGCTGCACAATGCGTTCAGTTATACAAAGAAAGGCGGACTGGTCCGTCTCTCTCTCCGGTACGATGGGAAAACGGTAAGATTTCTTGTAGCTGACAACGGAATCGGGATACCCGACGAAGAAAAAAAGAAGATCTTCGAACGCTTTTACCGGGCCGATCAGGCCAGAAGCGAAAAGGGACATTTCGGGCTGGGGCTCTGCATCGCCGCGGAAATCGTCCGCGCCCACCATGGACGCATTCAGGTCAGCGATACCCCAGGCGGAGGAAGCACCTTTACGATCACGCTGTAAATATGCTTCCGATCTTCTTTCCATCATCTTCCTATCATCTTCCTATCATTTTCCAATCCTCTTTTTCGCATGAAAAAAGGCTGTCGCACCATGAACAGCCTTTTTCCTGTTATTTATTTTCCGGCCTGATATCCGGCCAGTTCCGCCCGCAGCCGCTCCAGTTCTTCCCTGTATGCCTCTTTCTGCTGACGCTCTGCAGCGAGCTCTTTTTTCTTTGTCTCACGGAGAGCCGCAAGTTCCTTTTCTTTTGCTTCCCGCTCTGCAACCAGTTCCCTCTTCAGACGTTCCACTGTTTCAAACTCCAGTTCAAGGACAGGTTCCGTCAATGTAATCACCTCCTTCAGCAGCGATTCATCCCTGTAGAATACACGAATCATGGACTTTCGCAGCAGGGAAAGCACCGCTTTTTGATTTCTCACGCTCAGATGTCCGTCTGCCACTTCCTGATTTAATATCAGTATAATCTGCTGATAAAAATCCGTCAATTCATCTGTTTGTATTTTTCTGGTTTTCGATTTTATGCGGGGACGAAACCTCAGCGGAAGAAACGGAAGCAGCACACATAGATGCTTTTCCCGGATATCCTCCAGCGTGTAGCACTGCACCTGAATTACCGGAACTTTATATTCGTGCGTGGTACCGTCCTGAAAAATCACAGGGCAGACCAACTCGTCCGGCATCGTCCGGCTGTTTTCCAGATACAATACCGCCGAATGGGGAAAACGAATTCGATAACCCGCTTTCTCATCCTCCGCATACGTAATCGCCGCATGCACATCGTATTCAAACATGCGGATAACCATGGTCTCATCTTTTTTGATCTCACACTCAAAATGATAAATATCTGACCCGGCGACCTGTACGGTTATATCCGCCCGAATGGAAGAGATTTCCTTCGTATCCAGCCGTTCCACCGAATACTCCGTTGCCATCAACCGGATCGGCGTATCCCTTGGATACTCCTTCCCATGAACCTCTCGAATCAGCGGAAAAAGCTGTTCGGGCATTAGAAATACTTCTTTTTTCATAATCTCATCCCACAGCTGCGCCTCTGTAGAAAGGTTGTTGGGAAGCCCGTTCGACGCATGTATTTCATCAATTATCGTCTGCAGATCACGTACCATCGTTCTTTTATTTGCCATATCCATTCCTTTCCCTGAATACAACGTTTTTATGTCTTTTGTCGTGATACATCTAAAAAGAATTGCAAAATACCGATCCGCTTCCGTACTAAATCTGCGGAATGGTAAGGGAGATCCGCACACACAGGTTCAGCAGCAGATAAAACAGAAGGACAAACCACACGTTCACCTTCTTTTTCTTCTCGAGAAGGTTCCGTATCCGCCGTTCCGTATGGGATTCCCCGAAACCAAGCCCCGGAAACCCGTTCTGACGCATCGACAGCCGCAGAAGCACATCCGAATAGATCTTCCGCTCCGGAGACGCACATTCTTTCATAACGGCCTCATCGCAGGACATCTCCAGATCCTCATACAGTTTGGATACCGCATACCAGACCAGCGGATTCCACCAGTGCAGGCAGAGTGTGACCGTCCCCAGCATGCGTACCCACGGATCCCCGTGCCGGATGTGCATTTTCTCATGAAGCTCCACATACCACCGTTCTGTTCCCTCCAGTCCGTAGGGCAGAAAAATCCTGGGCTTTATAAGGCCCGCAACAAACGCGGAGGAGATGTTCTCGCATCTCCAGATGTTTTTCATCTCCCGGACCGCCGGACGCAGCTGTCTTCGAATCCGCAGGCCCTGTATCAGAAAATATCCGGATACCAGGCACATGCCCGCCAGATACAGCGACGCCCAAAGCCCCTTTCCTCCAGCTCTCTGCAGACACCCCATATACTGCAGCGGCTGGACGCCGAGAGGCTTCCCGATAAACACCGGGAGCAGCAGCCTGACAAACACCAGAATCCACAGCCCGCAGCTGTATTCCTTCGGATACCTGCAAAGTAACCTGCGCCCTGCCAGCGCCATTCCAATCGGTACACAACCGTATAATCCCATTCTCCACAAACTGTCGATCATCCCTGTCTCTCCCTTCTTCCGATCTCTTTTCCCATCTTCTTTTTACCGGAATTTCCATCCGATTATAAAAGCTTCCGCAGCATATCCGTACGGCTGATCCGGCCGGACGTACGGCTTCTACTCCTGCGCCTCATCGATCAGCTTCCGAAGCTTTCGGACCTCGTCCTCCGTCAGCTTTCGGTCTTTCAGAAATGCAGCGAAAAACGCCGGGATATTTCCCTGACAGGTCCGTTCCAGCAGTTCCTCTCCCGCCTGCCGGTCCGCCTCTTCCTTGGTCACAAGAGCCTCCACGACCGTCTTCTCGCTTTTCACAATCCCTTTTTCCGTCAGCTTTTTAATGACAGTATAAGTGGTTGACTTCTTCCAGCCCAGCCGTTCGCCGCACAGCTTCACAAGTTCCGGACTTGTGACCGGCTCCCGCTCCCACAAAATCTGCAGAAAACGATATTCGCTTTCAAAAATCTTCTCCATGTCCTGCCTCCGTTTCTTTTATAAAAAAATTATCTCTAAAAATACCCCTGTTTCCTGTCTGTTTTTCTTTCTGTCTTTCACATGGTCTATTGCATTAGACCAATTATAGTCTATCACAATAGACCGGATGTGTCAATCGTTTCCCGAACCTTTCCTCAAATTTCTAAAAGTCCATGCTGTCCGGAACAGCTCCTGCTCAAGGCACAAATTTCCCAGGAAGCTCCCCGGAGTTCAAAACAGAAAAACGGAAACAGACAACGCATCTCTCCGCGTCTGTTTCCGCACAATTTGCCTTCCCTCAGTTTTCCTGTGGGGCGTCCTCACGCTTCAGCAGCCATCTGGCCATACATTCCGTCAAATGGTCCGGGTCCAGCGGCTTGCTGATATGATCGTTCATTCCCGCCTTCCGGCTCTCCATCACATCTTCCACAAAAGCATTTGCGGTCATGGCCACGATGGGAATCGTCCCTGCGTCCTCCTGTCCGGAGCTCCTGATCCGTTTCGCAGCCTCATAGCCGTTCATCACCGGCATCTGAATATCCAGGAAGATCAGGCTGTAATATCCCGCTCCCCGTTTCCGGTACATCTGCAAAGCCTCCTGCCCGTCCTCTGCAGTTTCCAGCTCTGCCCCGGTTTCTTTCAGCAGCTCCTCCGCGATTTCCCGGTTCAGCTCATTGTCCTCCACCAGGAGGATCCGGTATCCCTCAAAGGACACCTGTGATGTTTCGGCCTCCCATAAAGCTGCCGCGGTCTCCCCTGTCCTTCCTTCCGCGGCCGCATCGGCCCGGTCCTGCTGCTTCAGGTACAGCGTCACAATAAAGCGGCTTCCTCTGTTTTTCTCACTCTCCACCTGAATGGTGCCGTTCATCATATGTACGATGTTCTGGGCGATGGCCATCCCAAGCCCGGTGCCCTCGATCTTGCTCACACGGGAATCCTCGGCGCGGCTGAAGGGCTCGAAAATCCGTTTCACGAACTCCTCATCCATCCCGATTCCATTGTCCCGAAACACAAATTCATAGCAGCCATATCCGTATTTCCGGGAGGATTTTTCCTTGATTTCCATCCGGATTCTGCCTCCGGGCGGCGTATATTTGACCGCATTTCCAAGGATATTCACAAAGATCTGCTGCATCCGCATCTGATCCCCGATCACATACTCGTGCTCCACATTTCCCATATGGAGCGAAAATTCCTGCCCCTTCTGCCTGACCGACGGGCGGATGATCGTCTGCAGATTCTGTGCCAGATCCGCCAGATGGAAACGCTCTTCAGAAAGGCTGATCTTGCCTGATTCGATCCGGCTCATATCCAGCACCTCGTTGACCAGCGACAGAAGATGCCTGCTGGATACGGTGATTTTATCCAGGCAGTCCTTCACCCGTTCCGGGTCCTCCAGATGGGCACCCGCAATCCTTGTCATGCCGATGATCGCATTCAGGGGAGTCCGGATATCATGGCTCATCCTGGACATAAAATCGCTCTTGGACGCATTGGCCAGTTTGGCCGCCTCATAGGCCTCCTTCAGGACCTGATGCGCCTCTTCCTCTTTCCGCTTACTTGCGGTCACATCCTGCGCCACGTACAGGGCGGTTCCGGCGCTCCCTCCTTTTCCGTCCGCCAGGATCATGGTCGCGCGTACCCAGCCTTCTTTCACGTAATCGTACCCGCCGTTCAGCTTCCGGTACTCCATCGCCGCAAACGGATGTTCCGGCGTCAGCTCCCTCGCCAGTCTCTGAAAATCAAAGGTCTTCAGATATTCTTCCCTGTACTCCGGATGCACGAAGGTTTTCGCGTAAGCGTGTATCCCCTCTGTATAATTTCTTTTACTGCCCAGGATCTCCCTCACTTCCCTGCACTGGCTCACAGTCTGAAACGTGTCTTCTTCCAGGTCGACATAATACGAAGCAAAAAACAGACTGCTCAGACTGCCGATGATCGCCGCCCGCCGTCTCTGCTCCAGAGAAGTCCTTTCTTCCCGGGATTTCTCTTCTGTAGCGTTTCTGCCGAGGATATTGACAAGCACCTGCCCTTTCTGACGGAGGAAAAAGATATGCTCCTCCACCCACATGGTCTCGCTGCCTTTTATACGGTACTCGCAGATCTCTTCCTGCGTCTTCTGCACATCTTCTGCCCTTCGGCGCAGATTCGCAAGCCCAAAAGTATTCAGAAAGCGTTCCCTGTCCGCCTCGTGTACGACGCCTTCGGCCGCCCTCTGAATGTAATAGTCATAATCCCCGGTATTCACCCGGCCCGGCCGCTCCGTTTGATTGAGATACACCCGGTCGCACATCCCCGTATCCAGATGCACCATAGTCATAATCTCATATCTGGAACGCACCACTGCCACCAGACGCTCCAGATCCTGCCTGCTGTCTTCCCGCTCTCCGGAACCCTTCTGATCCTGCCCGCTGTCTTCCCGCTCTCCGGGAATCGCTTCGTAGTCCTCTCTCCTCACTGCTTTTTCTCCTCCTGATAACAGTTTATCAGATTCCCGGACATTTTTCACTATCTGTTTCTCAAAAATGCGGAGATGCACAACGAAAGAAGCCGTACGCTTTTCTTTAGAATATCCTCCGTACAGCTCTGCCGTCCCACCGCCTGGATGCTCCGGACCTTACCCGACATATTCCTCCAGTGTCAGGTGCCTGCGGGTCATATATTCCGCATGAGGAATCCCTGTATAACGAAAATGCCACGGCTCATGGGCAATACCGGTAATATGCTCTCTGCCCTCCGGGTAACGTTCCACAAAGCCAAAGGCCGGCGCCAGATCCCGAAAGTGCCGGCAGATCCCGTCGTTTGGAAAATCAGGACGGATCACATCGATCTCCGGCTGAAGCAGCCCCAGATCGATGGCCAGCCCTGTCTGATGCTCACTGTGTCCCGGAAGGGCCACAAAGCGCTCTGTAAAGGCCTGTCCATGCTCCCTGAGAGATTGTTCGTAGAGCGTCCTCTGCTCTTCCATGGAACGCCAGCCGCTTACAGGGACGATAAAACGCCATCCGTCCAGCTGTTCCATCATGCGCGAAAGCGCCCGCGCCGCCTGCCGCTCCATCAGGACATGCGGATACGCTCCGCATACAGGAACCAGATCCTGTGCCAGATCCTCCGGGCACGCATGCTCCCTGTTGACCAGTATCAGGCTGTTCATTTTTTCTTTCATAATTTAACATCCTTTCCGAATAGAAAAACGATTGCCGGTGACAGAATCATACTATCAGCGGCAATCGAATGATATTTTAATATTCGGTTACGGGAATCCTAAGAAAATACTAATAAAAAGCGGATATTTTCCTGTTCCCATATGTGCATCGGCAGGACAGGCGCTTACGCCCGGAAGCCTACAGGCCGTTTCCCTTTTGCTTCTTTCAGCACATCCGGCAGCACAAAGTCCTCCTCTCCAAGGGAAAAATCTCCGCCGCACGCTTCATCCCTGCCCCCGTAAACCCTCGCAGCGTACGCAAGGACCGCGCTTTCCACCAGATTTCTGCAAAAACGGCCGTTTCCCATATTGGGACGCTTCTGCGCCTCCCCGCAGAAGGATCTGACTTTCTCTTTTGCCTGCGGCGCGATGGCAAATCCTCTTCTGCGCGCTTCGAGTTCGGCGATCTGCGCCAGCTCATCCGCGGAATAATCCGCAAACCGGATCCGAAACGGCACCCGTGAACGCAGGCCCGGATTTCTGGAAAAAAACTCCTCCATCTTATCCGGATATCCGGCGAAGATTACGATTGTATCCTCCCTGTGATTTTCCATTTCCTGTACAATCGTGTTGATGGCCTCATCTCCGAATTCCCCATCCCAGTTTTCCACCAGAGAATACGCTTCATCAAGAAACAAAACTTTTCCCCTGGCCTTTTTGAACACCTCTTTTACCTTATCTGCCGTCTGTCCCTCATATTTCGCCACCAGATCGGCCCGTCCAACCTCTACGATCCCGGAATCGGAAATCAGCCCGGACTGATGAAGGATTCCCGACAGGATCCTGGCAACGGTGGTCTTGGCGGTGCCTGGATTTCCGACAAATTCCATGTTCAGTACAACAGGGACGGATTCTTTCCCCATCCGGGAAAGATCCTGTTTCATTTTCGCATAAGCGGTGATCTTCCTGACCTGCTCCTTGACTTCCCCAAGGCCGACCAGCTCGTTCAGCATCGCTGAACAGTCCGGAGCCGGCTGCTGCGCAGATGCCTTCTGCTCCTCCAGGGAGGCGAGCTTTCTTCTGACCTCCTCCGCCGATTTCCTGCCAAAATTGCGGACATTCCTGAAATCGTTATCCTTCGATCTTTGAAGCTCCTCAACCGTGTGGATTCCCGCCCTTTTCAGGCAGTTATAGCTCCTCACGCTCAGATCCAGATCTTCGAGCAGCAGACCTGGTGCGGCAGCATCATCCGAATCTTCATCCGAAAGCAGAAGCATGTCGTCTGTATCGTCGTCAACCAGTTCGTCATCGCTGTATTCCCCGACCTCTCCGGCTTTTACCTGTTCGTCCATCAGAGCCTTCAGAATTCCCAGCATCCCGCATTTCAGACACTTTGCCGAAAGTCTGCAGGCCGGATCTTCCAGAGCCTCCCTTTCGCTTAATGCCTTTACTGCCATGCCGGAGAAAGCCAGAGAGATCGTGGTCCGCATCCTGAGAGTGATCTCCTCCGGCAGGCCCAGGAGGATCATTCCCCACCCGGCGCTCCCGTTCGTACGCCCGCCGGAAAGAATCCGTATAAAGCCTCCGGCGTCCCGGATCATCTTCAGCATTTCCTCAAAAAAGTGCCAGTCCTCTGAGTATGTGCCTCTGCCATAACCATAATTCCATGCGTAGTCCTCCTTCTCCTCCCCGGCCGACGGCAGACAGCGGAGCGCGTAAACCTTTCCCTGTTCATAAGGTATGCCGTCCGGCATCTCTGCTGATCCGGCACCTGCCTCCGCAAACCCCTGAAAAATCCAGTTAAAATCTTCCGGTTCCACTCGAACGCCCGGACTTGAAAAGACAACATTCGTCCAGCGCCCTTCTTTGTCCGCAGTCAGCTGCCATCCGAGGAATTCCTCATCCGGAAACTGTTCTGCGGACTGTAAAAATTTCGCGCATATCTCTGGTGCATAATCCCTGCCGTAATATCCATCCATCTGTCTGATAGTCAGAACTGTAATATTGGATAAACGATCCTGTTCGTATTTCTGTATATTGTATAACATAAGCTGTGCCTCTCTTTCTATGGACTTGTATGTTCGATCAGGTCGCAGTCCGTGCCCCACGCAATCTGCTGCGTGAAACGGTTCCCCTGGCACGCTCGCTGCAGAATGCAGGTCGTAGCGGTACATCCCCGGTCAGCCGCCCGGCGCGTCTGCGGATGAAATTGTCAACGTACATATACATCGGCACAACAAAAAAACCGGTGTATCAATATCTTCAAAAGAGCAGACTATCCCCCTTATTGAAGAAATCTGCCTTTAAAAATATGAATTACACCAGCTTGCATATCAAGCTATATGAAATTTTACTTATTCTATTGTAACAGACCAGAATGCTGCTGTCAATAAAAAATTCCGAAATCAGAAATCGTCGGGTTTTACCCCATAAATCGAAAAATATGTTTTCAAAGATAATGCATCATGGCACCTTCTGATACTTTCCCTTTTGACGGGGTACGCTGGTAATGGATCTGTTCCGTGCAGAGTTTTCCCTCTGTCCGGAGTGACAGACACTGAACAGTTCCCATTGCAGTACAGGACAGCGCCATATGCATTTCAACCACCCGTACGGTCTGCAGGATTTTTCTGCGGGCATGGTCGCTTTTCACCTGCTCCAGCGGCGACGGTTCTGTTTTCTTCCGGTAATAATTCAGCCGGGGCATGTGTTTTGACCAGAAGTGATAACAGAAAGCTCCGGTCTGCTGCTTCAGCTCCCGGAAGGTGCATTCGATCCGGAATCGGAAACTGTAAAGACGGATCATGGACAGCGGGTCCAGTTCCAGGCAGGTCCCGGCCAGAATGCTCTGTGTTCCATTATATTCCACCAGGACAAAGCAGAGTTCCTGATACAGCTTCTGTCTCCACAGGAGATCGATACTGTAACAACGCAGTTTCTCCTTTTTTCCGTAGAGCATCATCTCAGCTTCCCTGAACTGCTCTTTACGGGACTCGAACAGATCTTTCAGGCGGATGGATTTCCCCTTTCTGGGCGGCCGCCCTTTCCCGGGTTTCCGGAAAGAAGGTTTCTCAAAAGCGGTGCAGTTACGTTTCGCCTTTGTGGCGATCTCCACGGAAACTGTTTTTCCGACCGTGAGTTCCCGAAGCCTTTTCAGTGCAGGAACCGAAAGAAAATACCGGTCGAGCAGGAGAAAGGAAGACAAAATTTTATCAATGAAATTCAACATACCGCATAGTCAACCACCGGAAAGCATGATAAACTCATACTCAGAATAACTCTTTCAGGCGATTTGTACCTTTCTTAAGTGTGGTAACTTAAAGGTAACAAAATCTCAATGAAAGGGTTATTCTTTTTGTTAAAACTTTTTACTGTCCAGTCTTTATTATAGTGTACTCTTTAAAAGAATATATGCTACTTGTTTTTGACATATGTATTATGCAAAATGCATGTCTTTTTATAAAACAGAAGCATCTTCGATCCACGAGTTCCAATAAAAATAATTTGACAGAATAAAAAGGGACTTCCTAAATAACTTAGAAAGTCCCATAAAATACAGCTTTTTACTGATTACTCGATAACCGTAGCCACACGACCGGATCCAACAGTTCTGCCGCCCTCACGGATAGCGAAGGTAAGACCCTGCTCCATAGCGATCGGATGGATCAGCTCGATGCTCATCTCTACGTTATCGCCGGGCATGCACATCTCAGTGCCTTCCGGAAGGTTGCAGACACCGGTAACGTCGGTAGTTCTGAAGTAGAACTGCGGTCTGTAGTTGTTGAAGAACGGAGTATGACGTCCACCCTCGTCCTTGGTCAGTACGTATACCTGAGCCGTGAACTTGGTGTGGCATTTTACGCTGCCCGGTTTTGCAACAACCTGGCCGCGGACGATATCGGTTCTCTGTACGCCACGGAGAAGGATACCGATGTTGTCACCAGCCTGAGCCTCGTCCAGAAGCTTACGGAACATCTCGATACCGGTTACGACGGTCTTACGGGACTCTTCCTTCACACCGATGATCTCCACTTCCTCGTTCAGATGAAGCGTACCACGCTCTACTCTACCGGTAGCAACGGTACCACGGCCGGTGATCGTGAACACGTCCTCGACCGGCATCAGGAACGGCTGGTCAGTTGCACGCTGCGGGTCCGGGATATACTCGTCAACAGTAGCCATAAGCTCCATGATCTTGTCTCCCCACTCGCTGGACGGCTCTTCCAGAGCTTTCAGAGCGGAACCCTTGATGATCGGGCAGTCCGTGAACTCGTACTCTTCCAGCTGCTCGGTGATCTCCATCTCAACCAGCTCAAGAAGCTCTTCGTCGTCTACCATATCGCATTTGTTCATGAACACGACGATATAGGGAACGCCTACCTGACGGGACAGAAGGATGTGCTCCTTGGTCTGCGCCATAACGCCGTCGGTAGCAGCAACCACAAGGATTGCGCCGTCCATCTGAGCCGCACCGGTGATCATGTTCTTTACATAGTCCGCATGGCCGGGGCAGTCAACGTGTGCGTAATGTCTCTTCTCGGTCTCATACTCTACGTGCGCGGTAGAAATGGTGATTCCACGCTCTCTCTCTTCCGGAGCTTTATCAATGTTCTCGAAATCAGTAGCGGTGTTGCCGGCAACTCTCTCGGAAAGAACCTTGGTGATTGCTGCGGTCAGAGTGGTTTTACCATGGTCAACGTGACCGATGGTTCCGATATTACAATGTGGTTTAGTTCTGTCGAACTTAGCTTTTGCCATTTTTGTTTTCCTCCTTTAGATCACATAATCTCAACATTTTATATAATTGACTCGCTATCCTTGATTATATTTCAAATGGGCGTATTTTGCAAGCCTGTTTCTGGTTTATTTTGTCTTTGCAGCAAGAACTTTTTCCTGTACGCTCTTGGGAACCTGCTCATATTTCTCAAAGAACATGGAATAGTTGCCGCGTCCCTGGGTTCTGGAACGAAGATCGGTCGCATATCCGAACATCTCCGCCAGAGGCACATATCCGCGGATCATCTTTCCGCCGCCGATGTCATCCATACCTTCGATGCGGCCGCGGCGGGAGTTGATGTCGCCGATGACATCTCCCATGTAGTCCTCCGGTGTGGTGACCTCCACTTTCATGATCGGCTCAAGGAGCACAGCCCCTGCCTTCTGCATGGCCTCTTTGAATGCAAGAGAACCTGCAATGTGGAACGCCATCTCAGAGGAGTCGACCTCATGATAGGAACCGTCAAATACGGTTGCATGGATGCCCAGTACCGGGAATCCGCCGAGGATACCTGCTTTTGCCGCCTCCTCGATACCTTCGCCGACTGCCGGGATATATTCCTTCGGAATCGCACCGCCGACAACGGAAGAATCGAACTTGAACAGCTCTTCACCGTTGGCATCCATGGGCTCAAAGTGTACTTTACAGTGTCCGTACTGTCCGCGTCCGCCGGACTGCTTCGCATACTTGGAATCCACATCCACCGCTTTGGTGAAGGTCTCCTTGTAAGCAACCTGCGGCGCGCCTACGTTCGCCTCTACCTTGAACTCACGCAGCAGACGGTCCACGATGATCTCCAGATGAAGCTCGCCCATACCTGCGATAATCGTCTGGCCGGTCTCCGGATCCGTATGCGCACGGAAGGTCGGGTCCTCCTCCGCCAGCTTCGCAAGGGACTCGCCCAGCTTGCCCTGGCCTGCCTTGGTCTTGGGCTCGATGGCCAGCTCGATCACCGGCTCCGGGAACTCCATGGACTCCAGGATCACCGGATGCTGCTCGTCGCAGATCGTATCGCCGGTGGTAGTCAGTTTGAAGCCTACCGCTGCAGCGATATCGCCGGAATATACCTTGTCCAGCTCCTGCCTCTTGTTGGCATGCATCTGCAGGATACGTCCCACACGCTCCTTCTTGCCCTTGGTGGAGTTGTATACATAGGAACCGGAATTCATCGTACCGGAATACACGCGGAAGAATGCCAGTTTTCCTACGAAGGGGTCCGCCATGATCTTGAATGCCAGAGCGGAGAAGGGCTCCTCGTCAGAAGAATGTCTCTCCACTTCATTGCCGTCCATATCCGTACCTTTGATGGCCGGGATATCGGTAGGCGCCGGCATATACTCCAGCACTGCGTCCAGAAGCTTCTGCACGCCCTTGTTCCTGTAAGCGCTTCCGCAGCATACCGGAACGGCCGTACATTCGCAGGTAGCCTTTCTGAGCGCCGCCTTCATGGTCTCCACAGACGGCTCCTCGCCCTCCAGGTACTCCATCATCAGGTCGTCGTCCAGCTCGCAGATCTTCTCCACCAGCTCGGTGCGGTATAACTCGGCGTCGTCTTTCATATCATCCGGAATGTCGGTGATGGAAATGTCGTCGCCCTTATCATCATTGTAAATATAAGCTTTCATCTCAAACAGGTCGATGATTCCCTGAAAGGAATCTTCCTTGCCGATGGGAAGCTGCAGGCAGATGGCGTTCTTGCCCAGACGGGTCTTAATCATCTCCACTGCATTATAAAAATCTGCACCCAGGATATCCATCTTATTGATGAATGCCATACGGGGTACATTGTAGGTGTCGGCCTGACGCCATACGTTCTCGGACTGAGGCTCAACACCGCCCTTCGCACAGAAGACGCCTACCGCGCCGTCCAGCACACGAAGGGAACGCTCCACCTCTACGGTAAAGTCAACATGGCCCGGGGTATCAATGATGTTGATACGATGCTCGAGAGCCCCCGGTTTTGCCTTGCAGTTTTCCTGCTGGGTCCAGTGACAGGTCGTAGCTGCGGAAGTGATCGTGATACCTCTCTCCTGCTCCTGCTCCATCCAGTCCATGGTCGCAGTACCTTCATGAGTATCACCGATCTTATAGTTCACACCAGTATAGTACAGGATACGCTCGGTCAGTGTGGTCTTGCCCGCATCGATATGAGCCATGATCCCGATATTCCTGGTCCTCTCCAACGGATATTCTCTTCCAGCCAATGGATTTTCCTCCTAGAATCTGTAATGTGCAAATGCCTTGTTCGCCTCTGCCATCTTGTGCATGTCTTCTTTTCTCTTCACGGCTGCACCGGTGTTGTTCGCTGCATCCATGATCTCATTTGCCAGCCGCTCTTCCATGGTCTTCTCGCCTCTCTTGCGGGAGAACATGGTCAGCCAGCGCAGAGCCAGCGCCTGACGGCGGTCCGCTCTTACTTCGATGGGCACCTGATAGGTTGCGCCTCCGATACGCCTTGCCTTTACCTCGAGCACCGGCATGATGTTGTTCATGGCCTCCTCGAAGACTTCCAGCGCCGGCTTCTCGGTCTTTGCTTCTACTCTTGCAAATGCGCCGTACACGATTTTCTGTGCTACACCTTTCTTGCCGTCCAGCATGATATTGTTGATCAGCTTGGTGACCACTTTATTATTGTACAGCGGATCTGCCAATACGTCTCTTTTCTGAGTATGTCCTTTACGTGGCACGTTACTTCCCTCCTTAATGATCAATTAAATCACAGGTACTCACATGTGTCGTTCTACGTGTGTTCGTGCCCGGTAATCCTTCTATCGTTAAAACCCGCAGTCATAGGTTCCTGTAAGGAACTCCTGGCACAGGCAGCGCTTACGCGATGCCAACAATCATAGTTCTGTTTGTGATACTCTTTTCTTTTTCCGAATCCTTCGATCCGATATCAAGCCTGTTTCCCATACGTTCCGTATAAGACTGCAGACTCTGTCCGGCCATGCCGGAAACTTTTTACTTCTTGGCGTCTTTCGGTCTCTTGGCACCGTATTTGGAACGTGCCTGACGTCTCTTCGCCACGCCTGCGGTATCCAGCGTACCACGGACGATGTGATATCTGGTACCCGGAAGGTCTTTTACCCTGCCTCCGCGGATCAGAACAACGCTGTGCTCCTGAAGGTTGTGGCCTTCACCCGGGATATAGCTGGTAACCTCGATCCCATTGGAAAGACGTACTCTGGCGATCTTACGAAGCGCGGAATTCGGCTTCTTCGGAGTCGCGGTCTTCACTGCGGTACATACGCCGCGCTTCTGCGGTGCGGATGCGTCCGTCGGTCTCTTTCTCAGAGAGTTGAATCCTTTCTGCAGAGCCGGAGCAGTGGACTTCTTCACAGATGTCTGTCTTCCTTTTCTTACTAACTGGTTAAATGTTGGCATTCCTTTCACCTCCTGCATATTTGTGACAGGTTTCTCCTGCGACGGTAAGAGTCCTTACCATGACTGCTGTTTTTCAGACCTGCTGAAAAACATGCGTGCCAAAACACACATGCTCATATATTATATATAAAGCATTCTGCCTTGTCAAGCAGTATTTTGCCGATTTTCAGCGGTTTTTCCCACATTTTCTCTGCCGCAGCCACAGCCCCTCCTCCGCTGTTTCTTATGATTTTCTTAATTCGCTGGACACCGCATCGCTTCGGTGCTATGATAGGCAGATCAAAAGGAGACATCAAATCATGATAAAAGTATTTTTAAGAGCGCTGTTAAAGCCCTTTTCCTTTCTCCCGGCCCTGCTGATGATGTACCTGATCTTTTCCTTCTCCTCCCAGGACGGAACCGCCTCCGGGAATCTGAGCTACCAGATCAGCGGGATCATCGTGGAATCCGCCAATGAAGCATTCGAGCTCCACTGGTCCGGAAGCGAGATAGACTATTATATAGAACGGCTCCACCGTCCGGTCAGGAAACTGGCCCATGTGACCGAATACTTCCTGCTGGCGGTCTCGATCTCTTTTCCGCTCTATGTGTACGGCGTCCGGGGACTGTGGCTCCCGCTCCTTGCCGGCAGTTTCTGTGTGGGATTCGCGGCTCTGGACGAATATCACCAGTCCTTCGTAGCCGGGCGCGGGCCGTCCAAAAAGGACGTGGGGATTGACAGCATCGGAATTCTGGCAGGCGTGCTGATGGTACAGTTCCTCTGCTTTCTCGGACGCGTCACCATCTTCCGGCCGCTGGCCCGCCGGAGGAAAACGAAAGCTTAGAAGCTGTTTCCCCGCTTTTCTCCACTGAAATCAAGTATATCATGCACCAAAACAACGTCAAATAAAAGGATACCCTTCTATCCGGGTATCCTTTTACCATCTTGTATGCTTATTCCTCCGTCAGGCCGTCCTCGTCCGGCTCTTCTTCCTCGTCGTCCAGGTCTGCATCGTCCTCATCCGAAAAGTCTTCTGTCTCGTCGTCAAAGTCCTCTGCTTCCATGTCCCCGTCCTCGTCGAATCCTTCTTCCTCAAAGGTCTCTTCCTCTGAAACCTCACCGGCTGTCTCCGCATCCGTGTCTTCTTCCTCGCTGACCTCCAGAGAATCTCCTTCCTCCAGATCCGTATTCAGCTTCACGTCACGGTAGCGCTTCATACCGGTACCTGCCGGAATCAGTTTTCCGATGATGACATTTTCCTTCAGGCCGATCAGCGGGTCCACTTTCCCCTTGATTGCAGCCTCCGTAAGCACCTTCGTCGTCTCCTGGAAGGATGCCGCAGACAGGAACGAATTGGTCGCCAGCGATGCCTTGGTGATTCCAAGAAGCACCTGCTTTCCTTCCGCCTCTGCTTTTCCTTCTTCCCGAAGCCGCTCGTTCGTATCCTCAAAATCCAGAATATCCACCAGCGTACCCGGCAGGAATTCACTGTCGCCGTTGTCTTCCACGCGGATCTTCTTCAGCATCTGACGCACGATCATCTCAATATGCTTGTCGTTGATCTCCACACCCTGCAGGCGGTAAACCCGCTGCACTTCCTGGAGCAGATAATCCTGCACCGCACGCACGCCCTTGATCTTCAGAATATCATGAGGATTGATGCTTCCTTCGGTCAGCGCGTCTCCGGCTTCCACATAGCTTCCATCCTGAATCTTAATTCGGGAATCAAAGGGGATCAGGTAGGTCTTCGCCTCCCCGGCCTCCGTATTGCTGACAATGATCTCCCGTTTCTTCTTCATGTCATTGATCGTGGCAGTTCCCGCGATCTCCGTTACGATGGCAAGGCCCTTCGGTTTTCTTGCCTCGAAAAGCTCCTCCACACGGGGAAGACCCTGTGTGATGTCTCCGCCTGCCACGCCGCCGGTATGGAAGGTACGCATGGTAAGCTGAGTTCCCGGCTCACCGATGGACTGTGCCGCGATGATGCCGACGGTCTCGCCCACCTGGACCGCCTCGCCGGTGGCCATGTTGGCGCCATAGCATTTCGCGCAGACACCGATATGGGAACGGCACGTCAGCGCGGTACGGATCTTGATCTTCTCAAAAGGCTTTCCGTCTTTGTCCACACCCTGCTTCATGACAGCCGCCGCGCGTCTTGGCGTGATCATATGGTTGGCCTTCACGATGATATTGCCGTCCTTGTCGACGATATCCTCGCACGCGAAACGGCCGGTAATACGCTCCTGCAGAGACTCAATCAGCTCTTTCCCGTCCATGAATGTACTGACTTCCATGCCGGGGATCTCCATGTCGCGCCCTTCGCTGCAGTCCATCTCCCGGACGATCAGCTCCTGAGACACATCCACCAGACGCCTGGTCAGGTAACCGGAGTCCGCCGTACGAAGCGCCGTATCGGACAGGCCCTTTCTTGCTCCGTGCGCCGACATGAAATACTCCAGAACGTCCAGCCCCTCACGGAAATTGGACTTGATCGGAAGCTCGATGGTATGGCCGGTAGTATCCGCCATCAGTCCGCGCATGCCCGCAAGCTGCTTGATCTGCTTGTCGGAACCGCGGGCGCCGGAATCCGCCATCATATAAATATTGTTGTATTTGTCAAGGCCGTCCAGAAGCGCTTTGGTAAGCACCGCATCGGTCTGCTTCCACGTCTCCACGACCTCTTCGTAACGTTCTTTTTCCGTAATCTTACCGCGCTTGTAGTTGCGGGTAATCTTATCCACCGTATCCTGTGCTTTTTTGATCAGCTCAGGCTTCTCCGGCGGCACGGTCATATCCGAGATGGATACCGTCATGGCCGCGCGGGTGGAATATTTATAACCCATGGACTTGATATCGTCCAGCACCTCTGCCGTCTTTGTCGCCCCGTGGGTATTGATGACCTTCTCCAGAATCTGTTTCAGGCCTTTTTTCCCCACGTGGAAATCCACCTCCGGCTTCAGCTCGTTGCCCGGAACGGTCCGGTCCACAAAGCCCAGATCCTGGGGCAGGATCTCGTTGAAGATAAAGCGGCCCAGCGTGGATTCCTCCGTACTGCTCAGCACCGTGCCGTCCGGCATCTTCTTCGTCACCCGCACCTTAATGCGGCTCTGAAGGGTCAGGGCGCCGTTCTCATAGGCCAGAATGGCTTCATTGACATTTTTAAACGCCTTTCCCTCGCCGATGGCTCCCGGCCTTTCCTGCGTCAGGTAGTAGATCCCAAGCACCATATCCTGAGAGGGCACTGCCACAGGGCCGCCGTCCGACGGCTTCAGCAGGTTGTTCGGGGAGAGCAGAAGGAAACGGCACTCCGCCTGAGCCTCCACGGACAGGGGCAGATGCACGGCCATCTGGTCGCCGTCAAAATCCGCGTTGAACGCCGTACACACCAGCGGATGAAGCTTGATGGCCTTACCTTCCACGAGGATCGGCTCAAATGCCTGGATACCCAGCCTGTGCAGGGTAGGCGCACGGTTCAGCATCACCGGATGCTCCTTGATAACCTCCTCCAGCACATCCCATACCTCGGTCTGGAGACGTTCCACCATCTTCTTGGCACTCTTGATGTTGTGCGCGGAGCCGTTTGCCACCAGCTCCTTCATGACAAAGGGCTTGAACAGCTCGATGGCCATCTCCTTGGGGAGACCGCACTGATAGATCTTCAGCTCCGGTCCCACGACGATAACCGAACGGCCGGAATAGTCCACGCGCTTTCCAAGCAGGTTCTGGCGGAAACGGCCGGACTTGCCCTTCAGCATGTCGGACAGGGATTTCAGCGCCCGGTTGCCGGGGCCTGTCACCGGCCTTCCTCTTCTTCCGTTGTCGATCAGCGCGTCCACAGCCTCCTGAAGCATACGCTTTTCGTTCCGGACAATGATATCCGGCGCGCCCAGGTCCAGCAGTCTCTGCAGGCGGTTGTTGCGGTTGATGATCCTTCTGTACAGGTCATTCAAATCCGAGGTAGCAAAACGGCCGCCGTCCAGCTGCACCATGGGACGCAGGTCCGGCGGAATGACCGGGATCGCGTCCATAATCATCCACTCCGGCTTGTTTCCCGAACCCCGGAACGCCTCCACGACCTCCAGCCGCTTGATGATGCGCGCCCGCTTCTGTCCCGACGCATTTTTCAGGCCTTCCTTCAGCTCTTTGGAATCCTTCTCCAGGTCAATGGCCTGCAGAAGCTCCTTGATGGATTCCGCGCCCATGCCCACACGAAACGCGCCGGCCTCCGGATATTTTTCCTTCATGTCCTGATACTCTTTTTCAGAGAGCACCTGCTTGTACAGAAGCTCCGTACTGCCGGGATCCAGCACAATATAGGAAGCAAAATACAGCACCTTCTCCAGTGTTCGCGGAGACAGATCCAGAATCAGTCCCATACGGCTGGGAATTCCCTTGAAATACCAGATATGGGATACGGGAGCTGCCAGTTCAATATGCCCCATGCGTTCACGGCGTACATTGGATTTGGTGACCTCCACTCCGCAGCGGTCACAGACCACGCCTTTGTAACGGATCTTCTTGTATTTTCCGCAGTGACATTCCCAGTCCTTGCTCGGTCCGAAGATCCTCTCGCAGAACAGGCCGTCCTTCTCAGGCTTCAGCGTTCTGTAGTTGATGGTTTCCGGCTTCTTGACTTCCCCTCTGGACCACTCGCGGATGGTCTCCGGAGACGCAAGGCCGATCTTGATCGCATCAAAGGTC
Organism: uncultured Lachnospiraceae bacterium; assembly: GCA_910584205.1. Lineage (GTDB taxonomy): Bacteria > Bacillota > Clostridia > Lachnospirales > Lachnospiraceae > Hominiventricola. The sequence goes on from CAJUAA010000003.1 coordinate 67,627, forward strand.
ATCGGCTGATAGACCTCGTTATTTGTAGTTTCCGGCATGAACGGCACCTCCTATTCATAATCATCTATCTCTTCGTCCGTATCCAGAGGCTCGCTGTCCTCTTCCTCCGGACTGTCTTCCTTCACATCCACCAGTTCGTCGCCGTCAAATTCCTGCTTGCTGAAGCCAAGGGAACCCAGAGGCTCATTCTCCTCATCACGGTAACGCCTGCTGTCGCTTTCCAGAATGGAGCGGATATCCACATCGCCGTATTCGCTGCTCTCCATGATCTCCACTTCCGTGTTGTCGTCACGCAGCACGCGCACATCCAGGCCGAGAGACTGCAGCTCCTTCAAAAGCACCTTGAAGGACTCCGGGATACCGGATTCCGGAATATTGTCTCCTTTGATGATCGCCTCATACGTCTTCACACGGCCGATCACATCGTCGGATTTAACCGTCAGGATCTCCTGAAGCGTGTAGGATGCCCCGTAAGCCTCCAGCGCCCACACCTCCATCTCTCCGAAGCGCTGTCCGCCGAACTGCGCCTTGCCGCCCAGAGGCTGCTGGGTGACCAGGGAATACGGGCCGGTGGAACGGGCATGGATCTTGTCGTCCACCAGATGGTGGAGCTTCAGATAATGCATGTGCCCGATGGTGACCGGACTGTCAAAATACTCTCCGGTACGACCGTCGCGCAGACGCACTTTTCCGTCTCTGGAAATGGGCACGCCTTTCCACACCTTCCTGTGATCCCGGTTCTCATACAGATAGTCCATCACTTCCGGAAGCAGCTCCTGCTCATGTTTCGCTTTAAATTCACTCCAGTCAAGGTTGACGTAATCGTTCGCCAGATCCAGAGTGTCCATAATATCATTTTCATTTGCGCCGTCGAAGACCGGAGTCGCCACATTGAAGCCCAGGGCTTTTGCCGCAAGGCTTAAATGGATCTCCAGAACCTGTCCGATGTTCATACGGGACGGCACGCCGAGAGGATTCAGCACGATGTCCAGCGGACGTCCATTGGGAAGGAACGGCATATCCTCCACCGGAAGCACGCGGGATACCACGCCCTTGTTGCCGTGACGGCCTGCCATCTTGTCGCCCACGGAAATCTTCCTCTTCTGGGCGATGTAGATCCGCACCGCCTGATTGACACCCGGGGACAGCTCATCTCCGTTCTCCCTGGTAAATACCTTGGCGTCCACAACGATGCCGTATTCGCCGTGAGGCACCTTCAGAGACGTATCACGCACTTCTCTTGCCTTCTCGCCGAAAATCGCCCGCAGAAGCCGTTCCTCGGCCGTCAGCTCGGTCTCTCCCTTCGGGGTCACCTTCCCCACCAGGATATCACCGGCGCGCACCTCTGCGCCCACACGGATGATTCCCCGGCTGTCCAGGTCCTTCAGCGCGTCGTCGCCCACGCCCGGCACGTCCCTGGTGATCTCTTCCGGCCCCAGCTTCGTGTCCCGGGCTTCCGCCTCATATTCCTCAATATGGATGGACGTATACACGTCGTCCATAACCAGACGTTCGCTTAACAGTACCGCATCCTCGTAATTATAGCCTTCCCAGGTCATAAACCCGATCAGCGGGTTCTTTCCAAGAGCGATCTCCCCGTTGGCGGTGGACGGGCCGTCTGCGATCACCTGTCCCTCGGCCACCCGGTCCCCCTTGAAAACAATGGGTCTCTGGTTGTAGCAGTTGCTCTGGTTGCTTCTGGTAAATTTCGTCAGACGGTACGTATCCCGGACGCCGTTGTCCTGGCGCACCACGATCTCGTTGGACACCGCACGCTCCACCACGCCGGAATTCCGCGCGATCACGCAGACACCGGAGTCCACCGCCGTCTTTTCTTCCATACCGGTACCGACCACCGGGGCCTCCGTCAGCATCAGCGGCACTGCCTGACGCTGCATGTTGGAACCCATCAGCGCACGGTTGGCATCGTCGTTCTCCAGGAACGGGATCAGCGCGGTCGCCACGGAGAACACCATCTTCGGGGACACGTCCATGAAGTCAAACATGGTCTTCTCATATTCCTGGGTCTCTTCCCGGTAACGCCCGGACACGTTGTTCCTTACAAAATATCCTTCTTCATCCAGCGGCTCATTCGCCTGAGCCACATGGTAATTGTCCTCTTCATCCGCCGTCATATAGACTACATCTTCCGTCACCCGCGGATTCTTCGGGTCTGTCTTGTCGATCTTGCGGTACGGCGCTTCCACAAAGCCGTACTCATTGATCCTCGCGTAGCACGCCAGAGAGTTGATCAGACCGATGTTGGGGCCCTCAGGGGTCTCAATGGGGCACATTCTTCCATAATGGGAATAGTGCACGTCGCGGACCTCAAATCCTGCGCGGTCACGGGACAGGCCGCCCGGGCCAAGCGCGGACAGACGTCTCTTATGGGTCAGCTCGCCCAGCGGGTTGTTCTGATCCATGAACTGGGACAGCTGGGAAGAACCGAAGAACTCCTTCACCGAAGCCGTCACCGGTTTGATATTGATCAGTGACTGAGGAGAAATCCCCTCGGTATCCTGTGTGGTCATACGCTCCCGCACAACCCTCTCCAGACGGGAAAGCCCGATCCGGTACTGGTTCTGCAGAAGCTCGCCCACCGCACGGATTCGGCGGTTGCCCAGATGGTCGATGTCATCCTTGTTGCCCATGCCGTACTCCAGATGCATGTTATAGTTGATGGACGCCAGAATATCATCCTTCGTAATGTGCTTCGGCACCAGCTCGGACACCTCTCTGCGGATGGCGTCTTTCAGCTCTTCCGGATCAGGATACTCCTCCATGAGCTTTTCCAGCACCGGATAATATACCATCTCCCGGACACCCAGCTCTTTCGGGTCGCAGTCCACATAATTTCTCAGATCCACCATGCGGTTGGTGAGCACCTTCACATTGCGCTCCTCCCCCGGAATCTCCGTGCGGATCCACACGTAGGGCGCGCCGCAGTCCTGGATCTGTACCGCCAGTTCCGCGTCCACCCTGGTACCTGCCTCCGCCACCACTTCACCGGTGGATACATCGATCACATCCTCTGCCAGCACGTGGCCGCGGATACGGTTTTTCAAAGAAAGCTTCTTGTTAAATTTATAACGGCCCACCTTCGCCAGATCATATCTTCTGGAATCGAAGAACATGCCGGTAATCAGACTCTCCGCGCTCTCCACGGCCAGCGGCTCTCCCGGACGGATCTTCTTATACAGCTCCAGAAGGCCTTCCTGATAATTTTCCGCCGTATCCTTTGCCAGGGACGCCAGAATCTTCGGCTCCTCCCCGAACATTTCCAGGATCTCCGCGTTCGTGCCATAGCCCAGCGCACGGATCAGCACCGTGATCGGTACCTTTCTGGTCCGGTCCACGCGGACATAGAACACGTCGTTGGAATCTGTCTCATACTCCAGCCACGCACCGCGATTGGGGATCACGGTACAGGAAAACAGCAGTTTGCCTACCTTATCATGATCGATACCATAATAGATGCCGGGGGAACGCACCAACTGGCTGACGATGACACGCTCCGCTCCGTTGATAACGAAGGTGCCGGTCTCTGTCATCAGAGGCAGATCGCCCATGAAAATTTCATGCTCGTTGATCTCGTCGGTCTCTTTGTTGTAAAGGCGCACTCTTACTTTCAGAGGAGCCGCATAGGTCGCGTCGCGTTCTTTGCACTCTTCAATCGTATACTTCGCACCTTCTTTGTCCAGTGTAAAGTCAGTAAACTCCAGGCTCAGCTTCCCACTGTAATCCGTGATGGGAGAGATATCCGCGAACGCCTCGCGAAGCCCCTCATCCAGGAACCACTGGTAAGAATCCCGCTGGACCTCGATCAGGTTCGGCATCTCAAGGACTTCCTTCTTCCTTGAATAGCTCATTCTGCTGCTTTTCCCGGATCTGATCGGTTTGATTCTGTTCTTTTCCATTGGCATTTTCACCCCTTATATTTTATAACTGCATGTTTCGTCAACAAACCGCAAAATATCAGATGAGGTACAAAGCCTACCTCACCATAATAAGTGCATTTTCCATAATAGCACAAACTCTTTTGTATGTCAATGGGAATTTTTCCAAAATGTGGATGTGAAAAAGGGATACCGCAGTGCGATATCCCTCTGGTTCTTTCGTCAGATTATTTCAGGGTAACCTTAGCGCCTTCACCTTCCAGTTTAGCCTTAAGCTCTTCAGCCTCAGCCTTGGATGCGCCCTCTTTCACAACCTTCGGAGCGCCGTCAACCACGTCTTTTGCCTCCTTCAGGCCAAGACCGGTCGCTTCACGTACCACTTTGATAACCTTAACCTTGTTCGGGCCAACCTCAGTCAGCTCAACATCGAAGGAATCCTTCTCTTCCTCTGCCGATCCGCCTTCTCCGCCGGTTGCCGCCACAACAACGCCTGCTGCTGCGGATACGCCGAACTCTTCCTCGCATGCTTTTACCAGCTCATTCAGCTCTAATACAGTCAGCTCTTTGATTGCATCAATAAATTCTGCAGTAGTTAATTTTGCCATTTGATTTTACCTCCAATTGTAATAGTCGTATGATCTTTCTCTCAGTTTCCGGCTTCTGTCCTGCCGGACGCCGCATCCGCCTTTTTCCAAAAGCCCTGCGGTATCTTATGCCTCTTTGCTCTCCGCGATCTGGTTGATCACGCGTGCGAAGTTCGCAATCGGGCTGTTCATGCTGCCAAGAAGTCTTCCCAGAAGCACTTCTCTGGACGGAACGTTTGCAATTGCAGTCATTCCCTTGGCGTCATAGTAATTGCCTTCCACAACACCCGCTTTGATCTCAAGCTTATCTGCCGTCTTTGCAAAGTTCGCGATGATCCTTGCCGGAGCCGTCGCGTCGGTCTTGGAGATCGCTACAGCGGAAGGTCCTTCCAGATGCTGCGCCAGCGGCTCGAACTCCGTTCCCTTGATCGCAAAGTTCAGCATGGTGTTCTTGTAAACCTTGTAGATGATGCCTTCTGCTCTCATCTGTCTGCGAAGCTGTGTATCCTGCTCAACGGTCAGACCGCAGTGGTCCACCAGAACAACACCGGCAGCGCCTTCCAGATTTGCAGCGATCTCTTCTACGATCGGTCTTTTCAGTTCCACTTTTGCCATGAATGGTTTCCTCCTTATAGATTTTGGATGACAACCTTTAAACAAGAAAAACCCCTGTGCCGCAGACACAGAGGTTTCGTCAGTCATTCTGAACAGAACGCTTTCCTCGGCAGGCGGTCGTACACTTATGCTTTTTCAGCACCTGCTGTCTTCGGGCAGTCATATCTTTGCATCCGGGCCACGCGCTGCGCGGCCCGCTGCAATTCAAAATATCATAATTTATATCGAATGTCAACACTTTCTTTTATTTAAGAAAGCTTCATCGGATTCACCTTCACGCCCGGGCCCATGGTCGGAGCGATGGTAACGCTCTTCAGGAACTGGCCCTTGACAGCGGATGGTTTTGCCTTGAGGATGGCATCCATAAGCGTCTGGAAGTTGTCCGCTAACTGCTCCTCGGTGAAAGAAGCTTTTCCGATCGGCACGTGGATGATGTTGGTCTTGTCGAGCCTGTACTCGATCTTACCTGCCTTGATATCGTTTACTGCCTTTGTGACATCCATGGTCACGGTTCCTGCTTTCGGGTTCGGCATCAGGCCCTTGGGTCCGAGCACACGGCCCAGACGTCCGACCACGCCCATCATATCCGGCGTCGCAACGACAACGTCAAAATCAAGCCAGCCTCCCTGAATCTTCGGTACCAGTTCCTCTGCGCCTACGAACTCCGCGCCTGCCGCCTGTGCCTCGTCCGCCTTTGCACCCTTTGCAAATACCAGTACGCGCACCTGCTTGCCGGTTCCGTGGGGAAGAACGACAGCGCCGCGGATCTGCTGGTCTGCGTGGCGTCCGTCACATCCGGTACGGATATGAGCCTCGATGGTCTCGTCAAATTTTGCAGTCGACAGTTTCTTTACCAGCGTGATCGCCTCGTCTCTGTCATACTGCGCCAGCTTGTCATATGATTTTAAAGCCTCAACATATTTCTTACCATGTTTCATATTCTCTTTAACCTCCTGGTGGTAATTGCGGGAATCTCCCTCCCACGTCATTGTTCAGCAACAGTCTTAGTCGTCTACTACCGTGATACCCATGCTTCTTGCAGTACCGGCGATCATGCTGATCGCTGCATCAAGGCTTCCTGCAGTCAGATCCGGCATCTTCAGCTCGGCGATCTTCTGCACCTCGGATCTCTTGATCGTAGCAACTTTGTCTTTCTTGGAATTGGCGGAAGCAGTCTTCAGTCCGCATGCTTTCTTCAGTAACACTGCTGCCGGCGGAGTCTTGGTAATAAAGCTGAAGCTTCTGTCAGCATATACCGTAATAACAACCGGAATGATCATGTCGCCCTGGTCTGCGGTTCTTGCGTTGAATTCCTTCGTGAACTGCACGATGTTCACGCCATGCTGTCCAAGGGCCGGGCCTACTGGGGGAGCTGGTGTAGCCTTTCCAGCAGGAATCTGTAATTTGATATAACCTGTAACTTTTTTTGCCATAACTAAGGCACCTCCTATTGTGGTAATGGCGGGAATGTCCCTCCCACGATCCCCGGAAACGATACTCCGAAGATCTTACTTCATTTACATTTTTTTGATTTCTTTGAAACTTATCTCTACCGGCGTCTCACGGCCGAACAGATCCACGTTGATCGTCACGCTCTGCTTGTTCTCATTGATCGCCTGGATGACACCGACGGTATCCTTCCACACGCCTCCGGTCACGACCACGCTGTCACCTTCCTCGTAATCCATCTGAACGACATCGGAACGAATCCCCAATGGACGCATCTCTTCGTCTGTAAGCGGAACTGGCTTGGACCCGGGACCAACAAATCCGGTCACTCCTCTGGTATTGCGAACCACATACCAGGTATCGTCGTTCATGATCATATTGATCAGAACATAGCCCGGGAACATCTTCTTCTGAACCTGACGGCTCTGGCCGTCCTTCATCTCCACCACATCCTGCATCGGGACTCTGACTTCCAGAATCTGCTCTTCAAGGTGTCTGTTTTCAATCGTCTTCTCAATGTTGGCCTTTACCTTGTTCTCATACCCGGAATAGGTATGGACTACATACCAGTTTGCTTCTGACATAAAATCACCTTTCCCTGAACTATAGTGTTACCAGAAGATCAATCCCGATGGTCATGATCATATCCAGTATCTTGATAATGAGAGCCAGAGCAACCGAAACGCTGACTACCGCGATGGTCTGTCTTGTAAGTGATTTTTGATCCGGCCAGACAATCTTCCGGAACTCGGCCTTCATGCCTTTGAACCAGTCTGTCTTCTGGGTCTTCTTGGTATCTCCCATCTTCTCACTTCCTTTACTCGCCCGGGGCAGGTTTACTTCGTCTCTTTATGAAGAGTATGTCTCTTGCAGAAACGGCAGTATTTCTTAGTCTCCATTCTGTCCGGATGCAGCTTCTTCTCTTTTGTCATGTTGTAATTCCGCTGCTTGCATTCCGTACATGCCAGTGTGATTCTTGTGCGCACAACTTTCCACCTCGCTTTTATACTTTTTTCTCTGGTGACCCTGAGACGGTCACCGGTTTTTAGGCATAAAAAAAAAGCCTAAACTTCCAGTCGCATGGCTACTATAACACAGAGCCGCCGCAAAGTCAAGGCTTTTCAAAACATTTCTCAGACATACATCTGCCGGCCGGAACCTTCTTCTTCCTTAATATACTGGATCGCCGTCCACATATAGATGCCGGAAATACCGAAACTGATCACAGACAGGTACGGAACGGCAACGGGCAGCCAGGCACAGACGCATTTCACCGCCAGGGCGGGCGTACGGGTATGGACAGCCAGCTTATACAGCTCACCGAACTTCAGCCTGCATCCGGAAAAAGACGCCATAATGCTTCCCAGAACGGCAACCACCAGCGCTCCCGCAAAAAAGCCGAAGAATCCGAAGCCCATAACGAGGATCACCACAATGCCCAGGATGGCCGACAGAAACGGCATCACCATCTTCAGCAGGCTTTCCCGGTCGAAATCCCCAAGTCCCAGATCTTCATAGGAGAAACGGATCACCGGGCTTCCCTCCATCTTTGCGATCCCATGCTCCGCATCCAGCACCAGCGCCTGGTCGAACGCCACCAGGTCCACATCCGTGATCTGTTCCGTGATCGGCTCTCCCGTATCGATCCGGATGCAGATACCGCCCTGGTACCTGTCGTATTCCTGCACATCAACAGTCTCCGCCACCCAGAGCTTATCATTCTTTAACGAAAAATCCGGAATCTCTTCCTCCATCACGTTTCCCAGTCCTCCCATCAGGACGAGCGTACCCGCCATGGGAATCAGAACCACAGCCAGAAAATAGACCGCGTTCAGAAACAGAGCGTACAAAAACACCTCCGTTCCTCCGCTTTTCCGATACGCCGGATAGCTCCTCAGATCCCAGACCGAATGGACCAGCTTTGCAAATATGTTCATGCTCGTTCCTCCTTACGCTTCTTCCTGCCCCATAACCGCCGACAGGATGGCCCACACATAGGGCGCGCCGTATACGTTCAGCTTTTTCGGCCCCGACACCTCTTCCGGATGTTCCTGTATCTTCCGGCAGGCCTTTTCGAACGTACTCCTCGTAATGGAGCGCTCCCTGCGGCTGGTAAAAAGCTCCCCTCCCTTTATATAGTAGGTAAAGGGCAGCCCCTTCTTCGTATAAAATGTCTCCCCCTGCCGGGCACTGATCCGTTCCCACAGGCATTCAGGCGCTGTATCTTTTTTCATACCGGATCCCCGGTCTTTCGTTCCCTTATATCATGGGAAAGATCCCGGATGACCGTCTGATAGATCCGGATCATAAAATAAACGGTCATCACCAGGGACATCAGCTCCGCAATGGGAAATGCCCACCAGACAAAATTCACCTCTCCAAATCCGGCAAGGATGTATGCCGCGGGAAGCAGCACCACCAGCTGCCTTGCCATGGACACGAACATGCTGTAAATCGAACGTCCCATGGCCTGGAAGACGCTTCCGCAGGCAATCCCGAAACCCGCCGGGATAAAGCTCAGGCTGATGGTCCGCAGCGCCGGTATGCCGATGCCCATCATGGTATCGGACGCGTTGAACATCTGCAGAAGCGGCCCCGGAAACACCTGCAGCACCAGAAATCCCAGCGTCATGATGGACATGGCGTAGGCGATGCTGTGCCGGATCGTGCTGAGCACCCGCTTCCTGTTTTTCGCTCCGTAATTATAGGCAACGATCGGAATGATCCCGTTGTTCAGGCCGAACACCGGCATGAACACAAAGCTCTGGAGCTTGAAATAGACGCCGAAGACCGCCGTAGCCGTGGCCGTAAAGGAGATCAGGATCCGGTTCATGCCGTAGGTCATGACCGACCCGATGGCCTGCATGATGATCGAAGGCACGCCGATGCCGTAGATCTGCCGGATTACCTGCAGATCCGGTTTCGCCTCCTTCATACGGATCTTCACCTCATGGTTCTTTGTATGGTTCAGCCATACAGAAAGGATCCCCGCCACGATCTGTCCGATGACCGTCGCGGCAGCCGCGCCGGTGACGCCCATCTTGGGACATCCAAACAGGCCAAAGATCATGATCGGATCCAAAATAATATTGACGATGGCGCCGATCCCCTGGGTGACCATGGTATAGATGGTCTTGCCCGTGGCCTGCAGAAGGCGTTCGAACATGACCTGGGTAAAGACGCCGAAGGACAGGCAGCAGCATACGGTCAAGTATTCCTTCCCGTGCCTGATGATCTCCTCGATATCCGTCTGACTTCTGTAAAAGGGTTCCACCAGAAACAGACCGATGACGAGAAACAGCGCATAGCTCACCGCCACGAGAAAGACCGCGTTCTCCGCGATCCGGTTCACCCGGTCATAGTCCTTTGCCCCAAGGGCCCGCGCCAGCAGCGCGTTGACGCCCACCGCGGTTCCCACGCCCACCGCGATCATCAGGTTCTGTATGGGAAACGCCATGGATACGGCGGTCAGCGCGTTCTCGCTGATCTTCGCCACAAAGATACTGTCCACAATGTTGTACAGCGCCTGCACCAGCATGGAGATCATGATCGGCAGGGACATGGACAGAATCAGCCGGTTCACAGGCATGACGCCCATCTTGTTCTCTTCCATTCTCTTTTCTTCCATCTTCTGTCATCCTCTCTCTTCCCGGGCGCCTGACGGCTTCCCGGCGGCCCTTCGGCCCTTCTTTTCTCCTGCGCACATATATTCCAGTATTATATCAATATCCCGTGAAAGACACAAGTGTCATTTTTCTTTGTCGGCTCCACCAAAGCCGTCCCGCAGGTCATAATAATACGGGCAGATATCCTCATAACGCCCGTCGTTCATCCGGAATCCCCCGGGAATCGTTCCCAGCCGGCAAAAACCCAGCTTCTCATAAAGACGCCTTGCGCGAAGATTAGATGCCACCACCGCGTTGAACTGCAGCACCCCAAAGCCGAAACGCCTTCCCTGTTCCAGACAGTCCATGACCAGCTTCTCCCCGATGCGCATACCGCGGGCCGCACTGCTGACCGCATAGCTGGCGTTGCAGATATGACCGCACCGCCCGATGTTGTTGGGATGTAGAATGTAAAGCCCCACTACCCGGCCATGATCCGTATCCTCCGCCACCGCGCTGTAGGTCTGGGAAGCGAAAAATTCCGCTCCCGCAGGGATCGTCAGAAACTCCTCCTGCGGAAATGCGGTTCCTTCCTCCACCACCTCATTCCAGATCGCAACCATCTCCGTCAGATCCTTTTCTTCATATGTTCTCACTGTTACCGTCATCTTTCCATCCTCCCTGTCCTACGGCATATTATACCCCGGCCCCTTGTTTCTGTACAGAAGAATCTTTTTTCCGAAAACCGGCAAGATATTCATTGAATATCCATGCATATCTTGTTACAATAAAAATAAGATAAAATGGACATCTGTCACGAGAAAAGGGGGTTTCACCATGAGACTTGGATTTGTAGGAGCCGACCACGAGGTCACCGGAAGCTGTCATTATCTGGAGGCGTGCGGAAAGCACATCCTGATCGACTGCGGCATGGAACAGGGAAAAGACGTCTATATCAACCAGGACATCCCCGTTCCGGACCATCTGATCGACTTTGTCCTGCTGACACATGCGCACATCGACCACTCCGGACGGCTGCCCGTCCTGTACAAAAACGGCTTTAAGGGCGAGATCGTCTCCACCTTCTCCACCAACGACCTGTGCAACATTATGCTGCGCGACAGCGCGCACATCCAGGAATTCGAGGCGGAGTGGCGCAACCGGAAGGCAAAACGGTCCGGCGCCGAAGAATATGTACCACTCTATACCATGGACGATGCGCTTGGCGCCATCGGCCTGTTCCATCCCTGCGGTTATGAGCAGAAGATTGAACTCTGTCCCGGCATCCAGGTACGTTTCCGCGATGTAGGGCATCTTCTTGGTTCTGCATCCATTGAAATCTGGATCGAAGAGGAAGGTGTCAGCAAAAAGATCGTCTTCTCCGGAGATGTGGGCAATTCCAACCGCCCGCTGATCAAAGATCCGCAGTACACGGACACCGCCGACTATGTGGTCATGGAGTCCACTTACGGCAACCGCCTCCACAACGCGCCGCCGGACCATGTCAGCGAGCTGGCTTCCGTCATCAAACGGACCCTTGGCCGGGGCGGCAATCTGGTCATCCCCTCCTTTGCCGTGGGGCGTACCCAGGAGCTGCTCTACTTTATCCGTGAGATCAAAGAACGGAACCTGGTCGGCAGAGATTTCCCGGTCTATGTGGACAGTCCGCTGGCCATTGAGGCGACCTCGATCTTCAACAAGAATTTCCGGGCATGCTTCGATGAAGAAGCCATGGCGCTGATCAATTCCGGCATCAACCCCATTCGTTTCCGGAACCTCCATCTGGCCGTATCCAGTGACGAATCCAGAAACATCAACTTCGACGCGGAGCCCAAGGTCATCATCTCCGCCTCCGGCATGTGCGAAGCCGGCCGGATCAAGCACCACCTGAAGCACAATCTGTGGCGGCCGGAATGTACGATCCTGTTCGTCGGCTTCCAGGCGGCGGGGACCCTGGGCCGGAGCATCCTTGAGGGCGCGGAGTTTGTGAAGCTCTTCGGCGAGACCATCGAGGTCAAGGCGGAAATCCTGAAGCTGGAGGGCATCAGCGGACATGCAGACAAGGAAGGACTGTTGAAATGGGCAAGAGCCTTCTCTCCCGCGCCTCAGATGGTCTTCGTCGTCCACGGAGAGGATTCTACCTGCGACGAATTCACCGCCTGCCTGACCGATGAATATCAGATTCCCGCCTGCGCTCCTTTCAGCGGAGCGATCTATGATCTGGCAGAGGGCGTCTGGATCAAGGAAGGCACGCCGGTACCCGCAGTGACGGAGAAGCCCGCCGCAAAGCGCAAGTCCGACGTCTTCACCCGTCTTCTGGAAGCCGGCAAACGGCTCATGCAGGTCATCTACCGAAACGAAGGCGGAGCCAACAAGGATCTTACCAAATTTACAAATCAGATCAATTCCCTGTGCGACAAATGGGAACGGTAGCTTTGTCACAAAACAGCAGAGGGCCGCGCATCTTCCTGCGCAGCCCTCTGTTTTTATATGCGGACGGTTTCTTCGCTACTGCCCGCACATGACGATGATCTTATCCGGCGAAGTCTGCGGCGGTATGCTCCTTGTGGTGGAGCTGTACAACACCACCAGCGTGTTCCCGCCCGGATTTCCGTAGAACGTCTGGTTGTTTCTCGTGACCACCTCTGTAGCCGGAGACAGATTCAGCTTCAGCGACTGGTCCGATGCGGTAAGCATATTGTTGAAATAAGCTACCGTCACCATCTGCCCCTCCACCTGAGGCGCCACCACGGCAGCGACGAACTGCGGCGGATAGATCAGCGGCGCCGCCTGGCTGCCGGAATAAAACACTGTCACCGGCATGGTTTCGTACAGCGTCTCAAAATTTACCACATACGTATTTCCGTTGACGAGAAAATTCGTAATCCCTCCTTCTTCGTTCTCCACGGTAATCATCTGGGTGCACCCGCCGTAGCCGCTTCCGTTTGCGGACATCATCTGCATCTGCGTGATGACCCCGGTTACGGACAGGTATACCGGTCTTCTGTTCCATCCTCTTGGATCAAACTCCATTGCCATAAGCTCTATCCCGATTCTGTTTTCTCCATATCATATGCCTCCCGGACGCTTTCTGACAATCGGGACTACAAAAGCGCCCGGACTTAATGTCCGGACGCCGCAATCCATGGTCGGCCCGCTTATGCGAGATACTTTTTCAGCGTCTCTGCCCGGTCTGTCTTCTCCCACGGAAGATCCAGGTCCGTACGTCCGAAGTGGCCGTATGCCGCCGTCTGCTTATAGATGGGGCGGCGCAGATCCAGCATCTTGATGATTCCTGCCGGACGAAGGTCAAAATTCTCCCGGATGATCTCCACCAGCTTCTGATCGGAAAGCTTTCCGGTACCGAACGTATCCACCATAATAGAAGTGGGCCTTGCCACGCCGATGGCGTAGGAAAGCTGGATCTCGCATTTGTCCGCCAGTCCTGCCGCCACGATGTTTTTCGCCACGTAGCGGGCCGCATAGGCTGCGGAACGGTCCACCTTCGTGCAGTCTTTGCCGGAGAACGCACCGCCGCCGTGGCGCGCATATCCGCCGTAAGTATCCACGATGATCTTACGCCCGGTCAGGCCGCTGTCTCCGTGGGGGCCGCCGATGACAAAGCGTCCGGTGGGATTGATGAAGAACTTGGTCCCGCTGTCCACCATGTCCGCCGGCAGTACCTGGTCAAAGACGTATTTCTTAATATCCGCATGGATCTGCTCCTGCGTCACGTCCTCCCCGTGCTGGGTGGACAGAACGACCGCGTCCAGGCGGATGGGCTTTCCTGCCTCGTCATATTCCACCGTCACCTGGGTCTTCCCGTCCGGTCTCAGATAGGGAAGCGTGCCGTCCTTACGGACCTGCGTCAGGCGAAGCGCCAGTTTATGGGCCAGCGCGATGGGATAGGGCATCATCTCCGGCGTCTCATTGGTGGCATAGCCGAACATCATCCCCTGGTCTCCGGCTCCGATGGCTTCGATCTCGCTGTCGTCCATCTGATTCTCCTTCGCCTCCAGCGCCTTATTCACGCCCATGGCGATGTCGGTAGACTGCTCGTCGATGGCGGTGATCACCGCGCAGGTGTTGGCGTCAAAGCCGAATTTTCCTCTCGTATAACCGATCTCCCGGATCGTGTCGCGCACGATCTTCTGGATATCCACGTAAGCCTTTGTCGTGATCTCGCCCATCACCAGCACCAGTCCGGTGGTCGTGCTCGTCTCGCACGCCACTCGGCTCATGGGGTCCTGCGCCATCAGCGCGTCCAGGATCGCATCCGAAATCTGATCGCACATCTTATCCGGATGGCCTTCAGTTACCGATTCTGAAGTAAATAATAATTTTTCCATTTGTGCTCCTTTCCATAACGGGTTTTGCTGCAATTAAGAAAGGCCCGCATAAGCGGACCTGATAAAGACTGTTCATCAAATCCTCTTATTGTTCGATTACTCGCTCAGGGTAGCACCTTCCTGCGTACAGGGGTTGCCGGGCTTCACAGATCCTATGTATCTCCACCGCTCTGAATAAGAGAAAACTTCGATATGGGCTTTTCTTTGTTTCCTATCATAACTCCGACACTCTGAAAAGTCAAGAGCTTCCGCAAAGATTCCCGCCGCGCAGAATATCCCATTCTCCCTCCCGATCTTCACAGTTTCCACATCTTTTTCAGAAACGCACTAATGTTTTTATATGGTTTTACAAAAAGTTTATAAATATCCCCGCTTCCTTGTGGTATAATGCCTTATAGAAAAGAGGGAGACAACGAAATTGAACCTGAAGACAAAGCTCATCATCACATTTGCTGTCGTCATCGCCGTCCCGCTGTTTTTGATTACAGTAGTATTTGCCGGATTCATGAGCCTGCAGCCGGTGGAGGTCGCCACCCCCCAGACCCGGGAATTTCTCGGGGAGATGCTCGTATCTGTCATCCTCATCATGGCCATGACCAGCAGCTTTCTCATTGTGTGGATCTACCGCAGTATTCTGAATCCCATAGAGACTCTGAAGAAGGCCACCCGGAACATCCGGGACGGCAATCTGGATTTTGAAGTGGGTATCGAGGACAATGATGAGATCGGAGAACTGTGCGCCGATTTCGAAGAAATGCGAATCCGCCTGAAAGAATCCACCGAGGAAAAGGTCATCTTCGACAGCCAGAACAAGGAGCTGATCAGCAATATTTCCCATGACCTGAAGACGCCGATCACCGCCATCAAGGGTTATGTGGAAGGGCTTCTGGACGGCGTGGCGGACACCCCGGAGAAGCAGGAAAAGTATCTGCGGACCATTTACAACAAAGCCAACGACATGGACCGGCTGATCAACGAACTGACCTTTTATTCCAAGATCGACACCAACCGCATTCCCTATACGTTCAGCAAGATCAATGTTCGTGAATATTTCGACGACTGTATCGAGGATATCGGCCTGGAGCTGGGCCAGCAGCAGATTGAACTGACGTATGAAAATCAGGTGGCCGGAGACATTATGGTCATCGCAGACGCCGAGCAGATGAAACGGGTCATCAACAACATCGTCAGCAATTCCATCAAATACATGGATAAGCCGAACCGTTTCATCCGTATCCGAGTGCTTGACGTGGGGGATTTCATCCAGGTGGAGATCGAGGACAACGGGCGGGGCATCGCCACCAAGGATCTTCCTTATATCTTTGACCGCTTCTTCCGGACGGATACCTCCAGGAATTCCTCCAAGGGCGGAAGCGGCATCGGCCTCTCCATCGTCCACAAGATCATGGAGGACCACGGCGGAAAGGTCTGGGTAACCAGCAGAGAAGAAATCGGAACTACGATGTATTTTGTGCTTAGAAAATATCAGGAGGTACCGGTAAGTGAGTAAGATATTGATTATTGAAGATGAAGAAGCCATCGCCGATCTGGAAAAAGACTACCTGGAGCTGAGCGGTTTTAAGGTAGAGATTGAAGACCGGGGCGACACCGGGCTCACCAGGGCCCTGAAGGAAGAATTTGATCTGATCATCCTGGACCTGATGCTTCCGGGCGTAGACGGTTTTGAGATCTGCCGGCAGATCCGCGAAGAAAAGAACATCCCTGTCATCATGGTCTCCGCCAAAAAGGACGACATCGACAAGATCCGCGGCCTGGGCCTGGGCGCCGACGACTATATGACCAAGCCCTTCAGCCCCAGCGAACTGGTGGCGCGGGTGAAAGCCCACATGGCACGGTATGAACGGCTGATCGGAAGCGGCATTCAGGAAAATGAGATTGTGGAGATCCGGGGGATCAAAATCGACAAGACTGCCAGACGGGTATGGATCAACGGTGAAGAAAAAGCGTTCACTTCCAAGGAATTTGACCTGCTTACTTTCCTTGCGCAGAATCCCAACCATGTCTATACGAAGGAAGAACTGTTCAGTAAAATCTGGGACATGGAATCCATCGGAGACATCGCCACGGTCACCGTACACATCAAGAAGATCCGCGAAAAGATCGAATTCAACACCGCCAAGCCTCAGTACATCGAGACCATCTGGGGCGTAGGATATCGTTTTAAAGTATAACCAGCTCAAGGGACCACGCATACGCGGTCCCTTTTTCATGCCTTTCGGCTGTATATACGTCTTGTCCCATCAGCCCACTTTCAGGCGGAATTTCTGAATCTCCTTCTCGCTTGCCACCTTCTGGATCTGCGCGCCGAGCCCCTGGAATTTCAGGTCCAGATTCTCATAGCCGCGCTCAATATAGTAGATATCGTCCACGATGGTGATTCCCTCCGCGGCCAGCCCCGCGATCACAAGCGCCGCGCCTGCCCGCAGATCCGGCGCGCTCACTCTGGCGCCCGTAAAACGGTCCACGCCGCTGATAACCGCCACGTTCCCTTCCACCTTCACGGACGCGCCCATACGGGCCAGCTCGTCCACATAGCGGAATCGGTTCTCAAAGATGCTTTCCGTCACGATGCTGGTGCCGTCCGCAATGGCCAGGGATACTGCGATCTGAGGCTGCATATCTGTGGGAAAGCCCGGGTAGGGCATGGTCTTTACATGGGTTCCCTGAAGCTTCTGCGGCGCCACGATACGCACCGCGTCGTCATATTCATGTACCTGGCAGCCCAGCTCCATGATCTTGGCGCTGGTGGCCTCCAGATGCTTCGGTATCACATTTTTCAATATAATATCTCCGCCCGTCACAGCCGCCGCGAACATGAACGTGCCCGCTTCGATCTGATCCGGAATGATGGAATATTCGGTCTTATGAAGGAATTTCACACCTTTGATACGGATCACGTCCGTACCGGCTCCCTTGATGCGCGCGCCCATGCTGTTCAGGAAGTTCGCCACATCCACCACATGGGGTTCCTTTGCGGCGTTCTCGATGGTCGTATTCCCGTCCGCCATGGCAGCCGCCATCATAATGTTGATCGTCGCGCCCACGCTGACCATATCCAGAAAGATATGTGCGCCGTGAAGCTCCGCCGCCTCCGCGATGATAAAGCCATGCTCGATCCTGGTCTTCGCGCCCATGGCCTTGAATCCCTTCAGATGCTGATCGATGGGGCGGCTTCCGATGTTGCAGCCTCCCGGCAGCGGCACCTGCGCCCTTTTGTATTTGCCCAGCAGAGCGCCCAGCAGATAGTAGGACGCCCGGATCTTCTTCATGCTCTCGCTCTCCACGATGAAATTCTCCACGCTGGACCCGTTCACCGTCACCGCGTGCCGGTCCACGCGGTCGATCCGCGTGCCGATGCCCTCCATAGCATCCAGAAGCGCATTGATATCCCGGACATCCGGGAGATTATCTATATATACAGTTTCATTGGTCATATTTGCAGCGGCCAGAATTGCCAGCGCCGCGTTCTTCGCTCCGCCGATCTCCACTTCTCCGCTCAGCGGCTTTCCGCCTTTGATAATATACTGTTCCACGATCACACCTCATCGTTTTTGTTCCGATTTATTTTCTATGTAAAGCTTGCACCGAAACGGCGCTTCTTATTCGCAAATTTCCTTGCAGACTCCTGTATAAATCTGCCAGTATGTTTTTCATTTCCATGCATATATTTGTTTGCATATCTTTGTTATTATAAACGAAGCATTCTGAAAAATCAATCAACACAATGTCAAAAAAAGACTTAATTTTTTCTTTAAAATTCTTCCGATCTCTATTGACAAATCTCTCAAACGTGCTATGATTGATGTATATTCGATATTGCGAATATATTTCGTATATACGAACAAATGATTATGTAAGGAGAGGTATTATGAATCTGAATCTAAAACCAGCCGGTGAATACGCATTTGACGCCGTTTCTCTGGGCGAAGTCATGCTCCGCCTGGATCCCGGCGAAGGACGTATCCGTACCGCAAGGCAGTTTCGCGCGTGGGAAGGCGGCGGAGAATACAACGTCATCCGGGGCCTGCGCCGGTGCTTCGGCCTGAAGACCGCGGTCATCACGGCATTTGCGGACAACGAGATCGGAAAGCTTATGGAAGACTTTATCCTCCAGGGCGGCGTCGACACCTCCCTCATCAAGTGGATGAAGACTGACGGCATCGGACGGGTGTGCCGCAACGGGCTCAATTTTACGGAGAGAGGCTTTGGCATCCGCGGAGCAGTGGGCTGCTCGGACCGCGCCAACACCGCCATCTCCAAGGCCACGCCGGAGGACTTCGACTTTGAACGCATCTTCGGGGAGCTGGGGGTACGCTGGCTTCATACGGGAGGCATCTACGCCGCACTGTCCGAGCAGGCGTGCGAGACCGTCCTGGCAGCCATCAAAACCGCGAAAAAATACGGCACCATCGTATCCTATGACCTGAACTATCGCCCGTCCATGTGGAGCGCCATCGGCGGACAGGAAAAGGCGCAGCAGATCAACCGGGAGATCGCGCAGTATGTGGATGTCATGATCGGGAATGAGGAAGACTTTACCGCATGCCTGGGCTTCCAGATCGAGGGAAATGACGAGAATCTGAAGAAGCTGAACATCGACGGCTACAAGAAGATGATCAATGATGCCGTCCGGACCTACCCGAACTTCAAGGCCGTGGCCACCACGCTTCGGGAAGTGAAGACCGCCACCGTCAACGACTGGAGCGCCCTGTGCTGGGCCGGCGGCGAGATCTATAAGGCAAAGGACTACAAAGGACTGGAGATCATGGACCGGGTGGGCGGCGGCGATTCCTTCGCATCCGGGCTGATCTACGGCCTCATGGCCACCGGCGACGCAGAGACCGCCGTCAACTACGGCGCAGCCCACGGCGCGCTTGCCATGACCACGCCGGGAGACACCACCATGGCATCCAGAAAAGAAGTGGAAGCCGTTATGGGCGGCGCCGGCGCACGGGTACAGAGATAACACAGAGAAGGAGAACGAACATGAACGAAATATTACAGAAAATGCACGAGATCGGGATCATTCCCGTGGTTGTTTTAAACGATGCCAAAGATGCGGAGCCTCTCGGAAAAGCGCTGCTGAACGGCGGCCTTCCCTGCGCGGAGGTGACTTTCCGTACGGACGCCGCAGAGGAATCCATCCGCATCATGTCTGAAAAATTCCCGGATCTTCTGGTGGGTGCGGGCACGGTCCTGACCACGGAGCAGGTAGACCGGGCGGTAGCTGCCGGCGCAAAATTCATCGTAAGCCCCGGCTTGAACCCGAAGGTGGTACAGTACTGCCTGGACAAGAATGTCCCCATCACGCCCGGCGTCGTCACGCCCGGCGAGATCGAGAAAGCTATCGAGCTGGGGCTTGAAGTAGTCAAGTTCTTCCCGGCGGAGCCCTCCGGCGGCCTTCCCATGATCAATGCCGTAGGCGCAGCCTACACGACCATGAAATTCATGCCCACCGGCGGCATCAGCGCCAAAAATGTGACCGACTATCTGAAATCCTCCAAAATCCACGCCTGCGGCGGCAGCTGGATGGTAAAAGGCGACCTGATCTCCGGCGGCCAGTTTGACAAAATCACGGAACTCTGCAAAGAAGCGGCACAGATCGTCAAAGACGTCAGAGGCTGAATCCGGACCCCATTTTCGTAATGCATCGGCAGTCTGCCAGCTGACGGAACATTACATTTCTCCTAAACAATATACGAAAAAAGGATGCGCGAAGACGCATCCTTTTTTCAATATCCCCGGTCTCAAAATTTCACATTCTCACAATTTTCTCACATTTGTCTGTTATACTTCCTTAAAAATGAACAGAAAACGAGGAAACATCTATGCCAAGCATGCTGATCGTGGATGACGACCATCATCTGCGCAGACTGATCCTGACTTATGCGCTGCTGGAAGATTTCCAGTGCCAGGAAGCCGAGGACGCCGTACAGGCTCTTCGGTATCTCCGAAAACAGGCCTATGACATCATCATCCTGGATGTCATGATGCCGGGCCCGGACGGATTCGAAGCGCTGTCGAACATACGGAAGCTCACCCAGACTCCCATTATCATGCTTACTGCACGGAGCGAAGAATACGACAGGCTTCTGGGTTTTCATCTTGGAGCGGACGATTATGTATCAAAGCCCTTCAGTCCCAAAGAACTGATGGCAAGAGTCAACGCCATCCTGCGCCGTACAGGACGCAGGCCATCAGGCCAGTCGCTGTCTTTCGGAGGCATGACCATCGATCCGGATGCCCGTATGGTCTTTCTGGACAACGCGCCCGTAAAGCTTCCGCCGAAGGAGTTTGAACTGCTGCTGAAGATGGCACAGAATGAACACATTCTGGAAGATCTGGCAGTCATCGACCTTGCCTATAATGAACAGATGGTCTCCTATCTGAGTACCGCGGCGCACGGCAAGATGATGCTCGTCGATTCTTCCGGCCGGCTGACCGCACTGTACAGTTACGGATATTCCATCGATCTGGAAGAAATCCTGTCCGACATCCAGATCTGGCAGTGTATTCAGGAGAGTAAAGAATATCGGTCCATCCTGTCCGGAACGCCCTACACCCGGGAACGAATGGACGGCGCACGCGTGGAATCCTACGAGACCGGCATCCCGGTCACCTATCACGGCCAGCGCGCCTATGTAATCCTGTACCGTTCCTTCGGCGAACTGTATGAAGTGCTGGACATGAACCGGAAGCAGCTGGTTGCCCTGAGCATTCTTCTGACTCTGGCCGCCTCTCTCCTCGCCGCTTTTCTGGCCGGTAAATTTGTAAAACCCATACTCGCCGTCAAGAAGGCCGTGGACCGTCTCGCCGCAGGAGAGCTTGACGCCTCTCCCGGTTTTACCGGATCCGATGAAATCGGACGGCTTGCAGATTCTGTGGATAAGCTGGCCGCCGGCCTGCGCCGCGTGGACGTACTGCGAAAAGAAGTCATCGCCAACGTCTCCCACGAACTTCGCTCGCCCCTGTCTCTCATCGGCGGATATGCGGAGATGGTTCGGGATATCACCTGGAAGCAGGAACGGCAGCGGAAGGAAAATCTGGATCTGATCATCAGCGAGGCCAGGCGGATGAGCGAAATGGTCAGCGACATCATGGACTATTCCCAGTTTCAGTCCGGCTATCTCCAGCTGAACATGACAGACTGCGGCCTGTGTGAAATCATTGAGACGGAAACTCTGCATTTTCACAAAATCTTACAGGAGAATCATCTGAGTCTGCGGCTGGAACGCCCGCAGGAGGAATATATGATCCGCGCGGACGCCCTGAAGATCAGCCAGGTGATCCGGAACCTTCTGAACAACGCCATCAACCATACCAAAGACGAGGGCCTCATCCGTGTCATCATACAGAAGGAAGCGCACGGCTTTACGGTATCTGTCGTCAATCCGGGAGAACCGATTCCCATGGAAGACAGAGAACTCATCTGGGAACGCTATCAGAGAAGCCAGCACCAGGGCGCCAGACGACAGGGAACCGGCATCGGCCTGTCCATCGTCAGCACCATCTTAAAAGCCCACGCCTTTTCCTACGGCGTGGACTGTGAAAACGGCTTGACCCGCTTCTGGTTCCAGGTCCCCTCTCATCCCCTGCATTCATAACAGTAATAGTCAAACCAGGAGATCAGGGATTTCTTCTTATAGATCAGCCGAAACGGCGTGTGCTTTACAAAATACTCATGGTATTCCGGATGCAGATAGATGAACCTGCAGGTTCTCGGCCTGCGCCGGATGCTTTCCAGCAGATGTCCCATCATCGCTTCGAACACTTCCCTGGGGAACGGATTGAACATATAGAAATACGTGTATTCATCATAGTCCTCGTAAGACACGGCATCCGCCTGCACCGCATGGCATCTGGGAACCCCCAGATGCTCAAAATTTTCATTGGCGATATGCACCAGTTCCCCCGACAGATCGTATCCGCCGACCTTCCGGAACGGGAAGCGGCTCATCAGATACATGGCCTTTCCCTTTCCGCACCCCAGATCCAGAATCGCGTCCGTTCTGCTGATCGGAAGTTTTTTCAGCACCTTCACCAGCGTGTCCGTACACGGCTGATACTGATGCCCATGGTCCGCGTCAAACCCCGCTTCCTCCGGCGTCATCCATCCGGAAAAATCCGCATTTTCCCGGAACAGCCGGTCATTTCTTCTGGCCATCATCTGCCAGAGCTTACAGATCATCTGATAGATCCTGTTTTCTCTCCACATCCTCTGGTTCCTCCTTCTGCTGCCTTTCATTTTCTGTTCACGCAGAAGATTCCTTCCCGAAACTCCTGCTCGTGGATCCGCATGAACCGGTCGTATACCATGCCGTTTTCGCCGCAGCCGTTGTCCTTCAGAATCGTCAGCGTGCATTCATAGGGAAAACAGCTGTTGTCCAGCACCACCTGATTGGAAAGGGTATACGCGAATTCCAGAAGCCGGACCGGATCATGGTAAGCGGTTCCCGGACGCCGGAATTCTCCTCTGTCCGTAAAGAAGTTAAACGCCACTCCCTTCCGGCACCGGGCGAAAAGTTTTCCCACGGAAGTCCGGATCGTCTCATAGTTTTCCGCCTTTTCCGTATAGGGAATGGTAAAGGTCTGGGACGACACCGCATAATCGAATTCCAGATCCGAAATATCGTCCGTTATAAAATTCCGCTTCAGATACCGGACCCGCTCGCCGCCGTACCTGGCTTTCCCCTCTTCCATGAATTCCTCCACCACGTCCAGTCCCACATAATGATACCGGTCCATGCCCAGGGAGCGAAGATACTGGTTGAGATCGCCGAATCCGCAGCCCGCATCGCAGACGGACACCGGCTCCTGGAAATCCTTTTTCAGAAAAAACTCGAAGTTTTTGATGAGCTCGTAGTAACGGATCACCCGCCGGTCGCTGGGCATGAACATGCTTTTTTCCGAATATCCGTATTTCTGATAGTTCCTGCGGTACTTCTCTGTCTGTTCCTCAAATCTTGTTCTGTTCTTTTGCATAAACGTACCTCTTGAAAAATAAGGCTCTGTTCCTATATTATGCCGGCCTGCGGGAATCTATGCCCCCGCCGGCCGCTTTTCTGATTTTCATGGAAAAATGTGAGGATTTTGTGAGATTTTTATGAGAATTTTGAAAATATGAAAACCGGACCGCCATGCGGTCCGGTAAAGACTCCCGGTCAATGCCGTCAGACAGGTTGTATGATATTCTGTATCAATAATCGCTCTCCTTCATCCAGTCGATCAGGATCCCTCTGCTGCCGCATTCCGGGCAGGTATAGATCCCGTAATAATAAGCGATCTTCCAGGCGTCCTCCACTCCCAGGTCATGGGCCAGATTGCTGAACCAGAGATAGGTATCCTCATAGCTCTTCCCGTCCCATTTCCCGATGACGGACGCCGCGGGCTCAATCTTCTTCAGCTGCTCTTTGTCATAGAAGCCGTCCGCTTCCATCTCTTCGTCAAAATATTCACAATCAGGGCAGCACACCGGACACTGCTCCCACTGTCCCAGAATCATCTGGAACGCCGCCTCCCGGTCTCCCAGGATCGCCAGAAGGTCCGTACAGAAATACTGCAGCCAGTCCGGGTCCTCTTCCTTCAGCCGTTCCATGTTCCGGTCCAGAAAATCCCTGGTCATCTCCTGCAGAAGCTCCACGCTCAGCCGGTAGCTTTCCCCGATCTCCTCCGGAAGCTCCGCCCTGTCGCCGCCTCCGTTGCAGGGAATATCCGTGCACAGCAGATCCCCCGCCGCCTGGATGATCTTCTTCTCCCACTCATAGTCCTGCTCCCGGCGTCTCTTCTCCAGCAGAAGCACCAGATAGGGCATAACCAGATAGGTGCCGTCGTACAGGCTCAGCTGATGGGTCAGATTCTCGCACAGGTTGTCAAAGATGATCTCATAGTCGCTCTTTTCCTCCCGGTCCAGCCTGCGCAGCTTCTCCGTCTCCGGGATCAGCTCCTCCGGGCAGAAGAGAAACGCCGTGTCCTCTCTTGCATCCCCGTAGGCCCCTTTGTATTTTTCCCACGCTTTGGAGCCGAACTCCACCGGCTTCAGCCTCTCCCGAAGTTCCTGCACCTGCCGAAGCCCCTTCTCGATCTCCGCCTTCCATCGATCCGACTGCCTTACGGCTTCCTCCTGACGGTCCTGTCCGCTTCCGCCATCCTCCTGTCTGCCCATACTGCATCCTCCTTCCTGCGTATCGCTTCAACCGCAGTAACAATTTCATTTATATTCTATCCATTTCCTACAATGAAGTCAATTGTCAGATCATTTCAAATTTTGATTGACAATCCGTGGATTTAACTGTAATATTTAATTAAAATTCGGCAAAATTAAAAAATGCCGAAAATAAATCAAAAATAAATTGAGGCGGAAAAGATGGCAGGTGCAGCAGTACTCCCTGAAGATCAGAAGATCTTTTCCATGCAGGAACTTCAGAGCATGGGTTTCTCACAGTATAAGATCAGTAAGCTGGTCAGTGAGGGAAAGCTTATAAAACTGAATAAGAGTTATTACGAAAATACAGCGTACCATGGAGAGGAATCCGACTTCTATTATACGGATGCTTATGCACCGAAGGGTGTCATATGCCTGCTCAGTGCTGCAGTTTATTATCAGCTGACGACATTTATTCCGGATGCGGTGGATGTTGCTATTCCAAGGAAAGCGAAGGTATCCACCATACCGGACTGGCCGCAGATGAATTTCCATCATTATACGGATGACAGACATGAACTGGGAGTTACGACGATCAGGGAAGGCAAGAATGGATTCCGGATCTACGATATGGAAAAAACTGTCGTGGATATTGTGTTTTACAGAGAGAAGGTCGGGATTGAAGAAACCAGAGAGATCCTTGTGACCTATCTGCGAAGGAAAGATCGGAACCTGAATCGGCTCCTGAAATATGCAGAACTGATGAAATGCGGTAAGACGATGAGACAATATCTGGAGGTACTCGTATGATAAGTGCAATATCAATAAAGGACAGATTGAAGAACCAGGCGGCCGCAGGCGGAAAGACGATGCAGGAAGCCTTGACGGCATATGGATTGGAAAGAACTGTATACAGACTGTCGGTGTCAGAATATATGGAGTGCTTTACTCTGAAGGGTGGTATTTTTCTCTATGCTCTGTTTGACGGTGAGTTTTCCAGAGCTACAAAAGATATCGACCTGCTGGCAAAAAACATGTCAAACAACGTGAAGGATATGAAGAGAGTGTTTGAAAACATATTCTCCGTTGAATGTGATGATGCACTCAAATATGATCTGGATACCTTGATGGTCAAGGATATTACTGAGTTTAAGGAATATCATGGCGTAAATGTGTCCATTATGGCTTATTTGGACAGGACAAGGGTTCCGGTATCGATAGATATCGGATTCGATGACATCGTTTATCCTGACAGAGTGAAAATGGAGTTCCCGGTGCTGCTCGATATGGATGTGCCAAAAATTTATGCTTATTCAATTTCTTCAGTGATATCTGAGAAATTTGAAACCATTGTTTCTCTGGGAGATGCCAATAGCAGATATAAGGACTTTTATGATATCTACTTACTTGCTGAGCGGTACGATCTTGATGGAGCCGAATTGAAGGAAGCAATCAGAGAAACCTTTGAGCATCGTGACACGGGATTCGACGATATATTTGCTTTCACAGACGACTTTTTAGCAAGCGAACTCCACCAGAACCGGTGGAAGGCATTTCTGAAAAAGAAGAAGGCGCTGGTGAATGCAGAACTGGAAGATGTGGTTAATCTGCTTCGGGCGTTATTGCTTCCGATTGTGGAAAGCATAACCGGTGGTGCGGACCTCTCAGCAGCTTGGGATCATGAATCCCGAAGCTGGAAGGTCCACACGACGGCGCTTTATTTACCGAACTGAGAGAGAAGAACAGACATGTTCAGAATTCAGCTTTAATCCCCTCAATCCCCTGAAGGATCGTATCGTACATCTCCCCGGTTATCTCGTTGTCATAATTTCCATAGTACAGCTTTCCGTCTTCCAGAAAAAGAACGGATATAAAAAAGTGCGGCTGAAATCTAACCCGGAGTCCGTCTTCCATCTCCGGAATTTTATAATAACCATTGAAATATTTCACACTGAAATCCTTCATGCTGATGTCCCCTGCCATCAGCAGATAGACCTCGCCATGGCGTTTAAAATCCTCCTCCCTGATAGGAACCAGCCCATACAGCTCCCGCAGCGCTTCTACGGATGCTTTCGGCAGCCGGAACCGCTGCAGCTCCACCGTCCATTCCAGGCCGTGGGATTCCAGCACCTCCCATGGGACGATTCTCGACCTACATTCCTGAATGATAAAATCGTCGTATTCCTCAATCACACGGTCAATGTCCCCACTGCTCTCCAATGCGGAAGCCTTTGTATAATAAAACTGTTGCTCGCTCTGGATTTTCAGATACGTCCGTTCCGGGTCTCTCCGGTCTGCAATGATATCCGACTGTATCTCCCACATCCTCTTGTTCCACTTTGTCAGGGAAAGGCTGTCCCACCAGCTTTCCTTCACGCACCCCAGCACCTCAGTATCTTCCGATTCCGGAAAACTGTTGAGATCCGAACGCACATAGACTTCGCCCTGGTAGACAAAGGGCCCCATGAAAGCGCCTGTAAGGTATCTTCCGTCTTCCTTCCTGCTGATTGATACGTCCCGGACAACGGCAAAAACAACCCATAAAAGCAGGATCAGAGATACCCCAATCAGGCAGATGTGTCTTTTTCTCATGTTCTTTTACCTCCTGTAAAGATCGCAGTCGCTGTAATACATAAAGCCCTCCGCACGCACGGGAACGTCACCGCAGTTTTCTATGTACGCCGCATAAGCTCCCTCTGTCTTTATCTCAAATACATAGTGCAGATGTCCCTGCCCCTCCAGAAACGTCAGCGAACCGGTGTCCATACATTCGATTCCGATCCGGTATGTATCCTCTGCATTCCCGCATTCCGCACTGATCCCGATCACGTCTCCCGCGAGCATCTGCGCCGTCCGAAACACTGCCCGGGTGTTTCCATCGACCGTTTCCGCATAATGATTGGTGCATCTGTATGGAATTCCCGTATCGGACGCCGGCGTTTCCGCCGCTCCGTTCTCAGAGCTCCCATATTGTACGACAGGAATCGGTTTCCAGTTCAGCGGCTCCTCCGCGTGCATCCACATTTCCTGCAGACCGGCCGCCGCAGACGCGAACGCCATGGAGGGCAGCAGGGAGAATCCCAGCAGGCAGGCACAACCCACCGCCGCCATCCTTTTCTTCATATGCCCGGGGGTTTTCACCTTCGCCATAACTTCAATCCGTGTCAGAACCTCTTTTTTCTTTTCCGCAAATCCGCTGGTTGGAGGGAGCTCCAGGTCCGGCGCCGACTGAGACGCCAGCAGCATGGCGTATTCTTTTTTCGTAAACCAGGGCTTCTCCATGGATGACCGAAGATCGCACACGATCTCCTGACAGCAGATCAGGTCCTGAAACTGTCTGTACAGCACCGGATTGAACCAGTGTACGCAGATGGTCATCAGGCCGTACCAGCGCCAGTAGATATCCTCCGCCGCGATATGATTGAGCTCATGCTCCAGAATCATCCGGAGTTCTTTCTCCGTATAGTCCCTGACCGGAAGCAGAATCATCTCTTTCCCATCCTGCTGAATGGAGATCGGCGAACAGACCGCCTCATTCTCATACACGACAAACCCGGTTTTGGAAAAGCGTTCCTGATATTCCAGGATAATCGGTTCATACTTTTTGCGGCATTCTCTGCGTCCGTTCCTTAAGGTCCGGGAAACCATCAGCCCTTTCCTGATATAACGGAACGCCATAACCCCCAGACCGCCAAGCCAGAGAATAAACAGAATCCCGAAAAAACGGCGCATGCCCGGAACGGTGCCTTTGATAAAATCCCCCACTACCACATTCCATCGAAACGAATGGTGTATCCTGGACATACATACCCACACAAACGTAACCGGAACCGCATACAGAAGAAGCGCCGCCTTCCGAACCGCCAGCGCAAAAAAATAATCTTTCTCTCCCCATAGTTTTTTCCTGCACAAAATCACCGCCCAGGCCAGGCTCCCGGCTGCGCTTTCAAACAGCAGGCAGGATAAAAACAGTCTAATCCACAACACTTAGAAAGCTCCTTAATATTATAAAATTCTCCATATAAAAAACCGGACGGCTTCTGAACTTTATTTTCCTTCCAGAATATGCGCAAGCCCCTCTATAACAGCAGCACGGATTTCTCCTGTCACTTCATTGTCATAATTGCCATAATACACTTTCCCATCCTCATAAAACAGAATACCTGCGTAAAATGCAGG
Organism: uncultured Lachnospiraceae bacterium; assembly: GCA_910584205.1. Lineage (GTDB taxonomy): Bacteria > Bacillota > Clostridia > Lachnospirales > Lachnospiraceae > Hominiventricola. The sequence goes on from CAJUAA010000003.1 coordinate 96,466, forward strand.
CTGGTATGTGGTGTCAATCTCCGATGCCATACCCGGAATATGGTAGACTCCCTGATAATATTTTGTCAGAAACCCTTTCATTTCCGGTCCTCCCGCTGCCAGCAGGCAGACAGTATTCTTTTTCTGAAAATCCTCCAAACGCGGCACCGCATCTGGAAAGCTTTCCCGCAACGCCATCACCTGAGCCCGGTCAATGGAAAAACGTTGGAAAGCCGCATAATTTTCATAACCTGCATTCTCCAGCTCTTCCAGCGAATAGCTGCGGGATCTGCATTCCCATACGACAAATTCATCAAACTGACCGATCACCTGATCAACGGCGCCGCACACTTCCAATTCCGACACCCTGGCCGCCGGCCGGTCCCGGTCTGTGCGTACCTTCAGATACGCCCTGCCCGTATCTTCTGTATCTCCAATCAATACCGGAAGCAGTTCGGCCTCACGCAGAATCTCCTGTACCGGAAACATAGCTTCCAGAAAACTGCTCTGTATAAAACCCAGTTCATCGCTGTTTCTTTCCTCCGGAAACGTCTCCAAATCGGAATATACGTAGATCCCGCCGTCATACATAAAAGGACCATAAGATGTTTCCGTCAAATATCGCCCGGTATTTCTGCCGGACCGAAGCATCCCGCAGAATACAACTGCCAGCAGCAATATGGATGCAGTCCCGCAGATATAAGTCTTTCTCATTAAAATGTCCTTTTCTTAAAATGCCGCCTTGATCCCTTCAATTCCTTGAATAATCACTTCATACATCTCTCCGGTTATTTCATTTTCATAATTTCCATAATACAGCTTTCCATCTTCCAGAAAAAGAACAGATATAAAAAAGTGCGGCTGAAATCTCTCCGCCCGGGCTTCTTCTTCAAGCTCCGGAATTTTATAATTGCCATTGAAATATTTCACACAGAAATCCGTCATATCAGTGTCCCCTGCCATCAGCAGATAGACCTCATTATGACGCTTAAAATCCTCTTCCCTGATTGAAACCGGTCCGTACAGCTCCCGCATCGCTTCCACAGATTCTTTCGGCAGCTGAAAACGCTGTAGTTCAATCTCCCATTCTACGCCGCGTGCTTCCAGTTCTTCCCATGGCAAACTCCTTGTTTTGCACTCCTGAATAATAAAATCGTCAAATTCCCGAATCACACGGTCAATATCTCCATTACTTTCCAATACGGAAGCTTTTGTATAAAAATACTCTTTTGCTCCCCGAATCTTCAGACAGGACCGTTCCAGATCTCTTCGATCTCCAATAACGTCTGACTGTACTTCCAAACACCTCCTGTACCATTTTACCAGCGAAAGACTATCCTGCCAGTTCTCCCGCACACAGCCCAGCACCTCTGTTTCTTCCGATTCCGGAAAACTGTTAAGATCAGATCGAACATAGACTTCGCCCTGATAAACGAAAGGTTCTTGATACGCGTCTGTAAGATACTCTCCATCCATATTCAAGCTAATCGATACATCGCGAATAACCGCACAGATACCACATATAATTAGAATAACCAAAAACACAAGCAGGCAGATACGTATTCTTTTTTTCATTATCATTTTCTCCTCACAAACTCACATATTAATCCCTCGATTAAAATATTTTCATAGTATATATCTTCATCTGCCATAATGCTGGCACAGATCATCTGCACCAGCATCATAAGCATTATACTTAAAATTTCATAACACATTCCAAACAGTAGTATAAAATGTTTTGCGGACAGCGGTGTCTCCATAGTCCTCAATATCTGCACCATTTGCTGCGCTTTTATATATTTCATTAGCAACAGCCAACCCCGCACCCGCTGTTATTACACCATATGCCAGCACTACTTCGTAATTATATTTCACCACTGCATGTGCGTACAATTCCTGAGCAATTTCCAGTTTTGTCATTCCCACAACTTTTTTCTGATTAATCAGCATACCCGCTTGGCTTAAGCAGAAATTTTTATCCAGAAAACTTCTGGTCAAGCCTACATGAGCGCTTCCTCCTTCCACACTCCGCATCTCTTCCATGCTCAAAGGCACGGCATTCTCCGGCAAAACGATTTCCATTGATTTTCTCATGTTTTTTCTCCTTTTCTTTTTCTTTTTTCGTTTGCAAACGTAAAATATATGTAAACAATTGTATTACATCATTACCAGAACCAGTATCTGTGTTTCCACAGTCCGAAAACAGCAGATACTGTCAATATTACAATACCGCTCCCGCATACCATTTTTCTGTCCAGAGCACCTCTGCTGATATCCGTCTGTGAAAGCAGGTAAGTTCCAGGAAGATCAACCTCCACTTCATCCGTATAATACATCTTCAGTTTTTCATAACGTGCTTTCTGTTCATTAAACAGAAAGAAATAAGAATACTCTTCATCTCTCTGCAGGGACACCTTGATTCTGCCCGGAAGATTCTGTGCAATCGTGAAGCATATGCCCTGCTCCTCATGCCTCAGATCCAGCTCACAATAGAATGCATTTTCAAAGTTCACAATATCACTGCCTGTAATCTGAACGGTATATTCCTCTCCCGTGAGAATCAGTGTCTTCTCCTTTTCATACAGCTCTCTCAGCATCCTTTTTGATATGCAAGGATACTGATCCATAGAAATCTCAGCAACATCGGACTGTTCCAGGATACCAAGAATCCTGGCTTCCGTTCCTCTCCCCCATTCATGTCCTGTTTCCTGAAATCCGTTCTCTCTTTCATGTTCATCTGTGTACTGTTCATTTACAATTACCACGATGGAGTTACTGATCTCCCCGTTTGATACGATAACAGAAGTCTCCCCTGCGGATTCTGCATGCACCATTCCGTCTTCTGTAACCTCTGCAACCGTCGAATCTGTAGATTTCCACGTCACCAACTGTTCTGCCTCTGCAGGCACCACTTCCGCTTTTATCATATGCGTATCCCCCGGATGCATAAAAACAACGGATTCCTCCACATGAATATCCTTCGATTTAACCCTTACGGATACAGGTATAGTTTCCACAATATCCCCCACCTGCACCCTTATCTCTGTATCCCCTTTTGCCAGTGCTTTTACTTCGCCGACCGAAGTTACCGTAATGATTTCCTCATTAGCGGACCTGAAAACCGTTTTTGTATTAACCGCATCCCGGGGTTCCCATGTAACAGTTAATCTCTGTATGTCATCAACATACATTTTTTCCTGATAATTTCCAATCTCTATGCGCTCTACTTCCGGCTGTTCCTCTTCTTTCTCTTCCGGCAGATCTGAAACCTGAAGCCAAAAGCTCTGTACAGCCTGGTCGCACATAACCATAATCTCTGTCTGACCTGCATGCAGTGCAGTGATCCTTCCAAAGCCATTGATTCCCGCAACCTCTGTATTGGATGACAGAAAAGACAGTTCTTTATCTGGAATCTGGGGAATAACTGTCACAATCAGCAGCTGTTTTTCTCCAACCGTCATCTCTGTACGATAATCTCCAAGGTCCAGTTCTCTCACAGCTTCTTCCGTTTCTTTTTCATCCGTCTCTTCCTTATCCGGCATATCCTGCCCCGTGTTTTCTGTATCTGATCCGTCTTCGGGACTCTCTTCTTTGTCTGGAAGATCTGTTATCATTCCGTCTTCCGCAGCATATGTTTTTTCTACCGCCACCAGAACAGGCAACAGCAGAACAATTCCCATAAGCATAAACTTACGAAGCATTTTCATCGTTTCTGTACTCCAAAACTGTCCATCAAATAATCAAAATACGTGGCTTCATCTTACTGGATATTTATAACAGCTTCCATCCCGCTGGAAAGATTCACTTTTTTTCCCGCTTTGCTGATGATATAAAACGTATCTGGTTCAATATAAACCGTAAAGCAGGACGAAGCTCCGCCCTCTGCATTTTCCATTACAGTAGCGTCACTGTCAATCGCTGTAATCCGTCCGGAAATCGTTCCATAAATGGACGGAAGAAGCCCTGACATCTCGATCTCAACCCGATCATTAAGATCGATCCTGCTGAAATCACCAGGAGCTACATTCGCTCTTATTCTGTATGTATCGGACTCTGAAGCAATACTTGCCACCAGCGCTGATGCCTGTACCACCATTCCTGCTTTGTATTCTGACAGCAGATGCAGCGTTCCCGACGTATTCGCAGTTACTGTATACTCTGACAGGCCATTTTCTATCGTTTCCAGGTTCACATTAATCGAGTCAATCTGCTTCTGACAGGAAAGAATCGATTCCTCAATTTCCGAAAGTGTCGAATAATAAATTTCGGATACAACATTCTGATTCTTTATAATCTCATTTTCAATCTGCTCATCGGTATATCCGTAATCTGCCATCATACTGAGATTCAGCTGATTCTGCTCGATCCTGCTTTTATATGCTTCATACTGGTTATAGTAGAGACTGTCTTCCTCTTCATTGATGGAAAAATAATTTTTGTCATCTTTTATGGAATCAATCAGTTTACGAAACTGTTCAATCTGTTTTTCATAGTTCTCTTTTTCTCCTGTCAATTGATCCTTCTGCAGATTGAAGTCAACGCTTTTGATTCGGAAAAGAATGTCGCCCTCTTCCACTATCATTCCTTCCTCCATAAAATACTCGGTAATCTCACCGGAAAACGGCGGTGTTACATAGTTTTTATTTGTGCTTTCCACAACTCCCTGTGCTTTTATAATAGATACCTTATGCGCTTTTGTGCTCCAGATCCCTGCAGCGCAAAAAAGCAGCAAAACGACAATCAAAATATAAAACCCAAAATCAGGAACCTTCTGCATATACAGCAGACGGCTGTCCGTCAGCTGCTCCAGTTCCAACTGTATCTCTCTTTTTTTCATCTTTTATTCTCTGTGCTTCCCTGTTGCATCTCCCAAAGATCTCTGTATATTCCCTTCTCCTTCAACAGACTGTCATGCGTCCCCTGCTCAGCTATCCTTCCGTGATCCAGAACATAGATACAGTCACAGTTTCTGACGGCGGCAAGACGATGCGCAATCACGATTACCGTTTCCTCTTTCAGGTGTCCATACAGAAAATCAAATATGCCTTTTTCTGTCTTAAAATCCAGATGACTGGTGCATTCGTCCAGAATATAAATACTGTTTTTCTTGAGCAGCGCTCTGGCCAGAACCAGTCTCTGTTTTTCTCCTCCGCTCAGTCCATTGCCAGTCTCTTCAAGACACGTAAAATACTGCAGCGGCAGCCGATCGATAAACTCATCAGCTCTGGCAGCTTTTGCCGCATCTTTCACCTCGCCCAGTGCTGCATCAGGTCTTCCAAGCCTGATATTATCAAGAATACTTCTGGAAAAAAGTTCGATCGACTGCGGTACATAGGAAATGGATTTTCTCACAAAATCATTTTTATAATCCTCGATACTCCTACCACAGAACAAAATTCTCCCCGACTCCGGTGTATCGTATTTCAGAAGCAGTTTTGCAATTGTTGACTTCCCGCTGCCGCTCTCTCCAATAATTGCCACTTTCTGATTTTTTTCTATTCGGAATGAAACACCCGATAATGCCGGTTCCCGATTTCCATAGCGAAACGTCACATTTTGGAATTCAACCGCCGTCTTACTGTCCCTGTCTGCTTCTTCTGATAAAAATTCCTCCGTATCCTGTTCCGGCTTATAATCCATGATCTCGGAAAGTCTTTTCAATGAGATATTCGCTTCCTGTATCTGCATCTGCAAACTTACCAGTTTATTAACAGGACCCATAAAAGAACCAGAAATCGTGGAAAATGCCATAAATGTTCCCAGTGTAATCTCACTGTTCATTACCTGCATCATGCCCACATACATTAATACAAGATTACCAATTGCCGAAGCCACGCCGGAAATGATCCCCTGAACATTGGAAAACATTCCCTCTTTGAATTCTGTCCGAAGCAGCCGGATATAATTGTTCTCCAGAGTTTCCATCTCTTTCTCTTCATAACAGTTTACTTTGATGGTCTCCACTGCCCTCAACCCTTCGATAATCTGGGAATTCAGCCTGGAAGACTGCTGCATCTGCTCTTCATTGATCCGTTTGTAAGGCTCTTTAAAGATAAATACCAGCAGTATATTTATCATCGTAATCACAATAATGATGCCAAACAATCTGATATTCATAAAAAAGAGAATGCTTCCCATGATAATCGCCATTCCGATATCCAGCACCAGACTGATCGTTATGTTGGTCAGAATGTTCATGATAACTGTGGCATCCGAAAACCGCGTCATAATGTCTCCGGTCTTTCTGGAAGCAAAAAATTTCAAAGGCAAGTTATAGATATGCCGAAAATAATTCAATATCAAAGGAATATTCAACTTCTGCGACAAATAAATCATCATCCACTGCCTGATGAATCCCACCGCAAGCTGCGTTGCTGACAACAGAATAAACATCAGCAGGAGTATTTTAAACGGTTCCTCTAATTTATATGGCAGAATCTCATCCATCACTATCTTGTTAAAAAGAGAGGACAACAGGCCGAGCGCAGTCAGCAGGAGTGACGCCAGTATGGAACATGCAAAAAGCTTTTTCTGAGGAAGCAGGATATTCAGATACTGTCTGATAATCCCGCCGCTTTTTTCTTTTCCCGGTACAAACCGATCGTCCGGCTTCAAAATCAGAAGCGAACCCAGAAAATTTTCGCAAAAGGTATTAATACGTATTCTCTGAAGATCTCTGCCTGGATCTCCCATGACCAGACTCCTCCTGTTGACCTTAAAGATTACAACAAAATGACTGTACCCGCCGTCTGTCTTTACATTCGCAATGCAGGGCAGCGTATACCTGCTGCGCAGCCCTTTTTTATCCACACGGACTGCCCGGGAGGCAAATCCAAGGCTGTCCGCACATTGGGACAGGCCGATCAGATTGGTTCCTTTGATATCTGTCCCCATCAGATCCCGGAGTTTTGATATTGTAATGCTCTTTTTATAATAAAGGCAGACCATTGCCAGACAGGCAGCAGCACAATCAGTGGAATCATGCTGTTTTACAAAAATGTATCTCATAAGCATCTCCAACTTTACGTCTGTAGTTGAATTCAGGATAAAAAAGGGGCGTTCCCCTTTTCTCATTATTAGTAAACCACGCTTCCTTCCACATCCATGGATTGATTACTGCGGTTTTCCACATATGCAGAATAAGATCCCGATGTTTTTATCGTAAATGTATGCGTTAGATCTCCTTCTCCCTCAATCCATGTATATGTATTCGTGTCATTATTTTTAATTCCAATTCGATAAGTAATATTTTTATCACTGCATTTTGCACTGATTATAATTGTATCCCCTTTCGACATTTGAACCGTATTAAGTATCAATCTGGTTTTTTTACTGACAGTTTCAACAAAAACGCTGGATCTTTTATTCGTATTTCCCGTATCCGACGCATAGATTTCCGTCACACTGCCGTCATCCATCCCATGTTCTTCCAGGGATTCATCTCCCCAGTTCTGCGGCTCATCTTCTATCTCCGTCTCCCCTGCATGCAGCCACGTCTCCTGCAGTTTCGCCCCTGCAGAAGCAAACGCCACAGAAGGAATCAGCGAGATTCCCAGCAGGCAGGCGCACCCCGCCGCGATCACCCTGTTCTTTGTACGTTCGAATTCCTTTACCTTTACCATAATTTCAATCCTCCTGATCAAATCATTTTTCTTTTCTGCGAATGCGCTTGTCTGGGGCAGATACAGATCCGGATCTGCCTGAGCAGCCAGCAGCACGGCATATTCTTTTTTGGTATACCAGGGCTTCTCCATGGAAGAGCGCAGGTCGCATACGGTCTCCTGATAACGGACCAGATCCCGGAACTGCCTGTATACCACAGGATTAAACCAGTGCACGCACATCATGGCCACTCCAAACATCCGCCAGCGCAGATCCCCGAATATGATATGGTTTACCTCATGCTCCAGAACCATCCGCAGTTCTTTCTCCGTATACGTTTTATCCGGCAAAAGAATCATATGTTTTCCGCCTCTGCGGACGGAAAACGGCGAACAAAGCGTCCGGTTCTCATACAGGAAAAGCCGCGCGTTGGGAAACCGCTCCTGATATTCCCGGAAAACCTTCCGGCTGTCCTTGCAGCGGACCTCCCGGTTCTCCCTCATTCTCCTGTACAGGACCGCGCTTCTGCTGATATACCGGTACAGGAAGATCAGCACGCCTCCGGCCCACAGAATCCCCAGCGCTCCGAAAAAGGGATACATCCCCGGAACCATCCCTGAAACGAATTCGCCTTTTATCACATAGTACCCCCTCAGGGGGCGGAATCCAAATCGGGACAGATATACATACAGGAACGTAACCGGAACCGCATACAGAAGAAGCGCCGCCTTCCGAACCGCCAGCGCAAAAAAATAATCTTTCTCTCCCCATAGTTTTTTCCTGCACAAAATCACCGCCCAGGCCAGGCTCCCGGCTGCGCTTTCAAACAGCAGGCAGGATAAAAACAGTCTGATCCACAGCATTTTAATCCATATCATCCAGAAGCCTCCTGATCCGTTCTTTTTCTTCTTCCGTCAGGCGGGTCATCTTTGCGAAAGAGGCAACCAGACCGTCCAGGCTCCCCTCTCCCCAGAACGCGATCTGCCGGTCCAGCTCCCGCTTCCGGTAAGCTTCCTCTGTAACCAGCGGATCATAGTAAAAGACCCTGCCCTTCCGCTCCATAGCCAGATAACCTTTTTTGACCATCCTTCCCAAAAATGTAGAGATCGTCTGTACCTTCCACTTTTTGCCGTATTTTAGATTGGTCCGCGTCATGATCTCCTGTACCGGGAGCGGTTCCTCACTCTCCCACACCGTCTTCATCACAAGGAGCTCACTGTCTGTCAGCCAGTCCTGCATCTCTTTCCATCCTTTCTCTCAATTATATTCATAGTCGAATTATATCTGTAGTTATATTAGCGCATTCTGTCTGTTTTTGCAATCCTTTTTTCCAAATAAAAACTGCGGCGGAATGATGCAGTCCGTGGATTTCTCCTCCGGACCGCACATCCTCGCCGCAGCCGTTTCTTTTTTTCGGTATAATCAGTTCAGTCGCGCCCGGTACAGTTCCCAGGCGATCCTCGCGCTCTCTTCCAGTTCTTCCAGGCCGTAAAACGCGTCCATGACCGTCTTTCCAGGCACTACCGGCCCGTGATTTTTCAGAAGATACCCGTCGCTGAGCGCGATCCTTTCGCGGAACGCGGCGAACAACGCCTCCGAGCCGGGTTTTTCATAAGGGATCAGCCCCACGGTCCCAAGCTTCATCTTCAGATACGGGGTATGGTCCGGAATGCAGTCCTGCTCCGTATCCGAGGGCACGAAGCTCCAGAGCACGCTGTAGGTGCTGTGGGTATGGATCACCGCGCCGATTTCCGGCGATTTCTCATAGAGCGCCAGATGCAGCGGCCACTCCTTGCTGGCCTTTTTCTCGGAAAGCGGCTCCCCGGTCAGCGAGACCACGGAAAAATCCGCCTCCGTCATAGTGCCGAAGCAGGAACCGCTGGCGCTGATGTAGATCCGGTCCTCATGCCGGAAGCTCATGTTGGCGGAGGAGCCCGAGGTCTTCCCCCGTTCAAACAGGCTGTGCGCCGCCCATACGGCATCCTTTAATTTCTTTTCCAATACTGTATCCATATTCTCTCTCCTGTTCCGATCGGCAGCCGCTTCTTCAGCCGTCCGATCTCAAAGTCATGGACAGGGCCCGCTGGAAGAAGTCCTCCTGTCCGAAATTACCGCTTTTCAACACCAGACGGACGTCCGGCCGCTCCACCGGAACCATGACCGGCACGCCGGGAGCCACGCTGGGCCCGATCCAGCAGGAAGCAAATCCCAGCCCTCCGGCAACGGCCCCGGAGGTCTCTCCGCCGGCGGATATGATTCTGGTATATCCGGCCTTCACCGCGCGGATGGCAAGCTGCGCCATGGCGCCCTCCAGCATGGCCGCCACCTTCTCCGTTCCAAACCTCTGGTATTCCTTCACCTTCTCCGGCGTATCCGAGCTGTACACCAGCACCGCGGCGCCTTCCCCGCCGTGGGCCTCCAGAAACTCCCAGGCGTCGTCCACGGTCTGGCGTCCTTCCAGCATGGCCGCCGGGTCCAGCTTATAGCAGGGACTGCCCTGCTCCCGGTACCAGGCGATCTGCCCCAGGGTAGCCTTCGAACAGCTTCCCGCCACCAGAAGCGCGCGCCCTCTGGTCCCGCTCTCGGGGATGTTCCCCCTGACCGACAGCTTTTTCATCCAGAGCTCTGCCAGAGGCTCCAGAAGGCCGCTCCCGCCGGTCAGGAACGGAAGATGGAAGCACGCGGCGGCGATCCGCTCCCCGTCCTCCCTGTCCTTATAATCCGGAATCAGATAGCAGGGCTGCCCCGACGGAACCTGAGAGTGCTCCATCTCCTCCGCCTTCCATTCGCGGCAGGCATACCGGCTCTGGGGCTCCATGAGCTTTTTGATCCTACAGTCCCACATGGGAGTGAGCGGATGGTTCTTCATGGGGCTTTCATGAAGAGGGACCCCGTTGACCATAAGCTTCCCGTCCTCCACCGTCCGGCCGTTGACCGGGAGCGCGGGGCACAGGATCGTACAGGGCGCCCCGGTCAGCTCCATGAGCGCGTCCGCCACCGGCCCGATATTTCCCTCCGGCGTGGAATCAAAGGTGGAACAGTATTTAAAATAAATCTGCTGCACTCCCTGCCGCAGGAGAAATTCCGCCGCCCGGACGCTGTCCGCCACCGCCTCGTCGGTTTTCTGCGTCCTGGACTTCAGCGCGATGACGATCGCCTGGGCGTCCTCCTTCGGCAAATCCTCCATCTGGGAAATCCCGTTACAGAGCCGGACGCTCATACCGCCTTTTACCAGAAAAGACGCCGCGTCGCTGGCGCCGGTAAAATCGTCCGCAATACATCCAAAAACTGCCATAGATTTTGTTCCTCCTCCATCCTCTGTCGTTCTCTCTACACTTTCTGTCTATTATTTCCATATAGAAAGCGGTTCCATAGCCAATTTCACAGCAAATTTCATGCCAGGTTCCAAGCCGCCGTTTCCGCCTGCATTTTCGTCTTTCCGGACCGCCGCGTCCATTGACGCGGATGTTGCACCGTTGTATAATCAAAACAATGCAACGTTTCTGCAACACTCATTTTTTCGTCAAATACAGGAGAACGCTTATGATCCGTCTTTTATTTATTGTACCCTACCCTGAACTGAAGGAAAAGGTGGAATACGTCCTTTCCCGCCATCCCGAGCGAAAACGCCTGAACGCGGATGTACAGGTGATGACCGTGGAAAATACGCCGGATGTGCCTTCCGACGAATACGACGCCGTCATCGCCAGAGGCTATACCGCCCACAAAACCCTGTCCGCCTACACCCAGGCGCCCACCATCAGCATCTCCATCTCCGGTTACGACATCCTGCGGGCCGTCTCCGAGTGCTGCGGGCACTATCACCCCCGAAAGATCGCCGTCATCGGCTTCTCCGGCCAGCTGTACGAGGTGAAGCACATCTGCCGCTTCTTCCATACGGAAGCCGTCATCTACGATTCGGTGAGTCATGAGGACCTGTCCGCCACCATGGAGACGGCGCTGGCCGCCGGCTGCGACGCCGTCATCGGAGGCTATTCCGCCGCCGTTCTGGCCCGGCAGAAGGGCGTTCCTTCTATTATAATAAAGACCGGCGAGGACGCTCTGGTACGGGCTGTGGACGAAGCTATCCTGACCGTGGACCAGATCCGCCAGGAACGGATCGTGTCCCAGATGTATAAGACCATCATCTACGCTTCCAGAGAAGGCGTGCTCTATGTGGATGCGAAAGGTACCATCCGGGTCCGCAACCAGGCGGTCCGGCAGATGTGCGGAGAAGTAAGCCTCAGGAACCGCCCCCTGCGGCAGGCGCTGCCCTGTCTCTGGCCGGTCTTTCACGCGGTACTCCAAAGCGGGAAGGAGGAGGACGGGCGGATCGTCACCATACCCGGCCGGAAGACAACGGTGTCTGTCCGGTGCACGCCGGTCATCGCCAACCGGGAGATGTCCGGCGCGGTCCTGAGCCTGTCCGACGTCACGGTGGTCCAGGAGCTGGAGGGCCGAATCCGCCGAACGCTCAGCGAACGGGGACACCAGGCCAGGTATACCTTCGAGGACATCATCCACAGGAGCGCGGTCATCGACCGGACCATCGAGACTGCCAGACGATACGCGGCCTCGGATTCCAACGTCATCATCGTGGGGGAGACCGGCACCGGGAAGGAACTGTTCGCCCAGAGCATCCACAACTGCAGCAGCCGCAGAAACGGTCCCTTTGTGGCTGTCAACTGCGCCGCCCTGACGGAAAGCCTTCTGGAGAGCGAGCTGTTCGGCTACGTGGAAGGCGCTTTCACCGGAACCAGCAGGGGCGGCCGGATGGGGCTGTTCGAACAGGCCCACGGCGGAACGCTTTTTCTGGACGAGATCGGGGAAATCTCCCTGTCCACCCAGACCAGGCTTCTGCGGGTCCTTCAGGAACGGCAGGTGCGCCGGATCGGCGACAACAAGGTCATCCATGTGAACGTGCGGATTATCTCCGCCACCAACAAAAGCATCTCCCGGCTTGCAGGGCGGGGCCTGTTCCGGCAGGACCTGGTCTACCGGCTGGATGTTCTCCGGCTCTTCCTGCCGCCGCTGCGGGAGCGGAAGGGCGACGCGGAGCTTCTGTTCCGGCACATGCTGGAGACATACGTCAGGGAATCCCGGACGTCTTCGGTCAGCCTGGACCCGGACGCCCTGCCTCTGCTTTCAAAATACCCCTTCACCGGCAATGTCCGGGAACTTAGAAACATCGCGGAGCGGGTCATGGCCCTGCAGGACGGCGGCCGGATCACCAGACAGGACCTGCAGGAAGCGCTCTATCCCAAGGATCTGGAGGAAGAGGGCGCCCCTGATCCGTCCCCGCTGCCCGAATCCATCCCAGCGCCCAATGAGCCGGAGCGGCTGCGCCGGGCGCTGGAGCAGTGCGGCGGAAATAAGACAAAAGCCGCCCGCCTGCTCGGGATGGACCGCTCCACGCTGTGGCGCAGGCTGAAGAAATACGGGATGTGATACACGGTGCCGCATCCGTTTTCATGATGCATGGTGTTGTATCCGTTTTAAAATCGTTGCAATATGTGCACCATACTGCAACGCTTCTGTATGGTCCATAGGTGCATAATTCCGGGAAATGTCCAATTTCCGGCTGTTTTCGTACCAATTTCGGCTGCCCGTGAAAGTTGGCATGGATTTTGCTTCTATTTCCAGTAAAAAAGAAAAGGAGTTATGTACCGTATGGATTATACAAATCTGCTTCGTCACTCTGCAAAAAGATCCCGGGTGGGCATCATCGGCGCCACCCGCGGTTACGGCTATACACTGCTGGCCCAGATTCCGGGCACGGCGCACATGGATCTGCGCGTGATCTGTTCCCGGCATCCGGAGGAGTGCCGGCATGTACTGGAAGAGATCGGATATGACATGGACCGGGTAATTGTGTGCGCGGACCGGTCGGACATCGACCGCGCCTCCGGAGACACCATCCTGATCGTCAGTGACTATCGTCTGGTGATGGAATGCGGGATCACCGCCCTGGTGGAATGTACCGGAAATACAGCGGTCAGTTCCGACGCCGCCGTATCCGCCCTCAGGAAAGGAATCAACGTCTACATGGTTTCCAAGGAGACGGACAGCGTCTGCGGCCCCATCCTGAACCAGATCGCGGCGGAACACAACGCCGTATACGCTCTGGTGAACGGCGACCAGCCCCGGAACCTGCTGGATCTCTATTCCTGGGCCATGCTGCTGGGACTCCCGGTCGTGGCTGCCGGAAAATCCAGCGAATATGATTTTGTCTGGGACAGGGAAACCGGCGAACTGACCTACACCGACGGAAGCGGCGTCACCGAGCCGATGCCGCAGATGCTGGACTGCTGGCGCTATGAAGGAAAAGAGACGCTGGCAGAGCGCCGGAAGCTGGTGGACCACTACGCGGAAGTGATCTCGGCGGATCTCTGCGAGATGAATCTGGTGTCCAACGTGACCGGACTGGCGCCGGCAGGCCCGTTTCTGAACTATCCGGTGGCAAAGACCAGCGAACTGGCCGATATCTTCATCCCCGAGGAGGACGGCGGAATCCTGACAAAAACCGGCGTCGTGGACGTCTTCTACAACCTGCGGGAAAAGGACGAGGCCAGCTTCTGCGGCGGCGAATTCATCATCGTCAAATGTGAAAACGAAAAGATGTGGGAACTTCTGCGGGCCAAGGGGCATGTGATGAGCAAAAACGGCAAATACGCCTGCATCTACTACCCCTACCACTATATGGGGCTGGAAACCCCGGTCTCCATCCTGCTGGGAGACCTGATGGGTATTGGCACCCACCCGGAATGCCGCCAGGTATCCGTACTGGCGGGCGTGGCGCAGAAGGACCTGCCCAAAGGAACGACGCTCACGGTACAGGGACACCATCACGCCATCGAGGGCCTGGTTCCGGAGCTTCTGGAACGGGAAGCGTCCGGCGACGCGGCGCCCTTCTACCTGCTGAACGGCACCACGTTATTACGCGACGTCAAGGCCGGCGACCCGGTCACCCTGAAGGATGTGGATCTGTCGGAACTGGAAATCTACAAGTTGTACAGCCGTGGACTGGAGCTGTCGTAAACCGCTCCGGAAGAGAGCGGACAGGTTCCGGTGATCGTGAAAAAATTCACAATTCCGGGCGCACAGACCGGGAAAAGGCAGCCGGCTTTCGCCAGCTGCCTTTTTGTTGTATCTCTAAAGTTTTTTGACAAACAGCGCCCGGATGGCGTTCAGAACCGCCAGGATCATGACGCCCACGTCCGCGAATACGGCCAGCCACATGTTGGCGATGCCAAGCGCCCCCAGCATCAGGCAGGCCAGCTTGACGCCTATGGCGAACCAGATGTTCTCATAGACGATCCGCAGGCATTTGCGGGAAATCCGGACGGCCTTCGCGATCTTCAGCGGGTCGTCGTCCATCAGAACCACATCCGCCGCCTCGATGGCCGCGTCCGAACCCATGGCGCCCATGGCGATGCCGATATCCGCCCGGGACAGGACCGGAGCGTCATTGATACCGTCCCCTACGAACGCCAGCTTCTCTTTTTCCGGCTTCCTTTTCAGAAGTTCTTCCACCTTCTCTACTTTTCCCTGGGGCAGAAGCTCGCTGTACACCTCGTCGATGCCCAGTTCCGCCGCCACCTGCCTTGCCACCGCGTCCGCGTCTCCGGTCAGCATGACGGTCCGTCTGACGCCTGCTGCCTTCAGAGCGGCCACCGCCTCTTTCGCATGGGGTTTGACCACATCGGAAATCACAATATGCCCGGCATAAGCCCCGTCGATGGCCATGTGGATGATGGTCCCCGTATGATGGCAGTCCTTATACTCCACCTGCAGGCGCTTCATCAGCTTCGCATTGCCGGCCGCCACCAGGCGTCCGTCCACCCGGGCCGTGACGCCGTTGCCGCTGATCTCCTTGATATCCGTCACCCTGGTCCGGTCCACGGGCTTTCCGTACGCCCGCTGCAGGCTTTTGCTGATAGGATGGGAAGACGCGCTTTCCGCAAGCGCCGCGTACTCCAGAAGCTCCTCCCGCTCCATCTCATTGTGATGGACCGCATTGACCTCAAATACGCCCTGGGTCAGCGTACCGGTTTTGTCAAACACCACATATCTGGTCCGGGACATGGTCTCCAGATAGTTGGAACCCTTGACCAGGACGCCCGCGTTACTGGCGCCTCCGATCCCGGCAAAAAAGCTTAAGGGGATGCTGACCACCAGCGCGCACGGGCAGCTGATGACCAGGAACGTCAGCGCCCGGTAGATCCAGTCGCCGAAATCCGCCGGAAGCCCCAGCAGGGACATCCGCACCAGCGGCGGCAGGAACGCCAGCGCAAGGGCGCTGTAACAGACCAGCGGCGTGTAGACTCTCGCAAATTTTGAGATAAAGTCTTCGGACTTCGACTTTCTGGAGCTGGCGTTTTCCACCAGATCCAGAATCCGCGACACCGTAGACTCCCCGAACTCCTTCGTGGTGCGGATCTTCAGCACGCCGGTCAGATTGATGCAGCCGCTGATGACCTCTTCCCCGGCTCCGATGTTCCTGGGCACGCTCTCTCCGGTCAGGGCGCTGGTATTCAGGCTGGACATCCCTTCCTCCACGATCCCGTCGATGGGAACCTTCTCTCCCGGCTGCACCACGATGACGGTGCCGATCTCCACCTCATCCGGGTCCACCTGCGCAAGCGCCCCGTCCTGCTCCACATTGGCGTAGTCCGGGCGGATATCCATCAATTCGCTGATGTTCCGGCGGCTCTTTCCCACCGCATAGCTCTGGAACCATTCTCCCACCTGATAAAACAGCATGACGGCGATGGCTTCCGTATAATCCCCATCTTCATACACCGCCAGCGCCATGGCGCCGATGGTGGCCACAGCCATCAGAAAACTCTCGTCGAACACCTGCCGGTTCCGGATCCCCTTCCAGGCCTTGACCAGAATGTCATACCCGATGACCAGGTAGGGGACCAGATACAGCGCAAACCGGACCAGCCCCTGCACCGGCAGAAAATTCATAAGGATCATCAATGCTGCGGATACCAGAATCCGGGCCAGCATCTTTTTCTGTTTTTTATTCACAGCCTCACACCCCTTTTCCGTCCGGTTCCCGGCGGCGTCCCCCGCCGGTCCGCAGCATCAGAGAAATATCTCACAGTCGTCCTCGACCTTTTTACAGTTGGCGCGGACCTGCTGCATCACCGCCTTCGGGTCCTGTCCCTCTTCAAACTCCACGCTCATCTTAAGGGTCATAAAATTCACGGTCGCGTCTTTCACGCCTGCGGTCTTCTTTGCCGCATCCTCCATCTTGTTGGCACAGTTGGCGCAGTCCACATCGATCTTGTACGTCTTTTTCATGTTTCTCTGTTCTCCTTCTCCGTTTTTTATGATTAAACATATATTTAATTGTTTAATCTTATTATACACAAAATTTAAAAAAATGCAACCATTTTATAAAAATTTAAAAGCAGTAAGGAACCGGCCCTTTTAAAAAGCAGGGCGGCCCTCCTTCTTCCGGAACGCCGCCCTGTTTTCTTTGTACATATGATATTTTTACAGTTCTGCCACCGCCGTCCTGATCATCTCCCGGCAGGCGCGGATCTTCGGCAGATCCTCCTCTGTCACATTGGTCAGAGGGGCGCGCACGCCGCCGATGTCCATGCCGTCCATCCGGAGGACCTCCTTAATCACCGCGTACATGTTTGCCCTGCAGGAACAGAGGGCGGCGATGACGTTGTTGGCCTGATACTGCAGCCGCTTCGCATCCTCCATACGTCCTTCCCGGAACGCCCGGTCCATGGCCAGATACAGTTCCGGCATGGCCGCGTAAGTGCCTCCGATCCCCGCTGCCGCGCCTATGGCCCTGCCGCTTATAAACTGCTCGTCCGGGCCGTTGAACACCACCCAGTCTTCCCGGCCCGCCGCCTGAAAGATCTGGATATCCTGCACCGGCATGGAAGAATTTTTCACACCGATGACTCTGGGATTCTCCTGCATCTTCTGAAGCAGCGGCACGGTCAGGCTCACGCCCGCCAGCTGGGGGATATTATAGATGATAAAATCCGTATCCGGCGCCCCTGCGCTGATAGCGTTCCAGTATTCCGCGATGGCGTACTCCGGCAGATGGAAGTAGATGGGCGGGATGGCCGCGATGGCGTCCACCCCCAGGCTCTGGGCATGGGCTGCCAGCTCCACGCTGTCCTTCGTGTTGTTGCACGCCACATGGGCGATCACCACAAGCTTTCCTTCCGCCGCTTTCATGACGCTTTCCAGAAGCAGCTTACGTTCCTCCACGCTCTGATAGATGCACTCGCCGGAAGAACCGCCCACATACAGGCCCTGGACGCCCTTTTTCATCAGATAACGGGTAAACTGCTCCGCCCTCCTGCCGCTTACCGCTCCGTCTTCTTCGTAGCAGGCATAAAAGGCCGGAAAGATTCCTCTGTATTTGTCTGTGCGGCTCATAAGATCTCCTCCATTCTGACCACGCGCCCTTCCCGGCTGGATTTTGTACACGCATCCGCCGTGGCGATGGCCTCTCTTGCCGCCACGCCGTTTAACAGTTTCTCAAATTCTTTTGTGGGCTTCATACCGTGCATGATATCGTTCAGGTATTTCATTTCTTTTATAATCAGCCCATGGAGCCACAGCGGCGGCAGCTTGTCCGGATTGCCGTACTGGATCGCGCCGTCCATCTCCGTTCCGTGGTAGATGGCGGTCCGGTTGGCATCCTCCTCCTCATTCTCGTGCAGCAGGGAATGGATCTCCTTTCCGTCCACCTTCAGCGTCACGCCCGCGTCGAACATATCCAGCCTGATGGCTCCCTTCGTTCCCTGGATCAGCAGATAGTGTTCCGGCCAGTGGAACGCGGACCCCCATTCCAGAACCGCGTAGCGGTTGTCGGAAAACTTCATATTAATAAAGATCATATCGTCCTCGTCGCCGAATTCCTCGCCTCTGTGAGCCACGTTGTCCGCGTTCATATATACCGTCTCCGGCATGCCTCCCATGATAAACTGCACGCAGTCCAGCTCATGGATATGATGATACAGGTGTCCGCCGGATTTCTCCCTGATCTTTTTCCAGGATACGGAAGTCTGTACGTCTTCCCACCCGTTCCGCGCGGAATGGCAGTACAGCACCTTTCCGATCACGCCTTCATTGATCAGCTCTTTGGCATGGTGCACGCCGTTGAAGAAATTCATGATATGTCCTGCCATGAATATGACATGGTTCTCTTCACATGCCTTCACCATGGCGTCACAGTCCTCATAGCAGAGCGCGATTGGTTTTTCGCAGAAAACGTTCTTCCCATGCTGCGCAGCCTTGATCACCGGCTCCTTGTGCAGGTAGTTGGGCGTCGCCACAACGACGCAGGAGATATCTTCCCGCTCCACCAGCTCGTCCAGGCCGGCCGCCTCATCACATCCCAGTTCCTCTGCGATCTTCGCGCCATTGTCCGGATCATACACCACCGTAACCTTCGCATCCTCCTGCTGATTCAATGCTCTCGCCAGATCCGCTCCAAAATACCCTGCTCCTACCAGGCCATATTTTACCATTGTTTTTTTCCTCCTCTTACTCAAAGTTCTGCACCGGCTCTCTGTATACACGGTCCTGGCCGATGCAGTTTTTATGTTTGTACCACAAAATCCCCCAGGCCCTCCCGGCCTTTATTTTACAGCGCCCTCGGTCATTCCGCCGGCGATATACTTCTGTATAAAGCTGAAGAACACCACGGAAGGCACCACGACCACCATACAGGCGGCCATCATGTCGCCCCAGTTCAGTACGTCCGCCCCCTGCATCGTATGCAGCTTGATGGACAGCGTCGTAATACTGGAGCTGCTGGTCAGGATCAATGCATACAGGAATTCATTCCATGCATTGATAAACATATAGATCGCCGTGGATACCAGTCCCGGCGCCACCAGCGGCAGCACGACCCGGATAAAGGTCTGAAGCCTTCCCGCACCGTCGATCCTGGCCGCCTCCTCGATGCCGATGGGAACCGTCTTGAAAAATCCCACCAGCAGCCAGACCGCATAGGGCACATTGAAGGACAGGTAGACCAGCACCAGGCCAAGCCTCGTATTGGTAAGCCCCAGCTTTCCCATGACCACCGCATAGGGAATCACCAGTACGATGGCAGGGAACATATAGGTCATGATCAGAAGCTTTGACATCATATTGCCAAGCTTCGGGAAAAACCGGACGATGCCGTAGGCTGCCAGAGACGAGATCACCGTGGCAATCAGCGTGGTGGACAGCGAGACCATAAGGCTGTTCTTGATGTTGGTCCCCAGACCCAGGTTCACCATGACGTTGTGGTAATTGGCCAGGGTGAATTTCTGAGGGATCATGGACGTGGGATTCGCCAGCAGATCCCCGCTCTCCTTTACCGAGCAGATGAACAGCCAGAGCAGCGGAAACGCCGCAAATATGGCAAGAATCGTCACGTATATATAACATCCGGCCTCTCCTGACCGTCTTTTTAATCGAGTCATCAGGTTCATGCGTCCGCCTCCTTTTCCCAGCGATTCAGTACACAGAAGTAAGCCGTGCAGATCGTGAGCAGGATGATCAGAAGAATGACCGCAGCAGCGGAAGACCTTCCCACGAACTTGTTGACCCAGCCCAGGTTATAGATGTAAATGGGCAGCGTCGTGGAGACATTTGCCGGGCCTCCTCCTGTAATCATGTAGATAATGTCAAAACTGTTGAATACCCAGATCGTCCGAAGCACCACCAGAAGCCCGATCACATTTTTGATATGGGGCAGCGTGATGTACCAGAACATATGCCACTTTCTGGCGCCGTCGATCTGCGCCGCCTCATACTGGTCCTGGGATACGGTCTGCAGCGCCGCCAGCACATTGACCATAATCAGCGGAAAGCCGAACCACACATTGACCATGACCAGCGTAGGCATCACCAGCTCCGGCGTGGACAGAAACTGCGGCAGCTGGTCCGCAAGCCCCAGCTGCACCAGCAGCGTGGGTACAAAACCATAGATTCCGTTCAGGAGCCATTTCCAGATAATGGCAATGGCAATGGTGGGAAACGCCCACGGAATAATCAGCAGAATCCGGTATACCTGCCTTGCCACTTTGTTTTTGATACTGTTCAGCGCCAGCGCCGCCGTAAACCCGATCAGCATCTGGAACAGCAGGCTGAGCACGGTCCATTTTACGGAGGTCCAAAGCGCCAGCCAGAAATCCGGGTCCGTCAGGATCGCCGTATAGTTGGACAGCCCTTTGATCCCGTATGAAGGCTTGATCAGTGTCTTGCTGGTAAAACTGTAGAACACCTGAGAGCCCAGCGGATAGACAAACAGACAGATGACCAGTACAATGGCGGGCAGTACCCACATCCATCGTCCGTAGTCTTTTTTTACTTTATCTTTCATCTCCATTCCTCCAGAGTTTTTCGGCGATGCCGGAAAAACATGCTTCTTCCGGCATCTCTTCCGTCTAGTCGATCATCATGTCAAAGATCTCATTCAGCTGATCCTCCGCCGCCTTCGCCGCGGTATTTACATCTGTTCCATTGGTAATAATATCCTGGAACATGGCTTCGATAATGCCCTGGGAGGTCAGATAGCTCGCCTGCACGCTCGCCCCGTGGTCGTCCACGCCGATGGCATTGCCCAGCTCCACCGCTTTGCTGATCACATCCACGGCATTGCTGTAAAACTGCACGGTTTCATTCGACTTATAGGCTTCCGTATCGGAGATGCCTTCCACCGCCGGCAGCATGCCCACCGGAACCGCTTCCAGGAACGGGATATAATTCTCTTCCTGCAAAAGCCAGTCTACAAACGCCTCGCAGATTTCCGGGTGTTCGCTGTTCTCCCAGATCACCAGCGGAATGTGCGTTGCCTCCGCGCTGTAATCCGGATCGTCCGCATGGATCTTCGGCAGCGGAGCCGCATCCACGAATTCTGCAATCTCGGGCGTGTTGGACTGAACGCCGCTGATCATAAAACCGGAGTTGAAGTCAAACGCCGTCTTTCCCTGATAGAACAGCGTCGCGTGATCCAGAACCGTATAGTTGACCGTCTCTGCCGGAGAACAGTTTTTATACACATCGACCCAGAAATTGATGCCCTCGATAGCCAGGTCGCTGGTCAGGTTCACGGTCAGATCGTCGTTCAAAAGACTTCCGCCCCCGCTGGTCACATAATAGTTCAGATACCGGGTTCCCAGAAGATCGTTGGTGCTGCAGGAAAAAGCCGCCCCGTAGGTATCATCGTCCGTCAGCTTTACCGCCAGGTCATAAAACTCGTCCCAGGTAGCGGGAACTTTGGCGCCGACGGCATCCAAAAGATCGTGGCGGTACCACATGACCTGCGCGTGGGAATAATAAGGAATCCCATAGGTGCTGCCGTCCCAGGTCATATCCCCCAGGGCTTTTTCGGAAAACCGGTCCCTTCCGAACGTATCCAGGAAATTGTCTGCCGGCGCGGCCACGCCTGCGTTAATCATCTCTACCACCTCTCCGGTATTCTGAGCCGTGCTCAGGTCCGGCAGGTCCCCGGTGGTGATGCCCGCGTTCCATTTGGTATTGAAGTCCCCCCAGGAATAGGTTTCAATGTTGATCTTCACCCCCGGATGCAGATCCATAAAGGAATCCGCCGCTGCCTGTACCGCGTCCATACGCGCACCCTGCGTGAACGAATGCCAGAATGTAATCTCGCCTTCCAGCTCCCCGCCTGCTGCACCGCTTTCTGCCCCTCCGGATGCCGATGCATCAGAAGACGCGGCGCCTGTTTCCTCCTTTCCTCCGCAGCCTGCCAGCGCCGCCGTCAGCATGGTACATACCAGAGTCGTTGCGATCCATTTTCTTTTCATAGAATCCTCCTTTTGAATAAAATCTCCACAGCCTTTGTTATTTTTGCTGTTTCTATGAGTAGTATACCTGCTTGTTTTATGCAATTCCACTCATAAAAGACGCAATAGTAGCACAAATCAGTTATTATTTACTCTTTTTTTCTCCTCTTTAAAACAGTACCCATATCTGTACCCTGAAAATAATGCACAAAAAAGACGGCTTTTTATGGAAAAAGCGCCGTCTTTTTTGTAGATCCTGTACAAAACCGCCGTATATCGGCTGCCGCCCACCCCCTGAGCGAAGTCATATAAGACTCTTTTTACGCCTGAACATAGCACAGACCGCCTGCCGCGGGCCTATTCTCTGGCCGTATCCCGGTACTGCTTGGGCGTCATGCAGAAGTATTTCTTAAAGACACGGATAAAATAGTTGACGTCATTATATCCCAGTCCATAGGCAATATCGCTTACATTGTCCCCCGACACCAGAAGCCTTCTTGCCGCCGCCATCACGCGGATTTCATTCAGATACTCGGACGGCTTCTTTCCCACCTGCTGGCGGAACAACGTACGAAACCGCGACTCGCTGAGTCCCGCCATCTCACTCATCTTCTGGACAGAACACTCTTCGGAAGGATGCATGTTCAGATAATCCACCACCAGCTGAATCCGGGAGTCCATCCGATGATCCGACTTCTGAATACGGATCTTCAGTTTTTCCAGAGAATAGTCTTCCTCCGTCCGCCGGTGTCCGCCATCGGTCTGGACAGACGCCTTCCCCCGGGAAACCGCATAGCCGATCAGAATATCCAGATATCCCCGAACCCAGAACATTTTGGACTGCTCCTCCGTCCGGATCCAGCCGTAGATCTGTTCAAAATATTCCCGGGCCTGCCCGTCCTGGTCCTTTATGACTGTTGGAATGTGGTAATATTCCTCCAGGATATTGCCTCCTCCATAGGAAACGGACGCCGCGAAACGAATGCTGTAGAATTCAAACTCATCCCCCAGCGCATGGCAGGAAAGCATACAGTCCTGAGGCAGATATACAATCTCTCCCGGATGCACCTCCACTTCTTTTCCGTCTATAAAAAACGCCGCCGTCCCTTTTGTAATATACCGGAACATACTGTAAGGCAGCCGGCTCTCCGGATAGACCCAGGTCCTGCCAAACGAGTAACGGTCTATAAATAAGAAGTTAAACCTTACATCATTGATAAATGTATTCACTTTATCACCCCCCTGATGGTTCTATTTTATCGAATCTGCCTTCGTTTTTCAACATTTTCGTTTGAATTATGCTCATTTTGTGCTATCATTTGTCATTTCCTCTCTAGGATTCCACGGAACGGACGTCTACAATAAACGTATAAACGAACAAGGGGGAAAACTGCAATGATATTTGATTCTGTCAAAAACAAAGAACACTACAGGGAATATCCGCTTATCTATGAAGCGCTTACCTGGCTTGACACTCTGCCGGACGGCGAACTTCCCGCATCCGCGCAGGTCCTGATTCCGGATATCCTGTTCTGCAATCCGGTCACGCTGACGTCAAAGCCGGAAGAGGAATGCCGGTATGAGGCCCATAAACATTATGCGGATCTTCACTACATCGTGGAAGGCGTCGAAGGGATCGCCACCGCGGACACTGCCTCGCTTCAGGCCGCCACGCCCTATGACGCGGAGAAAGACATCCTGTTCCTGCAGGGAGAAGAAGACGGCCGTTACTATCTGAAACCCGGCCAGTTCATGGTATGCTGGCCCTCCGACGCCCACAAGGTCGCCATCATGAAGGAAAGGCCGGGACAGATCCGAAAACTTGTATGCAAGATCAGAATGGAGGAAAAAGAACTGTGAGATTGACTAAAGAAGAAATTCTTGCTTCCATAAAAGGAAGCATCATCGTCTCCTGCCAGGCGCTTCCCGGAGAACCGCTGTATATGGAAGACACATCCATCATGTACCTGATGGCGCGGGCCGCCAAAATGGCAGGCGCCAGATGCATCCGTACGAACAGTGTCCGGGATGTCCGGGCCATCAAAGAAGAGACCGGACTCCCGGTCATCGGACTGATCAAACAGGTCTATGAAGGGTACGAACCCTATATCACGCCGACCATGAAAGAAGTGCACGCGCTGGTGGAGGCAGAGGCGGATATCATCGCCATTGACTGCACTTCCCGTACAAGAGGCGACGGCTTAAGCCCCGGACAGTATCTGGAACTGATCCGTGCCACGTATCCGGATATCCGGATTATGGCCGATATCTCCACTTACGAAGAAGGCGTAAATGCCTGGAAACACGGGGCAGACCTTGTAAGCACCACCATGAGCGGCTATACGCCTTACTCCCCAAAAACAGACGGGCCGGATCTGGAACTGGCGCAGAACCTGGCGCGGGACCTGCCCGTCCCGGTCATTGCGGAAGGACGGATCCACACACCGGAGCAGGCAAAACAGATGCTGTCCACCGGAGTCCACGCCATCGTGATCGGCGGCGCCATCACCCGGCCCTATGAGATCGCATCCCGCTTTTTCCAGGCGGTTCAGACAGACTGACAGATGGGAGGGCCTATGCATTACATTGGAATAGACATCGGCGGAACCGAAGTGAAAATCGGGCTGGTCACGGAAAAAGGAACCGTTCTGCACCGCAGACAGTACTCTGTATCGTTCGATCACTACCAGACGCCTATCCTTACATCGGTACTGAAAGCTGCGGACTCGTTTCTTGCAGAATCTGCTCTCAGCACGGACAATCTGGCCGGCATAGGCATCTCTGCCACCGGACAGATCGACGCTGTAAACGGCATAGTCGCAGGCACCTGCGGAAATATCCCCGGATGGACGGGCACGCCTCTGAAACAGGCTTTTCAGGAAACATACCATCTGCCGGCCACCGCTGTCAACGATGCCAACTGCGCCGCTCTGGCTGAACAGTGGGTGGGACGGGCACGCGGAATCTCCGATGCCGTTATCCTCACCATCGGAACAGGAGTCGGCGGCGGCATCATCGCAGACGGAAAAATCCTCCTTGGCAGCAGAGGACTGGCCGGAGAGATCGGGCATCTGCCCATCGACTGCCATGGAAGCACCTGCACCTGCGGGAATCACGGATGCCTGGAGCAGTACGCGTCCATGACCGCCCTGGTCCGGATGGCCGCACAGCATTACCGAGAAAAAGACCCTCTCTGCCCGGCCGGATGCCCGTCCAACGGAAAGGAGATCTTCCGGCTGATCCGTGACGGAGACCGGTCCATGCAGGAACTGGCGGACCGATGGATCCATCATATCGCCTGCGGCATCACCGGGCTGGTCCATATCTTCAATCCCGAGGCGGTGCTGATCGGGGGCGGCGTCAGCGCACAGAAGGAACTGTTTATCGACCCTCTGCGGGAAAAAACCCGATCCATGGTCATGGAAAATTTCAGAAAAGATCTGCTGATCGACTCAGCCATGGCCGGCAACGACGCCGGAATCATCGGCGCCGTGTGGTATCTGATCCAGACAATGGGACCGTAGGCTTCTGCGGCCCCATTGTCTGATCTGCAGGCCGCACACCGGAAAATCTCCCTGTTTCCAGTCCGCCTGTTTTGTGCTATACTGAAACAAACGCCAGGCAGCACATGCCTGGCGGACGGAACACATCAGAAAGGAGAGAATCCGTTTTGCATAAAATGACACTTCCCCACGACCATGGGGCCTCTCTGGAAAAGCGGACGGACTGCATCCCAAAAGCGGAAGATGTTCAGGCTCTGTCCGATCTCTTCCGGCTGCTGGGAGACAACAGCCGGCTGCGCATCTTCTGGATCCTGTGCCACTGCGACGAATGCGTCATCAACATCTCCGCCATGATGGACATGAGCAGCCCGGCAGTCTCCCATCACCTGAAGATGCTCAAGGCCGGCCGGCTGATCGTAAGCCGGCGGGACGGAAAAGAAGTCTACTATAAAGCGGCCGATACCGAACAGGCAAAGCTCCTGCATCACATGATCGAAGAGCTGCTGGAGATCGCCTGCCCGGAAACCGTTTTTCAGTAAATACTCTGATACTCGCCTTCCTCCAGAGGAAGCGTCCCGAAATACGATTCGAAATCCATTCCCAGATACTCGCTCATCTGCTTCATCTCCACCAGCGTCTTTTTGTCCACCGCGACTCCTTCGGCCTTCACGCGCTCAAACGCCAGCACTTCTTTTTCCCCATGGGTATAGATGCGGTCTTTGCCGGCCGCTCTGGGCGCATCCCGAAGCTCCTGCAGAAAGACGGAGAAATGCCGTTTGATCTCTTCCGGATCTCCAAACGCCGCCGGATCGATGGCGATAAAGCCGTGGCAGGTTCCGCCTTTGCCGTCCGTATGCGTGTGGTTGGAGGTCAGTCCCTGGGACAGGATCGACGTGAACAGCTCGCAGATCATACCGTAGCCGTAGCCCTTATGGCTTCCCGTGATCTCCTCGTTCTCTCCCAGAGGCATGATCCCGCCTCCGGCCTTTCCTACGATATTCCGAAGCACCAGATCCGCGTCATTGGACGGATTGCCGTCCTGATCCAGCGCCCAGCCGTCCGGCAGCGGCTTCTCCGCCTTCCGGTACATCTCCAGCTTCCCTCTTGTGACTACCGTCGTGGACGCGTCGAAGAAGAACGCACAGGGCTCCGCGGGCACGGCGATGGCGATGGGATTGCTGCCCAGCATGGCCTGTCTGGCATTCGTGGGCACCATGATCGCCTCGGAATTGGTAAAGGACATGCCGATCAGCCCCTGGTCGCACGCCATCTTCGCATAGTATCCGGCGATCCCGTAGTGATTGGAATTGCGCACCGTGACGATCGCCATCCCGCTTTTCTTCGCCTTCTCAATGGCCTTCTGCATGGCCCCGTATCCAATGAGCTGCCCCATGCCGTCGTGCCCGTCGATCACCGCGGATACGGGCGACTCGAACACCACCTCCGGAACCGCATCCACCCGGATCATCCCCGACTCGATCCCCTTGTGATAACGGGTCAGCCTCTGCATCCCGTGGGACTCGATGCCGAACTGGTCCGACGTCAGCAGCACCTCCGTGATGATCCTGCTCTCGTCCTCCGAAAATCCAAACTTCCGAAACGCATCCTTGCAGAATCTCTCCAGTACCCCGACCTGAAAATACATGTGTGCCATTTTATCTTTCCTCCTTCTCAATCATCAGATGATGCCTGCTCCATGACTCTTAACCGCATGGGAACGGCTCCTCCTTCATCCTTTTTTACTTTCTTCCAGTATATCATGTTTTCTTCCACTTCGCATCCTGTCCTTTCAAAAAAGACGGCAAAAAGACCGTATTTTACCAAAAGACGCGGCATGCTCACACGTCCGGAAGCTTTCACGGACGCCGCAGGAGAAGAGGCGGGACAGCCAAGCTGTCCCGCCTTCTCCTGCCTTTTGAAACCTTAATTGTTATTTACTGTATCGATCTCCCACGTCAGCATTTCCGACGTCTCCTCACTGATGGATTTTGCCTTGTCGTACCAGTAATCGGTGAAAACCTCCTGAATCTCCTTCATGGATTCCTCTGAGAATTCCGTAACCGTAACTCCTTTTTCGCTGACCAGCAGATCACTGAAGCCCTCTTCCCTGCTCTCGCTCGCCGCCCATTCTTCCGCCAGCATGTCCTCCATGGCGTCCGTCATGATCTGACGGTATACCTCCGGAAGCCCGTTCCAGAAATCCTGATTGTAGATCACGCTCTCTATAATGGGCTGATGGTTGGACTTGCATACATATTTCGCGTAATCGCAGAAGCCGTAGTTATAGATGCTCTCACCGGAAGTCTCCACTCCGTTCACCACGCCCGTGCTCATGGCCGTATAAATATCAGAAAACGGAAGCGGCACGGTGCTGAATCCCATCTTGTCAAACGTATCTATGGTGATCTGTGTGGTGGGCACCCGGATCAGCACGTTCTGACAGTCTTCCAGCGTACTGATTTCCGTGGAGGTGTTCACCCACCGGAAATAACACATCAGATATCCCATCCAGCCTGTATTGGTATTTTCCAGCGCCTTGTTCTTCAGCCAGTCGCCCACCTGTCCGTTCAGAACGTCTCTGGCGTCGTCGTAGTCCTGAATGAGAAACGGAAACGACAGGATCGCCGCCTCCGGCACATAGGTCTCATAATAGGACAGCGTAATCAGCGACATGTCGTATACGCCGCTGTCCGTGCCCTCCAGCAGCTCTTCAAAGCTTCCCAGCGCGCCTCCGTTGGTGTAGTCAAACGTAATCTGCCCGCCGCTTCGCTCCGTCACATCCTCCATCCACTGCTCCAGATATCCGCTTTCCAGAGCGCTTCCTGATACCGCCGTGGGAAGCACCACCTTCACCGGATCACAGCCGGTCAGATCGTAGCCGTCTGCGGACGCGCCTGCAGTCTCCTCCGCGCCCGTCTCTTCGTTCCCGGACGTCTGAGGCGCATCCGCCCCGGCATCTCCCTCCGTGGAAGGCCGGCTCTGCCCGCAGGCCGCCAGGCTCAGTCCCATCGCCATTGCAGTCAAAATCGCCGTCATTTTTCTCTTTTTCATCTTAACCTCTTTTCTGCGCTGCTTTTGTATCGAACGGAGCCGCGGACACAGCGCCGGACGCAGGCTCCTGCTCAAAATAATTCCACCGTTTAATACCCCATCAGACCGGGCAGAAACGTTGCATAAGGAGTAGAAACACACAGCAGGATGGTTACGATCAGAACGCATCCCACAAACGGAAGGATCGGTTTCGAGATTTTGCTGATGGGCGTTCCCTGTACGCCGCTCACCACAAAGATCGTCGCCCCCACCGGAGGCGTCAGCCCTCCGCACATAATGGCCATCATGAAAATGATGGAAAACTGCAGTAGATTAAATCCCATCTGCTGCACGATCGGTACCAGAATCGGCGTCATCAAAAGAATAATAGCAGTTCCGTCCACAAAGCACCCCAGTACCACGCAGACCGCCACCACAAACAGAAACATAATGCTCTGGGAATGGAAGGTACTCACACAGAACTCCGCGATCATGGTTGTCACGCCCTCTCTGGACAGCACATAGCTGAACATGCTGGAAATGGCAATCAGCGCAACCGGGCCGGCGGTGGAGACCACGGCTCCTTGCAGGGAATCCTTCAGGTCCCGGATGCTCAGCTTCCTCGTAAGAAACCCGTATACGATTCCATATACGCAGGCCGCAACACCTGCTTCCGTAGCCGTGAAGATCCCGAACAGAATGCCTCCGATTATGATAACCGGCATAATCAGCGCAAACACAGCCTTTTTAAAAGTCTTCCAAACATAACCGAACCCCTGAAACGGCGTAACCGCGATGTGTTTCTTTTTGGCGTAATGATGGCACACCAGCATATACAGAATCCCGCAGCTCAGCCCCGGAACAAAACCGGCCATGAACAGCTCCCCGATATTCAGCCCCGCCGCGTTGCAGTACAGGATCATGATGATGCTGGGAGGAATGATCGGCGCCAGATTCGCCGCCGACGCCACCACCGAACAGGCAAACCCTTCATCGTATCCGCTTTTCTCCAGCGCAGGAAGCAGCATGCTCCCCAGAGCGGAGCAGTCCGCATTGCCGGAGCCGGAGATGCCTCCCATGAGAATGCCTGCCAGCTCGCAGGTCAGAGCCAGCCCGCCCCGGATATGCCCCACCAGGCTGTTGGCAAAATCCACGATGCTGTCCGTAATTCCCGTACGTTCCATCAGCTGCCCCGCCAGCATGAAAAAGGGAATGGCCATCAGCGCGAAGCTGTCCGTGGCCGTGTACATTTTCTGGGCGATTACCAGGCCTGGAATCCCGTCTGAAAACAGAATCCAGATGATGCTGGAGCATCCCATGCACAGGAATACCGGCGCTCCGAATGCCAGCAGCACAAAAAATATCAGCAGTGAAACGTACAGCATCATCTCATCTCTCCTTTCTTTTCCCGGACCGTTTCCACAATACGGTTCAGAAATACCAGAATCGTCAGCACCGCCGACAAAGGCTGCGCCGCATACAGACAGTTCAGAGGAATGGCCAGTCCGGAGGTCATCCGGTTCCCTGTCCTCAGGCAGAGCGAAACGCCATAGATAAAATACAGCACGCAGAAGAAAATCCCCAGCACCTCAAAAAACAGCATGAGCATCCTGTGCTGCCCATTCGGCAGTTTCTCCCTCAGAAAATCAAAACTGATCTCGCATTTTCTGTGAAACATGATCGGAATTCCCATCATTACGATCCATATAAAACAGAATCTGGCGCTCTGTTCCGTCCATCCCAGCGGAGAGGACAGAAAATACCGGAATACAATCTGCATGGCCACAAAAACGACCGCTGTGGCCAGCAGCGCCATGCAGGCAATCTCCAGCGCCTTCATAATCGCGTTGACGCATTTTGTCATCATCTTCAGAAACCTCCTTTTGCCTGCCCCCCACAGATCCACAGTTCCGTCTTCAGCAGGTCTTTGGAATCGCTGCTGCTGCCAAGGCAGATCTCATAATTCATCTCTTCCAGCTCCCACAGGCGGCTGACTGGATTGTACCAGCAAAGCTTCTCCAGCGGGCAGGTAATCACCGCTTCCGTCTCTTCACCAGGCGCCAGCGTCACTCTCATAAATCCAAAGAGCTGCTTCACCGGACGGTCCACCGCAGAACCGGAAAATCCCACGTAGAGCTGTACGACTTCGCTTCCTGCCCTTGTTCCGGTATTTTTCACCCTGCAGGCTGCCGTCAGCTTTCCGTCCTCCACAGAGGCCATCAAGTCCGAACAGGCAAACGTGGTATAGGAAAGTCCGAAGCCGTACGGGAACAGCGGCTCGATGCCCAGCTTCTCCAGCCTGGTGTAGCCGTGATAATACTCGTAATACTGATCGTCCGCAAACCAGTCCACCTTCGGCAGGTCCGCCGTCCGATACGGCACCACGAACGGCAGCTTTCCGCTGGGATTGACTTCCCCGAACAGCACCTCCGCCACAGCCGTTCCGCCTTCCTGGCCGGGATAATACGCCATCATCACCGCGGCCGGCTCATGAATCCACTCGGTCATCATGATCATGCCGCCGCCCACCAGTACCACCGCCGTCCTGGAATTGACCGCTGAAATCTCATGAACCAGAATCCGGTCGCTCTCATGCAGCCCCAGCCGGTCGCCCCTGTCGCCGCCGTCGCTTCCCGTATAATTCTCGCTCTTTTTTGTCGTCACATATTCGCCCTCGTCGCTGGGGCTGTACCCCACCGCCAGGACCACCGCATCTGCCTTTCCCGCGATCTCTTTCGCATATTCCAGGTCGCTGCCGTCCGCATACAGAACCTGAACTCCCCGGTATGTCCGGACTGCCTCCAGAATCGTCACCACATAGGCAGGACGTACGCGGCTGGACCCCAGATCTCCCGTAATGTCGACATCAGCCACAGGCCCGATAACCGCCAGCGTCCGGACCGCTTCCTGATCCAGCGGAAGCATGCCGTCGTTTTTCAGCAGGGTAATGCCCTCCTCCGCACACCTTCTGGAAAGCTCCCGATGCTCTCTGCAGCCGATCACAGATTCTCCGTACTCCCGGTGCCCGTCCTCAAAGGCCAGCAGCGTCCGGATAATGCGCAGCGCCGCCTCGTCCACCACTTCTTCCTTCACAAATCCCGCCTGCACGGCCCTCAGCAGATTATCTCCATAAAAATGCGTCATCAGCATCTCCATGTCCTGTCCGCCGTTCGCCGCTTCCACCGTATCCAGCACACCGTAATTAAAATCACTCATGGTAAATCCGTCAAAGCCCCACTCCTTTTTCAGGATCTGCCGGAGCAGATAGCGGTTATGTCCCGCGCACACTCCCTTATACCGGTTGTAGGACGTCATGACGCAGGCGGCCCCGGCATCGACGCAGTCTTTGAAATGCGGCAGAAATACCTCCTGCTCCGTACGCGCATCGCAGGATATGTCCACTCGGAAACGGGCGTTCTCCATGGAGTTAAACGCATAGTGCTTGACACAGGCGATCACATCCTCCTCCTGTACGCCCCGCACCAGAGCCGCTCCCATGGCGCCCAGGGCAAAGCTTTCTTCCCCATACGTTTCCTGACTGCGTCCCCACCCGGGATGGTAGGGAAGATTGACGCAGACGCCCGCGAAAAGATTGCCTCCAAACGCCCGTACCTCACGGCCGATGGCGCGTCCGATCTCTTCCTCCAGCTCCGTGTCAAACGTAGCACCCCTCATAACCGTAACCGGAAAGCAGGTACTCTGCCCGTTTCCGCAGACCACGCCTCTGGGACCGTCGCAAAACCCCATGGCCGGCACCCCTTCCTCTTCGATGCCCCCCGCCAGCAGCGGCCGGACATTGTAGTGATTTTCACCAGTCATGGAATAGGCCAGCTTCTCCGGTCCCAGCTGATACCAGTCGATATTTCCGCTCATCAGCCAGATCTTCTGTTCCGTCGACAGTCTTTTGAGTATCTCTTCCGCCGCTTCAGAATAGGACATTCTCACATCCTTTGTACATCTCACCCCTTCATCCTCCTTTTCTTTTATGCGCTCGTGCGCTTTTTTATGTATCATATACGCTTCTGTCCTTTCTGTCAATATTTTTCTCAGTTCTTTTTATATTTTATTTATTTTTCACATATTTAATGTTCGAAATATGTGAAATTCGCACAATAAAAACGCTTTATACGGATTTTTTCTACATATTACTAAATTGTATATGCGCTCGTGGGAATTTTGTTGATTATTCTTATGTTTATGCTATAATATTTTTGAAAAGGCAGAGTCAATGACGAAAGACCAAGATGCCAGCATACGGAAGGAGCATCCGCTCAGTGGCTACGATTAAAGAAATTGCAGAACTTGCCGGCGTATCCCGCCGAACCGTTGACAGAGTAATCAATCACAGAGGCTCTGTCAAACCCGATACCGAAGAAAAGATCAGAAAAATCATCGAAGAACTTTCCTATACCCCCAATGCGGCCGGAAGGAGCCTGGCAGCCCATAAGAAAAAACTCCGGCTGCTGTTCTGTTCCACAAAGGGCACCTATGCGCCCATCTACCACCCGATCCGTCTGGGCGCCCGGCAAAAGGCCACTGACCTGAATGAGTACGGCGTGACGACCGATTTTCTCACCATAGACCGGGAACACCCGTATACCCGGGGGGAACTCCGTCACATGATCGACCATCTGGACTGCGACGGCATCGCCATCTCTCCCGTGGACATTCCAGGCATTACGGAAATCATTGAATGGGCAGAAAAAAAGCAGATTCCCATGGTCTTTTACAATGTGGACCAGCCGGACTATTCCAGACTCAGCTTTGTAGGCTGCGATTATGTGAAAGCCGGCAGGATTGCGGCCGGCCTTGCCGCTTTTGCCAGCGGAGATGAAGGAGAAATCTGTATCCTGTCCTCAAAAGTTGCCAACCTCCCCAGCTTCGAAGACCGTGTGGCCGGTTTTCGCGACGAACTTTCCACCCATTATCCCCATATGGAGATCGTGGAAAACACCCTGCTCGACGGCGACCAGTTTGACTGTTATGACACCATCCGAAAAATCATCGCGGGACATCCGGACATCCGCATCATCTATCTGGTAAATCCCGGCGATTACAGCGCCTGCCACGCCATCAGCAAAGCGGTCGGAGACCGGAAAATCCGAATCATTACCAACGACCTGATGGAAGAGCAGATACCGATGCTTCAGTCCGGCCTGATCTCCGCCACCATCGATCAGGAACCGCTGTGTCAGGGCAGTCTTCCGCTGGAGATCCTTTTCAATCATCTTGCCATGGGGATCCAACCGCCTTCCGATCCGGTCTATACCAGGCTTTCCATTATCATCGGGCAGAACAGCCCCGGATAGTCTGTCTGCCAGACGAAAAGGACCGATTGAAAAGAAGCAATTGAAAAAACCGGAAAAAAACACCCGAAAAGAGCCACCCGATGTATCTTTCATCGAATGGCTCTTTTACCTGTCAATCTGAAGTTTCACCTTGATTATCTCCTTTCAAGATTATTTTCGGATTCTTCCAGATTGTACGATCCGCTGTTCTGTTTTCCATCTCTCTTCATGCTGGAAAATCGATCCTTCCTTCTGCTTCTGAACCTGTGACCCATCCTTTCTCGTCAGATGCTGTCCCTGTCTTCTGCTTCCGTCCGGTATGTTTTCCGTCATGATCAAAATTTTATCTTCCCATTGGACCTTTCCTCCGTTCCAGA
The DNA here is from genome assembly GCA_910584205.1 of uncultured Lachnospiraceae bacterium. Lineage (GTDB taxonomy): Bacteria > Bacillota > Clostridia > Lachnospirales > Lachnospiraceae > Hominiventricola. Next base: position 131,031 of record CAJUAA010000003.1, read on the forward strand.
GACTTTTTTGTCTCTTTCTTGCTGGTGGATTTATATTACAATATCTTTTTCCATTTGTCAATAGTTTTCTGAAAATTTTTTAAAAATATTTTGTTCGTCTGAAAATCATGGGGTTCTGCATACAAAAACTGAGAACCGGAAAGCCGTCCGCTTACCGGCTGCGGCGTTTCTCCGTCGGTTCCGACGCCGGAAGAATCCGGGCCGGCGGCGGAACCACCGTACAGCCATCCGGTACGTCCGTATGGACCACGGCGCCTGCTCCGATCTTCACCCGGTCGCCGATCCGGATATCTCCGATGAGCACGGCGCCCGCGCCGATCAGACAGTCGTTCCCGATCACGGGCGCCTTTTTGTCCACCTCCCCGACGGTAACGTTCTGATAAATCCGGCACCGTTCGCCCACGCTGGCGTACCTGGAGATAAAGATTCCCTGCAGCCCGTGGGGAAGCACCGGCCGGCCCTGGATCACCGTGTCCGGGCCGATATAACCTCCATGGCGGTATGCGCACCGGCTCATCAGAAAGGTCAGCACATCATGCAGCAAACCGCTCCGAACCCGTTTCTGCCACCGGTACAGCCTCCAGAAATGATCCAGGTCATTTCCTCTGGAATATTCAATCACGCTTCTTCTGATACTCATCCTGACCTCCTCGCTGGTTCTGCCGGCGGCGGTCCGTACCGCGGAAACGCCGTGACCTTTTCCTGCCGCAGTCTTCCTGTCAAAAAACGCAGCGCAGACCCTGGTTTCATTGTATCAGAGCCCGCTCTGCCTTTCCTTGAGATTTTCTGCAGAAATTCTTATGATTTTCCTAAGTTTCGGAAATTATTCCTCTGCAGTCTTCCGCGAATTCTCCCCGCAGGCCGAACGCATGGTTCATGGGACCGGAACCTCTGCCCAGGTCCAGCATGGCGGCGAGGGCGCCGGAGAGGTAGGCCTTGGCCCTCCGGACCGATTCCGGAAGGCTGAATCCTTTGGCAAGGTCTGCGGCAATCGCGCTGGAAAGCGTACAGCCGGTGCCGTGGGTATTGGGATTCGCGATATGCTTTCCCTCAAACCAGACCGCCTCCCCGTCGGCGTACAGCAGGTCGTTGGCATCGTTCACGCTGTGGCCGCCCTTTAAGAGCACCGCGCACCCGCAGGAACCATTGATCTCTTTTGCCGCCGCCAGCATATCTTCCCCGCATTTGATCGACAGGCCGGAGAGGACCTGCGCCTCCGGGATATTGGGCGTCACAAGATCCGCCGGAGGAAACCATGCCGATCTTGACCGCATCGGGAAAAATGTCCTCGCACACAGCGTCCAGCTGCTGTTTTAAAAACTCCGGCGTGGACTCCTGGACCGCCATGACACCGGTGGTGTTCTCCGCCGCCAGCGCCGTCACCGCACTCATGGCATACACCCCGTTCATGGTCATCGTTTTCAGGTCCGCCTGTATGCCGGCGTCTCCAATGCAGTCGCTTCCCGCAATCGTCAATGCTGTTTTCATCTTCATGTTTCTGTTCTCCCTTCCCTGTCCGCCATTTTCTCAGATTCAACGGTCATCCTGTTTTCTTTCTGAAATCGGCAGTAAAAAAACAGGAGACACTGTCCGAATGCCTCCTGTAAATAAATCCATATCATGACTTCCTACGGCGGCATTACCCGCATCAGGTTAAAGGGTCGAAGTTCGATTACTTCCTCTCAGCATGCTTTTACAAGCTCCCCTGTTTTTCTTTACTATACCACAGGAACCCCGAAAACACAAGCAGATCTGCCCCGCGCCAACGCATAAGATTTCTTCACAAAAAACAGATTCTGCATGTCCTGGGCTTGATTTTATCTGCATCCTGTTTTATAATAATTTTTATGGGGATACTGGAAATCCCACATTAAAATAAGGGGGCGACTGTATGCGCAAACGTATTTTGGTTGTGGATGACGACGAAATGAATCTGAAAAGAACACGGATGATCCTGGAGAAGCAATATAATGTGCTTCTGGCAGAATCCGGAAGAGAAGCACTGGAAAAAATCAAAATCGAAAAAGTGGATCTGATTCTCCTTGACATAGCCATGCCGATTATGGATGGTATCGAAACCTTTAGACGCATGAAGGAATCCGACGTGAATATTCCTGTTATTTTTCTGACGGCATCCGGCTATGAAAATGATGTAAAAACCGCCATCAGCCTGGGGGCAGTCAATTATCTGAAAAAACCGTTTTTCCCGGATGAACTTCTGAAACGGGTTGCATTGGGGCTGGACGGACAATGAGAGAAAAACGAGAAACAAGTATTCATCTGCTTCTGGCCAGCATTGTATCCATATTCGGTACCATGCTGATCCTGATCATTCTGGCCATGTCCTGGGAGTTCTGGATGATCCCGGTTATTCTCATTGGCAACACTCTGGTGTGGATCCTGCACATCGGAAGAGCCGGTTCAGATGCGTTTTATGAAAACCTGTGTTCCGGACTTCTGATGGTCGGGTTTTTCTTTTTTGGTGTACATATGAGTACTTTGTTTGACATACCTGCGATAGCCTGTATGCTGATACTTGTTTTTTCCATGTTTAACAAAAAGCGGCTGTTGTTCATGACAGCCGCCTTGTATGTACTGGAACTTCTGTATCATTTTTTTATTCTGCATACCATCCGGCCTCGCATGGTCACTCTGGATATCATCCGCCTGGGACTTGGAGCCACTGTGGTGGTGGGCGCGGTTTCCATCGCCAGGTACCGGATTAACCGGCGGCAGGAAGCGCGGAAAAGATACGATCAGACTCTTGCAGAATTGGAAACAGCAGGGCGGCAAAACGCGGAATTTCTGTCCAATGTCTCGCATGAGCTCAGGACTCCCATCAACATGGTTCTCGGAATCAGTGAAGTCATACTGGAAAAGAACCTTCCTGCGGATATCCGCAACGGGATGGAGTCCATACAAATGGCAGGCAAACGTCTGTCCAGCCAGATCAATAACATGCTGGACTACACGGAGATTGTGGAGGGTACGCTGACCTCCGCGGAAGAGCCTTACCGGATTACTTCCATACTCAACGATATCGTTACCATGGCCGCCGCACAGAACAACAGGCACCATCTGGAGATGGTCTTTGATCTGGATCCGAAAATGCCTTCGGTTCTGATCGGAGACGCGGAAAAAATATCCCACGTCCTGAAAATTTTGCTGGAAAATTCCATTAAATTTACCGAAGAGGGCGGCACCTGCATCTGCATGGAATTCCGAAAAGAAAGCTACGGCATCAATCTCCTCATCAATATCCACGATACCGGAATCGGTATGAACCATGATCAGCTGATACAGATGTGCGACGATTTTTATCAGGCGGATTCAGGCACCAACCGTCTGGCGGGCGGACTGGGGCTGGGGCTGCCCATCGCCCGGGGACTGCTTCACGCTATGGGCGGCTTTATTCATTTTGACAGTAGGGAGCAGGAGGGGCTGCATGCGCAGATCACCATTCCGCAGGGAGTGGGCGACAATACACCTGCTATGGTGGTCACCCATCCGGAAAAGCTTTGTATCGCATGCTATTTCCGTCCGGAAAAATACAACAGCGACGAAATCCGCAGATATTACGACCGTATGATTCTGCATATGGTAGGAGGACTTGGCCTGGAAGGATATCAGGCTCACAATTTTGACGGACTTCTCAAGCTGCTGAAAAACCATTCGTTGACCCATGTATTTATTGCCCAGTCAGAATATGAAGAAAACAGATTATATTATGAAGATCTTGCCCGTTCGCTGCGGGTCGTTGTAATCACAGAACCGGATTACAGCCCGGATCCGAACAGCCGCCTTCTTGTAATCCGCAAACCGTTTTCCGCTCTTACCGTCGTCAACCTGCTGAACGGCGAGGTAAAGGAAAACGATTTCGGAGAAGCGCAGGCTGCGGGCCGCAGGCCGTTCTTCTGCGAAGGCGTCCGGGTTCTTGCCGTGGACGACGAAGAAATGAACCTGGTGGTGGCAAAGGGTGTTCTCGGCAGCTACGGCATACAGGTAGACACCTGTCTCAGCGGAAAGGAAGCCATCGAACGCTGCAACAGCGTTTCCTATGATATTGTCTTCCTGGATCACATGATGCCCGGCTTTGACGGGGTAGAGACATTGAAACGGATTCGTGAGATCGACGGCGGAATATATCAGGAGCGGCCGGTCATCGCTCTCACTGCCAACACCATCAGCGGTGCAAGAGAAATGTTCCGCAACGAAGGTTTTACGGAATTCATACCAAAGCCCATCGAACGCACGGTTTTGGAACGGGTGCTCCGCAAAGTGCTTCCCGAACAGTGCATCCGGTACAAGGGCCAGGAAACCACTCTGGAAAAAAAGCCGGAGTCCGCAGTGCCTGTCTCCGAAGAAATCATAAAGCCGGAAATATTTGTTCCGGAAGAAACGGAGACGGCAGTCCCCGCTTCCGAAGAAACAGCAGAATCGAGGACGCCTGCTTCCGAAGAAACAGCGGAGACGGGGTCGGCGGTATCCGCTCCCGAAGAGACGATGGAAACGGAATCGGCAGTATCCGCTCCCGGAGAGACAATGGTGACGGAGTCGGCAGTACCCTCTCCCGAAGAGACGATGGCGACGGACACATCCGCCTGCGAAGAGATACCGGAACCGGCAGAGCCGGACCAGACAAACGATCCTTCTCTGCTCTATGCACCTCTCATTCAAATCGGCGTGAATATTCAGCTGGGGCTGGACTACTGCTGCGGAGAGCATGCTTTTTATATGGAAATGCTGACCATGTTCCGTACACAGGCTGTGGAAAAGAGGGCCGAACTTGTCTCTCTGTACGAGGCTGAAGACTGGAACAACTATACCGTCAAGGTACATGCCTTGAAAAGCACTGCCCTGACCATAGGCGCGGAACAGCTGGCGGACAAGGCCCGGCTTTTGGAACAGGCAGGAAAGAATGGGAACATTGGATATATCCAGCACGACAACTCCGCACTTCTGCGCCTGTACGACGAAGTCTGCGAGGCGATTGCCGAATTATAACCATCCATAAGCCGGATATCATATCCGGCTTATGGAAAGCAAATAAAAACAGGAGGGAGCACCAGGTGTTAAACAAATGGTTTGAAATAATCTTTAACCATAAAATCACTTTGCGTGAACGTATGTTCCGTGTTGTTACGAGCATCTGCATGATCGCACTGTTGATCATACTGCCCATGGGCAGAAACATTACCAATCTACTGATCCTGGCGGCAAGCCTTGTCTGTATGGCTGCAGTCGTAAAAATCAGTATTAAAAAGAAATGCATCAATGCGGGAGCTACCATCATTACTGTTCTGCTGCTTCTGCTTTTCCCGCTGAGCTTCTTTACAGCGGGCGGATTCTACAGCGGAATGCCGGAATGGTTCGTTCTTTGTTTCATATACATCAGCATCACTTTGAAAAGGAAACGCAAAGCGTTTTTTTTCCTGTTCTGTACGGCGGAGACACTGCTCTGCTACTACCTCGCCTTCCGTTTTCCGGAGCTGGTGGCGCAGAACAGCAGATCGCATTCGTTCTTCGATTCCGCATTCTCCGTCATTCTTGTAGGCATACTGACCAGCGTGCTGCTTATGTTCCTGAGCCGACTCTACGAAGAGGAGAACGTACTGGCCAGACAGCAGAAGAAAGAGATTGAGGAGCTGAATAAGGCAGAGAACCATTTTTTTTCCAGTATGAGCCATGAGATCCGCACTCCCATCAATTCCATTATCGGATTGAACGAGATCATCCTTCGGGGAGACATTTCGGAAGAGATCGCCGAAAACGCAAGGAATATCCAGGTCGCCAGCAAAATGCTGCTGACTCTCATCAACGACATTCTGGACCTGTCCAAGATTAAATCCGGCAAGATGGAAATCGTCAATGTTTCCTATGAGACGGGCGCTCTGTTTTCGGAAATCGTCAACATGATCTGGATCAAGGCCCGGGAAAAGGGACTTGATTTCCGGCTGCATGTAGACCCTTCCATTCCCAGCATGCTCTGCGGCGACGAAGTGCGCATCAAACAGGTCCTGATCAACCTGCTGAACAATGCGATCAAATATACCAGCGAAGGTTCTGTCACCCTGTCCATCCGATGCGAACGCCTGGCGCTGAACCGGGTCCGCGTCTGGTATTCCGTGGAGGACACGGGACAGGGCGTCAAAAAGGAAAATATTCCCTACATTTTTAATGCGTTCAAACGGGTGGACGAAGAAAAAAACCGCCACATCGAAGGAACCGGCCTGGGACTGAGTATTGTCCACCAGCTGGTGGAGCTCATGGGCGGAGAGATCAGCATCAACAGCGTCTATACCAAGGGTTCCACTTTCCAGGTTACGCTGGACCAGGACATTCTAGACGACAAGGAGCTGGGCACTTTTACCCTGGCCTCCCGTGTAAAAACCCGGGAAGGCGAACAATACCAGCAGAGCTTTGAAGCACCGGACGCCCACATTCTGGTGGTGGATGACAACGACATGAATCTGATGGTGGTACGAAAGTTGCTTTCTGCCACCAGAATCCAGATGGACATGGCACTGAGCGGCGCTGAATGTCTGAAGCTGACCCGGAAACAGCACTACGATGCCATTTTGATGGATCATCTCATGCCGGAGATGGATGGAATCCAATGCCTTCATGCCCTGCGCACGCAGCCGGGTGGATTGTGTCAGGACGTCCCTGTCATTGCACTGACTGCCAACGCAGGAAGCGACAACCAGCTTCTCTACCAGAAGGAAGGCTTCAGCGGATATCTGGCCAAACCGGTCAGCGGCGCTCTGCTGGAAGCGGCCGTATTAAGCATCCTGCCCAAAGAACTGGTAAGGCTGAGTGAAGAAACCGTTCAGTCAGAGATCGGAAAAGATGTCCTGATCTTTGAGGAGACGCAGATACGTTCCCTCATGATTACCACTGACAGTGTCTGCGACCTGCCCAAAACCCTTGTAAAGGAATTCGGAATCTCTGTATGCCCCTACTATGTCTGTACAGACCATGGACGTTTCCTGGATGAAGTGGAACTGAAAGCGGACGAACTGCTGGCCCATATGGCAGATGAAAAGAACTGCTTTTCTCTGCCCCCTGAAACTGATGATTATGAACGATTTTTCGCCGAACGGCTGAGCGAAGCACAAAATGTCATTCATATCACCATGGCAAAGCATGTCAGCCAGGGATATTACAATGCGCTGGAAGCCGCCAAATCCTTTGAGAACGTCACGGTACTGGATTCCGGCCATCTTTCCAGCAGCATGGGCCTGATCGTTCTCTACGCCGCTTCCATGGCGGAAAAACACGTTTCCAGAGCAGACATTGTGAAAACGGTGAAAAATCTGAAACACCACATTTCTTCTGCCTTTATTATTGACAGTACGCATATGATGTGTCAGTCAGGACAGATCTCCAAACGGGTACAGATCCTCTGCGACGCACTGCTTCTGCATCCGATCATCATGCTGAAAAACAGCCGGATGATAGTCCGCGGCATGGAAATGGGAGATTTTCCTCATGTAGCGAAACGCTACATCCGAAAAGTGTTCTCGGATATAGGAAATATCGACCGGCGGATTCTGTTTATCACCTACGCCGGAATGGATTCTGAAAGTATTCAGTACATTCAGCAGCTGGTAAGGCAGTATTGTCCCTTTGAACGGATCTATGTGCAGAAAGCCTCTTCTGCCGTCGCCTGCAACTGCGGACCGGGATCCTTCGGACTGCTGTTTATAAAGAAAAACGAAGTGGCCATCTCTTTCTCTGAGGTATCCAGAACCAATGGTTTAAAAGAAGCCTGACCTGTAAGGTCAGGCTTCTTCTATGAAGAGACCGGGACGTTACACAGCGCCCATCCTCTGTACGCAGTCCCCGGCACAGCGGATTCCGCGGCTGCAGCATCCTTCCAGAGAATCTCCCGCCAAAATTCCGGAGATAAACCCGGCCACGAAACTGTCGCCTGCTCCGGTGGAGTCAACCGCTTCCACCTTTCTGGCAGGCATATGAAACCTCTGCGCCTTTCCGCACGCGGTGCATCCTTCTCTGCCGGTTTTTACAACCACATTCTGGATGCCCCGCCGGCAAAGCGCCTCCGCCATCTCCATATAATCCTTTTTCCCGGTCAGATATTCCGCCTCCTTCTCGTTCGGAAACAGATAATCGATCATGGGCAGTATCTCCTCCAGATCGGAAAGCGCCAGCTGCCGGAACGTGGGAATCTTCGTATCCGCGCAGACCACCGCCCCGGCCTCCTTTGCCGTCCTGACCAGACGGATCACCGTCTCTTTCTGATCCAGAGGCGCCCGAAACAGGCTGGCAAGCGACACCACCCGGACGTCTTCTGGAACCTCCAGCTTTGGAAGATAACCGTCCAGCATGGTCGCCCTGCTGTTGCAGGACCTTCTTCCCCCGTTTTGATCAACGGTGAGATTCGCAATCGGCGTTGTGATCCGTTCCGACTGGACTGCCCCTGACAGATCTACCCCATGGCTCTCCGCTTTTTTAAGAACCAGGTCTCCCGCCAGATCCCGGCCTACGCCGCAGATCAGCTTTGCATGACAGCCCAGTGTCTCCAAAACGCAGGCTTCATTCAACGCGTCGCCGCCGGTATTCAGAATAATCTCCTCGGCAATATCCACAGTTTCCCTGTACGGCTCTTTTCCGCGGACAATACAGTCCACCAGCGCCTGTCCGATACATATGACCTCTGCCGTTTTCTCTGCCATCACAGCATCTCTCCTTTTTTATCGCTGCCCTTTACACAATCCCCAGGCCAAAGCAGGATCCCCGCTCAGACCACCGTAATGTGCGCCAGGTCGAACCGAATCTCCTTTTTCAGCCCGTCCGGAAGCGCAGATCCCGGCAGCTCCAGAATCCGGACGATCTCATCTGCCTGCTTCTTACTGATTCTGGCATAGACGCTCCGAAAACGGACCGCCTGCCGAATGAGCATCTGCATTTTATCTGCACCGACGCCGTCGGACCGGTACAGCTGCAGCAGAAAGGGAAGCCGCTCCCAGGAAGGCTCTCTCAGCAGAAGATACAGGAGATATTTCCGTACATGGCCACAGACGCTGTCCTCATACGCCTGATACAGCCTCCCGGCGCCATAGCAAAGGCCGCTTCGACACACCGCCAGATACGCGGTTTTGGACATACCGGGATCGCTATCCTGTAGATAGTTCCAGTAAACGTCATGAAGACCGGACGCTCCCAGCCCGCTCAGCGCCTTCATGGCGTTTTTGACCAGCCGCGGGCGGTCGGAAAACAGGTATTCCTTCAGCACGCCTGCATCCTCTGCACCGCCGTTTTCTCCAATGCCCAATATGGCAGCCGCCTCTTCCGGCGTGTGAAGTTTCTCCTTATAAAATGCGACGATATCGAAATCCGTATGCTTCTGCAGTATATAACAGGCGTCGCTTCGTATGCCCTTTGCCGTATCCAGCAGATGCGCTTCCAGTCCTTCCCACGCACCGCCAAGGCGGCCATATTTGATCTCCAGCGCCTTTTTCCGCACCACCGGGCTTTTATTTCTCAGATAATGCTCCACATCCCTGTCACTGCACGGATAGCCGTTCAGGATCAGACGGATGATGAGCGCTTTTTCATTCCCGTTTTTCTCCCGCTCCAGAAGCCGGTCCGCCTCCGCTCTCGGAAGCACCTTTGGCGTCAGCAGCAGCCGGTACAAAAACCTCCTTGTGACAGGCGGACGGTCCCGAAGCCGCTCAAGCGAGAGCTCCTGCAGATGGAGCAGAATCTTTTTCTCCAGTTTCTCTTCGATGTCCTCCATCTGCCGGTACGCATACCGGCGGCCTTTTTTCGCCTGGCTGAAAAAGGGCAGCATCTCCACCGCCGTATCGGCAGCGGCCGCGTCAAGACGCTCCGACAAAAGCCCGTACGCCGTGTCCCGGACCTGCTTCACCCAGTCGTTCAGTCGAAGGGCAAGATACGGAAGCGACGCCTCGTCGTCCGCCAGCGCCCGCATACACCGTTCCCGAAAATAACCGTTGGGATGGAAGGTGCCCAGCCGCAGAACGCTCAGGCGGACTTCCCGGCTGTCAATCCTGTCTGTCACATCCGCCGGAGATATCTTCGTCCAGTCGATCCTCCACTCCATGGACGTATACTGCCGGAACCTGCGGTCAAGCCGTATGGTCCCTGCGGGGTCCAGACGGTTCATATATACATGGACCGCCTCCGCCGCCAGACGCGTCATCTCCCGGTCCCCAGACAGAAGCGACGGATACAGCGCCGCCAGATGGTTCTCCTTCCCGGCCTCCAGCTCTCCTATATGCGAACGCACTTCGGCGCAACCACGCGCCTTTGCTTCCTGTTGTTCTTTTCTGTGATTAGAAAAAAGCAGCCGCATTTTGGGCACCTCCGTAAAAACAGCCGCAGTCAATGAGGAACCGCTTCTGTTTCCATATTTTTTCTCCTACGACATTTCCGCAACACCGGACCCGGGCCGCACGCCCTATGCCCCGATAAAAAACAGTACCTCGCCGTCCTGCTTGCAGACGACTTCCGTTTTCTCATCCAGCGGAATCAGGGAAGTGTTCCGATACAGCTGACGGCCCGTAATCTGAAGGCTGGACATGGAATAAAGAAAATCCAGAAGCTCCCCGGTACTGTATCGTACAGGATTGTAAAAGCCCAGTTCCGGAAGGCCAAAATCCTTTAAACCCGTAGTCCGGATTATGGGTGTTTCGCCCTCATAGCTGCCATAGACCCACACCCACAGAGGAACGGGAAAATAGCCCTCCTCGTTGGCCGCTGTCTTATCTTCCATCATTTCCCGCTGCTGCTGGTAATGGCGCCTGCTTACCAGAAGCCCGCCCCGGTTGACGATATGGACGCCAACCGCGCCTTCCTGTTCCAGCAACGCGGCACAGAACATGGAAAATGTCCAGCATACCCTGCGCTTTTCCTCCAGGGAAGTCCCGCCGCCTTTTTGTGCCAGCATCCAGAAGGACCTGTGGTTTGCAAAATCCTGCTTCTCTTCGTCGCTAAGCAGAAAACTGTACTGCGCTGCCGTGGAGATATCCGCAGTATCGGCAGGCACCGGCATGGGCAGGTACGAGCACCAGAATTCCAGGCCGTCAATGGTGACGGTAAATGCAGGAACCCGAGGATGATCATGATCAATCCCGCTGACCGCCTGGCTGCCGAACACGGATTTCAGATGGGCAGCCGTCTGTTCCACATCCTCCAGCACCCTGTCCATGAGTACCAGACACATCGTATCCGCCACCGGAGGCTGAGGCCATTGGCCGGATGGGGAACCAGATGTAGGTTTTTTCTTAAAACGATCAAAAAAAGACATACTTTTTCCTCCTCATAATCTATAAAAGTTGCTTTCTTTTCTGTTCCGCCAGCTTCGTATATTTTTCTACAAAATCCGTCTTCGCTTCCGTGTATCCGTCCCGGTCGCGCCGGAACCTCTCCCACAGTTCAAGCTTAAGTCTTTCATACTCCTTTGCAGTTTCCGGATGTTCTGTCAGGTATTCCCGGAAAATGATCTCCCGGTTGTCCCCTTCGTATCGAAGATGCAGATGAAAAACCTGTTCTGCAAATCCCTTCTCCGTATATCCCCAATTGAAAGACATCCTGCCGCTGCTCTCGCTCATACACAGATATCCGCAGTTTTCCAGCGCTCCCCTGACTTCCTCCATCCTGACGCCGCGGTCGATCTCCGCCAGCATGTCAATGATCGGCTTCGCCCATATGGACGGCACGGCAGTGCTCCCGATGTGGCTGATGCGTTTCAGCCCTTTCGGACCCAGAATTTCGCGCAGTCTCTTTTCCTCCGCCTCGTACCAGCTCTTCCAGACCTCCTGATGCTCCGTCAGGACAATCGGAAAAAGTTCCCACAATTCCTCCAGCGACATTTCAGAAAGCTTCTTTCCCATTTCCCCAGTTCCTTTTCCAGTCATATTTTTTCCTGATCCAGAATCAGAAGCTTTGCTTCCATATAGTCCCCTACGGTTGTCTCCATCACCTCGCATGCCTTCTCCAGAGACAGTTTCAAAGTTCTCATGATTGACTCCACATTTTTCACAAGTTCTCTGGCCTCTCCTTTTTCTTCGCTTTGCCGCATCAAAATATCATGTTCAAATTCCAGCACTTTTCCGCCCATATCACGAATTCCTTTCTGTATTCTCACTTTTCCGGATGCCAGATGGCTGATCACTGCTTCGATCAGCTGTTTTAATTCTGTAAAATCATAATCCGAGATCTGATATTGGTCGCGCAGAACACCAAGCTCCTGGTAAATATGCCGGTACTCTTCCAGCAGATTTTGAAGCTTTTCTTCATTTTCTTCTATCTCCTGCAAAACCGCTTCATATCTCATAATATAATATGGAAGAAAAAAGAAAAGCCTTTTCCGAAAAATCTCCTCCAAACCATATTGACCCACTTTAATGATGGGAGTCTGATAATCCACCATCACCCCATTCGGGAATTTCATGTGAACTACAAGAAAATCCGGCGTATGGTCCGTATAGCGAAGATAAAGCACACAGGAATGCGGATAATCAATAGTATACTCATATCCCGCCTTCTCCGCATGTTTTAAAGCAATCAGAAAATCATATTCAATCATTCGGATCGCCATGGTTCCGTCCGGATTACTCTGACATTCCACATGATAATATTTATCTGCAATCTTCAGATACGAATCCGTGATCACTTTTCCCTCCATGACCTCCAGATGTTCATTCTGAAGCGCCGTCACAGATTCCAAATCGGGATACTGTTTGGAAAACACCTGATTGATCAGCGGAATGATCAAATGCGGCATTTTATCGATCATGGTACGAAACACATCGTCATATACGGTTCCTTTCCTCTGGCTTTCATCTTCAGCCTCTTTTTCCTGCTGCAGCTGAAACCGGCTGTTTTCCGCATTTTCCAACATTGGTTTTCTCCTTTATTATACCCTTCTGCACGCAGGTTCTGCAAGAATATTTCCGTGCTTTTTACAAGCCGGCGATCCTCAGGCCAAGCGGTCATGTTATGGTATGCTTTTAATCTGTACATGGAATTCTGGAACTGATCTGTTCCTTTGATTCAGATGTAAGCATATTAACATATTTCAGCCTGAATTACAAGTGTATTTTCGTATCGTTCCCACCAGGATTCATTCCACCGTCTCCAGCGAATCCACAATACTCATCCTTCTGATTCTCCGCAGCGGAATCCATGTGGCCAGCATACAGGCGCCTGTGGAGAGCGCTGCCGCCAGAACTACCGAAACTCCCAGGGCTCCGGGCAGATGCAGTTCCCCGGTCGCCGCTGTCTCTATGAAAACTGCAAAGGCAGAACCGGCGATGCCTCCGGACACCGCGGCAGCCATTCCGTAGTAAACCCCTTCCCACAAAAACACCCGGTACAGGCTCTCTTCGCTCATGCCGACCGCCCGCTGAACCCCGATCTCCGTTACCCGGGTGTGGATATTCGTGTAAACTGTATTGACGATATTCAGTAACCCGATCAGCCCTGTAAACAGAATCAGCCCCCAGGCCAGCAGCCGGATCTGCGCCCCGCTCTCCGCAAACTGCCGATCCGTCTGTTCATAGGAGATCCACTCCGTCCCCGGAATGTTCCCGCAGAATTCCTCCAGCGTCCGGTCAAAGGCTGCCCGGTCCGCGTCCCCGCGCAGGATCGGACGCAGCTCCGCGTAAGCGTCGCTTCCTGTGAGTTCCGGATAGATACGGTCGCTGACCAGCACCTGGACGCCGTTGACGAACCCGCTGCCGCCCACGCTGAAATAGCCGTCATAACCGCTCAGAGACTTCAGCACCGGCAGCCTCTTCCCTGCCACTGTGATGGTACTTCCTTCTTCCACATGCGTAGTTCCAAAGGATACCCCCTCGATCTCCATGGGGATGGGATTGCGGATCACACATCCCTCCCCGGCCCTCAGCATTTCCATCTGGTCTTCGGAAAGTCCTGGCCCAAACGCATCCTCGATCCACCGGTCATTGAAGCCGAAGATCTGAAAGCTCTCTCCCACGCCCAGCCGGATATCCGTCTCCACGCCCATGGGCCGGTTCTCTCGGTCCAGATCATAGATGGAAAACTGCTGCGCCGCTGTCTCCTTTACATGTTCGTCCGCTTCCAGCCTCTCAAGCTCCTCCGGCAATATGCCGCCGTACAGGTTGACGATGGAATAGTCTCCCAGGTGCTCCGGAACCGAACCGGAGACGTCCAGAAGAGACAAGGAGCTTTTCAGCGTCACAAAGACGGTGATGCTCATGGCAAGGGACAGAACCGTCACCGCCGTACGGCCTCTGCTGCGCCCCAGATTCAGCCCCGCATAATACCGTTCAAAATTCCGGATCGGTTTCGCCTTTCTTTTTCTGCGGCTGACCCGGACTTCCGCCCGGGACATGGCGGTTACCGGCGTGGCTCCGGCTGCGGACCAGGCCGCCGGAGCCGCCGCCAGAAAGGCAAAAAACAGCGTGATCAGGGCGCTCGCCAGCAGATACGCCCATTTTCCTCCGCTGTTGGCGGCGATCAGACTCTTAAGCCGTCCGGCGTCTTCCGCCAGAAACAGTTCCGGAGACAGCTGGTTCAACGCCGCCGACAATATTCCTTTTGCCGACAGCCCGCCAAGCGCCAGCCCCACGGGAATCCCTGCCCCACAGAGCATCAGCACTTCCAGAGCGACTACCGTATACAACTGCCCCTTTTCGGCGCCCAGCGCCCGGAGCGTCCCGTACTGCCGGATCCGCCGGGAGACCGCGATCTTCAGAATATTATAGATCACAAGCCCCGCCGCTGACAGAATCAGCACCGTCACGAGAATTCCAGCCGCCAGAAGCCAGGAAAAGCCTTCGTCGTTCACTGACAGCTCCGTATCCGCCGCCCCCGGATCATAACGAATTCCCAGAGCGTTCAGAAGCGGAACATTGTAAAGCGTATCCAGTGCAGGAATGTTCAGTTCTTCGCAAAGATCATCCATGACCTCCTGAAACCCCTTCCGGTCTTTTGTGCGGATATCCGCATGATAATACAGATACTCCGTCGGCAGAACCTGCCTGGACGTCCCCTCTCCTGCCAGTCCCTGAATGAATCCGCCGGTATACCCCAGATAATTGCTCTCCAGAATACCCGTCAGCGTAAATTCCGCCGTATAGGCAAAGGATTCCGTCACAATCCCGTGCCGCAGGGCTTTGGACATAGACAGGCGCAGCCTGTCTCCGACTTTCCCGTCAAAGCCCAGAAGCTGCAGCGCATCCTCCGGAAGCGCCAGTTCCATGGGGGCATTTGGCAGCCTCCCCTCCGCCATACGGGTATTTCCCGGTCTTGCGGCCATACTGTCCCCCTGATACTCCATCAGCCCCAGAGTGAGCTGCCCGTTCAGCTTCTGTTCTCCCAGAGACACCGACCGCCCCGTCCAGCTCAGACGCGGATCCTCTTCCAGCATACGGACCTGTTCCTCCGTAAGCTGAACGAACGTAGCATAGCGGTCTCCTCCGATGGCGATGGCCTGCTGCTGCCGCATGGCAGAGAGAACGCCCGCCGACTGGGCCACCGCCGCCGTCATCATGGTGGAGAGGATTACGGCCGTCAGGATCAGGAAAGACGTCAGTCTCTGGGCCGACAGCTCCTTATATGCCAAAGTATGGTAATGTTTCATCAGGAAGCCACCTCCTTCAGAATCCCGTCCGCCATACGGAACTGTCTGTGCGCCATGCCGGCCACGCAGCTGTCGTGAGTGATGATGACCAGCGTCTTCCCCAGCTCTTCATGAATCGTTTTCAACAGCTCCATCACTTCCGCACCGCTTCTGCTGTCCAGATTCCCGGTGGGCTCGTCGGCGAAGATCACATCCGGACCGGCAATCAAAGCCCGGGCGATCGCCACTCTCTGCTGCTGCCCGCCCGAAAGCTCGCACGGCAGATGCTCCATCCGGCCGCCGATCCCGAGCATCTGCGACAGACGCTCCAGATATGCCTCGTCCGGCTTCCTCTTGTCAAGAAGCAGCGGCATCAGAATATTTTCCCGCGCCGTCAGTACGGGGAGCAGCTGAAACTGCTGAAAGACAAAGCCGATGCGCCGGCGCCGGAAGGCCGACCGTTCCCTGTCGGTCAGATGTTCGATTTCTCTGCCGTCATAGGTCAGCAGACCCGAAGAGGGCCTGTCCAGCCCGGACAGCAGATGGAGCAAGGTGCTCTTCCCGCTGCCGGACGGTCCCATGACGGAGAGAAACTCTCCCGCCGGGATTTTCACGGAAGCCCTGTCCAGGGCGACCACCCTGTTCTCCCCTTTTCCGTAGATTTTGGAAAGTTCTTTTGCCTCAATATCCATATAAAACAAATCTCCTTATCTGATATCGTTGTCTGATAAGGAGATGGTAACAGAAAAATCTCAAGAAACGCTCAAGACTGAAAATCTGTCCGAAAAGACGCCGTGACCGCGGCTCCGCCCTCCGGCCGGTTTGTAAGCTGAAGCGCCCCGCCGTGCTTCCGGCACATCAGATCGCTGCTGTACAGCCCCATGCCGAAATGCTCCGCGCTGTCCTCCGCCTTTCCAAATGGTTTCGGCCCGCTTTCCAACAGGGATTCCGGAAAACCGGGGCCGTCGTCCATGACCGTAAGAGACAGAACACCTGCAGACAGCGCAAGCCGAAGCTCCAGCTTCCCGCGGGCAAAACGGGCGGCATTTCCGATCAGATTTTCCGCCGTTGTCAAAAAGAGTCCATGATCCATGCACAGCGTCCCCAGATCCGGTACCGCCAGTGCAGGCTCAACTCCGGGAGCCAGAAGCCGCGCCGTTTCCTCCAGCTCTGAACGAAGAACTTTTCCGTCCACCGGGCCTGTCCTCACCGGCATCTGTTCCAGCCGCTGAATGCTGCTCATGGCCTCCACGTACTGTTCGAGCCGCAGGATATAGCGTTCCATCCGGTCAAGAACCTGCCCGTCCGCTTTTCCCTGCTTCAGCAGCAGGACGCTGCCTTTTAAGACGGTGACCGGATTGCGCAGGTCATGGGAAAAGGCCGCATTGAGCCGCTTCCGCTCCTCCGCCTGCCGCCACAGTTCCTGGCTGGTCTCCAGAAGCTCCGCCCGCATGGTCTCAAACGCCGCGCAGATCTGCCCCAGCTCATCCCCCGATACTTCCGGAATCGAGAAATCCAGATCGTGGTTTCGGATACGCTCTGTCCCGGCCCGCAGCACCTGAACCGGCTTCTTCAGCTTCCACCGGTAAAACAAAAAACCGGCCGCCGCAAGCCCGACCGCCGGAAGAACCAGCGCTGCGGCCAGACGCACTCCGTCCAGCACATCCAGAATCCGCTGCTGCTCCGGCGTGGGGTCCGGCAGCTCCGTGACCAGGCCGTTAAAGTCAATAGACACCCCTCCCTGGGGGTACTGTTCTGCAAGAGCTCCGCAAAGTCCATATACAGACAGCGTCAGCAGAAGCGCCGCGCACAGACACCCCGCGGACAGCAGGAAAAAGGTCTGTTTCAATCCCATGTTTCTTAACCGTTCCATCGATATCCGCACCCCCAGACCGTCTGAATATAATCCGAATCGGTATGAGCCGCCAGCCTTGCCCGGATCTTCCGGACGTGCTCCATCACCGTGTCGCTGCTGCCCGCTCCATCGATGCCCCATACGTTTTCATAGATCCTCTCCCGGTCGAACACCTGCCCCGCATGCAGGGACAGAAGCTCCAGAATATCGAACTCCCGCCTGGACAGCAAAACCGGCTCCCCGCCCACCGTCACCGTCCGCGCGGAATAATCAACGGCCAGTTCCCCGAAAAACCGCACGCTGGCGTCGCTTTGCCGTCTCTGTTCCCTCCGCAGATGGGCGGCGACTCTCGCTCCCAGCTCATCCAGATCAAAGGGTTTTACAATGTAGTCGTCCGCTCCCGCCTGAAAGCCGATGATCTTGTCGGACGCTTCCACCCGGGCCGTCAAAAACAGAATCGGGCAGGTCACATGCTCCCGGATGGCACGGCAGACCTGTAAGCCGTCCATCCCGGGCATATTGATATCCAGCAGGATCAGATCCGGCCGCTCTGCCGCCCTTTTCACCGCCTCCCGACCGTTTCGGGCGGTCAAAATCTCATACTGCGCGGAAAAATATGCCGCCATCGTCTCTACAATGCCCGGCTCATCATCCACGATCAACAGTTTCTGCTTCATGTCCTGAATTCCTCTCTGTACAAAAAAGGCAGGCGTTCTGTCAGTTTCCGGACTCTTTGTCCTGCCTGCTACAAGCATGACATACATTTCCTTCGCTGTCAATCGCCGCCGCATCGACACACTCCCGCTCTCTGCTGCGGAACAGGCAGACGCCGGACACCAGAAACATGATCCCCTCCGCCGCGGGCACCGCCATCCAGACGCCGACGATGCCGAAGAGCCGCGGCAGCAGAAGGATGGCCCCCGCCAGCAGCACAAAGGTCCTCAGAAAGGAAAGCGCCGCCGACCGCTTCCCGTTGGACAGCGCCGTATACATGGCGGAAGTAAAAATATTCAGGCCGCAGAACAGGAAGCTGCAGGAAAAGACGGGGAATCCGGCCGCCGCAAGACGGTAAACCTCCGACGTCCCGGAAGCGAACAGGCTCACCATGTACGAGCCGCCCAGCCTGGACGCCGTACAGATCAGCACCGACGCGGCCAGAATAAAGCAGATGCAGATCCGGATGACCCGCTTCTGCCGCCGGCTGTTTTGATTTCCGTGCTGAAAACCAATCACCGGCGCCACTCCCATGGAAAAGCCAATATACAGGGTATTCAGCAGAAACTGCGCGTAGATCATGATGGTCACCGCCGCGACGCCGTCCTCTCCCGCCAGTTCCATCATGGTGCGGTTGAACAGAAACGTGGTGACTGCCGCCGCCAGCTGGCCCGCCATTTCCGAAGATCCGTTCAGGCAGCTTTCCCTCAGCACGTCCCGTCTCCACTTTGGCCGCACAAAGGAAAGCGTTCCCCCGGTCCGCCTGAAAAAGACGATTCCCGCCAGCGCCGGAATCAGATACCCCACCCCCGTGCCAAGGGCCGCGCCGCGGATCCCAAGGCCGCAGACCGCCATAAACACATAGTCCAGAACGATGTTGGAAAGCCCGGCGGCCACCGACAGGAACAGGCCCAGCCCGGGTCTTCCGGCCGTTACGAACAGGTTGGCAAAGACGGTCTGTATGACGTTGGCCGGGAGAAAAAACAGCAGCGTTCCCAGATAGGCGTGACAGTACGGGGCAAGCCGGCCGCCAGCCCCCAGAACAGCCGTCAGCTCCTCAAGCCATATGGTCCCCGCCAGAGCGATCAACAGTCCCACCGCCGCTGCCGCCAGCGTCAGCAGCGTGAAATCCTCCTTTGCCTCCCGGTCCTGTCCGGCTCCCATCTTCCGGGAAATGACGGCATTCCCTCCCGTTGCCAGCATGGTGCCGAGCCCTACGGTCACATTGAGGACCGGGCACACGATATTGATGGCGGAGAGCGCGTCCGTATTGACCAGACGCGCGGTAAATATGGTGTCCACGATCGTATACAGCCCCATGAACAGCATCATGACAATGGTCGGAAAGGCGAAACGAAGAAGCGACGCCGCGTTCCATTCCTGATCCAGAACGTTGTTATGCATCGCCCGATTCCTCCTGTCCCGATTCCAGTACAAGGCGCTGGACCGGATAGCCCAGTTCCGTCAGAAGCTCCGACTCCGCAAAGCCCAGCTCCTGATAGAACGCCCGCTGCCCCGTATCCGCCTTGTCGCCCTCCCGAAAAGTCGTAATGCTGATCCTCCGCCCTGCTGACAGCGTATGCAGGATAAAGTCAAGAAACGCCTCCGCGATCCCGTGCCTGCGGTACTGGGGATGCACCCCCAGAAAATCAATGCTCCCGGTCCTGCGGGAATACGCGGCGGCGCCCGCCAGAAGCGCCTGATCGCGGATGACAAACGCCTGCCTTTGTTCGATCTGCCGTTTCAGCCATTCCCGGTGTTCCGCCTCCTCAAAGCAGGGGAAGCCGTCAATGACGAGCGCCGCAAGCGCCATCCAGTCCGGAATATCCTCCGCAGAAGCATAAGAGACATGGAGCTTTGTCTCCCCGGGAGCGGCGGGCGTTCTCTGCAGGGTAAATCTAAGCTGCAGCGGATAAAATACCTCTCGCTCCCGGTATTCCAGAGGCGTCTGCTTGTACATGGCCCGGAAAATCCCGGTAAACGCCTGCCGGCTTTCATATCCCGCCGCCAATGCCACCTCCAGAATCGGCAGATCGGAAAAGACCAGCAGCTTCGCCGCCTCCGTCAGCCTTCTGCGCCGGACATAATCGTGTATCGTCATACCCACCGTGTCCGTAAACATCCGGTGAAGGTGATATTTGGAATAGTGCACGGCGGACGCCACCGTATCCAGATCCAGCTTTTCGTTTAAATGCGCCTCGATATATGCGATCACCCTGGTAATCAGGCCGACTGTGTCATGTTCCATCCTGCATCCTCCCGTTCTGTATCATTTTTATAATGATCATAACAGAATTTCAAAAAAATGTTTCATCATTCTTGCGTTTTTTCAACAGATTTTTCATCCGTTTCCATGAATCCGCCTCTGTAAAAGTTCTCTCTTTTCCAAATAATAAGACTGTGAAACCGTTCACAAACTTTTACAAACCGAAAACAGCATCTGTTCCCCCGTCTCCGGGAAGGCAGATGCAGGACTTTTTATGGAGGTATACTCTATGTCATCAAAAGATCTTTGCTGCTGTGCAGAGCAGATGGCCATGGCCACCGTTCCCAGGCAGGAATGGTGCGAGCCCTATGATCTGTGCACGGCCCTGAAGGAAGGAACCATCTTTCCCTGTCTGAATCTGGCCTTTTACAAGGCGCCTCTGGGAGAAAGCGCCCAGAAGCCGGTAAGCGACAGCCCGGATGATGGGCAGCGGAACCGGGAAACGGCCATGAACCGCCTGATGGAGGTGGGATTTGCCATCAACGACCTGACCCTGTACCTGGATACGCATCCCTCCTGCCCCAAAGGGCTTTCTCTGTTCCACCGGCTTTCGGAGGAACGGTTGAAGCTGCTGGCGGACTTTGCCGGAAATTTCTACCCGTTGACGCAGCTTTCCATGGTCACGGGGAATACGGACCCAAATGAATATGGATGGACCGAAGGGCCCATGCCGTGGGAAGGAGCGTGCATCTGATGTTTGCCTATGAGAAACGACTGCAGTATCCTGTAAAAATCAAGAACACCAACCCCGATATCGCCAAACTGGTCATCAGCCAGTACGGAGGGCCGGACGGGGAGATGTCCGCCAGCATGCGCTATCTGTCCCAGCGCTACACCATGCCGGTGAAAAAGGTGGGCGGGCTTCTGACGGACATCGGCACGGAGGAATTGAACCACCTGGAAATCATCTGCGCCATCGTCTACCAGCTGACCCGGGATCTGACGGAAGAGCAGGTAAAAACCGCCGGCTTTGACGCTTATTATATCGACCACACCAAGGCCCTGTGGCCCCAGGCGGCGGCCGGAGTCCCGTTCACTGCTCTGGAATTCCAGTCCAAAGGCGACGCGCTGGCGGATCTTTTTGAGGACCTTGCCGCCGAACAGAAAGCCCGGACGGTCTACGACAACCTTCTCCGGGTCATCGACGATCCGGATGTCCGGGCGCCGCTGAAATTCCTGCGTGCACGGGAAGTAGTCCATTTCCAGAGGTTCGGAGAAGCGCTGGAGATGACGAAGGAAACGCTGAACCAGAAGAATTTCTACTGGACCAATCCGGAATTCGACCGGTAAATCCTGATTTTCCTGCATTATGCAAACCATGTGGCATGCCTGCTCCGCGCAGGCATGCCACATGGTCTTTGCCGTATCGTTTGTCATTCTCTGTTAATCGTATCCACAATCGTCAGCCTCCGGATCTGTCCGGCCGGTCCCAGAACGGACAGGCACGCAGAACCAACCACGACGGTCAGGATCACCAACAGCTCCCATCCCGGAACGCTCCACGCATCCCCCCATCTGGAAGTCACAAGCATCCGGAATAAATACCGGTTCAGCAAAAGTCCGGCGGCACAGCCAAAAAGCACGCCGAACACCGTATACGCGGCGGCCTCCCCGACTATCATCCGCAGCAACTGCCGTACGCTCATCCCAACGGCGCGCATGGCGCCGTATTCCCTCATCCGCGCCGATACGCTCATGGCCATGCTGTTGATGATGTTAAAGAATCCGATCAGGGCAATCACGGCCAGAAATCCATACAGGAACACGGACATGGAATAACTGGCTCCCCTTGTTTCCCGGTTGCTGATCCGCCGGTCCGAAAAGGAACTGCCCGTTCTGCACGCCGCTTCCATCGCCCGGCGTATGTCCTGTACCTGCGTATCCGCCGCTTCCGGACGCAGCTGTACATCCAGCACCGCATACCCGTTTTCTCCCGTCAGCTCCCGGAACAGTTCCTCCGAGCAGATCACCATATCCGTCACATGGTCCATACTGCTGTCCAGGCCGTAATTATACGGGACATCTCCCAGCACTCCGGCTATGGGAACCTCCCTCTCGTTTCCGTCGGCCAAAATCCTCACACTGCTGCCTGCTGCCAGCGAATTTCCCGTCCGGAATACGGCCAGTACCCCTTTTCCATCCTCCGCATCCTGAAAATTCCCCTCCAGCAGAGCGTCCTTCGCCCACTCGAACTGTTGTTTGTCATAAGAGATAACAATCAGCTGCCTTCCGTCCGCGGGCAGCGTCAGTTCCGCATAACTCCTGCCAAACACTCGTTTTACGCCCGGATACGTTTCTATGTTCTTTGCAGACTCCGAAGAAATCTGATTGGAACTGTCCTCTGTACAGATATAGAGATCCGGAGCCGAAGGACGCAGCGGAGTGAGCGCATGATGCATAAAATCAACCGCCGTACTGAAGGCAAGAAACAGAATGATGCTGAAGGCAAAGGAGCCGGTCACCAGCAGGAAATTCCTGCGGCTGCCCAGCGCATGGTGGATCCCCAGCGCCGTATCCACCTTGAAAAAACGCGTATCTGCAGTTCTCTTTACCGCCTGTACCGTTCCGGCATTTCCGGAGACCGCTGTCAGCGGGGATACCTTCGACGCACGTCTCGCAGGGGCGCCCGCCGCCAGGAAAACCGTGATCAATCCGGTGACCGCGCCGGCTGCCATTCCCGGCCAGCTGACGCCAAACACCGGAAGCCCTTCGAAGAGTCCCGGACTCAGAAACCGCAGCATGCCGCACAGCCCCCATACCACGAAGGTCCCCGCCAGCACGCCGGCCGGAACCGCCGTTTTACACCAGCCAAACGCCTCTCTTTGCACATACCGGATCACCTGCTTTCCGGTGGCCCCAAGGCAGCGCAGCATCCCGAAGAAGCCGGTGCGCTGCGCAACGCTGCTGTTCATACTGGCCATGATCATCAGGATCCCCGCGATCACCACCAACACTGACAGAACCGCCGCCACCAGATAGAACTGCATCAGATACGGGTCCCTGCTCTGGAACATCAGCATGAGCACCTTCGCATTCTGCCGCACCTGCTCCGGCGAAAGCCCAAACGCCTCGCTGATCTCGCCAATTGTCTGCTGGATGTTGCAGAACCGCCCAAACTGTACAAAATACAGGAGTTCCTGATCGGCCCCGGTCTCTTCCGCATGCAGCGCCAGATATCCGTCTATATTCAGAAAGATACAGAACGCATCCAGCTTTGCCGTCAGCGCCGTATTTTTTGCAATTCCGGTAACAAGGTACTGTCTGACCCCTCCTCCGGGTATGGCCAGTTCCATCGTATCTCCGATATCCATCCCCAGGCGGGCCCTGATATTTTCATTGATCACCGCCTGCTGCGTGCTCTCAGGGAACGTGCCTTCCAGAATCTCCGCATCCGGAATCATTTCCTGAAATTCCATGTCGAATCCGCAGATCCCGCTCTCGATCCCCTCGATCCGGTACCCGTCCTTCAGATGATAGTTCAGTGTCCCGTACCGGGCAGCCCGCCTGATCTCCGGACGCGCGCGCAGAAGCGCCCCCTGCTCTTCGTCCATCTGGAACGCCGCGTGCCAGCTTCCATCCGTCTTTTTCGCCTGCATCAGCTGGGAGCGCATCTCCATATCCGCCATGCCGAAGATCACCGTGACCAGAAAGACGGCCAGCGCGATGCAGAGCCTGGTCATCCGGTTCTGCCTTCTGTGACGCTTTGCCGAAAGCCCGGCCAGATCAAGATAATGCTTCATCCTTCCGCACCTCCCAGCTCCTTCAGCCTTCCGTCCGTGACCCGGAAGACGCGGTCCGCCGACGCGGCCAGATTCATGTTGTGCGTGATCATCAGCACCGTCTGCTGATAATGCCTCGATGCCGTGCACAGAAGATCCATCACATCCCGGCTGCTCTTCGAATCCAGATTTCCGGTGGGTTCATCCGCCAGAACCAGCGCCGGATGCGCAATCAGCGCCCGTCCGATGGCCACCCGCTGCTGCTGGCCGCCGGAGAGCTGCCCCGGCAGATGCTTCCGCCTGTCGGCCAGTCCGAGTACCTCCAGCATCTCCTCCACCCGGTTCCTGTCCGGCTTCTGATCGTCCAGCAGAATGGGAAATATGATATTCTGCTCCACGTCAAGCTCCGGAATCAGATGAAAGGACTGAAAGATGAATCCGATGTTCCGCCTTCGGAACACAGTCCGCTCGTTCTCCCCCATGGCAGACAGATCCTTCCCGTTTATAAACACCTTTCCTTCATCTGCTTCATCCAGCCCGCCGATGCAGTGCAGAAGCGTGCTCTTTCCGGAGCCGGATGCTCCGACCACGGCGCCGAACTCTCCCTTCTGAATGGAAAAGGAGACTTTCTTCAGCGCCTCCACCCGCGCCTCTCCCGCTCCGTACACTTTGCTCAGACTTTCCACCTTTACAATTTCCATCCGTCATCTCCTGCCTTTCTTTCCTGTTTTGGTCTGACAGGATCAGCATAACCGCTGTGTCTTACAAATACGTGAATCTTGTCTTACAGTTCTGTAAGAAAGGTCATCCGGAAGGTGCTCCCCTCCCCGGGGCTGCTTTCCACGGACAGGGTTCCCCCCTGTCCCTCCACGATGGATTTTGCCAGGGAAAGTCCAAGGCCGGCTCCCTGCCGGTCGCCGGACACGCTGCCGCGGTAAAACTGCCTGAAAATATGGTGAATCTCCTCCTCCGGGATGCCGCATCCGTCGTCCTCTACGGTCAGGCGGACCACCGCCGGCGTCCTCTCCCAGAAAATCCGGATGACGCCGCCCGCCTCCGTGTGATCCAGAGCGTTTTTCACCAGATTCCCCACCGCCTCCTTCGTCCACTCCGGGTCGCAAGCCAGCTTCTCCTCTCTGCGCCCCTCTATCCGTATGCGTTTCCTCTCGCGCTCCGCCCGTTCCAGCAGGTCCCCCGCCGCCTGTTCTGAGATTTCAGAAAGCAGGCACTGCTTTTTCTCAAAGACGATTGTTCCTGCATCCAGCCGGGCCATCTTCAGCAGCGACTGGATCAGGTGCTCCATCCGCTCCAGAGACCGCATGGATTTTTCCGTAAAAATCCTCACCGCCTCTTCCTTCCCCGGCTCCCCCTGCATGATCTCCGTATACATGCTCAGCGCCGCAAGAGGCGTCTTCAACTGATGGGAAATATTCGAGATCATATCCTTTAAAAAGTTCTTCGCCCGGCGCTCCGCCTCGCCCTTTGCCTGCAGAGACTGCGCCAGCTCCTCCATGCTCCCGAACAGCCGGCAGAGCGAACCGGTCTGCCCGTCCGGCAGATGCGCATCGAACCGGTGTTCTGCATATCGTGCGATCACCCGCTCCGCTTCTTCATATATCCGCTCCCGGCGCCGAAAATAAACCGCGGCTCCGGCCAGTATCACCACCGCCAACCCTGCGCCGGCGGACACCAAGGGCAGGAAAAGCCAGACGGACGTCTGTTCCATCAACAGCAGAAAATATCCCCTCCCCTGCCCGGTATGCCCGATCATACGAAGCAGATCCATACCCTCTTCCGTCACCTCTGTACCGTTCCAGGCGGCGAATACCGTCTCCGGCGGAATGTCCTGCTCCAGCAGATACGAGACCGCCGCCAACTCCCGCTTCGCCAGAAACTCCCGGATATTTCTCACCTGCAGAATGCTGAGCAGCCCCAGAACGCCGGTCTGCAGGGCAAGCGCCGCCGCAAGGAAAAAGTAAAACCTCCGGGTCTGTCTTTCGTGCAGAAACTTCATGTGTCTCACTCCTTCCACTGATAGCCCACGCCCCGGACCGTGACCAGATGCTCCGGCCTGGACGGATCCTTCTCCAGCTTCTCCCGGAGACGGCGCACATACACGGACAGGGTGTTGTCGTCCACGAAATTTCCGCATCCATCCCACAGCCTGTCCAGAAGCAGACCGCGGGTGAGCACGCTTCCCCTGTTTTTCAGCAGAAAGCAGAGAAGCCGGTACTCCGCCCCGGTAAGCTCCAGAGGCGCCCCGTTTAAGGATGCTCTGCTTTCCGGCAGATTGACCACAAGGCTGCCCGACTGCAGAATTCCCTCCCCTGTATGTTCACGGCCGCTGCGCCGCAGCAGCGCCCGGATGCGGGAGCACAGCTCCCCCAGCTTGAAGGGTTTGGTCATATAGTCATCCCCTCCGCAGTCCAGTCCCCGGATCACGCTGGTCTCCTCGTCCGACGCCGTCAGAAAGATGATCGGAGTCTGAACGCCGAATCGGCGGAGCTTCTCACACAGAGTGATTCCGTTCCCATCCGGCAGCGTCACATCCAAAAGAAGGAGGTCATAGCCGGCCTGTTCTATCACCAGCCGTTCCGCCTCCTTTATGGTCCTTACCGCCTCCAGGTCAAACCCGTTTTTCTTCAGAGCATAAGTCAGCCCCTCGATCAGGCTGATATCGTCTTCAAGAAGCAGCAGTTTCTGCAAATCACATACCTCCCTTCGAAAAAATCACGCGCGTACGCTTTCTGTCTATTATACACGATTTTGAAAAGATGGCTGCTTACAAAAATGTAAGATATTTCAGCAGAAAACCTTTTGATATCCGGCCGCCTTCAGGAGCAGCACATGTTTTTTCCTTCATACACAGGTCAAAATCTCTTATTCCTCTTCCTTTATCAGTTCCATCGCTTCTTTTCCTGTCATATGAAGTATGGTCATCTCAAGCATACAGAGACGGGACCATGCCTGACTGATCGTCTTTCTGCGTCTCTCTCCGGTATCGTCCGGCGCATACTTCAAGGCCAGCTTTTCGATCGCCGTCCTTTTTTCCTGTTCCTCGGTCAGCACCCGTATTTCCCCAAAAGCAATCGCGCTCCTGAAGTAAGAAGTATACATTTCCGGAACAACCTGATCCTGATCAACGACACAGAAAGACGCCTTTGCGTTTTTTTGAATAAGCTCCAGCTTGTGTCCTGCCTTTGCGCAGTGAAAATATATTTTTTCATTGTTATCATCATACACATAACTGATCGGTACCGCGTAGGGATAACCGCCATCCTCCGCCAGTGCCAGCACGCCCGACGTTCCCGTGCGCATAATGTCTGCCGTCCTCTGCTCTGATAATGCCTGTTTTTTTCTTCTCATCTCACGAAACATCTGAAAACCCTCCTCGTCATACTCCCCGTCCCGCCACATCATCTTTGATCATTTTGATGATTTTCGCCGGCACGCCTGAATCATACGGACCAGACATTCCACAGCCTCCGCTCCGAAGCTCATCCGCGGAAGCCGGATCGTCGTCAGCGCCGGCTCAACCAGTTCGCAGATCGGCCGGCCGTCATACCCCACAGTCGAAAATCCTCCGGTGCCCCTGATTGTAAAGATACTGCACGGCAAGATACGTTCCCTGCTCATTGTTGGGCATGACAGAGTTAAGGCTTTTTTCCGGGAAATAATTGTCAAACAGCACAAGCCAAATGTTGATTCCTCCAAAATATTCCAGCACATCTCTCTGCATCTCTGTTGCAAAAATCACGCATCCTCCGCACGCAGCGTCCGGATCTTCTCCAGTACCTTCCTGCGCGTCTTATCACTGATTCCCGGCTTTCCATTTAAAACCAGAGAGATGGTCGCAGTAGACACTATCATATATAAATATTTATAAATTGTCAAACAAAAGCCGACGGCATACCCATTTTCTGCCGGCGGCTTTTACCTGTCTCCCTCGTGAGCAGAACTGCCCGTTCCTTAATCTGGCAGCGTCCATTCATTTTGCTTCCATCATTCCTCTTGTTACGCTCATGATCGCCATCAGTTCCGGACTCTCTGACGACATGACCACCACTGCTTTCCCCTGCCTGCAGAGTTCATTCAGAATCTTGTAAATCTCCGCCTTGGTGCCTGCATCGATTCCCTTTGTCGGTTCCTCCACCAGCAGAATGAACGAATCATAATACAGCCACCTGGCCACAAGCGCTTTCTGCAGCCGCTGTCCATATCCGGGATATTCCGGGCCGCCTGATCCGGATGTGACGATTCACAATTTTTGTACCAAATGTCAAAATATCCGTTTTGTTACCAGCCTGTTTCAGACATATTGCATTTCTTTTTCGCCACTGCTATCAGGAATTCAACACGAAATACCAGTCATGTACATCAACCCGGGAGAATGGTTTTCGTCGGATATGTTCATACGAATCTAAATGTTAATTAGAAGAAGGGAAGTGTTGTTTCAATGATGCAAAAAATTCAGAAGTTCGGCGGCGCCATGTTCACACCGGTCCTGCTGTTTGCGTTCGCGGGTGTCATGGTCGGCATCGGTACCCTGTGTACGACCGAAGCAGTCCTTGGACCGCTGGCTGCTCCTACGAGCATGTGGTACCTGGTATGGAACGTCGTCCTTCAGGGCGCGTGGTGCGTATTCAATCAGCTGCCCCTGCTGTTTGTCATCGGCCTCCCGATCGGCCTGGCGAAGAAGCAGGCTGCACGCTGCTGTATGGAAGCACTGGTATCGCGCTTGCATTCTACCCCACCGCGAAGAAGGAGAAGAAAACACAGCTGAAAGCACTGCTGATCCCCATCGTGCTGACAGCTATCGTCTGCGGCGTTACCGAGCCCATCGAGTTCACGTTCCTGTTCATGGCTCCGGCGCTGTTCGTGGTACACTGTATCCTGGCGGCATGTCTGTCCACGACCATGAACCTGTTCGGCATCGTCGGCGTGTTCTCCGGCGGCCTGATCGAGATGAGTTCCTTAAACTTCATCCCGCTTATGACTTCTCACTGGAAACAGTACCTGCTGCTGCTGCTGGTCATCGGTCTTGTGTACACCGGTATCTGGTTCGTGGTCTTCCGTTTCCTGATCGTGAAATTTGATTTCAAGACGCCGGGACGCGAGGATACCGACGAGACCAAATTCTATTCCAAAGCGGAGTTCCGCGCAAAACAGGCCGGCGGCCAGGAGATGGACAAAAAGACCATGTTGGCAGCGCTGATCCTGGAAGGCCTGGGCGGCGCTGACAACATCGTGGACGTGACCAACTGCGCAACCCGTCTGCGCGTCAATGTCAAGGATGCGGCTCCGGTAAAAGAGGATGCGTATTTCAAAGGCATCGGCACTCACGGCATCTCCAAAAACGGCAAGGCCATGCAGGTCATCGTCGGCATGAACGTACCGAGCGTCCGTGAGAAATTTGAAAACATTCTGGCAAATCCGTCCGCATACGTACCGGATCTGGGCGATGCGGCCGATCAGCAGAAGACAAAGCCGGCGGCGGAAAAGACAGCAGATACGGCAAACCTGCCGGTGCACAAGATCAAGGCGGTGGCAAACGGAAAAGCCATGCCGGTCAGCGAAGTACCGGATGAGGTATTTGCTTCCAAAGCGCTGGGAGACGGCGTGGCGGTGATCGTAACCGACGGAAAAGTCTATGCGCCCGCGGACGGCACCATCTCCATGATTGCAGAGACGCTGCACGCATACGGCATCAGCACTCCGGACGGACTGGAGCTTCTTGTCCATATCGGTATCAATACCGTGGAGCTGAACGGCGAAGGCTTCTCTCCGAAGGTCAGGGAAGGCGACCAGGTCAAAGCAGGCCAGCTGCTCTGCGAGATCGATATGAAGCTCATGAAAGAAAAGGGCTATCCGACCCACACTCCGATCCTGATGACCAACGGTGACGAGTGCGCGGACGTCAAACTTCTCCCGGGCGAAAATGTCAAGGCTGGAGAGACAACCGTTATTACCTATAAAAAATAACCCTATGAAGTCAAACAGATCATAAATCAACAGGAGGAATTTATCATGTCCAAAAATCATTTGCAGTTACTGTTGCCGGAGGAGGCAGCACCTTTACACCGGGAATCGCACTTATGCTGCTGGAGGAGCGCGACCGTTTTCCGATCCACAAGATCATGTTCTATGACAATGACGCGGAGCGTCAGGAAATCGTTGCCAAAGCATGCGAGATCTATCTGAAGGAAAATGCGCCGGATATCGAGTTCGGATATACGACGGATCCCGAGACTGCCTTTACCGGTATTGATTTTGTCCTCGCTCATATCTGTGTGGGAAAATACGCCATGCGCGAACTGGATGAAAAGATCCCAATGAAATACGGCGTGGTAGGCCAGGAGACCTGCGGACCGGGCGGCATTGCATACGGCATGCGTTCCATCGGCGGCGTTCTGGAGATCCTGGACTACATGGAGAAATATTCTCCCAACGCCTGGATGCTGAATTACTCCAATCCCGCGGCGATCGTGGCGGAAGCGACCCGCCGTCTGCGTCCGAATTCAAAGATCCTGAACATCTGCGATATGCCCATCGATCTGGAGGAGAAGATGGCGAGTATGGTCGGCCTGAAATCCCGCAAGGAAATGAAGGTTGGTTACTATGGCCTCAATCACTTCGGATGGTGGCATAAGATCTACGACAACGACGGCAACGACCTGATGCCGGAGATCAAGAAGCACATGGCAGTCAACGGGTTCGCGGACGGCATCGCAGAGACCAACCAGCATGTGGACGACAGCCGGAAGGAAACCTTCGCAAAAGCAAAGGATGTGTATGCGGTAGATCCCACAACGATTCCGAACACGTATCTGAAATACTATCTGTATCCGGACTATGTGGTAGAACACACCAATCAGGAGCACACCCGTGCCAATGAAGTCATGGAAGGCCGTGAGAAGACCGTGTTCGGCGCCTGCCGCGAGATCATCGCAAAAGGAACCGCGAAGGACTGCGGCTTCGAGGCGGACGCGCATGCCACCTACATCGTAGACCTTGCATGCGCCATCGCGGAAAACACCCAGGAGAGATTTCTTCTGATCGTACCCAATGAGGGCGCGGTGGAGAACTTCGACCGGACCGCCATGGTGGAAATCCCCTACATCGTCGGTTCCAACGGCTATGAGCGCATCTGCCAGGGTGCAATCCCGCAGTTCCAGAAAGGTCTGATGGAGCAGCAGGTCAGCGTGGAGAAACTGGTGGTGGAAGCATGGATCGAGGGCAGCTACCAGAAGATGTGGCAGGCGCTGACCCTTTCCAAGATCGTACCCAGCGCACGCGTGGCAAAACTGATCCTGGACGATCTCATCGAGGCCAACAAGGATTACTGGCCGGAGCTGAAATAAACAGACCGATAACCCGTAAACCCGTTTCTTTCTGAACCGGATTCCGTAAATGTGCTCTGAATCTTTTCCGTTCAGAGCGCATTTACGGGCCATATGTCCTGACAGAGAGAGAAACCAGACCGGAACAGGAGCATGATATGACGAAAACAATGTCCAGACAGACAAACACTTTGACGACTGATTATCACAAATACGACAAATGGTTTATGATCGCAAAAGTACTCCTGGTACTTTCCCCCTTTGTGGCATTGACTTATCTGCAGGCATCTGTGGGAAGCAGCGATCTGTCGCTTCTGCTCAGGCAGGACCCGAAGATCACCGTCACCCTTCTGGCGCCCATGGCCGGCCCCTTCACCGCCTATCTGCTGGGCTTTGCACAGAAGCATCTCCATGATGGAGATCCTGCGTACATGATGGCGCATCTGACGCTGCTCTTTGTGACGGAGCTGCTGCTGCGCAACATAGTCTGCCTGATCATGATGCTTTATCTGATGTACCTGGTATACAAGATGACCGGTATGTCGCCGGCGGCGTCTCTGCGTGCCAAATGGCACGACCACTTCTTCCGGGATCTCTCCGGATGCTTTCTGCTGATCCTGCTCGGCGCTTTCTGCCTGTTTGTCTCGCTTCGTCTGGGAATGTGACCGTTCCGCATAATATTTTTTTTGGACAGTCCCCTGTCATCTGTGTTATGATAAAAAAAACAGATGGCAGGAGGGACGGGTCCATGAACATCGAAGAGCTGGTAAATCAGAACTACAGACATTTCAGCGAGAGTGACCGCGCCGTTTGGGCTTATCTGTCCGAACACCGGTCGGAATGCGCGGACATGGCAATCAAGAAGATGGCGCAGAAATGCTGCGTATCGCATTCTGCCGTTATGCGGTTTGCGCAGAAACTGGGTTTTCATGGATATGCGGAGCTGAAACTGTATCTGAAGATGGGGGAACAGAAGGTACAGGCACACAGCGATCTGACGCAGGTCTGTACCTTGTATCAGAATGTCATGAACAGTATGTGCGAGAAAAACTGCGATCCGCTTTTCGACGCGCTTGACAAAGCCGGACAGGTCTATATCTTTGGCGAGGGCATGGTGCAGGCCTCCGTCAAAAAAGAATTCAAGCGGATCTTCATGGCTGCGGGGCACATGTTTTATGACGTTTCCAGCGGTCTGGAGATGTCCAATCTGATCCCCATGGTGGGAAGCGATGAATTCTGTATCCTGATCTCCGTATCGGGAGAAAATCATAAGGTCGTGGACATTGCCAAAAAGCTCCAGATCCGCGGCGTTACTTTGATGTCCGTTACCAAAAACCGGGAAAATACGCTCTCTCATCTATGTGATTTCTGCCTGTATATCGAGGAGAGCGCTTACTTCGAGACGCCCATGCACTGGAAATACGAATCCTGCACCTCTTATTTTATTCTGATCGAAATCCTGTTTTTTAAATATCTGGAATACCGCCAGCGAAAGGAGAACAGCCATGAGCCTGGATGACCTGATTCAGGAAAACTATGACCGCATGAACGCCAACGACCACCGTGTCTGGCAGTATATCTGCAGGCACAGGGAAGAATGCAGAAAGATGCCCCTTCATCAGCTTGCAGACGCATGCGAAGTCTCTCCTGCTACCGTTCTGCGTTTTCTGAAGCTGATCAATATGGACGGCTACAGCGATTTCAAGGCCTTTCTCAAATGGGACAGTCTGAACAAGCCCGTATTTAATCAGCACAGCATCGAACAGAACAGCTTTAACCTTACAAGGACCATCGCGTCCATTCAGCAGGCAGACTGTACCGAGCTGTTTGAGCGTATGGATCAGTCCGAACGGCTCTATGCCTACGGAAGCGGCTCCATCCAGAAATCGGCCGCAAAGGCGCTTAAGAATTATCTGATCTTTGCGGAAAGGATTCTGCATGTGATCGAAGGAGCGGAAGAACGGATCATGGCCATGAACCAGATGCAGAAGGGGGACGTGGCGTTTCTTATTTCCGTCTCCGGAAATAATCCGGTCATGAACGACTATGCAAATGCGCTGCGCGTCAAGGGAGTCTATCTGGCCGCAATCTGTCAGGACGGCGCCAACGATCTGTCAAAGATTTGTCATTTCTGTCTTCCGTTTTTTACCCAGAGAATCGATGTGGCGTATCCGGGAGTCGTCTTCTACAGTTCCGCCGGTCTGCTTCCCCCTGTGGAGACGCTCGTTTTGAAATACATTGACCACAAATACCGAAAACACGCAGACAGGCCGGTCTCTGGTCCCTGATCCGGTTTCCCTTATATTCTGCGCCCGTCTGCGGTGCATATTTTCCGGACACGGATGCCGCAGGGCACACCGCAAAACGGGTGCAGAGCATTCTTAAAACTCTGCACCCGCTGTATTTTATTTCACCTGTTTACTGCACCGTAAGAATCTTATCCAGCGCCTTCGCTTCTCCGGTTTTCACGATCTCCACCTGCTCCGGTTCCGAGATCAGGACGGCCGTCGTCAGGTCATAGCCCGCTGCCCGGATCGCAGCCATGTCAAATTCCAGAAGCTTTTCTCCTGCTTTCACTTTATCTCCGGATTCCTTCAGCGCTTTAAAATGCGCTCCGTTCAGTTCCACCGTATTGATTCCCACATGGATCAGAATCTCGATCCCGTCCCGGCTCATCAGGCCGATGGCATGTTTCGTATCGAAAAACATGGAAATTTCCCCGTCAAACGGAGCGACCACCTCTCCCCTGGCCGGCACGATCCCAACGCCTTTTCCAAGTGCGCCGGAAGCAAACGTTGCGTCCGGAATCTCCGTATACGGAATTACCGTTCCTTCCACAGGCGCATAGACGCAGCCCGCCTCCGTCTCAACAGCCGGTAAAGCCTCCGGTTCCGGCGCGGCCTTTTTCTCACCTTCCGCCGGCGCGTCTTTATATCCGAACATCCAGGTCAGTGCAAATGCCGCGCCCGCCGAAATCACGAACATAATCATATAATTGACCGGATCATGCAGGCAGAGCAGCAGTCCGAAGATACCGGTCACGCCGGTTCCGGTCGCCCCAAGCCCCACGATGGATGCGTACAGCGCTCCTGCCGCGCCGCCCAGGGCGCCGCAGATAAACGGCTTGAAAAACCGCAGGTTCACGCCGAAGATCGCCGGCTCTGTAATTCCCATAAAACAGGACAGCGCGGACGGAACCGCCATGGATTTGGTCTTCTGATTTTTCGTTTTCAACGCAACCGCCAGCGTAGCCGCACCCTGCGCGATATTTGCCGCCGATGCAAGCGGCAGCCAGTAGGTCACGCCGTAGAGGCCAAGCTGCCCCACGTCGATGACCGTATACATATGATGAACGCCGGCTACGACAGTCAGGGAGTACAGGCCGCCCATGATCAGGCTTCCGACTCCGAAAGGCAGCGCGATCAGCTGCTGTACGCCGCCGATGATACCGTTTTCAATGGTGACAAATACCGGGCCGATGATGGAATAGGTAAGATATCCTGTTGCAAACACGCTGACCAGCGGCGTTACGAACAGGTCAAACATGGCCGGAACGATTTTATGCAGCTTTTTCTCAATGAGACACATGACAAATACGGCAATGATGACCGGAATGACGTGGCCCTGATAGCCGACCAGGTCCACCTTGTACAGGCCGAACCAGACGCTCTGGGTCTTCTGGACTCCTTCGGTCGCCACAGTCCACGCATTCTGCAGATCCGGATGGATCATCAGCATGCCTATCACGGCGCCCAGATACGGATTCCCGCCGAACACCTTTGCCGCACTGTAGGCGATCAGAATCGGCAGAAATACATACGCCGTATTGGAGAAAAGATTTGCAAACACAAAGACCGAGCTGGACGTGTCGATATTTACAAATCCGTTGTTGACCATAAAATTCAGCGCTTCCATAATGCCCATGAGAAAACCGCTGGCAACGATCGCCGGAATGATCGGCACGAAAATATCTCCCAGCGTCTTGATCGCCCTCTTATAAATGGGCTGTTTGGCCGCCGCCGCTGCTTTTGCGTCCTCTTTGCTGGCGGCGGACAATCCGGAGACCGCCAGGAATTCATCGTATACCTTGTTCACCGTTCCGGTCCCAAGGATGATCTGAAGCTGCCCGGAGGCACTGAAGACTCCCTTCACTCCGTCGATCTCCTCCACCGCTTTCGCGTCGCATTTGTCGTTGTCCGCAAGCACCAGACGGAGCCTTGTGGCACAGTGCGCGGCCGATACGAGATTTTCTTTTTTGCCGACTTTTTCGTAGATCTCTTCTGCTGTTTTTCTGTAATCCATACGCTTTCTCTCCTTCTTTTATTCCCCTGTCCATGGCGCCGGGCGCTCCAGTTGTTCGAACATTTATTCTTCGCATTAGGCATCCTGTGTCACGGCCTGCATCAGGGTGATTGATATTTTATTGATATAAACCGGAACAACCGGCGTATATTCTCTGTCAGAATCAGCTTTCGCGGTACCGCAGGACGCCCTGTATCCGGTCTCCCTCTATGGCCGCATGATACTGATCTTTCTCCGGGTAAAACCGGGTGGAAAACACATCCCGGCCGCCGTTTAGAAACACTTCCACGCTGGAGACGTCCACCAGGATCCGCAGGTCCTCAAGCCTTTCGATCCGCCTTCCCCGAACGTCTCTTCCGCCGCCCAGCCCCGGATCTGTAAATTCCATCCAGAAGATCCCTTCCTCCTTCCGGTAACGCAGGTTCAGGCCGCCGCACAGCGCCACATGCACATCGGAGCATTCCGCCCTAAGATCCAGTTCGCAGCAGGGATCAATGGCTCCGGAATATCCTCCCGCAATGCGGTGCGCTTCTTTCCACCAGTCTGTCAGTTCTCTCACCGGGTTCTGGCAGAGCACTCCGTCCCTGACCGACAGCTCTCTCGGGATGGTCAGGATGTTCTGCCATCCCCTTGCCAGCGTCCGGTTTCGATGCACCGTTTCCATATCCGGCATTCCCATCCAGCCGATCTGGATTCTGCGTCCGTCGTCTGCCCGAAACGTCTGCGGCGCGTAAAAGTCAAAGCCTCCGTCCAGCTCCCGGAACTCTCCGATCTGCTCCGTCTCCCGGAAATCTCCCTGGAGAAAGCAGGTGCCGCTCTGATATTTGTTGGCGTATTT
This sequence comes from uncultured Lachnospiraceae bacterium, assembly GCA_910584205.1. Lineage (GTDB taxonomy): Bacteria > Bacillota > Clostridia > Lachnospirales > Lachnospiraceae > Hominiventricola. The sequence goes on from CAJUAA010000003.1 coordinate 167,663, forward strand.
CAGGCCGTCCCGCTCCACGCCCTGCGGCGATATGGACAAAATCGAATACCCGTCCACCTCGTACAGATCCGGACATTCCCACATATATCCAAAGGGCTTCTCCATCCGGAAACGATGTATGTACTTCCAGTTTCTCTTATCTTCCGAAGAAAACAGAAGCACCGTTCCCTCATCCTTTTTGGTTCTGGCTCCCTGCACCATATAGTACCTGCCGTCCTGCTTCCATACTTTCGGGTCCCGCACGTGCCTGGTCAGATCTTCCGGATAGTCCGCATTGGTCATCAGAAGCTCTTTGGCGTCCATGTGCAGTCCGTCCCGGCTTACCGCCATCACCGTATTGGACTCCCGGCCGGTCGTTACGTAATCATGTTCCCCGGGAAGCTTCACATTGCCCGTATAAAACAGGTACATACCGTCCTCTTCCGTCAGCGCCGATCCGGAATAGGCCCCGTGGCAGTCAAAGGGCTGGTCCGGACGAAGGGGCGCACCCTGGAATTCCCAGTGAAGCAGATCCCTGCTCGTACAGTGCCCCCAGAATTTCAGCCCGCCCTCCGGCTGAAAATACGCCAGCTGATAAAATGCATGATAGACCCCGCCATACTGGCACAGTCCGTTGGGATCGTTCAGCCAGCCGCACGGCGGCGCGATGTGGAGCCGCGGCCTCCAGATCTCCAGGCCCGCCCGCTCCTTACACCGCCCGGCTTCTTCTTCCATGAGTTTGTCCCATAATGCATGCAGTGCGTTCATCTTTCTCCTCCTGATTTTATTCTGCCTAAGCCCTTCCAGTACCCGTGGTAAGAATGATTTCCGACCTTGTCCCGCGTCCGGAAATCAGTACCGGCACTGTCCATGCTTCCGCTGTTTTTCTTATATGTGAATACGTATTCACAAAAAGTCTTACAGAAGGATACGCGTTAAAACGGTATCCTTTTGGTATGCTCTACAAAGTTTTCCGGATGCCCTCCGGCAGGACCGAACTGTCCCGTTTCACCAGCTTTGCCCGGAGCGGATGATCTTCCGCCGCATGGTCTTCCGGGTGCTCGATCTTATACAGAAGCCTTCTCATGGCGATGGACGCCATCTCCTCATTGGGCTGGGCCACGCTGGACAGACGCGGATACAGGAATTCACACATATAGGTATTATCAAATCCCACCAGTCCCGCCTGTTCCGGCACCTTCACGCCCATTCTCTGGAGAATCCCGAGCATCTGTACGGCCCGCCGGTCATTATAGGCGAAAATCCCGGTCCTTTTCCTGCTCCTGCTGTAATACTGTTCCAGAGCTCTTCGTACTTCCTCCTCCTGTTTGCTGGAGATGACTGTCATACGGCGCACGAACCCAGGATCACTCTTCCTCAATGTTTCCGCAAAGCCCTGATATTTGATATCCCCTGTATGTCCCAGAAAAATATATTCCTCAAAGCCTTCCTCCAGAAGATGCTCTCCCACCTGTGCGCCCGCTTCCTCATGGGCGACGTAGACGGAATCCATATCTTCCACTTTTTTCGTGATCACCACCGTCGGAATGCCCAGTTTCCGGATCAGCCCGCCCCAGTCGGCAGATGTTTCATTCACCGGCACGGCGATCAGCCCGTCTACCCGATACCGCCGCACCACATCGAGGCTTTCCTTCTCATGCTCCGGGTCGTAATTGGTATTAAAGAGGATCAGGCTGTAACCGGACGCTCTCGCTTCCCGTTCCAGATATTTCACCAGATCCGCAAAGAAAGAGTTGGAAATATCCGTCAGCACCACTCCAATCAGGTGCGTTTTGCTTCCCACCAGGCTCTGAGCCATCACATTAGGCTGGAAGTCATGCTCCCTGGCACATGCCAGCACCCGCTCTCTGATATCCGGATGGACGGCCTGATTCCCATTCAGCACCCGGGAAACCGTCGGCTGCGAAACTCCGGTCAGCCTTGCGATCTCTGTCATTGTAATCATATCTTCCCCCGCTTCCTCCGGCTCTTGGGTTCTCCAGTTCTTTAGTTTGTGAATACGTATTCACGACTTTCCTAAATCTTACTATATCCGCCTGGGAACGTCAATTGGAACATATTTATAATATTTTCCCTCTGTTTTTATGCATATCGCACAATGGCGCTGCACTTTCCGCTGCCCTGCATTTTCCGCCGCCTGAAAACCCGCGCCTGGATTCTGTTCCAGATGGCGCAAAAAAAGAAGAAGGGGCGGTGATCACTCCGCCGCTTCTCCCAGATACGACAAGATCCCCATACTCACTGCCCAGGCGATCTGATTCTGATAGCTGTCCTCCTGCAGCTTCTTTGCTTCCTCCCAGTTGCTCAAGAAGCCGCACTCCACGATCACAATGGGCACTTCCGTCTTCTTCAGCAGATAATAGCTTTCGTTGGCCTTTGCCTGCCGGTGGTTCTCCGGGTCCACATGAGAAACCAGCTGGCTCTGAAGAATCTCCGCCAGCTTTTTTCCTTCCTCCGATGTTCCATAATAGAACACCTGCGCCCCGTTTACATATTCCTCATGATAACTGTTCTGATGGATACTGACCACGCAGTCCGGCTGCGTTTCATTGATCAGGGCGCACCGGTTCTTCATATCCTGCACTTTCTTATTGGAGGACTGCTCATCATACAGACCCGCATCCGACTCTCTGGTCATAACCACTTCCACGTCCTGCTGCTCCAGAAGCTTCTGGACCTTCTTCGCTATGATCAGGTTCAGATCTTTTTCCTGCGAATCATCCACTCCTATTTTTCCGGGATCGTTTCCTCCATGTCCGGCGTCAATCACCACCGTCCATCTGGCCGGACTGGATTCCACCCGGTCGGCGGAGACTTTTTCCCACCCTTTTTCTGCAAAGATCCACGCGCAGAGGATCAATACCACGGACATCAGCAATTCCAGTTTCCTTTTTTCCAAATTAAAAACCGCCGCATATATCTTCCATAAAGTATATGCGGCGGTATCAACCCTATTCCATCCCATCTCCGGGAAACCTTGTTCAGTTTACATAACGCAGGATCACATCCCAGACAGCAGGACGTTCCAGCCCAAGCTTCCAGAAGGAGGCGCCGCCCAGTTCATACTGCTTCATGAGCTTCAGCTTCTCCTCGATGGACCGTTCCTCCTCCATCCACATCTGATAGATGCTTCCCTCGTATTCCAGTTCTATATAATACTGCCCGCTGGACTCGTCCCATACCGGCTCCACGCTGTTGTTCACGGCCTTTGTACTGGCGCCTTCCATGCCCAGCGTCTCAAATGTGACCTCGCCGTTTTCATCAGTCTTCCAGAAGCGGGTGTAGAACGGGATGGCATTGATGACCTTCTCGTTGGGCACCTCCTCCAGCGTCTTCTGGATGCCCTGGTCCACAAAGCCGATGGATGCCACGCTTCCCGCCGTCTCCGAATTGGAGGGCGTCTCGTCATACCCCATGATGATGACATAATCTGCAAAAATGCCCTGCTCTCTCCGGTCATAGAACATGTTGTGCGCCGCCGGCACATAGTTGTCCACTGAAAGGATGATGCCGTTCAGCCGGCACATGATGGACAGCTCCCGGATAAACTGCAGATACGCCCTTGCGCTCTGCTCACTGATAAACTCCATATCCAGGTTGATCCCGTCCAGATCATACTGGATGGCCTGGGCGATCAGATTATTCACAAGCCTCTGGCGGCTGGTGGTTCTGGAGAAAATCTCGTAATCCGTGATCGTATCCTTATGGCGGATATCCTCCACCAGCCCCCATACCTCAACGCCGTTCTGGTGGCAGTAGCTGACGTACTCCTGGCTTGCCAGAGATTCGATCCCGCCGTCATCGTCGCTTAAGAAAAACCATGTGGGCGAGATGGTCGTCAGGCCCTTCGTGTTTGCCAGCATCTTGTAGATCGTATCGTTGGCGTCCGCCGTCGTCACCTGATGCCACGCCATGTTGACCGCATGATCCTTCGTAAGGCTTGTAAATACAGGCTCCTCGAACTCCGGCTCCTCTACGGTTTCCTGCGTCACGGAAGAGATCTGCCGGTCGCGCACATACCCGATGTATCCGTCCTTTGTAAGGACTCTGGTCCATTCGTCAATGGCTTCCGCTTCCTCCAGCACATACATGGTGCCGCCTTTGTCCACCGTGGTCAGAATCGGACTTTTGATCCCTGCCTGATAACGGACCTGCGTCTTCTTCTGTGCCGTCACCACATCTCTGATGCCGAACTCCGTCACAATATGCACATGATTGGGATCTTCCCAGTACTCATAGGTAAAATTCGTATATTTATGGACAAAATCCAACGCCACAAAGACGGATTCCCCGTCGGCCCGGAGGATCACGTAGTCCTCGTTCTGTCTTGCCTTGGATATGGTGTATTCGCTGCTTCCCACCTGCGCGCTGACCAGCTCCGTGGGCAGTGCGTACAGGTACGTATTCTCCGACGCGTCCCAGTAAAACCTCGGATTCAGATACTGATAGACCGTCTCCACATTCAGGTAGACCCTGCCGTCCAGAAACCTGCCTTTGTCCTCCAGCAGTGCATCATTGAACAGCACCGCGATCTCCTGATCGTTTTCCAGATGAAAATATTCTCTGGTATCCGCCGGTTCTTTGGACGGGGAATATTTCTCATAGAGCATCCTGCCCGCCATAAAAGCGCTGACGAGCAGGAACAGGCTGACCGCGATCAGTACCGGAAAGATCCTCGGATCGCGTCTTCTGCGGCGGCGTCTGGGACGTCTGCCTCTCTGCCGTCCGTTCCGCGGCGGCCGCTCCCGTCTTCCCTCTTCCATGTTCTCTCTCTCTTCGCCTTCCCTTATCATGAACGTCCTCCTGACTCCTTTATCCCTCGTACAGAACTTTCGGCAGGTTCTGCCGGAAAAGCCTCCGCCTTTCCGGCGCCCGCCGTTTTGTGTCTATGTGATATTGATTATATCACAAAGCTGCCGTTCCTACCACAACAATCTAAGGGCACAGAAAGACTTTTCTTCTCTCTCAATGGTATGTTAACAGATTTCCCGGCAGCTTCTGCTTTTATTCGCGGCACGCGCACAATCCCCAAAAGAAGGCTGTGTGATATATTATGATGCACCTGCCGCGCGGCTTCCTGCATCCCCCCTTACGCCTCAAAAAACAACTGGAATTTGATCACTGATCTGTGAAAAGAATCAGAAACATAGACTTACAACTCTATTATACACGGTGCAAAGCCATTTTCAAGGACTTTTTGGATATTTTCACAAAAATTTCAGAAATTTTTCCTCTATTTCACAAGCCTGTAGGCTTTACATATTCCGCTTTTTTGTTTATACTATATTAAACTATAAATTTTAACAGGTTGTGATCGCATGAAGATAGAGAAAATCAATGAAAACAAAATACGTTGTATCCTGACGCGCGATGATCTGGAAGTCCGCCATATTAAGCTCAGTGAGATCGCCTACGGATCGGAGAAAGCACGCTCCCTGTTCAGGGACATGATGGAACAGGCATCACATCAGTTTGGTTTTGAGGCAGACAATATTCCTCTCATGATAGAAGCAATCCCGATGCCCAACGAGTGCATCATTCTTGATATAACCAAAGTATCGGACCCGGAGGAGCTGGATACCCGTTTCTCGCGCTTTTCTCAGGGTTCGGGTGATTCTGACGGGACGGCGGTCAGTGAATTTCTCCCGGACGGAGCGGACGAGGTACTGGACCTGTTCCAGAAGCTTCTGGAGCACCGGCTGAAGAACGCCCCCAAGGAGACAAGGGAGCAGGAAGCCGCTACTCTGGCCAACGAACTGGATATGCGCAAGCTTTACCTTTTCACAAGGCTCGATTCCATCGTGGAGGCCTCCAGCGTCCTGAAAGGAATCTACCACGGGGAGAACTGGCTGTACAAGGACCCGGATACGGCCCGGTACCATCTGGTCATCTCCAAATCGGACCACACGCCGGAGCAGTTCAACAAAGTGTGCAATATCCTGTCCGAATACGGCGCCAACGGCAAATATTCCCTCTCCAACGAGGCCTACATGAAGGAACATTTTACGCTCCTGATGGACAGCAGCGCGCTGCAGCAGCTGTCCGAGATCTGATAACAGACCATAAAACGACCGCCCTGTCTTCCGGCTGACAGGGCGGTTCTTTATCCGCTTTTTTCTTATGCGCCAAGGAAATTATTCAGTCTTGCGACCAGCACATCCGGGTCCATCCCATGGACCAGCGCCGCTTCGCCCAGGCTCTCTCCCTGCGCGGAGGGACATCCGACGCAGTGCATGCCTTCCCTCATAAGAATCGGTATGATATTCGGATCCATCTTCACCAGGTCCGCGATAATCATATCTTTTGAAATTTTGGCCATTTTCTGTAACCTCCTGTCGTATTTTATACCCCGTGGAATCTGTCCTCTGGCATATGCACATATTATAAGCCCATTCACTTGCAAAATCAAGGGAGTATGATATAATTTAATCAGTTCGACCATGTCCGGCCGTGTTTTCCCGGCGTCTGTCAGGGCATGGCAGAACCATCGACAATTTCACAGGTGGAGGGATGTATATGGAGCAGAAGCGCTACATGATCTCTGACGCTGCGAAGATGGTGGATGTGGAGTCTCATGTTCTCAGATACTGGGAGGACGAGCTTGAACTGCCGATCGGACGCAACGAGATGGGTCACCGCTACTATACAGAAGATAACATCCGAATGTTTCATCACATTAAGGACCTGAAGGAACAGGGCTTTCAGCTGAAGGCGATCAAAGTACTGATACCGGAGATGGAACAGGGAAATGTACCACCGGCAATTGTCCGCGAACCCGAACCTCCCGCAGGTGACAAGATGGAACAGTTCCAGATGATTCTGGGAAAGGTTGTCTCTCAGGCCATCCGGGAAAACCAGCAGGAGATGGGAAAGGAACTGAGCCACCAGGTATCCACACAGGTCGTGAAGGAGATGGATTATCTCTTCCGCCTTCAGGAGGAACGGGAGGAAACGCACTATAAGAAGCTGGACGAGCTGATCCGCTCCTCGCAGAAGCAGCGGAAACTGTTCGCCCTCAAGAAAAAAAGAGAGAAGAAGACGAAGGAACCCCGGATCAAGGAAGCCCGGGTAAAGGAACCGGATAAAAAAGAATCGCGCAGAAAACCCTGGTTTTTCGGCGCGCAGCCAAAAAAAGACATAGTCCTGTAGGACTATGTCTTTTTCTGCGAGTTATGTAGTACGAATTATTCAGCGGAAATTGCCTCGTTCGGACATTCTGCTTCGCAGGTGCCGCACTCCAGGCAAGCATCAGCGTCGATTACATACTTTCCATCAGCCTCGGAGATCGCATCTGCCGGACAGACTTCTGCACAGGAACCGCATCCTACGCAATCATCAGAAATAACGTATGCCATGGTACTTCATCCTCCTTAATTATTTTTCGATACCCCTTCAGGATCTTTCTCTATTTTAATATAAATATCCGCAATATGCAAGCGTAAATCACGTTTCCCTGCATTCTGGAAACGAATTCCTGTCAGCCGGGTTCCCGGTCCATATCCGTAAACTTGGTGAGCTCGGGCATCCACAGCAGATTCACCGTTCCGATAGGGCCGTTGCGCTGTTTGGCGATGATGACCTCCGCCACCCGCTGCTCCGCTTCGGACAGATCCCGGTTATAATAGCCCTCCCGGTACAGAAACATGACCACATCCGCGTCCTGCTCGATGGCTCCGGACTCTCTCAGATCCGAAAGCATGGGACGGTGGTCCGGCCTCTGCTCCACCGCACGGCTTAACTGGGACAGCGCCACCACCGGAACGTTCAGTTCGCGGGCCAGCGCTTTCAGTCCCCGGGAAATATCCGATATCTCCTGCTGTCTGGACGCTCCACTGCTGCCATCTGCGCTCATCAACTGCAGATAATCGATAATCACGATTTTGATGTCATGCTCCATCTTCAGCTTCCTGCACTTGGAGCGCATGGAGGAAAGGCTGATGCCGGGCGTATCGTCAATGAACAGGCGGGAATTGGCAATGCTGGCGGAGCCTTCCACCAGATTCATCCACTCCTCATCGTTCAGTCGCCCGGTCCGGATCTTCTGGGCATCCACATGGGATTCCAGAGAAAGCATCCGGTTGACCAGCTGCTCCCGTGACATCTCCAGGCTGAAGATGGCTACCGCCTGATCCTTCTTGAACGCCATATGCTGCGCCAGATTTAACACAAACGCAGTTTTTCCCATGGACGGCCGGGCCGCAATCAAGATCAGGTCCGACGGCTGAAGGCCGGACGTCTTATAGTCCAGATCCAGAAACCCGGTCTCCAGCCCCGTCACCCTGCCTCTGGACTTGGACGCCGCGTCAATCTTTTTCATGACATCGATGACGATCTGCCGGATGGGGACAAATTCATTCCGTCCGCCCCGCTGCGCCAGTTCAAAAACCCGTTTCTCCGCATCCTCCAGCGCAGTCTTCACCTTTTCCGTTCCTGCGTAGCAGACATTGGCGATCTCCTCGTTCAGCCGGATCAGCCTCCGGGCCACAGCCTTCTCCGCCACGATGTCCGCGTAAAATTTTGCGTTCGCCGACGTATAGACCTGATCCATCCAGCGCATGATCAGCTCCACGCCGCACGCCTCCTCCGGCACGCCCTTTTCCCGAAGCTGGGTATGCAGGATAACCGGTTCCACCGGTTTTCCTTCATTATACAGTTCCAGCATGGTCTGATAGACCGTCCCCAGCTGTTTCTGGTAAAAATCCTCGCCGGTAATAATCTCAGACACGGTCATAATCTTCTCATTGTCCAGAAGCACAGCGCCGATCACCGAGCGCTCCGCCTCCTCGTCGTGGGGCATGACGCGTTTTATGAGTGCTTCTTCCATCTGCTGTCTGCTCCCGCCCTAGGCTTCCTGTACGATCACTTTCAGCTCTCCCGTCACCTGCGGATGCAACTTGATGGGCACCATCGTGGTCCCTACGGCCTTGATGGGACTGGGAAGCACCAGCTTCTTCTTGTCAATCTCCAGATCCAGCTGTTCCTTTGCCGCCTGCGCGATCTCTTTGGAGGAGATGGAGCCGAACAGCTTTCCGCCTTCTCCCGCCTTGATCTTCAGCGTCACCTGGACCTTCTCCAGCTCTGCCGCGAATTTTTTCGCCTCTTCCAGCCTCTGGGCCGCCAGCTTGTCCTCATGGGCCCTTTTCAGCTTTAAGTCGTTCATATTCTTCGCCGTCGCTTCGACTCCCAGCTTCTTCGCCAGGATGAAGTTCCTTGCGTATCCGTCGTTTACCTCTACCAGTTCTCCTTTTTTCCCAAGGGATTTTACATCCTCCAGTAAGATTACTTTCATTCCAGTTCTCCTTCCTCAAACATCTGATCCAGGGTCTGGCGCACCTGCCTCATGGCCTCCTCTAGAGAGCACTGCAGCTGCGCGCCGGCGACGTTCAGATGGCCGCCGCCGCCCATTCGCTCCATAATCACCTGTACATTGACCTCATCGATGGAACGCGCGCTTACATAGATCTTGCCGTTGTATTCCGTCAGCACGATGGAAGCGCGGACTCCGATGATATTCAAAAGTTCGTTGGCCGCCTGAGCGCCCACGATGGTCGGGCTCTCCAGTCCCCTGCCGGGACAGACGGACAGGGCAAATCCCCGGTATACTTCCGCGTGGCGGACGGATTCCGCCCGCGCCTTGTATTCCGCCATGTCGTTGCGGAACATTTTCCTCACACGGGTCACATCCGCGCCGCATCTCCTCAGGAAAGCCGCCGCTTCAAACGTACGGACCCCCGTCTTTGTCACAAAATTATCGGTATCGATCACCATACCCGCGTACATGCAGTCCGCTTCTCCGCCCTTCAGCCGTACATTGTCCGCAAAATACTGCAGGATCTCCGCCACCATCTCGCAGGCGGAGGACGCGTTGGGTTCAATATAGGAAAGCACCGCGTGGTTGATGGCCTCATTGCCCCTTCTGTGGTGGTCAAATACCACGATGGTCGGCGTCATGGACAGGATGTCCTCGCATTCCGTATAGCTGGGCCGGTTGGTATCCACCACGATCACCGCCGTATTCCGGTCCACGATCTCCCGCGCCTGTCCGCTGCCTATGACGATTCCATGGTCCTCCCCGTTGATCTCATTGAACAGGTCCAGCATGGGACGCACCGAAGTCGTCACATCATTCAATACGATATAGGTCTTTTTATTCAATGTCTTCGCCGCACGGTAGATGCCGATGGCCGCGCCGAAGGAGTCCGCGTCCTGGAGCTTGTGCCCCATGACCACCACCTTGTCCTTGCTCTCCACGATCTCTCTGAGCGCCTGGGCCTTCACACGGGCCTTCACGCGCGTATTCTTCTCCACCTGCTGGGTCTTGCCGCCGTAATAGGTGATCTGGTCTTTTGCCTTCACCACCGCCTGATCGCCGCCCCGGGCCAGGGCAAGGTCCATGGCGCTTCTGGCATATTCCATACAGTCCATATAGGAACTACCGCCGGTGCCGATGCTGATGCTCAGCGTGATCGGCATCTCGTTGCCGATGTTGACCGTCTTGATATCCTGAAGGAGATCGAATTTGTTGTCGCGGATCTGCGCCAGCGCCTTCTCCTTCAGGACCACGAAGAAGCGGTCCTTCTCCAGCTTTCTTACGATGCCGTCATAGGCGTTGAAATACTTGTTGATCTTCCGCTCGATCAGAGCGACCAGAAGGGAGGTGCGCACCTCCTCCACGTTCTCCAGCGCCTCGTCGTAGTTGTCGATGTATACAAGGCCCGCCGCCATACGCTGTTCCTGATTCTCACGGATGTAATAGTTGATCTCCGTAACGTCAAACAGATAGATGGCGATCAGACTTCCCTCGAACTCCACTGTGCTGACCAGGTGCGTCCCTCTCATGTCCTCATCCATGCTGATCCGCTTCATATCCGCCCGGAAATCATAGGTCCCGTAGTGGAATTCCACCGAGGTCTCCGGCTGGCTGTCTCCCGGCAGGACGTCTTTCACCAGTTCCGGAAAGATGGTGGTAATGCTCCGGCTGTACTCCGGCCCCTTTCCCGTGATCTCCATAAACTGGCGGTTCATCCAGATGATCTTGCCCTCTTCGGTCAGAAGCGCATAGGGCAGGATCAGTTCCTTCAGAAGATTTTTCTGGATCTGCCCGTAATGCGTGGCGAAGGACACCAGCTCCGTATAGAGCATGGGCTTGTTGCTCACATAGAGTACGGCGGCAACCACCGCATAGACCGCCACAAAAGCCGCCATCACCATACCGGCCTGCGCGGAAATCAAAAAGATCCAGATATTCATACCGATCAGGAGCACCGTCAGATAGAGCGGCCAGCGCACATACAGGCGGAGCTGGCCATTGAGTTTTACATTTTTCTTCATAAGGTCGATTCCTAAAATTGCATGTTTGGGGCGGCACACAGCCGGGACGCCGTCCGGTCCCGCTTCTCCGCCCGTTGCCTACCTGAACATTATACCATCCCTTGTTCTCCCGGACAAGAGAAAAAAGAGCACCGCATCAGCGGTGCCCAAAAAGTTGTTCCTATTCTGCTGTGTACGGCATAAGCGCCACGTGTCTTGCTCTCTTGATCGCAACCGTAAGCGCTCTCTGATGCTTTGCACAGTTTCCGGTGATTCTCCTCGGAAGGATCTTTCCTCTCTCGGAAACGTATCTTTTTAATTTATTCACATCTTTATAATCGATCTCATTGTTCTCTTTGCCACAGAATACGCAAACTTTTTTTCTTCTGCGTCCGCCTCTTCTCATCTTCGGAGCGTCGCCTTTTTCATTTTTGGTGTAAGCCATGATGATTCCTCCTTTTCACATTCCTGTATCAAATCTGATTGTTAATTGAAGGGCAGTTCTTCATCGATCCCGTCCGGGATATTCATAAAACCGTCTCCCGCAGCGCCCATGGGATTCGGCATCGGCGCAGGTGCGGACTGATAAGCGCCGCCCATGCTGCCACGGTTGGCTTCGCTTGCCGCCTTGCTTTCCGCAAACTCAATTTCGTCCAGAATGACCTCCGTCGTGTAGACCTTCTGTCCGTCCCGATTCGTATAGCTTCCTGTCTCGATCCTGCCGCTTGCAGCCACCTTGATTCCCTGACGCAGAAAACGCTCTGCAAATTCCGCCTGCTTTCCAAACGCCTTGCAGGTAATAAAATCTGCCGTCTGATCGTCCTTACGGTTAAATCTGCGGTCCACCGCCAGCGTAAATCTCGCGATCGCCAGCGCGTTCTCGCCATTGGAATAACGGATCTCCGGATCTCTGGTCAAACGTCCCATTAATACGACTCTATTCATTAACAATCACCTCTTAATCTGCTGTCATTATGCATCTTTGCGAACGCACAGATAACGGATTACATTGTCCAGAATACGTACGCGCTTCTCTACTTCAGCAGGGCAGGTCGCCGGTGCGTCGAACTGAATGAAGTAGTAAAATCCTTCTCTCATCTTCTGGATCTCGTATGCGAGCCTCTTCTTGCCGCCGTCTTCTACTTCCGTCACCACGCCGCCGAAGCGGGTAATGATCTCTTTTGCCTTCTCTACGGCAGCTGCTCTCTCGTCATCTTCGATTTTTGCACTCACAATCAATGCCAATTCGTATTTGTTCATGCTTTTTACCTCCTTCTGGTCTCTGGCGCACAACCCATGGCCATGCGCAAGGAATGCCCCGTTCACGGAGCCATAATATATCACAAGTCAAAACTATAGCACAGATTCCCTTTCTTTTCAAGCGTTAAATGAGCAAATTCCCGCAAATTTCCCTCAGATCATGGAAATTCTTCAAAATACAGAAAGCATGTCCGCTTTTGACCCATCCTGCTCTTCCCCGCAGAAGCGGCTGCCTTTAGCAGCCGCTCTTATGCGTTCGTCACGGATGCACCGGCGTGGACAGCACGTCTGTGAACAGATCGAATTCCACGCGCATCATTGGTTTTCCATAGACGTTCTCTCTTCCGCGTCTCGATTCCGGGATGCGGTTCTTGCCGGAATAAATATGCGAGCATCCAAAATACCGGTAATCCGGGTTGATCATAGCCTCATAATGCTCCGGCGAATAGCGGTAGTTGATATAGAAGGTGGATTGTACATGAGCTGTTTCGTCCAGTATGCCGGTATCCACCGTATTCTCGCCCAGCCGATTCATATGGAGAAATTCCATCAGTTCATAGACTCTGTCCTCGTTAGCCTCATCATTCAGCCAGTCATGGGCCCCATAGCCTTCGCTGATATCGACCCAGCCCCTGTAACAGGCGACGGCCGCCAGTTCAGGGTCGAATTTCAAAGGATCCACGCCGACCTCGGCGCGGTACTCGTTGACCTTCTCAAACTCTTCGGCCTGCATGGAGGTCATCTTTACGCCAAGCTGCAGCGGATAACCGCCGCCCGCCGCCACGTCCTTCTGAGAATCCTGATTCAGCATCCAGTAGAAATAATAGCACTCATAATGGTCGCCAAAGGCGTCCCGCAGCTCCTGTCCGCAGTTTTCCCGATAGGCGGCCACGTTGAAGCCCCCGTTCCCCTGGCGCCCTTCGTGGATGCCCACGGTCTGGAAATGCTCCAGCAGAAGCTCTTCATCATAATGGTACAAAAACGCAAGGGCAGGGAAGGATTCCATATAAAAATCCGCATCAAACACCAGAGACCAGTCAGCCTCTTCTATATAGGCGTCGTACAGTTCACCGTAGTCCCACTCTACGTCGTAGGGGTTGTGTCCATTCTCCACATCGACCACAAAGGCCTCACTGTGCGTATAGAGCTCTTCCTCGACCCCTGCCTGAAGCTCTCCAAGCCCGGCGATGGAGCTGATGTCCGAAGAAGCTGTCAGGACTTCCGGTTCGTCGGCGCTTTCCTCTTCCGCGTCGGCGTTCTCTCCGGTTCCGTCTGCGTTTTCCTTTGCCCCGTCGGCGTTCTCTCCGGTCCCGTCGGCGTTCTCTCCGGTTTCGCCGGTGCTTTCCTTTGCCCCATCGGTATTTCCTCCGGTCCCGCCGGCGTTTTCCTTTGCCCCATCAGTGTTTCCTCCGGTTCCGCCGACATTTTCCTTTGCCCCGTCAGCATTCTCTCCGGCGGCGTTTCTCCAGGCTTTGGACCTGTCCCAGATCTCCTCTCCGGAGCTGCTGTATCCCCTCAGAACTGCGTCGGCCCGGATGCTGGCCGCGGGCTTTGCTTCCCCGCAGCCGGAAAGACATACGGCCAGAATAAGCAGGCTGACGAAAAACAGCTCCCTCCTGTTCTTTCGGTACCGTTTCTTTTTCATCATTGATCACCACTCCTTTCATCTACCTGCCATGTTAGCAGTCCTCCGCCTCCATGTTCGTAATTTTTACGAAAAACGCTTCATTCTGCGGCATTGCAGAAAATATTCAGGCTTTTTTCCGCAGTCCGCGGGCATTTTTTTCCACCAGCTTCCGGCTCACCATGACCTGATGGCCGCAGCCTTCGCATTTCAGCCGGAAATCTGCGCCCACCCGCAGAATCTCCCACTCCCGGCTCCCGCAGGGATGCGGTTTTTTCAGTTTTACAATGTCTCCCACCTGATAATCCATAGATATCCTCCGATCCATATATGATGGCGCCGGGTGCGGGCGTCTGCCCGGGGCGGATTAGCCCGGTCCCCCGAACGGCCGTCCTACAGCCGGCTGAAGATCTCGCCGATGCTCCCCTGCACCAGAAGATCCGCCCTGGAATCCATGGGCGTCACCGACTTGTTGATCAGCACCAGTTTGTGTCCTTCATAATAATCGATCAGTCCCGCCGCCGGATAGACCGTCAGGGACGTGCCGCCGATGATCAGGACGTCCGCATGGCTGATGGCCTGGATCGCCCCCCGCATGGTGGCCGTATCGAGCCCTTCTTCGTACAGGACCACGTCCGGCTTTACAGGCCCGCCGCATTTCTCACAGACCGGCACCCCTTCGGAATCCCGTATATACGCCGCATCGTAGAGGGCATGGCAGCGCTCGCAGTAATTCCGGTGCACGGAGCCGTGAAGCTCATAGACCGTCCGGCTGCCGGCCGCCTGATGGAGCCCGTCGATGTTCTGGGTCACCACGGCCCGCAGCTTCCCTTCCCGCTCCCACTGGGCCAGCTTCTCATGGGCCGCGTTGGGCTTCGCGTCCAGCGCCAGCATCTTCGCCCGGTAAAAACGGTAGAATTCCTCCGTCTTCTTCCGGTAAAAGGTACGGCTCAGGATCGTCTCCGGCGGATAGTCATACTGCTGATGATACAGCCCGTCCACGCTCCGGAAATCCGGAATCCCGCTCTCGGTAGAGACGCCCGCCCCGCCGAAAAAGACGATATTGCCGCTCTCGTCCACCCATTGTTTCAAAGTATCCATCGCTTCTGTCATCTTCACAGCCTCCTTACAAATATTCGATCTGAAGCCCTCCCGGACCCTCTTCTCCTTACAGATATTCGATCCGGAGCTCTCCCGGATCCTCTTCTCCTTCCACGCAGAGCGCCGCAGCATAACCCTGGTCCGCGAAATCCAGCAGGCGGCACGTATACAACGGCCCTCCCGCGCGCTGTACGGCCTCTGGAGCGCCGTTTCCCATCTCGATGTAAAAAGTGTCAAGAGACGTGTGGAATCCCGTTCCTTTCGCCTTCAGAAAGCTCTCTTTTAACACCCAGTATTCATAAAACAGCCGTTTCTTCCGGTCAGCCGGCGCCTGTTCGTAAAAGGCCAGTTCCTCCGGCTGAAGCGTCCTGTGGATCAGGGCTTCCTTCGGCTCCTTTCCCGCCTCCTGAAGGTCGATGCCCGCCTCCCGGTCCGACAGCACACAGATGACCCAGGTCCCGGAATGGGACCAGTTGGCATACCGGCCGGCCCACTTTGGAAGGCAGGGCTTACCGTATGGATTCCGGGTGTACGGCACCGGAAGCGGCAGGCTCCGCCCCTCCAGCTGAAGGCTCCGGTTCAGCAGCACCTCCGCCGCCAGATAAAGCTGACGGTCCCTGTCCTTCCGCCGCTTCCGGGCTTCCTGCCTGCGGCCCTCTGACACATACGGCAGAAACCGTTCTTCTGTAAAATCCCGCCCCTGGGCGTTCATGGCGTAAATCCTTGTATTCATGCTTCTACTATAACAGAAGTTCCGAAAAATATCCAGCCGCCGTATGACAGGCGGCTGGCCGGCTCCCCTGTTCCTCCTGACAGATATCCGGCGGCCGGCAGACACCCTCTCGATGCGCAGACGGTTTCCGGGGCCGAAGCGCCGGGGATCACTCCTCTTCCTCCGGCTCCACCGGTTTCCATGCCCGCCCGAATTTCACGTCCCTGAACAGCTCCGCCAGGCCCGTAATCTGTTTCAGGCGCAGGATCTCATCCTGATCCATGCCCAGATGCCTTGAAATCCACTCGTCCGAACGGCCCAGGTCATGCAGTTCCTTGACAATATTGCTCATCAGGTCCACGCTGTGGCTTCCCCTGGCCCGGTTATGGCGGATCGTACTGGCCATCCGCTCGTCGATGGGCTTGTCGATGACGGACACCGGCAGCATCCCGCGCTCCCGCTCATAGATATCCGGATGCTCCAGCATGATCCGGTAGCGGTGAAACCCGTCCACGATGATGTATTCATCCTTTTCCCGGTCGCGGTAGCAGACGATGGGCATGGTATACCCGTCCGCCAGAATGCTCTCATAGAGCAGCTTCATCTCCGGCGGCGCCACCGCGTTGGGATTGTACACATTGGGCCGGATCTTCTCCAGCGGAACCGGAATCACCTCATAAGCCGGACTTCTGTACCTCATACTCCATCTCCTCTATACTTTTGTATCTTCTGCGTATCTCATCAATGCGCTTTTTCTGCCGGCTCGTCATGCCGAATCCCATAAACAGACAGTTGTGGTCATTTTTCAGGATACAGCAGCACATCCGCTTCCAGCTGGGGATGTCCTTCGTGGACCGGATGTCGTCCGTATGGTCCGGGATCTTTCCCAGAAAGACGACTCTCGATTTTTTATCCCGCGTATAATTGGACACGCCGTTCCGCCTGATCCGGTAGCCGTGCTCCTCCAGTTCCTGTATGGCCTTTTCATCCAGCCCTCCGCCGGTTTTGTGCCAGAATTCGATGGAGGTGTTGAATTTTTTGATGTAGTTGTCCCGCAGCCGGTCCGGCAGCGTGTCCAGAAGAAACATGGTGTAGGATTTCCACGTATGCCCCTCCGGCAGTTTGATGCTCCGGTACCCCATGGCCCTGGTCCTGCCGTAGATGCTGGCGAAATTGGCGCCCTGCACCCTTCCCACCAGCTTCACCCAGATCTGCGGGTCGATGACCCGGTACAGGTTCAGCGATTCCCTGGAATAGTCGTTGAACGGCGACGCCACGCGCATCTGTGATACTTTCAGCCCGGCCATATAATACAGGTCATACAGCCGGTTGTAGTCATAGCCGAACAGACAGTTTGCGTGCCACACGTCCTCCGCAGACCAGTCATACAGAGGCGAGGCACACCAGACGTCCTTGAACTGCCGGCTGATCCAGCATGTTTCCTTGTAGCCGTACTTTTTGTTCAGAAAACCGCTGTACCGCTTCAGGGATTCGTCGGCCCGCAGGCCCAGAAGGCACACGGTCTTCTTCTTCCCGTGGGATACCCGGTACCACCGCCCGAACTGTCTGGCCAGATCTTCCTGATGCATCCGGTAGCGGTAGGTGGTGACGGGATTGTGCTCCAGATTGATCACATAGTCTTTCTCCGGCATATCCCGGACCCACAGCTCCCGCTTCGTATCGTCCCACGGGTACCAGTACATCTCATAGCTGCCAAGAGCCGTCCTGGCGGCCATGGGCAGGCACACCCAGTAGAGTTCCGCCTCGTCCTTATACCGCTCCATGGTCCGTTCCACGTACTCCGTCGTCACCGTATACTGCGCCTCAAAATCCTGATGGAAGATCCCCAGCGTCTTCCACGGATAATGCTTCCGCCGGTAGTCCATCACCAGATTCAGAAGCAGGCCGCTGTCCTTCCCGCCGGAAAAGGAGATGTAAACGTTGTCAAATTCTTCAAAAATAAACTGAAGCCTTTTCTGAAGCGCTTCATATACGTTCTGCTGCATATATTCCCTTATCATTGGTTCTCCGGTCCTTCTGCCGTATTTCTCCGTGCTCGTCCGCGCGTCCGATAAAACCATCCTACCACATCCCCCTTTGAAATGCCAACAGAAATCGCGGCGGGCCGGACGCCGTCCCGCCATATTCGACCATATCCGGCAATATCCGTCAATACAAAAAACTGATTGACAGACGGCCGCCTTTACCCATATAATAGATACCATAGTTTTCAAGGACAGCAAATGCAGTGACAGGGAGGAGTACGCAGCGTTCCGATGCCCAGAGAGGAGATGGCCGGTGAGAATCTCCGTGACGGTGTTGTGGAAGTAGCCCTCGAGCAGCGGACCCAACGGCATACGCCCAGTAGGCTCCGACGCGTTCCCGCGTTACAGGGAGACGATATAGGCAGGACCTGTATCGGATGAGTGCAGAGAACTTTCTCTGAATTTAGGTGGTACCACGGATGCAAGATCCGCCCTGAGCGTGACAGCTTGGGGCGTTTTTTATGCACAGAAAACAGATGGAGAACGAAAAAGGAGGTTATGAAAATGAAACAGATTTCAGGAAACCGATTGCTGGTCAATGCTCTGAAAGAAGAAGGGGTGGAGGTCGTCTTTGGCTATCCCGGCGCCTGCACCATTGATATCAGTGACGAACTGTACCGCCAGAACGACATCGCCGTCGTCCTGCCAAGGCATGAGCAGGCGCTTGCCCACGAGGCGGACGCCTACGCCAGAACCACCGGAAAAGTCGGCGTCTGCCTGGTCACCAGCGGTCCAGGCGCCACCAATCTGGTCACCGGCCTGGCCACGGCCAATTATGACAGCGTGCCTCTGGTATGCTTTACCGGACAGGTGGCAAAGCATCTGATCGGCAACGACGCGTTTCAGGAGGTGGATATCGTCGGCATCACCCGGAACATCACCAAATACAGCGTGACGGTTCGGAACCGGGCGGATCTTGGACGGATTATCAAGGACGCATTCTACATCGCCCGCACCGGACGTCCGGGGCCGGTACTGGTGGACCTGCCCAAAGACGTGATGGCGGAAATGGGACCGGCGGAATATCCGAAAACTGTCAATCTCCGGGGCTACAAGCCCTACACCAGCATCCATATGGGACAGCTGAAAAAGGCCATCAAGCTGCTGCAGAAGGCGAAAAAGCCGCTCTTCCTGGCAGGCGGCGGCGTCAACATCGCCCGCGCCAACCCGGAGTTTACCCAGGTAGTGGAGAAAACCGGCGTCCCGGTAGTCACCACGATTATGGGACGGGGCGCCATCTCTACCCTGCATCCGCTCTACATCGGCAATATCGGCATGCACGGCGCCTATGCCGCCAACAACGCGGTCAGCAGCTGCGACCTTCTGTTCTCCATCGGAACCCGTTTCAACGACCGGATCACCGGCAGAGTCCATGAGTTCGCGCCCCACGCCCAGATCGTCCACATCGACATCGACACGGCGTCCATCTCCAAAAATATACAGGTCCACGTCCCCATCGTGGCGGACGCCAAAGAAGCACTCACCCGGATGAACGAATACGTACAGGAAAATCACTGCAGCAAGTGGCTGGCGCAGATCGAAAGCTGGAAGAAGGAGCACCCACTTGTCATGCGTCCCAACAGCCGCATGAGCCCCATGGACATCATCGGGGAGATCAACCGGCAGTTTGACGAGGCGCTGATCGTCACGGACGTAGGACAGCATCAGATGCTGGTTTCCCAGTACGCGGACATCACGGAGAAAAAACAGCTGGTCACCTCCGGGGGACTCGGCACCATGGGCTACGGGCTTCCCGGCGCCATCGGCGCGCAGATCGGCAATCCGGGCGTACCGGTCATCTCCATCTCCGGCGACGGCGGCATCCAGATGAACATCCAGGAGATGGCGACGGCGGTACTGGAGGAGCTTCCGATCATCGTCTGCATCTTCAACAACGAATATCTGGGCATGGTGCGCCAGTGGCAGAGCCTGTTTTACGGCAAACGCTACGGCATGACCAACTTAAAGGCCGGCGCCCTCTCCCGCCGCACCGACCGGAAGGAGTATCCGGAATATACCCCGGATTTTGTCCGCCTGGCAGAGAGCTACGGTGCAAAGGGCATCCGCGTCACGAAGAAGGAAGAGATCGCCGCCGCATTTGAGGAAGCGAAAAAAAGCACCCGCGTGCCGACGCTCATCGAATTTATCATCGATCCGGACGAAATGGTCTACCCGATGATCAAACCTGGCGGCACGCTGGAAGATATGATTATGGACTGCTGACAAACACAGAAAACATCATCTGTCTGATGAAAGGAGATGTAACAATGGATAATACAATGAAAAAAAGATGGATCTCCCTGTATGTGGAAAACCAGGTGGGCGTGCTCTCCAAGATCTCCGGGCTGTTCTCCGCTAAATCCTACAACCTGGACAGCCTGACCGTCGGCACCACGGAAGATCCCACCGTCTCCCGCATGACCATCGCCACGGTCAGCGACGACGAGACGTTTGAACAGATCAAAAAGCAGCTGAACCGCATGGTGGAAGTCATCAAGGTCATCGACTTCACGGATATTTTTGTGCGCATGAAGGAAATCCTCTATGTGAAGGTCCGCCGCTGTACGCCGGAAGACAAGACCGCTCTGTTCCAGATCGCCGAGACCTTCAAGGCGCGGGTCATCGACTACGGCAGAGACAGCCTCCTTCTGGAATTCGTGCAGACCGCCGCCAAAAATGACGCCGTCGTGCAGCTGATGAAAAACGAGTTCCGGGACATCGAGGTGGTCCGCGGCGGCAGCGTGGGCATCGAGTCCATCAGCCGGATGGAACGTTAGGATACCGGAACGCGAATCCATCAGTCGGATGGAACGTTAGGATACCGGAACGCGAATCCATCAATCGGATGGAACGCCGGAACGCAGATAAAACGTACCGTATAGAAAAAAAGAGCAGGTTCGGAGGCTTTTCCTTCCGGACCTGCTCTTTTTCGGACGGAAACCTTATTCCTGATGGGAATCGATCAGGTTCTTAAGCTCCTCCGCCTCCTTCTCCGACAGCGTCCTGCTGCCGAGAAACGCCGCCAGAAAGCCCGGAAGCGACCCGCCGAAGGTCCGCTCCACGAAGGCGTCCGACTCCCGGGCCTGGACCGACTCCCGGGTCACCAGCGGCTCTACCACCGCATGCTCATTTTTCAGAAGCCCCTTCTGACAGAGCCGTTTGATTTCCGTGTAGGTGGTGGACTTTTTCCAGCCCAGCTGCTCCTGGCAGAGACGCACCAACTCTCCGGAGCCCACCGGCGCGTGGTCCCACACGATCGTCAGAAACCGGTAATCGCTGTTGCAGAGTCTGAATTCTTCCATATGCTTATCTCCCCTCTTCTCTCTGTACCGACAGTGAAAATGTTCCGCCGCCCGGATTCGGCGGCTCTTCATAACCGACCCGGAACCGGAGCGTATACCAGTCGGCCATATAGCCGTGCCAGCCCCATGGAACGTTTTTCACATCCAGATCGATTTTGGATTCCAGTATGATTTCCTCTCCTGTCTCAAAGTGCACAAAAAAATCCATGTGCAGACCGTATATCTTCTCATTCTCTTCATACGGTATGCTCAGCAGCGGCGCGGAGGAGGCGGAGCCGTTTTCCACCACATGGATCATCCGGTTCTCTGGATCGTCCGACGTGCTCACAAGCTTTTGAATATCCTCTCTGTACCTCTCCCAGGTGTACTCGCTGGCGCTCAGCTGCCCGGCATCGTCTGTCTCGAACACCAGCAGGCGCTCCAGACGCCCGGTTCCCAGGCTGTCCAGCACAGACAGCGCGATCTCATCCCTTCCGTCCCCGTCGTAGTCCGCCTTGTACAGCCCCGCCGCCGGATAGACCGCGGGCCATGCCTGTCCGAAGTTCAGATACGCAGGATGGCTTTCTCCGTCGGGAGTCGCGCGGTAATCAAGGGTCATCCCGCGGATCCCGTACCGCCTCCGGCTGCAGTATCCGTACAGCGTCGCGGTCCCGTCCTCCGTCTGCGCCAGAACCGTCATGATGGGAGCGCCCTCATAGTCCGGATCATAAGCGTCCCGGCCGTCGCCGGAAAACTCCTCCACCGGAACCGCCTTCTCGTAACACTCATGGGGAATGCGGCGGTACCAGTCCATAAATTCCTCCGGATCAGCGGAGATCAGCGGTTCTTCCGGATCTGTAGAGATCAGCGGTTCTTCCGTCTCCGGCGCCGGCGTTTCTGCGTTATTTCCCTCCGCCGCCGGTTTTTCCCATTCCGTCTGGTCCAGAAGCCCAAGCAGCTCTTTGATCCTCTCCGGGGACGCACTGTACCCTTTCAGATCCTCCGCTTTGCACAGCTCTTCCGCCTCCTGCACGTTCAGAGACGCCAGAAGCTCCCGGTCCTCATCCGCCTCGGCGGCACCGTACCAGCGCACCTCGCCCAGATTTTCTATCAACGCCAGCATCAGAACCGACGGCGCGTACACGCCCGAAAGATCCTCCCGGAGTTCCGTCTCCTCCTTCAGCATGAAATGGAACTCATACGGCTCCTTTGACGTCTGCAGCCGGGTGGTAAAAGCCGCATCCGCCGCCATGGAATCCGGCAGCGCCTCCGCGATCACCCCGATGAGGCGGCCGTCGGCGGGCGCGTCTCCCACGTAGGGGTTCCCGGCTTCATACAGGCGCTCTTCCATGGTTCCTGCTCCTGTCCGGGCGGCGCCGTCCTCATCCGGAGCCCTGCCGTTGGTCCCCAGCATGGCCAGTCCCAGCACGGTCAGCAGGACCGCCAGCGCGCCTGCCCATACCGCGGGCTTTTTGAACACCAGCACATGCCTGATCCGCTGCTTCACATCATACTCTCCGAACGCCGGCGACATCCACCCCGCCTTCTGCCCTCCTTCCGCAAAAGACAGAAGCGTCATGCCGTAAGCCTTCCGGCGCTCCCCGTCAAGCTGCTCCAGCACCTTCTCGTCGCAGCTCATCTCCATGTCCCGGCACATGCCGCGCCACGCCGCCCACACCAGCGGATGAAACCAGTACACGGCCAGAAGCCCGAAAGAAAACAGCTTTACCAGATGGTCCTTTCTGCGGATGTGATACCGCTCATGGAGCAGCACCAGTTCTCTCTGCCCTCCTGGCAGGCCGCAGGGGAGATAGATCCGCGGACGCCGGATTCCCATGACAAAGGGAGAGGACAGTTCGTCGCATTCGTACACCTGCGCGGCGCCTCTTTTTCCGCCGGCGCCGTCCGGCCCGTGTTCGGCCAGAACCGCCATCCGGACCATGCGCCGGACCCGCCGGACGTTCCCTGAAAAATACAGCAGGAACAGAAACATACCCAAAAGCCATATATATTTTCCCGTACCCAGAAGCCATGCGTACAGATCCGGATACCGGATGTCCGTGTACGGCGGACGGTCGGTTCCGGCAGACGAAACCTCTGCACCGACTATATTGGCTGTACCGTCCGCATCCAGGACAGCAGCGGCAGGCAATGGCACATCCTCCCCGGCGGTAAGATCTTCGGCCGCGAATGTCTTTGGTCCGAAACCAGACTTCAACCCGGACGCCGCCGGCTCCTTTTGAAACCTTCCCGCATCCTTCCGATACACCGGAAGATACTCCATGGCGCCTCCCTTTGTCACCTGCGCCTGTCCGGAAAACGCTCCCAGATTGAACAGGCTGAATTCCGTACTCACCGACACCGGACAGATCAGCCGGAAAGCCACCGCCAGCCACAGCACATACAGATATTTTCTGGGCGCTTTCCGAAAAAGCAGCCGCAGCAGAAATACCGCCAGAATGCAGTACCCTGCTGTCACGCTCATATTCAGAATTTTCATAAACAAAACGGTCAGGATTTTTTCCATAAAAACTCCACCTCTTTTCCCTGCGGGCTTTCCTCCTGTCTCCATAGAACAGTTCCGCAGATTTGATTCCGGATCTCTTTACGCGCAAAAGGTCGGTCATTGTAGACCATCCGTTTCTTAAAGTCTACAACAACCGACCAATATTTGCAAGTGCTTTTTTCAAGATTGATGAAGGAGATACCCACATGCGGGGCATCTCATGGCTCCTGTAGCGTCCGTTCTCCCTGACCGTGAATCCTGAAACCATCCTCAGCAGATGGAAAGGGGAGATTTTAACCTCCCCTTTCCACACCACGCAGCGTACCGTTCGGTACTACATGGTTCCATAGTTTACGCGGACTTTCAGACACGGGCCTGGCATGGATGGATATCCAGTTCTGTCCACCTCCATTGTTTTTACTCTTCTTTATGTTTTCTCAACTGCACATTTTCCGGTACCGAATTGCATTCTGATGAGCCGGCTCCAGCCTGACTGCCCGGTCAAAGGCTTCTGCCGCCGCCTTCGTATCTCCAAGCCCCATCCTTGCCAATCCGATCAAATAATGGCAGTGCGCCTGGTTTCTCTGATCCAGATCATCATCAAAGATCAGGAAATCCGGCAAAGATACCGCAAAATAGCTGACCCGCATCCGGTCATACATATGCTGTTCCCCATAATCCAGAAGCTTGTTAAACCTTGCCTTTGCTTCCACCGGCATTCCGAGCTTCTCTTTTGCCATACCCTGATAGTAGATCATATCCGCAGGCTGATCGTTATAATACATCATGCCTGCAGGCTCGTCAGTCCCTACAGCAGCCCTCTCAAAATATCTCCTGGCCGCCTCCGAATCATTTTGACGTTCCTTAATCAATCCCATATAATAATTTACGTGATTATCCTTTGTTCCTTCCAGTTTTCCCTCACCCAGATTCTCTGGATACCGGAACGTCCGGGTCAGCCAGTCCTCTGCCTGCTTCCAGTTCTCCTGCTCCATGGCTTCCTTTGCCAGTTCCACCAGTGCCACCGTATATTGAGTCGTCACCTTTCCTTCTCCGCCCTCCCATGGATGGAAGCGGTTTTCCATGATGAACTCACAGGCCTCCCTGTATCGTCCCAGCAGGTTCAGAAGCGTCACATACTCGATCTTCAGATCATCCCGTTTCATGAATACTTCCCGTTCAGCCTCATAGCGGGAAAGCCTTTCTTCCACCGATACGCCAAGCTTTTTGTAAAGCTGGTCCATTTCCAGAAAAATTCTTGCATCGGACGGCGCCAGACTGTGCGCCTTTTCCATGGCTTTTCTGGCTGCTTCCTTATCCTGCTTCTTATTATAGTATGCAAGCGACAGGTTCCTCCATGCAACCGCCAGATCCGGGTCAAGCTCTGCCGCACGCTCCCAGTTCTCGATCGCCGCCTCATACTGCAGCTTGTCATAAAACAGATCACCCAGATAACAGCAGGCGCGGGAAGGCATGTTATGATGTGCTTTGGCATACTCCAGTACTGCGATGTCCTCCAGTTTATTTGGAAAACAGTAATCCATACTGCGGGCCTCTGCCCTTAGAAGCGCTTCTGTGCTGTCTGCTCCCATAAGCCCCTCATAATACGCCTCATAATAGCCAAGCATGGGCCATGGCCTGGTGCAGAGTTTCAGCGTCTGTATGGCCTCCCTGTATGCGCCGTATTCCGCATAATCCCGGGCTGTCATCAGATAAGTCTCCTGAAAATTTCTGGAAAGCTTCCGAATTTCTTCCAGAACGGATTCCCTGCACTCCGGATTCATCCATGCCAGTTCCAGACGGGACACATAATCGAAGGGATCAATCCGAAGGTTTTCTTCAATCAGATTCTCCGCTTCCTCCTCCCGGCAAAGCTTCCGCAGCAGATACGCTTTCAGCCCTCTTGCCTTGATATTATGTGAATTTTTTATCAATCCCTTTTCCGTCAGTTCCAGTGCCTCTTCAAAATGACCGCGGCCCGCCTCAATACAGCCCAGATAATAAAAACCCATCTCCTGCTGCTCACTGGACCAGATCGCCTTGTAAAATGCGTCAAACGCCTCATCCATTTTCCGCTGATACCAGAGCGACAGGCCCAGGTTGTAATACGGCTCTGAATCATACGGATTGGGATTTTTCCAGGTACAGCGCTCCAGTGCCTTTCGAAAATATTTTTCTGATTCCTCAAAACAGCCCCTGCGCATCAGCAGCATACCGTAAGCATTGTTGATTCTTATATCCCCTGCATCTCTTTTCAAGCCCTCCAGATAGTATGGGTCCGGACGGTACGTTGCATGGCGATACTGCTCGATGTGCAGTCCGGTCAGATAGAGTTCCTCATTTGTCATGATCTCTTCCGGATCTTTTGCCGCCTCCGCCGGTTTGGGAATTCGGGGAATTTCCCTTTTCAAAGGCGTGTAGGATACCAGTTCCTGATCTTTGTCCAGAATCTTAAGCGTCAAGAGCGTCTCATCCTCTACATCCAGAGAAAGCTTCTTCTCGTAGATCTGAACCGGTGACAGGAACGTCTCTTCATCCAGAAGCACGCGTTCCCGCAGAGTCAGAAGAACCCTGGCACGCGGATATTCCTGCGTTGCGTAAGCGGTCACCCGAATCTTTCCATCCCCTGTCTCCAGATTAATTACCGCCTCCGTAGAAGCATTTTTCACTGCTCCCACGCCTTTATAGGGCATAAAATACTGGGTAAAACTCTTTTCTTCCATGGGCTTTAACCAGGTGAAATCCGGTTGGTTATCTGTATATACGCCGGTCATCAGTTCAATGTACGGTCCGTCTTCGTCGGTCAGGTTCCGATCCCACGCTTTTCCAAAATCTCCGCAGCCCCAGGTCCACTGCTTTTTACCCGGAGAAATGTGATGATCCGCCACATGCAGGATCCCTGCCCCCTTCTGGTAGTCATATCCTCCCACAAAATCAAAATCACTCTTCTCCGCCATATAAGATGTGGGAACCGGGATATTTTTATAACGGGAAATGTCTACCCCCGCACTGTAATCATGCTTGTAATATTCTCCTGTAGCGATTGGAAATCTGGACACGTCCCGTTTCCCATGATCCATCACCGCATGAACATCCGGCGGAAAGATGGACTGGGTATCATCATTGACCGGCACTGCCGGGTTTGCCCACCACAGAAAAGTCTGGGGCATGGAGGTCCGGTTGTACAGCTGCCCTTTAATCTCGATGTATGCCCGCCCCGGATACAAAGTGAAACCGGCTTCGCCCTTTGTACCATACATCTGATCCACATCACTGATACGGCAGGTTACAGAGCCGTCTCCGTTCTTAATCAACATATAATCCACCGGGGAAAATGTCGTGGGACGGTGATGCTGCGGCCAGTTAAATTCAATACCGCCGCTGATCCACGGACCGCACAGCCCCACCAGGGCCGGTTTGATCACATGGTTATAGTAAACAAAATCATAGTCGTTGGTCTTATCGTAAGCCCTCTGGATCCTTCCGCCCAGTTCCGGCAGAATCATTACCTTCAGATATTCATTTTCCAGCCATACCGCCTGATAAGACTTGTCTGTTTTTGTATCAGAGATACTCTCAATCGTCGGATACGGATAGATCTTTCCGCTGCTCCCCTGATAAACACGGCTTTCCAGAAACATCGGGTTCTTGTCCGCTTCTCCAACCTCATAAGTAGGAAGTACAATCTGTTCCTCCCATATTTTTACGGATTCCATATTTTTACGCCTCCCTTTTCTCGATTTCTTTTTACTTCTTGTCTATACTATACAGATGTTTTCACTGATTTTCATTAAGATCAGTTGCCCTGTCATTTTGAAAACTTGCTCTCACTTGGTTGACAACCCGCACACATGATCCTATAATAAAACAACAGAGATCAAAGGAGGATTTCCCATGCTTTCCAAAGAACAGGGTGTCATAAAAGATTCCGATTACTACATCTATACCCCCAGCACACAGGCACAGAATCTGTTCCTCTATCCGTTGATTACCGGATATTTCCGCTATCTTCCAGGATACTGCCTGCGCCGGACCTCCCTGGACAGCTTTCTGATCATGTATGTTAAAGACGGTTCCTGTGAGATCTCCCTGGAAAACCGCCACTATCATGCCCAGGAAGGGCAGATCGTCATGCTGGACTGTTATGCGCCCCATTCCTACTATTCTTCCAGAGGCTGGAACGCACTGTGGCTTCATTTTGACGGAGTCTGTGCCAGAGGTTACTACGACGCCATTGTTGCGGGCGGAAGTCCGATAATCACTCTGCAGAACAACTACCGTTTTGAAAAATACCTGCACAAAGTCTATCTGCAGTTCAAAAACGGTCCCTCCGCCAAAGAAGCACTGCTCCATAATTACATTGTTAATATATTAACGGAGCTTCTCATCAGTCAGGACAGCAAAAATCCCGGAGCCATGTCCGCCAGCATCATCTCTGACAGCATAGCCTACATCAACGACCATCTGACCGAAGGACTGTCCCTGAACGAACTGGCGTCCCAGGCATCCTTAAGTCCCTTTTATTTCAGCCGGCTTTTTAAAAAAGAGACCGGATTCTCACCGCACAGCTATATCATCACTACCCGGATCAATAATGCGAAATTTCTGCTGCGTACTTCAGGCCTCTCTGTCAAAAGCATCTGCTTCAGCACCGGCTTTACCAGCGAGAGCAGCTTCTGCACAACTTTCCGGAAAGAAACCGGCATGACGCCGTCTGAATATCGCGCCTTTGTTCAAAAATGAATGTTCTGCCGAAAATACGCCCTCAAAAAGCTGCCTCTGGACATGGCCCTGTCTGTACGCGTATCTGTTCATATGATTGTACACAAACAGGGGGCGTCTTTCGACAGCCCCCTGTTCAGGTCGGTTTTATTCTGCTGCTTTTCCCATAACGTCTTTGTATGTATCCGGAGTAACCACAACTGCGTCTACCGCAGTCTCCATTGCCGGCTCATTACCGTTGATGATGTCATACAGAACTTCCACAGAACCTGCGCCTACGGAATCAGCGGAAAAATATGCCGAAGCCTTCATACAGGTACCTTCCGCGCCTTTGTCATTCCACTCGTCCTTTGCCATATACGCGCCAAGACCCACTACACACGCATCTGCATCCAGACCTGCACTCTCCAGCGCACGTACAGCACCGATACATCCTTCCTCGTTGGCACCGGTCACCAGCCATTTCTTGATCTCCGGATGAGCTGTGATTACTGCAGTTGCCGCAGTGTTTCCTTTGTCAGTCGTTCCGTCATAATCTGCTTTGAAAATACGTGCTGTATCAAATTCCGGACAGCCGGCGGTAAAGTTGTCATACTCACCTTCTGCACGCGGCACACAGGAAGATACGGTATCCATGGTCATGATCAAAAGACCGCATTCTTCGTCTGTTACCAGATTATTGTCTTTTGCATAAGCTGCCAGCCAGTCGCCGTTCGCCTGACCGATCACGTAAGCATTAATGCCCACCCACGGAGCGATTTTGGTACCGTCTTCCTGCTGAAGCGCATCATCCGCCGCTACAATGGGAAGATTTGCTTCCGCACACTTGTCCACTACTGCCTGAGACATGGTCTGATCCGGAATACAGGTCACAATACCCTTTGCCTTGTTTGCGATGGCATTGTCAATGGCTTTCAGGTATTCCTCCGGGCTCATCTTTGCATCTACAAAGATAAACTCGTCACCGTTGGCTTCCACTGCCGCCTGAGCTGCCGCGCCTTCATCGATAAACCAGGTCTGGTCGCCGGCTTTATAGATCCCGTACACAACGCCCTTTTCACCGGATGCTGCAGGCGCTGCCGCATCCTCCCCTGCAGAATCTGCTGTTCCGGCTTCCTCTGTCGCTTCCGGCGCCGCTGCCGGAGCCTCTTCCGCAGATCCTCCGCATCCAGCCAGGCTCATGGTCATTGCTGCCGCCAACAATAATACTGTCATTTTTTGGCTCTTCAAGGGTGATGGTGGGTAAAAAATACCCACAACCCCAGTGTTT
>CAJUAA010000004.1 GCA_910584205.1 uncultured Lachnospiraceae bacterium
ATGTTAATTGGGCATGGTCAAGTACCCACCATCATGCCAGAAGCCTCTGATTTTTATGCTTTTTTACGGATATTTCTGTCGGGTGAAACATCCCCGCAGAAAATTGTTAAAATTTACTTGCTTGTATTTGCTGTGGAAAATTGTTATTTTTTAAACAATATAAAGGGAGAAAACGTATAAGGGCGAATTGTAGATTATGAAAGAAAAACTTGTGTGTATGGCGGAAGAATGCATTCGTCTGAGTGAAGAAGAGCGGCCGGAGCTGGTATGGCTGAGGGAGATCTATGAGAGGTTTCGGAGCGGACTGGGAAATCCGGGAAAGCAGGAGGCGGACAGCCTTTTGTATGAGCGGATGTATTCCAGCGCGCCCGGAAGGTCTTCGGATACGCTGAAGATCCGATACTGGCGGACCGGAAGGCATGTGCCTGTGAACCGGGAGCAGTGTCTGCTGTTCGGACAGGCGCTTCAGATGACAGACGGGGAACTGGACTATCTGATCAAAAATTACTATGACCGGAACGACCGGAGTTTTGAGGAAGAGGAGCAGGAGGACCCGGTCTATCAGGCCAGGAAAGAGCAGATGGACACTCTGGTGATGGAATATCTGAAAAAGATCCATCCGGGCCGCAGGATCCAGATGAGGATTGCCAAATCCATGCTGGAGAACAACATCCGCCATCTGTATTATATGGATGCCATGAAGTACATCAGCGTCCGCTCCCAGAGGATCCGTCTGTCCATGGACAGCCACATCACAAGCATCAACTATGGTTCGGAGCTTGGCCGGAGCCTTCGGCTGATCGGGGAGATCCCCCGTAAAACCATACTCCGGCATCTTTTTATACTGGGGATGCCTTATCTGAACCGCTCGCTGATGGATGAACGCCTGACTGTTTTCGGCTATGTGCCTCTGTGCGAGGATCATACGCTGGTGGGCGGCGAGCGTCTGGACTGGCTTCTGATCCGCCTGCTGGAGCTCTATGAGACTGTCTGCAGAGGCCTGGAACCGGAGCAGTGCAGCAGATGGTTTCAGGATGCATGCCGTGTTCTGGACCGGTATTTTGAAAAGAACGGAAAAAACAGTCTGCGTTTTATGTATTTTAAAGCATTGAAAGAATAGTCCTGACAGACATCATAAGGTACGGACAGATAAGGCAGGAGATTCAGATGAAGAGAGAAAAAGAGTATCGTCAGGAGCTTCTGGAATGGAAATGGGACCAGATTGCCCTGAGGGTGAAATACAAAGATACACCGGCGGGTTTTCCGGATGAGGAGACGGGAAAACGGGCGCTTCTTCAGTGGAAGGAAGAACGGGCGCTGCTTTATAAAAGCCGCAGGCATGAGCTGGAATCTTCGGAGATTTTTTCGGAGGAGCCGTTTGCCGGAAGAGAAAAAGAACTGCAGGCTGTCCGGGAGGCGCTTGAAAGGCAGGCGGGCCCGGTGGTCCTGTACGGAATCGGAGGGATCGGAAAAAGCGCTCTGGCAAGAGCGTATATACGCGCCTTTGGGGAGCGGTATGACCATATCCTGTACCTGTCCTTCCGGACAACGATCGAAGAGCTCATCAGCAATGATTTCAATGTGCACATCTCGAACCTGCAGTATGATACAGGCCAGTATGAGAGCAGGAGACGGTATTTTCTGGTAAAATACGAGGTCCTCCGCAGCATCGCCGCAGGGGAAAAGCTTCTGCTGGTCATCGACGACTGCAACGTCCGGCAGGACCGGGATATGGAGCGGCTGTTTGCTCTTCCGTGCCATATGCTGCTCACTAGCCGCAGAAACCCGGCCATCTGGGGGGCCTGCCGGGGAATCCATGTGCGGGAGATGGAGACCGAAGCGGAGTGGAACGCGTTCATAAAGTGCTATCAGCCCGGAGAACTTTCGGAAGATGAGCGGGAGCAGTTCGAAGATTATCAGAAAAAAGTGCAGGGACACACGCTTCTGATGCAGCAGAAGCTTCTGCATCCGGAAGGAGAATTCCGGGGGATCGCGGACTTCCGCAGGGATCTGTTCCGCAGGATCCCGTTGAAAAAGGACGAAAAACAGGCCATGATGTACCTGTCCATCATGCCGGTACAGGGGATTCCGGGACGGCTGTTTCACACCATCTCCGGGATCGAGGAAAAGATACTGGACCACCTGAAGGAATGCAGCCTGATCCAGTGGACCTACAGCAGAAAATGGCAGGATGAGATGCTGTTTCTGCATCCCATCGTCGCCCAGGCGGCCAGAGAGGTGTTTCAGCCGTCTGCCATCAACTGCAGGAAGCTGATCAAGGGATTCGGGGATTACCTGAATGGAAACGGGAATGACGAAAACTGTACCTGGGGACGCACCTGGCAGGAAAACCAGCAGCTGGAACCTTATGTGCTGGCGTTTGTCGAAGCGTTTCCCAGGCCAGCGCCGTGGCTGGCAGAGGCGATGGATGAGCTGGTGGTGCTTCTTTGGATCCAGGGATACGTTCAGGAGGCGGAGCAGTATTCCAGGATGCTGTATGCATCTGTCCTGGAATATTACGGGGAAAACCATCAGATCACCGGTCAGATGGTCCTCCGGCTGGGAACCGTGTACCGCCATAAACAGGCATATGAGAAATCCAGGAACTGGTATCTTCGGGGACTTTCTATTCTGGAAAACTGCAGGCCGTTCAATCAGTTTTACCTGCTGCATCTGGTATCCGCCTATCACAAGGTGGCAAGGATGCTGTGGCAGGAGGGTGATCTGGAACAGGCCAGAAAAATGATCGAGAAGACGCTTGACAGCCTGAAGCAGTTCCGCCTGCCGCTGACGAAAGACCAGGAGGATCTGATCCTCAAGCATGACCGGAGCCTGGCCTACATTCTGCTGGAAAAGGGAAGGATTCTGTTCCGGTGCGGAGACATTGACGGGGCGGATCGGATCTGCCAAAAGCTGTTTCGGGAGTGTGCGGTGATCATTCGTACCAAATTTCGGATCAACGAATTCATGAATTTTTACATTAAGATTCTTGTGGAAAAGAGGGAATACGACAAAGCCGAAAAGCATGCGAAACGAAACGTAGAACGTGCGGTGCTGTATCGCGGAAGGGAGTCAAAAGATACGCTGAGCAGTAAAAGGCTGTATGCGGATATTTTGTTTCTGACCGGAAAGAAGAAAGAAGCACAGATAATCTACGGAGAACTGATGGGAGAATATCCGGACCCGCTTCTGGATGTCGGGGGGGGGTAAATCGGTGACAGGATCTGCACAATGTTAAAGTTTACCTTATTGCCGGTTTCGCGGGAAAGGCATAGTATAACCGGCAGATACAGCGGCAGAGAAGGAAGGTGAATTCATGGCTGCCTGTACCAGGGATCTGGGAGAAGAATTCAGAGCGTTCTGCGCGTCGCTGGAAGAACCGCCGGTGAGACAGGCGGTTGATTTTCTGGGAATCAATGTCAGCGGCGACCCGGCGGCGAAACCGGTATTCAAGATCTATTATTCCAGAAAGTTCAGCGGCGAAGAGCGCCATCCGGTTCAGAAGATGCTGTCTGAACGGGGGATGCTCCGGTACTGCAGCATGGTCAGGGATACCAGGGACCGTTCCTGCGTCCGGCTGGACCTGGCGCTGAAGGAGCGGACGGACCGGAATATGGAATGGCTGTTCGGGAGGCTTGCCCGCCTGACCGCGCTGTTTCGCGAAGGAGAAGAAGAGATCCGGAAACTGGCCGGGATGCAGATCACCGGTCGGGAGCGGCACCGAAGCTCCACGCTGTATCATCTGGGATTTACAGAGCAAAATGAAGAGATTACACTGCTGAAATGCCATTTTCTCACAAGGTGGTGTCCGGACCCGGATCAGCCGGGAAGGGGCAGCGAGTACCGGGACCAGGAGTATCTGAACTACCTGAAGCACTGTAAAATCGCCGCGTACGGGGAACTGGCAGATCTGGCGGAGGCTGCGCTGAAGCAGTGCGGCGGCCATCTGTGGATGGCGGGACTGGATATGGGAGCGGCGGGTTACCGGAAATACAAACTGTACATCAAGCAGCCATCCATGCTTTACGGGAGGCTCCCGGCCATGCTGGGCGAAACGATGGCGGAGCCGTTAAAGGCGTCCGAACGCTGGCATCGGGCGCATCCGGAATACGGCTGCGAAGGCGCCGCTTTCTGCGTGGATTCGGATTCCGTCCATTCGCTCAATCTGTATTACGGATGGAAGTAGCAATGCTTATAGATTTTCTGCATCATGATACAGCAGAAGATTTATAAAATAGATGCTGTACATGAAACAGTATGGAAAGGAGTCACAATATGAGCAGCACGGTAAAGAGAAGACTTACATTGACAGAGCAGAACCTGCAGGACATCGACCAGAGACTGGCGGACCTGTCCGCAAAGGGTGTGAAAGCTTCCCAGGAGCATTCCAAAGAGCTGAATTTCAGCGGATGTGCTTCCGGCTATTGTCAGGCATGGGATTAATGAGACTGGTGGGACTCTGAACAAAACATGACAACACACAGGACAGCGGCCGATTTCTGTTGGGCCGCTGTCCTGCGTCAGAATCCCCGTAAAGGATCGAAGGAGCAGAAAATGAGAAAAAATTTAGATCAGTTTATGAATAAGCCGGGAACGAAGATCGTTATCCTGACGCTGACGAATCACTGCAATCTGGCATGTACCTATTGTTATGAACATAACAAGGAAATACAGTCCATGTCGTTTGAGACGGCCCGCGACATTGTGGAGCGGGAGATGACAGCGGATGACGGTTCGGATTTCGTGTGTCTGTATTATTTCGGCGGAGAGCCGTTCCTGGAGTTTGAGACGATAAAAAAGATCCATCAGTATATGCAGAGCAGAGAATGGCCGAAGGGCTGGTTTGGGTTTGCCACCACAAACGGCACGCTGGTCCATGGGGAGATCCAGGAGTGGCTGGTGGAAAATGCCTCCAGCATGGAGGTATATGTGAGTGTGGACGGCACCAGAGAGATGCACAACCGGAACCGTTCCGGTTCCTTCGACTGGATCGATCTGGACTTCTTCAGCCGGGAATACCCGTTCGCCAAGATGACCGTGACGGAGGAGTCGCTTCCGGACCTGGCGTCCGGCGTCATCAGCCTGCACGAGCGCGGATTTGAAGTGTCGGCCAATCTGGGATACGGGATCCGGTGGAAGGAGGACGCTCCGGACATTCTGGCAGGCCAGCTTGAAGAGCTGACGGAATATTATCTTGCCCATTCGCAGATCAAGCCGGCGACAATCCTGAATCTGGCCATCATGGACATGAATCCCGGAAGCCAGGTTCCCAAACGGTTCTGCGGGGTCGGACCGTATATGAAATCCTACGATATTGACGGCCAGGTCTATCCGTGCCATGCGTTCGCGCCGCTCTGCCTCGGAAAAGAACTGGCGGAAAAGGCGAAGAAGCTGGATTTCACCTGCCTGCATTCGCTGAGCGATCTGGACGAAAAATGTCGCAGCTGTCCGGTGTCCGGCGTGTGCCCCACCTGCTATGGAATCAATTTCGGTGCCTGTCAGAACGTGTACCACATTCCGGACGACCACTGCCAGATGATGAAGGTGCAGTTCCTGGCCAATGCGGCGTTCAAATACGAGCTGTACCGCAGAGGGATGCTGACGCTGGCCCCGGAAGAGGAGTATCGGCTTCTGCGCAACATCCGGGCGGTGCAGGAACTGGCGGAGACATGAGCGGCCTGCCGGAAAGCGGATGTTCGCACAAGAACGGCAGAGACATGAGCAGTACGCCGGAGGCGGACAACGGCGTCCGCCGGTTCGAACCCCTGTGGGGAACATGGAGAATCGAGGCGTTTCTGGGCGAGGGGTCTTACGGAAGGGTCTGGAAAATCTCCCGGACAGAAGGCGGACGGACGGAGGAACGAGCGGTGAAGGAGATCCGCATCCCGTCCTCCGGCGGGATGCTGGGCGGCGCGCGGGCGGAAGGCATGGACGCGGACGGTGTGCGGTTTTATTTTCAGGGAGTGCTTCAAAGCACGCTGGAGGAAGTCCGGATGATGCGGGAGCTTTCGGACTGCGGGCAGATCGTCCGGTTCGAGGACTGCCTGGTCCGGGAACTGGACCGGGAAGGGGAGTTTGGCTGGGTGGTGTTCCTCCGGATCGAGCTTCTGCAGACGTTCCGGGAACGCATGATGGAGGAAACCATGACCGTCCGGGACGTGGCCCGTCTGGGTATCCACATATGCCGGGCGCTGGAAGCCTGTGCCCGGCAGGGCATCGTGCACCGGGATATCAAGCCGGACAATCTGTTCTACTGCGCGGCGGCCGATACGTACAAGCTGGGAGATTTCGGAATCGCGCATCATCTGGCGCGTCCCACGGCCGGAAAGGGAAGGGCAGGGACGCTGAGCCACATGTGTCCGGAGGTGTACCGGGGAGAGCCGTTTACCGAAGGGGCGGACCTCTACGCCCTTGGGATCATCCTGTACCGTCTCCTGAACGACAACCGGATTCCCCTGCTGCCTCCCTATCCGGAGCCTTTTACTCCGGCCTGCCGGGATGAGGCGCTGATCCGGAGGCTGAGAGGAGAGGAACCGGGGCTTCCCCGTCTGGCGGATGAGAACATATATTCTGGACGAGGAATCGGCGTCCGGGTGAAGGAGACGGAACGCTCCGCCGTAGAAGAGCTTGGAAGGATTGCACAGAAGGCCATTGCCGCCCGTCCGGAAGACCGCTTTTCGTCCGCGAAGGCGCTGAGAGAAGCGCTGGAGGCTCTGGACCTGCCGGACCTGCGAAGAGACGGGCCGTGAAATGACCGATGGCTGATGGGAGAGGGAGAAAAAGAAAGATGGAAGATTTGCTCATATGGGTGGATGAGAAAGACCGGGAGACGGGTTATGGAGAGAAGCTGCTGACGCACAGAGAGGAGCGGCTGCACCGGGCGTTCTCCGTATTTATCTATGACCGGGGCAGCGGGAAGATGCTGCTGCACCGACGGGCGGACGGCAAATACCATTCGGGCGGCCTGTGGACCAACGCCTGCTGTTCCCATCCGAGAAAAGGAGAACAGACAGAAGCCGCGGTCCTGCGAAGGCTGGACGAAGAACTGGGCATGAAGGAGGTCCGCAGGTCTTCCCTGCAGGAACTGGGAAGTTTTCAGTATTATAAGAAATACGAAAGCTGTGCGGAGCATGAGATCGATCATGTCTTTTTTCTGCCGGTTGAGGAAGCGCCGGCGCTCAGCCCGGACCCGGAGGAGATCCGGGACATCTGCTGGATTCGGATGGACGACTTAAGACAGTGGCTGTCTGACCGTCCGCAGGACTTTACCGCGTGGTTTTCCAGGGCTTTGGATCTGGTACAGCGGCATATGCAGGAATAAAACACAGAAGGGATCCTGAGCGGGTACAGGAAGGACGCAGATGAAGCGGCTGCCGGAAAAGGCGGGCCGCTCTGTCCGCGTCTTTTTCTGTATGGCATTTTTGTACGGCAAAAAAGAAAAAGATTGAAGGCGTCCGGGAAATTGCATATAATGGAGAAGACAGTAGATCGGGAACGTGTGGAAAGGCAGACGGTATGAGAAAAGAAAAATGGATCGGAGCGGTGGCCGCGGCCATGGCGGGGATCGGGCTTCTTGCAGGCTGCGGAAGCCCTGCGGCATCGGACGCATATGAGCAGGAGAGGGCGCCTGTGGAGGAAGTACAGGAGGCAGAGCCGGAAGCATCCGGGGAACAGGCGCCGGAGCCGGACGGGCAGCTTTCGGCTCCGGAGGAAGAGACGCCGGAACCGGCCGAAGAGCCGGAGGAAGTTTTACCGCAGGAACCTGCAAAGACAGCGGAAGAACTTGTGGAGGAAGAGGTGGACGGGATTCTGGCAGAAATGACGCTGGAGGAGAAGGTTCTGCAGCTTTTTATGATTACGCCGGAAGCGCTGACCGGATATGAGACGGTGACAGCGGCGGGCGACCATACGAGAGAATCCATTCTTCAGTATCCGGTGGGAGGCATCATTTATTTTACCAAAAATCTCCGGGAGCCCGGACAGGTGAGGGAGATGCTTGAAAATACGCGCCGGTATTATGAGGAAGCGGGATATCCGGCTCCGTTCCTGGGAATTGACGAAGAAGGCGGAAAGGTGGCGCGGATCGGAAAGCAGGCGGCGTTCGGCGTGGAGCAGATCGGCGATATGCGCGCCGTCGGAGAACAGGGAGATCCAGAAGAAGCGGCGCGCGTCGGAACGGTGATCGGCTCCTATCTGTCGGAACTGGGTTTTACGCTGGATTTTGCTCCGGTGGCGGATGTGCTGACTGATCCGGACAATCAGGTGATCGGAGCCCGTTCCTTTGGGACAGATCCCGCGCTGGTGTCCGATCTGGCTCTGGAGGAGGCGAAGGCTCTGGAGGAGGCCGGCATCTGGGCGGTACTGAAACACTATCCGGGGCACGGCGCCACGAAGTCCGACAGCCATGACGGTTACGCGTACACGGACAAGACGCTGGAGCAGCTGATGGAAGCGGAGCTGGTTCCTTTCCGGGCCGGAATACAGGAAGGGATATCCTTTATCATGGCGGCTCATATCTCCGTGCCGGAGATTACGGGGGATGAGGTGCCCTGTAGCCTTTCTCCGTATATGATAACGGATGTGCTGCGGGGAGAGATGGGATTTGACGGGATCGTGGTGACGGACGCCCTGAATATGGGCGCCGTCAGCCGGCAGTATTCCTCCGGGGATGCGGCGGTGGCGGCGCTGAACGCGGGCGTGGACCTTCTCCTGATGCCGGTGGACTTTCAGGGTGCTTACGAGGGCGTACTGGCAGCGGTAGAGGAGGGCGTGCTTTCCCAGGAGCAAATCGAAGAATCCGTCCGGCGGATCCTGCGGGTCAAATGCGCCGCAGAAGAGTCCCGGACATCGGATGACAGGGAGTGAACATATGAAATTTCAAATGAAAAGACGGGAACTTCTGCGGGCGTGCTTCTATATTGCCGGGCGGATGCTGCGGAAGAGAAAAAGATTTTTATTTACAGCGGGGATTCTGCTTTTGGTTGTGGCGGCCATGGGGGTTCTGTCGGGGAATCTGACGACACTGAGGGATTTTGTCGGCATTCTGGCTGCGCTGCTGCTTCTTGGCTGGATGTTTTTGACACTGATGCTGTTTTTCCCCGTTCAGAAAACCGCCCGGCAGGGACAGATCGAGATTCTGGTGGAGGATGGCATGATCCGGCGCAGAACATGCCGCAACACGTTTGGATGGCCGCTTCGGGAACTTACGGTCATAAAAGAACACGGCGGGATTCTGTATATCGGACGGGAAATGATGAAACAGGAACAGTTCATGCTGATTCCGGTCCGGGTGTTTCCGGGCAGGCAGCAGAAGGAGGCGTTTGTGCAGCTGCTTCGCAGCGGCTGCACGGAAGGCGGACCGGAGGAAAGCCCCGATGCGGAGAAACTTCCGCCGCTGTATGAATACGCCTGGCCGGTGGGACCGGAGGATCTGGCGGAGAATCTGTATAACCTTGGCCTTTGGCTGCGGACACAGGGATACAGAAGGAGAACGAGTGTTCTGCTTTATATTTTGTGCTGTGCGGCAGCTTTTCTCATATGGCGGGACTCCGGTTCGCTCCTGTCCTGTCTGCTGAAGACGCTGTTTCTGGCGGTGGGATTTTACGCGTGTTTTTTAACAGATCTGACACAGCAGCGGTACCGGCGTATGATCGAACGCTCTACGCCCTATCAGACGCTGCTGGGCGGCTGGACGGTCCGGTTTTACGAGAACCGTGTGGAGCTGACCCAGAACCGGACGCGGAACGTGTACAGCTGGCAGTATATTCATGAGATGGTAGAGTTCGAACATATGTTTCTTTTCTGTACGGAACAGCATCAGCAGGTGCTGTTTCTTCCGAAGAACGTACTCTCAGAGGAGACACGGGAAGCGTTTCTGGAGTTCTGCCGGGCCAAATGCATCTACCGGAGTTATGCGGATACGGACAGAAAGTGGAAGCCGGTTCCGGTTCCTCTGAAACTGGGGCTGCTGCTTCTTCTGTCGGTGGCCCTGTTCGCCGGCTTCCGGCTCCAGAGTACGGTAATGGGGTACGCAGGCGGATTTTCCATGCCGGAATACAGCGGATACGGGGAGATCTACGACGCGTCCGGGTCCGTACGGTCCATCCCGGTCCGGGAGCAGGCGGAGATTCTCCGGGAACTGGGGCTGGAGATTCCGGAGGAAACGGTGGAATTGTACGAAGCGTATATAGCGGAAGAGCCGGATCTGGCGTCCTATGTGGAAGACTGGCCGTTCTATGAACTGCTGATGGAAGCGGCGGCGCCGGAACGGAATTCCGATACCTGGGAAATCGACCGCTATTCCGATCAGGCGTACTGGTTTGATTTTGAGGGCTGGGATATTTCTACGGATTATCTGGATATTCTCAGGGGAGTCGAGGCCATCTCCGGCGGCGCGCTGTCCTTTACGGAACTGGAGGTGGACGACAGTAAAGTAAACTGGGAGTATGGGACCGGACGGCTCCTGATCCGGTTCTGTCTGAACGGCGAATCCCATGAGTATACCGCCAAAATGGAGCATGACTGGATCGATTCGAATTTCATTACGTATCTGATGAAGCTGACCGGACAGGTACAGAGCGGAAAACGGCTGTATGCATGTTCGGACATGGGGCAGGGCTGCATCCTGTTCTATCGCGATTCAAACTGGGCGGACCGGTTTATGCAGAAGACCGGTATCCTGCTGGAAGCAAACTGAACGGAATCCGGCGATTCCGGCGTATGGTTTCTCTTTTGCTGCATGAGAGAAACCATGCGCCGGATTTTTTATGTTCCCAAAAACAGAGGAATGTTTATCGACGGTTGGAATAAACAGTATAAAACAGTTGACAACTGATATAAACTGTTATATACTGTTATCAACAAACGAGGAGAGATGAGATGAAACTGATCATTCAACATTCGTCCATGCAGCCCATCTATGAACAGATCCTTGGACAGATCAAAGATTCCATCATTCATGGGGAACTGATGGAGGGAACGATGCTTCCGTCCGTCAGGACGCTGGCAAAGGAACTGCGGGTCAGCGCGCTGACAGTGAAAAAATCCTATGATGCTCTGGAGCAGGAAGGATTTATCATTACGGTCCATGGAAAGGGAAGCTATGTATCCAGCGCCAATCAGGCGCAGCTTCTGGAAGAGAAGAGAAGAGAGGTGGAGGCGGAGCTGGAGACGGCCATACGCAAGGGAAAAAGCTGCGGGATGAATGAACAGGAGCTTACGGAATTATTTCATATGATACTGGAGGAATTGTGATGCTGATAACATTAGAAAACGTAGAAAAACATTATTCCGGATTCCATCTAAACTGCTCCATGGAGGTGCCGGAAGGGTGTGTGACCGCATTGATCGGTCCCAACGGGGCAGGAAAGAGTACCACATTCAAAGCCATCCTGGGCCTGATCTTTCCAGAGGGCGGGAAGATCGAGCTGTTTGGAAAGCCACTGGAACAGCTGACGGCAGAGGATCGGGAGCAGATGGGATTTGTACTGTCGGATTCCTGCTTCAGCGGATATCTGAATCTCGAAGACCTGGTTCCGATTCTGGACCGGATGTACCGTCGGTTTGACAGAAAAGACTTTCTGGAACGCTGCGGACAGTTCGGCCTTCCCATGGGAAAGAAGCTGAAGGAGTTTTCCACCGGCATGAAGGCAAAGCTGAAAGTGCTCATTGCCATGTCCCATGGGGCGCGGCTGCTGATCCTGGATGAACCGACTGCCGGGCTGGATGTGCTGGCAAGGGAAGAACTTCTGGATATGCTGCGGGAATACATGATCCCGGGAGACCGTTCGATCCTGATCAGTTCTCATATATCCAGCGATCTGGAGGGGCTTTGTGACGATGTCTGCCTGATCGACCAGGGCCGCATCATTCTGCATGAAGAAACGGATGTGCTGCTTGGGGAATACGGCCTTCTGAAGGTGACGGAAGAGCAGTACCGGACGCTGGACCCGGGCCGGCTTCTCCGGAAAAAGAAAGAATCTTTCGGTTACAGCCTGCTGACCGCACAGAAACAGTTTTATCAGGAAAACATGCCGGAATTTGCCATGGAGAAAGGTTCCATTGACGAAGTAATTACCATGATGATCAAGGGGGAGACGATATGAGCGGATTGTTGATCAAGGACTGGAAACTGCTGAAACGCCAGGGGCGTTATTATGGAATGGTACTGATTCTGGTCTGCGCGATGATTTTCGTTGGTTCCAAAAGTTATTCTTCTTTTATTACCAGCTACCTGACCTTTATGATTTCCATGTTTGCCATCAGCAGTTTCAGCTATGATGAACTGGATAACGGGATGGCCTTTTTGATGGCGCTGCCTTCCGGAAGGAAACACTATGTACAGGCCAAATACCTTTTCAGCTTCCTGCTGATTACCGGGGGATGGCTGGCGGGGGTTGTGATTCGTCTGGTTCTGTTCCTGATGCGTTTTTCGCTGGAAGAATACCTGGAAATTCTGCCGGAGGAACCGGTTTATCTGATGGTTTGTCTGACCTATGTAGGATGTACAATCCCGGTCCTGCTGAAATACGGGGCAGAGAAGGGACGGAATATCGTGTTTATGGCACTGGCGGTGATTGCCATAGGGGTCTTTCTGACGGCCAAAACCGGACTGTATTTTGTATGGGGCATGTTTTTCAGATGGCTGTCACAGATGCCGCCAGCCAT
The DNA here is from genome assembly GCA_910584205.1 of uncultured Lachnospiraceae bacterium. Taxonomy (GTDB): domain Bacteria; phylum Bacillota; class Clostridia; order Lachnospirales; family Lachnospiraceae; genus Hominiventricola. The sequence goes on from CAJUAA010000004.1 coordinate 12,667, forward strand.
GTTATTCATACTGTCCGGAGGGATCTGCGCATTGGTTCTGGCTGCTTCCTATCGGATTTCGGTACGTATTATCAGAAAAAAAGAATTTTAGCCGTTCGGGTCGGAACGCCCGCGGATTTCCCGCAGACAGGCGGGAGATCCGGCGGGCGGTTTTTGCGCAGACAGGCGGGAGATCCGGCGGACGGTTTTTGCGCAGACAGGCGGGAGATCCGGCGGACGGTTTTTGTGCCGGCCGCTCAGGACAGGAACCGGACGCTTAATATCAGGGCGCCAAGGATGACCAGCACCACGCCGGTGGCCCGGTTCAGAGTCGCCGGCGCGGCCCGGTTGGCGAATCTGGCGGCAACCCGCGCCCACAGAAACGTGGATGCGATGCAGAACACAAGGCATAACAGGTCAGGAGAGCCGCCGATGGAGAAATGGCTGACGGCTCCGGTGAAGGCGGTGAACGTCATAATGAAGACGCTGGTTCCCACGGCGGTCTTCAGTTCAAATCCAAGGACGGAAGTCAGGATCAAGAGCATCATCATACCTCCGCCCGCCCCGATAAAGCCGCAGATGAAGCCGACGACGGTTCCGCAGACGATGGACTGGACGAGCCGCTTCTTCGAGTCTGCCGCTTCCATGGCTTCTCTGGTAGTCATGACGGGCTTTACGATGAATTTAACGCCCAGAAGCAGCGTCATGAAGACCGAGAAGCTGCCCATGGCGGAGCCCGGGACCAGGCTGGATACCCAGCTGCCCACAACGGTGAAAATGAGAACGGATATCATCATGGGAATGCCGTTTTTGATGTCCAGATTCTTGTTTTTCCCGTATGTGTATGCGCTGACCGCGCTTGCCAGCACATCACTGGCGAGGGCGATGCCCACCGCATGGTAGGGCTCCATGTGAAGAAACGTAATGAGCATGGGACTGATGACAGCCGCTGCGCTCATGCCTGCGAAGCCGGTACCAAGCCCGGCACCGATACCTGCCACAAAGCAGATGAGAAAGGTGTATAAAACCGTCATAATGTGATTCCTCCTGATCTTTCATTTTTATCCTTTTGAAAATAGGCCTGAAGATTGTCTGTGATCCTGCACAGGTACTGCTGAAACTGTCCTTTTTCTGCTTCCGAAAAATCCGCCAGCAGGACGGAGACAAACCGTTTCTGCGCCTGAAGCCCGTCAGCGATGGCTGCGTCGGCGGCAGAACAGAGCTTCAGATGGATGGTTCTGCGGTTGCTGCCCTGATAAAAAGACGTGAGGAATCCCCGCTCCTTCAGCGACTGGACGGATTTGGATACATGGGATTTGGACAGATATCGGTGCTTTACAATATCGGTCGCCGTGTCAAATCCGGGATTGTTGTACAAAAAAAGGAGAATATCCATCTCTGTCTTGAACAGGCCATGCATTGCGCATGCTTCATTGATACATTGTTCGTAGATGATATTCCCAAAAATCTGATTGTGAATAAACTGTGACTGCATCATTGTGAACTCCTGTACTTCAAATAGTTTTCTGCAGAACTGTTCTATAACGAACATTATACAGGAGACGGAGACAAAATGCAAGCGGAAATGCAAAAAACAGGAAAGTGAAAATAAAAAAACGGAAAAGCCTGATTTTACAAGCTTTTCCGCCACATGGAGCATATGGGATTCGAACCCACGGCCTCAACAATGCGAATGTTGCGCGCTCCCAACTGCGCTAATGCCCCATATTCAGTTAAAAATGGAAGCAATGGGGCTCGAACCCATGACCTCTCGCGTGTGAGGCGAACGCTCATCCCAGCTGAGCTATGCTTCCATGACAATTATTATAGCACGTCCCACAGAAAATACAAGATAAATTTTCAAGAAATTTGAAGAATCTTTCATTTTGTGGTACAGTATGGTAGAAACCCTGTGTCTGCGTTCTTTTTGAACGAGGACAGGTACAATCAGACAAAGGAGTTGATCTATATGGAAGACCGGAAGAAGACGGCCCTGTTCGAAGAAACCCCGATTCCAAAAGCGGTTGTGGCCATGTCCGTGCCCATGATTATCAGTTCGCTGGTCATGGTGATCTATAATCTGGCGGATACCTATTTTGTAGGAATGGTCAATGATCCGGTACAGAACGCGGCGGTGGCTCTGGCGGCCCCGATCCTTCTGGCGTTTAACGCAGTCAACAATCTGTTCGGCGTGGGAAGCTCCAGTATGATGAGCCGGTCGCTGGGCAGTAAAGATTACGACACAGTATACCGCAGTTCGGCGTTTGGATTTTACTGCGCCCTGTTCAGCGGAGCTTTATTTTCCATATTCTATACATCGTTCCGGCAGCCGCTTCTGGTTTTGCTCGGTTCCGACGCCGAGACGGTCCATGCCACCGGAGAATACCTGAAATGGACCGTCACCTGCGGGGCGGTTCCCGCGATCCTCAATGTGGTCATGGCCTATCTGGTCCGGGCGGAAGGGTCTTCCCTCCATGCCAGCATCGGGACCATGAGCGGGTGTCTGCTGAATATTGTGCTGGATCCGATATTCATCCTTCCCTGGGGACTGAATATGGGCGCCGCCGGTGCGGGACTTGCCACCTTTTTATCCAACTGCGTGGCGTGCCTGTATTTTCTGATTTTGCTGTATGTGAAAAGGGGAAAGACCTACGTCTGTATCCGGCCGTCCATGTTTTGTACAAAATGGGCGACGATCCTGAGCATCTGCGGTGTGGGCATCCCGGCTTCGATCCAGAATCTTCTGAATGTTACGGGCATGACTGTACTGAACAATTTTACTTCGTCCTACGGCGCAGACGCGGTGGCGGCCATGGGAATCGCCCAGAAGATCAATATGGTGCCCATGTACATTGCCATGGGGCTGTCCCAGGGCATCATGCCGCTGATCAGCTACAACTATGCCAGCGGAAACACCCCGCGTATGAAAAAAACACTTGTTTTTTCCGCAAAGATCGCCATATCGTTCCTGACGATGATCTCGGCCTGCTATTATTTCGGATCGGATTTTTTCATACGGCTGTTTATGAAAAATGACAGCATCATCGCCTATGGAAGCCGTTTCCTGCACGGACTCTGCCTGTCGCTTCCGTTTTTATGCATGGATTTCCTGGCGGTGGGCGTCTTTCAGGCATGCGGTATGGGAAAACAGTCGCTGGTCTTTGCGCTTCTTCGGAAAATCGCGCTGGAGATCCCGGCGCTGTATATTCTGAATGCGGTCTTCCCGCTGTACGGACTGGCGTTTGCACAGTTTTCGGCGGAAGTCGTGCTGGCAATCGCGGCACTTGTCGTGCTTGTGCGGATGTTCCGGCGGCTGGAAGGGCAGAAGGGTTCTGCTGGAAGCCGGACGGGCTGACCGTATGGACAGTGGAAACAGGACAGACAGAAAGGAAGAGAAGAAATGAACTTGAACACGATCGATAAAAACGCGGCGCCTCCAACGGAGGAACCGGCCCGCCAGTATTATTTCATGGCAAAATGCAGACAGTATGTCAAGGAAATCGAGGAAGCGTCCGGACGCCGCCCCACCTTTTTTATTCAGACGTTTGGATGTCAGATGAACGCCCGGGATTCGGAGAAGCTTGCCGGCGTCCTGCTGGAGGCGGGCTATCAGGAGGCGGAGAGCGAGGATGCGGATTTTGTTGTCTACAATACCTGTACGGTCCGCGAAAACGCGAATCTCCGGGTATACGGGCGTCTGGGCGTGCTCCATGGATATAAGAAAAAAAATCCCCATATGAAGATCGCGTTATGCGGCTGTATGATGCAGGAAGCGGCAGTGGTGGAAAAGCTGAAGAAGAGCTACCGGTTTGTGGATCTGATCTTCGGGACACACAACATTTTCAAATTCGCAGAGCTACTTGTCTCCATGTTTGAGTCGGACCGGATGGTGATCGATATCTGGAAAGATACGGACCAGATTGTGGAAGACCTTCCGGTGGATCGGAAATATCCGTTTAAATCCGGAGTGAATATCATGTTTGGCTGCAACAACTTCTGCAGCTACTGTATTGTCCCCTATGTGAGAGGGCGGGAGCGAAGCCGGGAACCCCAGGAGATTCTCCGGGAGATCCGGGCTCTGGTGGCAGACGGCGTGGTGGAAGTCATGCTTCTGGGACAGAATGTGAACTCCTACGGGAAAAATCTGGAACATCCGGTCACTTTTGCGGAACTTCTCCGGCAGGTGGAGCAGATCGATGGGCTGAGGCGGATCCGTTTCATGACCTCTCATCCGAAAGATCTGTCGGACGAACTGATTCAGGTTATGGCGGATTCGAAGAAAATCTGCCGGCATCTGCATCTTCCGCTGCAGTCCGGAAGCAGCCGGCTGCTGAAGATCATGAACCGGAGATATACGAAGGAAGCGTATGTGGCGCTGGCAGACCGGATTCGGACAGCGATTCCGGATATCGCCCTGACCACGGATATTATCGTGGGATTTCCGGGCGAGACGGAAGAGGATTTTCAGGAGACGCTGGATGTGGTCAGAGAGGTGCGCTACGACAGCGCGTTTACCTTTATTTACAGCAAACGGACCGGAACCCCGGCAGCGGCCATGGACAATCAGGTTCCGGAAGATGTGGTAAAGGAGCGGTTTGACCGTCTTTTAAAAGAAGTGCAGCGCATTTCCGGCGAGATGGCGGAGCGGTTTGCGGGCACGGAACAGGAGGTGCTGGTGGAAGAGAAAAACCATCAGATGGAAGGCTGTGTGTCCGGACGGCTCAGCAACAATCATGTGGTGCATTTCCCGGGAGATGTCTCGCTGATCGGACAGATCGTCCGCGTCCGTCTGGAAGAATGCAGAGGGTTTTATTATATGGGACACAGGCAGGAACCGTGATCCGGGTTCAGGAGGAGGAAAAACATGTTTGGATTTGGAAAAAAGGAAAAGAAAGAAGAAAGACAGCCGTCCATCTCCATGGAGGAGTGGATGTATGAGACTATCTGCATGAATGTGGAAGGGGCGCAGAACCGGGGCGCATTTGTGGAAATACCTGGAGCCAGTCTGAAAGTATGGGCGGAATTTTTCCCGCCCCAGCCGCAGATGCTTCAGATGGCGCTGCACTGCAGCCACCCGGAGTTCACCGATGAGATCGAAGAATTTCTGGTAGGGCCCGGAAATGATACCCTGCAGCAGCTGCAGGATCTTGCGGGACAGGCCATGGGACTGGTTCTGGCACCGATCCTGTCCGTGCTGACAGCGGGAGAGTGCGAGCGGAAAATTACCCGGCTGGACGAGGAAGAACATGAGTTCTATTCAGGCGTCAGCAATACCATAAGCCGCTGCCGGGACCGGGAGTCCATGGAACGGCATGTTCCCAGGCAGGGGCTGTTTGAACGGTTTGAGCAGGAGATTCTTGAACATGTAGGGAAAAAGAACAATTACTGGATCAAGCTGTATGAAAGCCATTTTGGAAATGAGATCAACTGCGAGGCGCGGATCAACAACCGGATTGTTCCGGAACTGACGGCGCTTTTGACAGAGGATGTCCAAAACTGCGCCGCCATGGACTGGGATCAAAAGCAGACGGTCCTTCTGCTGCAGGACCCGTCCACACGCACAGACGGTCTTTTTACCGCAGCACAGATACAGGAATATGCCGGACAGGCGATCCATATGCTGGCGGGAGAGGTGCCCTATGACGATATTTACGGTCGTCTGCTGGAACTGACCGGAGACGAGTCCCTGTCCTTTGAACTGCTCTATCTGCTTCCGGAGATCTTCTGCTTCCGCTGTCTTCAGGATTTTGACACCTGCCGGCGGAAAATCCTGCTGTACCGGCCGGGACAGCAGGAAAGCCTTGCCTTGAATGAATCCCAGATCGGAAGCTACAACTGGATGGAAGCGGCGGTAGAACGGTATCTGTCAGAGGAGCGGCCGGATAACAGCGTGCTGCTTCAGATCATCCGTCTCAGTTCCAGCGCGGGAGCCCTTTCAGCTGCCATGGAGAAAGGGTCCAGCATGAAAAACGGACGGCATTTCATTGCGCTTAACGTACCCGAACACTATGTTTTGAGATGACAGGCGTATATCCGGACTTTTCAGTTTTTCTTAAGAAATATTATGAATTGCTTCAGACACGGGAAAGATAAAATGTGATATCCTATTGTACAGGAAAATCGGACAGGTGCAGAGTCTGTCCATGGGATGGGCAGATGGGATACCATAAGGAAGGTTCTGCCAACAATCACTGTGCGAGCTGCCATGACCTATGGGCAGGCTGCATACCATGTGGAAGATCATAAGACAGCAGGAAGGAATGAAGTACGGATGGAGCGTCGGAGAAATATGACAGAGAGAGAACGGATGAGGAGACGGGAGCAGATACGCAGGAAGAAGAAGCGCAGGCTTCGCCGGAAGATCAAACGGATCTGCAGATGCCTCCTGTTCCTGACAGCGGTTCTTGTCATGGTGTGGCTGCTGGTCTTTGTGCTGAAGAAAGCGGACATTCTGCCGGGAGGAAGAGGGCCGGAGATGGAAAAACCGGTTCAGCGGACAGAGGCGGAAGTGAGAGAGAAGCTGGAGGAAATGGCAAAAAAAGACAAAGACTATAAGAAAATACTGGAGCATTATGAGGATTATCCGGAAACATATCTGGCGGCGCTCGCCAACAATCCGGAGATGCTGGACTATGTACTGGGATATCCGGACAGCGACGGAACGGTCCGCGCAGAGCTGACCAAAAAGGAAAAATCACAGGATTATCCGCTGTTTCTTCAGTGGGACGAGCGCTGGGGATACGGCTCCTATGGTTCCAGCAGCATCGGCATCTCGGGATGCGGGCCCACCTGTCTGTCCATGGTGATCTACGGACTGACGGATAACGCGATGGCGACTCCGGACAAGGTGGCACGTTACTCGGAGGAGCAGGGCTATTATATAGAAGGAACCGGCACCTCCTGGGATCTGATGACGGAAGGAGCGGCGGCCTTCGGGGTGACAGGCAGTGAACTGTCTCTGGATGAAAGTTCCATGAAACGGGAACTGGATGACAAACATCCGATCATCTGTGCCATGAGAGCGGGAGATTTTACGGCGGCCGGACATTTTATCGTGATCCGTGGATATGACAAAAAGGGATTTATCGTCAATGATCCTAACTGTATGGCAAGAAGTGAGAAACGCTGGACCTATGAAGAGCTGAGCGGACAGATCAAAAATCTGTGGTCTTATCAATAAAAGGACGGAAGCCATCGTGGTTCAGAAAAGAGAAGGGGAGTGAGTGACTTGCAGAATCGTATCGGCAGAAACATGGACAGAAGGTGGCTGTGGATCCTGATCCCCTGTGTTCTGATCCTGCTTCTGCAGTTGACAGAACTGTTCCTGTACAGCAGGTACCGTCTGGAGCTGAGGACGGCACAGCAGATGGTCAAGGGATGCGGCATATGGTTTGTTGCGCCGCTGTTTATGATCGTCGGTTTTTATCAGCTGTATTCGGACCGTGGGAGGCGCCGCATGGGCGGCGCGCTGTCCGGTCTTCTGGTCATCCTTGTATGCTGTGTCGCCTATGCCCGGGCAGGCATCTATTTATATGAGGATGAATACAGAAAGGAAACGTGGACGGAGGACGGGTTTCTGATCGGTACATCCGGGGGGACCGGGCAGGAAGCGGTGTACGAACCGGCGTACGGGATTTTCCGGATTCCGTTTTCAGGCTGGGACAGGGAAGGAATCCAAAAACGTCTGCATGCCCGATACAGCAGCAACATAGAGCTTGTGGGGGACACAGAAGGGGATTTTTGTATCTGTACCGCAGAGTCCAGAAGAACCGGGATCACGCCCTTTTATTTTCAGGTGAAAAATGACTACTGGCTGAACGGCAATTTTGAAAACCGGCTCATGGCGATGAATGCGTCTGTCTTCTGGAAAACGAGAAACCGGATGGCGGTGCTGGCTGCCGGTGCTGGAGAGGAAGCGATGGAGCTTTCGGATGAGCTGTATGGGATAAATCATGCGGCTGACAGCAAGTATTACCTGAATATACGGTGCGTTTCAAAAGAGGATATCCCGTCCTGTGCCGCGGATCTGGCGGACTGGTATATCTATGCGAAAGAGGATGGACGGTATTTTCAGAACGGAACGCTTTACGAAGACAGCTGCCTGCAAAAGGTCTGTCTGTTCGGGGAAGAGACGGTATCCGTGGAATTTCCGGAGCTGTCCCGGTGGCTTAAGCAATACTCCTGGCTGGAGCTGAAGGAAGCCATCGAGGAAACGCTGATGGAAGCGTATCCGTCGTCTTCCGGGCAGGAAACGTCCGAAGAAGACTCAGAAACTCCCATGGAAGGCGGGATGACCGAGGAAGAGTGGGCCGTCTGGTTTATGGAACGCTATGATACGGCGGATTATGAGAAAGAATGTTCCGTTGGAGACAGCGGGGTACGTTACCGGATGATCTGTGTGGACGCCGCTTTGGGACAGCGCGTATACGCCCTTCTGAAAAGTACGGACGACGGGGCGTCCTGGCAGGCGCACTGCCGGGACCCTTTTGACGTGCAGACGGGAATGGACATCAACTTTACCTTCCTGACCGAAGAATATGGATTTGCTTCCCTGGATCACAACGGCGGAGACGAAGCGGATCTGTATGTGACGGAGGACGGCGGAAAAAGTTATCAGAAATGTATCTTTCAGGGAGTCAGTGCAGAACTGGAGGACGGATATTACTACAATCCTTACGATTATCCCGAAATGCCTTACGAAGAAAACGGAAAACTGTACGTGCTGTGCGGACAGGGGGCGGATGGCGATTATGCGGGAGGAGACGATGCCGGCATGGCGCTGTTTGAATCAGAAGATCGCGGACATACCTTTTTGTATCAGGAGATCCGGAAACCAAAGTAGGGGAGTGCTGCAGATGCAGCGCTCCTTTTACTTTTCTCTCAGCTGGACCAGATTGGCAGCCTTTCGTTTGTTGTCTTCTTTCATGGCCGCGTAATGCTTCCGGGTGGTGTTGACATTTTTGTGTCCCAGTACATCCGCAACCAGATAAATGTCGCCGGTTTCCTGGTACAGGGACGTACCATAGGTACTGCGGAGCTTGTGAGGCGTAATTTTCTTTACGGTGGCTGTGGATGCGTATTTTTTCACCAGCCGTTCCACAGACCGCACGGTAATTCTGGTATTTTTCTGCGAAATAAACAATGCGTTTTCATGCCCCGGTTCCGGTTCCATGACCAGTCGTTCCTCCAGATAATTCCGAAGCATCTCTTCGGTCTCTTCTCCGAAATAGACAATGTCTTCATTGCCGCCCTTTCGAATTACACGCATGGCGCCGTTGTCAAAATCCAGATCGGAAATATCCAGCCCGACCAGCTCCGTCACCCGAACGCCGGTTCCCAGCAGAGTGACAACGATGGCCAGATCCCGGAGTCTGTTCCTGTTGTGCCATACTTTCTGGCTTTTGGTCAATTTCTCCCCGGATTCGATGTTGTCAATCAGCTGAGCAACCTCATTGGCGTCCAGACGGATGATATTCTTTTCCTTGATTTTGGGAACGTCCACCACAGACGGCGCGTTTTTCTGAATCATTTCTTTTTTGTGAAAATAACTAAAGAAGGTATTCAGCGTGGCCAGCTTCCGCGCCTTGCCTTCTTCATGGTTCCGATAAATCTGCCCGTCCTTTTCATAATACGTAAGAAAAGACAGATATTCTTCGATGTCCACCGGCTGCAGGTCGTCCAGTATGGATACGGGAAGCGTACGGATATCCCTGTCCTTAAAATAAGGATTTTCTGATTTCAGAAAAAAGAAAAACGTACTCAGGTCATAGGCATAATTCCGGCGGGTATTCGTCGCCTTCTTGATTTCCATGGCACGAAAGAAATCGCCGGCAAACGCGGGAAGCTCCTTCTGAAGTTCACGTAATTTTTTTATGTTAACTATATCCATCTGTTCATGGTAAGATAATGTCGGCATGTGTGTAAACCTCCTGAAAAAAATATAAATTGTTTTGCGTAAAAGCCCGAATCCCCGGATCGCACGTATAACACGTCGTAAAACTGCCATTTTGCGACGCGTTATACATCTGTATTGTACTACTGTTCTATAGAAATTGCAAGGTATGATTAAAAGATTTTTGAAAAAACAGGAAAAGCTGAAATGAAAAACCGGAAATACGAATTTGGATCTCTACGACTTCCGGGAAAATCCCAAAAGGAAATTGACGAATCAAACCGGATATTGGTATACTGGGAAAAGAGAAAACAGCTGAAAAGGAGAAAATGATCATGAAACCATCCAGTGAACTGCGCAGCATGCTGCGTGCCATTGACCATAAAGGATATCCTGCCTACAAATCATTGGCAGGCGTCTATCAGTTTCCGAATTTTGTATTGTCCATCGATCACGTACAGGGAGATCCATTCGCGTCCCCGTCCAGCCTTCATGTGGAGATTCCGCTGAAAAGCGCGGGCTTTCCGGCGGCGTATATGGATCAGGGCTGTTCCCGTATTGCCCTGCAGGACTTTCTGACCAGACGTTTTGGTTCTCAGTTTGAAGAGTATAATTTTAAAGCGAAGGGTTCCGGTAAAAGCGGCCTCCTGTCGATCACGCGCTGCGGACAGGAGGTTCTGGAACGAAGTGCGTGTGAGATTACAGATACTCGAATCATCTCCCGCTTCCATGTGGGCTTTCCGGCCTTTGGACGTACCATCAACGCCGGGGAGCTGGATAAGATCCTGTTTGATTTTCTTCCCCGCTGTGTGGAGAACAGCTTCTTCCATCAAAAACTGGACAGCCGGAACGTAGAATCCGCGGTGTTCCTCTCCGAGAATCAGCATGCGCTCAGAAAAATTCTGCGGGAAGAAAAGCTGGCTGCTTTTGTGGCCAATGGCTCCATACTGCCCAGAAAAAGCGGTGTCTCCGACCTGCCGATGAAAGACAGCGTTCCTTTCCACTCTCCCGCTTCCATGGAGAGAACCTTTGTTCTTCCTCATAAAGGAGAAATTACCGGCATGGCAATCCCGCAGGGAATCACACTGATCGTAGGCGGCGGTTATCATGGGAAATCTACCCTTCTGGAAGCACTGCAGAACGGTGTTTATGACCACATTGCCGGGGACGGACGGGAATATGTCATTACCGATGATACTGCGGTCAAACTCCGTGCAGAGGACGGCCGTTCTATCCGAAACGTGGATATTTCGCTGTTTATCAACGACCTTCCCAACAAAAAGGATACCACATCCTTTTCCACGCCGGATGCCAGCGGAAGCACTTCCCAGGCTGCCGGTGTGGTGGAATATATGGAAGCCGGTTCCAGGCTTTTTCTTATTGACGAGGATACTTCCGCGACTAATTTTATGGTGCGGGATGATTTCATGCAGCAGGTCATCAGCCGCGAGAAGGAACCGATCACTCCGTTTCTGGAGCGTGCCCGGGATCTCTATGAACAGGAGGGAATCTCCACGATCCTGGTGGCCGGCAGCTCGGGTGCCTTTTTCTATATCGCAGACAAAGTACTGCAGATGGACTGCTACTGCCCTGTCGATATTACAGACCGGGTAAAGGAACTGTGCAAAGAACATCAAATGCCCAGAATCCAGGCGCCGGGATTCCACCGGATGGATTTTCAGCGTACACTCCCGCTGTATAAGCGCAATCCCGGCCGCAGCAACAGCCATCGGGGCGGGAACCGTCAGGGAAGTGACCGCCGCCAGGAGCATATGAAAGTAAAGACCTTTGGCAGGGATTCTTTTTCCCTGGACAAAGAAACAGTGGATCTGCGTTATGTGGAACAGCTTGCGGACTCGGAACAGACTACTGCCCTCGCTTATCTCCTGCGTTATGCACTGGAACAGACAGCGGATGGAAAACGTACCGTACAGCAGATCGTCCGGGTTTTGTCTGAGACGCTGGAAAAAAAAGGATGGAGTCCGTTCTGCAGTTCTTATATTCCCTGCGGGCTCGCCAGGCCCCGCAGGCAGGAAATCCATGCCTGCCTGAACCGTTTTCGGGGATAGCGAAGCCGTTTCCTACGGCTCTTCCTGATCCTGATCCGAATCCTGTCCCGGAGCCTGATTCAGGATCTCGGTGATTTTGTTGATCATCTCATCTTCCTTCAGGCGGAATTTGATCTCCACCCGCCGGGAAGCGGCCATATCGACTTTGTCAGAATTCATCTCATAGATCGGATTGCTGAAGGAACGTCCGTTGACGGTCAGCAGGCGCTGCAGCTCCGCTGTCTGTTCCTCCGGCAGTCCGTTCTCGTCATTGAGACAGAATTTTGCCACGGAATTGGCCCGGTTATAGGAAAGCGTCATATTGCTCTGATAGGTTCCGTCTGTATCCGTGTGCCCCTCTATGATGATCTCCGCGATATATGGACGGAAATTATCCTGCAGAAGGACTCCCAGATACATGGGGATGATTTCTTTCAGCGAGTCCTTGCTTTCCGGGGTCAGCGTCGCGCTGTTATAGCGGAACAGGACGTCGGACGAAAAGGTAATGGAACCGGTCTGGGCGTCCACTTTCATGGAAGAATTGCTGAAGCGGGTCTGCAGTTCTCCGATGATATCGGTTCTGATGCCGACGATATCCTGAAGTTCTCTTCTGGTTGCATCCAGTTCTGCCCGCGCCTCGTCGATCTCCAGATGCGCGGCATCCAGTTCTTCCTTTGTCATGGTTGCCTGCGCATAGGCGGCTTCCAGTTCCTTCAGGGAATTCCGCAGCTCTTCCTCGGAAGATTCCAGATCGGCTTTGGACGCCTCCAGTTCGGTGCGGGTTGCGTTCAGCTGAAGCTGCGCCTCCTCCAGATCCGTCCGCTTCTGTTTGTAGATGGCAAGCGTGATGGCGATGATCAGAATAAAGATCAAAAGCAGAGCGGCCATCATGTCGGAGTAGGACTGCCAGTAGCCGGGTTCTGCAAAAGCGGCTTTTGTCTCTTTCTTATTTTTCATATAAATCCCTCATCTGATGAAAGGTATACAGTTCATTGTTCAGATCATCACAGGTTCTGGAAAGCTTCTCTTCGATCTCCCGCTGCCGTTCCAGCGCCAGATTCATGGTATCGTTGATGGTCCGGCTTGCTTCCAGAAGGTTCCGGGTACTCTCCTCCAGACGCTGGAAATTCCTTGCATAGGTTTCCTGTGCCTCGCCTGCCTGTCTCAGGGATTTTCCAAGATTGTCAAAGTCCGCGCTCATGGCGTTGGACAGCCGGTTCATAAACTGCTGAATGATCTGGTCCACGCCCTTTGTCTGTTCTGCCGCATTACCGCGCATGAGTTCCATCATGGTCTTCAGGGAGCTTGCCATATTGGCCTGATAGATCAGCATGGCGCTGGTATTCTCATCCTTGCCGCTGACGGAAGGCGCCGCGCACTCATGAAAGGCGTTCAGGAAATTCTGAAGCTTTTCATATGCGTCCGACATCAGGCTCCGGTATACAAACGTAAAGACCAGCGAGAAAAAGATACCATAGACGGAAGTATGGAACGCCACTTTCATTCCGTCCAGAAGCGGCGCAATATTATCGGATATGGTAAAAATGTCATTCCCTGAAAACGAACTCATTCCCAGAGTAAGTCCAAGAAAGGTTCCCAGTATTCCAAGCCCGGTCAGGGACCCGGAGACTGCGGAATTAAAATAAGTCATTCCCACCTGGTCCAGCAGTTCTTCGTTTATGTACTCTTCTATGGGGCATACCTTTGAGATGAGCCCCTTGGAACTGGTGTACGACTGGATCCGGTTCTGATATTTCTCGAACTGCCGGTTCAGCACCGCACTGGGAAACGGTTCCTTTTTCTTCCGGTATTCCGGCCAGAGATTTTTCTGTGTGCTGCTGTACCGGTCTCTGAGCTCCTCTTCTGCCAGGACCAGCGCGTCCGTGACCTGGTTCAGCCTGGCGAAGCTTCGGAACGAGACGAGGAACATGATTCCGATCACCACAAGGAATCCCACATTGATCAGCAGGTTGCTCATGGAAATGGCGTTTCCGGTGAAGACTCCGTTGATGTACAGGATAAATCCGAACATCAGAAGGTACAGGACCGCCAGGATATAATACAGTTTATTTTTCATGATGGACCTCCTTTGTATTCTGTACCTTCAATCTAACATATTCTGTCAAAACCTACAAGGAATCACAGCTAATCTTAAATGAATCTTTATGAATTCTTAAAAAAGAGCCCCGCTGCGCGGCGTTACCGTATCCGCGGTTCTGCCGCAAAATAGGGAATGATGATCTTCTTCCCAGCCGTCAGGTGATCCGTCGACATATGGTTGATCCGCATGACTTCATTGATATAAGCCTGTCTGTTCTCGTAATGTTCCCGGTCCATGTACTGGTCCGCAAGATCCCATAAAGTGTCGCCCTTCTCGATCTGAATATTGGCATAATACTTATAGGAAGGTTCTGCCGCCGTCTCTTCCGCTTTGGCAAGCAGCGTACCAAAACCGACTCCTGCGCCGAACATCACGATCAAAGTGATACAGAAGATCAGGATCCTCTGCCGCCGGCGCCTCTGTTCGCCTAAAACCTGTTCTCTCCGCGCTTTTCTGAATTCTTCCCTTGTCATCGTCTCTGTCCCATACATTACACTCACTCCTTTTGACGCGAACATCTGTTCTTTTGTATGGCTCTATTATATATCCCGAACATTTGTTTGTCAACAGAAAAATCGAAAGTTTGTTCGAATTTCGCAAAAACAAAACGGAGGGCGTTATGGTCCGGATTTTTTCGGAATTTACACAACTTCTTCAGAATTTTCTTGCCTTATATCCGGCTTTTCGCTATAATTTTTACTGTATGATGCTAACGTGGCGCAGGAGAACAGGTCTTCTGCGGCGCCTGCATTTTCCGGGAAAAGACAAAACCGGTCAGGAGGAATTTTTATGGATATCGGAATTTTAAAGGACATCAAGAACGGCGAGAACCGCGTGATCGCGACGCCTGCCGAGGTGGCGACGCTGACGGCGGACGGGTCTGCCGTAAAGGTCCAGAGAGGCGCCGGCGCCAGAGCCGGCTTTGAAGATCAGGAATATGAGGCGGCCGGCGCGGTGCTGGCGGACACGGCAGAGGAAATCTACGGCACCTGCGGTCTGGTGGCCAAGGTGAAGGAATTCGAACCGTCGGAATACGGTCTGCTGCGGGAAGGCCAGATCGTGTTCACCTGCATCCATCCGGCGGCGCATCCGCAGGAGGTACAGGCGCTTCTGGACAGAAAAGTCATCGCGTTTACGGCAGAGGATTCCCACCGCTACGGTTCGCCCAACTGCGAGGCAGCGGGTAAACAGGGCGCGCTCTTCGGCCTGGAATCCATGCTGACCATCAATGGAGGCAAGGGGAAATTCGTCAGCGGGCTGGGCGGAGCGCCCGGCATGAAGGTGCTGATCCTGGGCGGCGGCATCGTGGGACAGGCAGCTTTATCCGTCCTTCACGCCCTGGGCGCATGGTGCACCGTCATGGATATCAATATCGGAACGCTTCGGTCCATCAGCCGGCAGTACAGGGAACAGGTCAACACCATGATCTCCACAAAGGAAAATATCAAAAAGCTGCTGCCGGAGACGGATCTGGTGCTGAACTGCGTGAAATGGCCCAAAGGCTGCAGAGACTATCTGATCGACCGTCCCATGCTGAAGCTGATGGAAAAGGGATCGGTTATCGTGGACATCAGCAATGACGACCAGGGCGCCATCGAGTCCTTCCATGAGACGACTCACGAGAATCCCCGCTATATAGAGGAAGGCATTGTCCATTACTGCGTGGGCAATATCCCCGGCGCCATCGCCCATTCCACTTCCATCGCCTATGCGGCGTCCGTACTGCCCCATTTCCGCAGCCTGGCAAAATACGGCGTGGCGGAGGCCTGCGCCCGGGACGGCTATTTAAGAAGAAGCCTGACAACGTATAAGGGATATTTGACCCACGAGGAAACCAGTGCATTGCAGAACCGTCCATGGATTCGCCCGGAGGAGATCCTGAAGATCACAGACCGCGTTCTGGATCCGGCTCCCCCCGCCACCGTGACCCGTTCTGACAATTATATCAGGCTGTAGATTTACAGCCTGTACAGAGATATCCGCTGACGCCGGAGCCCTCTGAATGCAAAAACATTTACAAAAAGGAGAACTTTCAGACATGGAAGCAGAAATTATCAACATGGGATTTATCTCCATCATCCCGGCCCTGATCGCCATCGTGCTCTCGTTTGTGACGAGAAATACGATCGTATCGCTGGTGGCTGCCTGTATCACCGGTACGCTGCTGGCAGGACAGGGACTGCTCGGATTTCCGACGCTTTTAAAGGAAAGCCTTGGTACGACCAGCTTTTCCTGGGTTATGCTTTTGAACACGTTTATTGCGATCATCGTGGCGTATTTTCAGAAAACCGGAGCGATCCAGAGTTTTTCTCAGATGATCCACGACAAGAATTTAAGCCGCCGGGGTGCGCAGCTCATGGCATGGGTGCTTGGAATCTTCGTCTATTTCAGCGACTCCTTCAGTCCTCTGTTCGTGGGAAGCACCATGCGCAGCATTACGGACAAGGCAAGGATCTCCAGGGAGAAACTGGCGTATATTGCGGATTCCACCTCCGCACCGGTCAGCGTACTTGTACCGATCACCGGATGGGCGGCGTATCTGAGCGGCCTTGCGGTAGGCATCGGCTGCATCGCAACGGATGAGGATGCGGCGTCGCTGTTCCTGCATGCGGTTCCCTTCAACTTTTATGCGCTCCTGGCAGTTGTCATGGTGGGACTGATCGGTTCCGGCATCCTGAAAGATTTTGGACCCATGGCAAAGGCGGAAAAACGAGCCATGGAGGAAGGCAAAGTGCTGCGGGACGGCGCGGTTCCGCTGATCGGGAAAGAGCTGACCGAGATGAAGGCATACGAAGGAATCCGTCCGCGGGTATTCCTGAACTTCCTTTTGCCGGTTCTGATGATCGTCACCATCGCGCTTGGCACTTACATAAGCCTCGGTTCCGCCAAAACCATGGAGGCTTTCCTGTTCGTCATCATTTTCATGAGCATCAGCATGCTGGTACAGGGAATCCCGTTCCGGGAAATTATGGACACGCTGACGGACGGCATCAAGGGCGCGGTTCCCGCAGTGACGCTTCTGGCGCTGGCGTACTCCATCAATGCGCTGAGCAAATCCATGGGGACGGCCAACTATATCGTGTCCCTGAGCGAGGATTTCCTGACCCCGGCGCTGCTTCCGGCCATTATCTTCCTCATCTCGGCGATCATGGCCTTTGCCACCGGTTCCTCCTGGGGAACCTTTGCCATCTGCATGCCCATCGCGCTTCCGCTGGCATTTACGTTTACCGGCGGTTCCTTAAGCCCGCTGATTTATGCAAGTTTTGCGGCAGTGGCGGGCGGCGGCGTGTTCGGCGACCACTGCTCTCCTCTTTCAGATACGACGGTACTGTCGTCCACCGGTTCGGCAGCCGATCACATCGACCATGTACAGACCCAGCTGCCCTATGCGCTCTGCTGCGGAGTTCTGGCAGTGGTTCTGTATCTGGTCATCGGATTTGTGTTTATCTGATGTGATAATGACAGGCAATATATAATAAGAAATGCAGGAACAGAAAGAAACGAACGGCCTGACAGGCATAATGCTGCCCGTCGGGCCGTTCGGCGTTGTTGAGGAAAAGTTGTTCGGGATTCAAGTAGTTTCTAACGCTTTCTTTTTCCGACTGCGCAGTAGAATACAAACAGCAGGAACACCACTGCCGCCGTCATCCATCCGGCCAGCATGACGGGACCTTTTTGAGCAAACATGTCATAGTATCCTTTCAGATAAATGACCACGATGATGATCGGGATTCCATAGGCTGCATAATTTTTCAGCCCTTTCGGGAAAGAACAGCCGGTGCCGGCATTGGCCTCCCCGATAAAATGATCCCAGCCCCAGCCGTTTTTCCGGGTACAGAACAGTACATATCCAAGGCTTCCCAGCGGAAGCAGGTTGTTGGATACAATGAAATCCTCCAGATCCATGATCGTACTGCCCTCTCCCAGAGGCTGGATCATGGACAGCACATTATAACCCATCACTGCAGGCATGCTGAGCAGGATAATGAGCGCCGCGCTGACCAGAACGCTCTTCTGCCGGGACCATCCGAACAGATCCATATCAAAAGCGATGATGTTTTCAAACACCGCAATGATCGTGGACAGCGCCGCGAAAGTCAGAAACAGGAAGAACAGGGCACTCCACACAAACCCTCCCGGCATCTGCGCAAAAATATTGGGCAGTGTAATGAAGACAAGGCTTGGCCCTGCACCGGGTTCGATGCCGTAGGCAAAGCAGGCGGGAATGACGATAAAGCCTGCAGTCAGCGCTACAAAGGTGTCCAGTCCGGTGATGCTGATCGCCTCTCCGGTCAGGCTGTGGGACCGGTCCAGGTAGCTTCCGAAGATCAGCATGGCGCCGATACCGAGAGACAGGGTAAAAAACGCCTGACTCAAAGCCGCGAATACCACATTACCGATGCCGCTTTCCATCATACGCTGAAAATCCGGAACCAGATAGAACCGGATGCCGGACACGGCTCCCTCCAGAAACACAGAGTGGACTGCCAGTACCAGCATGATCAGAAGCAGCGCCGCCATCATCCATTTGGTGATCCGTTCCACACCGGATTTCAGTCCCAGCATGCAGACGGCGAAGCCGATGATGCAGATGAGAATGGTCCAGAACGCCATGGTGGGAAGTTCAAGAAGCATTCCTCCAAAGGCGTCGGCGATCTGCTCCGGAGACGCCCCGGTGAACTCGCCCACAAGGCTCCGGTAACAGTAATACATCATCCAGCCGCCCACCATCGTATAGAACATCATCAAAAGATAGCATCCGAAGATGCCGATGTATTTCAGACGGTACCAGAGAGTCCCTTCCGGCGCCAGCTCCTCAAAACTCAATGCCACGCTCTTTCTGCTGCCCCGCCCTACGGCAAATTCACAGACCAGGACCGGAATCCCGAGAATCAGCAGGAAGGCAAGGTAGATCAGGATAAATGCCGCTCCGCCGTATGCGCCGCATATGTAGGGAAATTTCCATACGTTTCCGATACCGATGGCGCATCCTGCGGATACCAGGATGAACCCCAGCCGGGAACCAAATCGTTCTCGTTTCATAATTGTATCAATCCTCCGTATATCATAACATTTTATTATTATAATTCCTGAAATACCGGATTGCAACCGTGGACTTTTTATATTAAAATAAGAAAAACTTATGATATGAGGAGATCAGATATGAACATCAACCAGTTGAAATATTTTATCGCGGTGGCGGAGTACCAGAGCTTTACCAAAGCGGCCAATCAGTATTACATTTCTCAGACGGCCATCACCCAGCAGATCCAGGCGCTGGAAGAAGCCATGGACGTCCGGCTCATTGACCGGAGCCGCCGGCCCATCGCGCTGACGCCCGCGGGAAACGTATTTTTTCAGGAAGCCAAAGCAATACTGGAGCGCATGAATACGGCGGTCGGAAAAGTACGGGATGCGTCCACCGGGCTGGTGGGAACCCTGCGGATCGGATATACGAAAGGTTATGAACGAAGCAACCTGTCCAATATCCTGCGGGCTTTCCATCTGGAATTTCCCAATATCCTGATCACCTGCTACCGCTGTGATACGGACATGCTGGCGGCGGGGCTTTTTAACGATGATTACGATATCATTTTCACATGGGACAGCACCAATATTCTGCAGGAGGGCGGAATCGAATACAAGCTGATGGAACTGGCGCCTCTGGTGGTGGCGCTCTACGCGGGACATCCTTTTGCGGTACGGAATTCTCTCGGCCGAAAGGAACTCCGCAATGAGACGATTCTCTATATGACGCCTTCCGCCACCGGCGATTCCTTCGGAGACAATCATTTTATGGAATTGTACCGTCAGGCCGGCTACCAGCCCAACATCCTCTTCCGCTCCAATGACATCGAGAGCATCCTGATGATGGTGGCGGCGGAGGAAGGCATCTCCATCCTTCCCTCCTATGTGACCAGCAAACTGGCGGACGCGGACAATCTGGTCTTTGTACCGCTGGTCGGGGAAGGAGAATACGAGAAAATCATCTCCGTCTGGAAAAAAGAGGACGACAGTCAGGCGCTGAGACGTTTCATCCAGAAAATCTGATCGGATGGTTCCCTACCTCGACATGTACTGAATGTTTCTTTTTGCTTATCGGAAAAGTAAAGTTTTTTCGCAGATCCATGGACTTTATGAATTTCATGTGGTATAATGCTCATACCGTAGTAACAAAATCAATATTCACGAAAGGAGTGTTACCGTATGACCTTGACAAAAGAAGATCTGTATGCGATCTCTCAGCTGCTTGATACCAAATTCCAGACAGAATTGCAGCCGATCAAAGAAGATATTCGAAGTCTGAAGACGGACGTTCGGGTTTTGAAGGAAGACGTTCAGGTTTTGAAGGAAGACGTTCAGGTTTTGAAGGAAAAAGTTCAGGATCTTCAGAGCCGGGTACATGCTCTGGAGCTGCATATGGAGAACGTGACCGACAGGAACATTCAGCTGCTTGCTGAAAACTACATGCCTGCGGCGACCCGTTATGAAACGGCCATCTCTCAAATGGAAACCATGAAGATGGATATTGAGATCATCAAAAAAGTCGTTATCAAGCACAGTCAGAAGATACAGGCATTAGGCTGAACTGTTTTCCGTATTTTCGCTGTCCTGTTTTTCCAGATACGGTACCGGTACCCGTTCGGTCAGCCATACGCCGTTGACTGAGCGATAGAATACATATCCGTCTGAAGCCATCCGACCGCTGTATACTTTGTAAACCACCGGTTTTCCGTGACGGCTTCCAACCTTCCCGGCTGTCTCCATGTCGGCAGACAGATGCACATAAAGCCTGCTCTTCGGGATCAGGCCGGTCCGATCGATGGATTCGGTATATTTCAGCCCTGTCCCATGCCAGAGAATCTCCGGCGGCTCTACCACCGGAAGCTCCACATCCACCGGTATGGAATGTCCCTGATTGGCACGGATCAAAGAATGGTCATCGTTGAAGGAATACCGCTGTTTCTGATCTGTTCGGACAATCTCTTCCAGCATTTCCAGATTGAAATGCCGCGATTTTTGAATTCCCCTGATTAATTCTGTTACATTTGCCCATCCATGCTCGTCCAGCGTGATGCCTGCCGCTTCCGGTTTGTGACGCAGGACCAGACTGAGGTATTTACTGGTATTTGTCAGATTCATATGCGTTTCCTCCTTTCTCCATGGTCAGCGGAACAGCTAAAACTGAACCGGTTTGTATTCCTTCCTGTCGACGGTCAGCCTGTTTTTGAAGAAGTCGAGAAAGATGCGGACACATTCTTCGTCCTCACATATTTTTCCATACAGATGGGTGCCGTCTGACTCTTCGATGCCAAGTTCCGTTTCCACAGTTCCGTCATCCAGCAGGCAGGCCTGCACATAACGTATTTGCTTCTGCGCTTTTGGAGCGGTCAGTACGACGAACTGATCCGGCGTCACCAGCATGTCCTCCAGGAAATCCTCGATCTCTTCCGTGCCGAAGCACCGCAGTTCTCTTTCCTGATTCCTCAGGGTAAAGCTGTCCTGCTCTTCCATATTTTTAAAAACCATACCTTATCTCTCCTCTTCCTCTTCTTCATGGTCAGTCAGATAATCCAGCAGAATCCGCCGGTCAGACTCTCCCATATGGTCCATGACATCCTGGATACTGTGGTTCCAACGGTTTGCGTTCAGCGTGTCCATCCGGTCCATATCCAGTATGAATTCATTCGTGTCCGGACGGTTGCGGTACAGGCGGACTTCCGTCACAGGGTTCTGATTCTCCCGTTCCGGCAGCGGCTGATACTCGGTGAGGACGATGACATCCTTGTTTCCGTCCTCGCTGTAATCCGGAAAGCTGACCGCCAGGACCCGGACAAACCGCTGCATCGGACGGCGGTTCCCTTCCATCACATCGGGAAACCGAAAGAGTTCCTCCCCGTTCTTTTCCAGACAAAATACCGCATCTCCCGTCTCCAGGACACTTGGATCCGGAGCATAGGAAGTAAATGTAACTGTTCCCCATCCCTCCAGTTCCACGTCAAAACACTGCTCTTCGATCTTCCAGATGTCCATGGAATACGCCGGGCCGTCTGTACGGACATTGGAAACGAACTGGTATTCGCCGTCCTGCCTGCGGATGGTCAGACGGCAAGGAAAGTCAAAGGTCTCGTCGCCGTTTCCGGGGACGCAGTCCAGCTCCCAGGTTTCGATGCCTGTCTGCCGGCCGCTGACACAGGTAAAGTTCATATAATTAGTGTCCCCGTGATCGCTGACATGGATATCATACGCTTCCAGATAAATCCAGCTGAGCGGATGCGTCATATCTTCATAGGAGACGCCTGTCTTGCGGATCAGAAAATCCCGGATCTGCTCCGTCGTCAGCCGGGTGATATCTCCATCGATCCCTTCCTTCCCTGTTTCTTTCAGAAATGCTGCCGTTTCTTCTTCGCTGAGCGGTTCTGACGCAAGCCCTGCTCCGTTATAGAACACCTGGTCCAGATCCACGTCCTCCGGCCTTTCGTATTCGGACAGCAGGAATCCGTAGTTGCCGCAGTTATCGCCCCGGTTGATCCATATGGTAAATTCCTGAAGTTCCGCTGCCGACAGCTCCCTCGGATACGAGGCTTCCGTTCCGTCCGGCTCCTGCGCGGCTTCCTCCTGCGAACCGGCAGCGGCAGACGCCGGAGGTTCCTCCGGGAGCTCTTCTGCCGTCGGCAGATCCGTTCCGGCCTCTTTTACTGTATCTGCTGCCGGATCGCTTTTTCCGCATCCTGCAGCAAACAGCAGACAGAAAAGACACAGAATCATTCGCTTTTTCATAATATGTTGTCATCCCTTTCCAAGGCACAAACAAGTTGTGAAAGTTTTGTCAAATTCTTTCGTTCTTGTCGCTCGCTCTTCCCGAACCTTCCATAATAATAAAATCATAGCGTTTTCTGTACAGGAAATCAACTGAATTTTTTCTGAATATATACCAGCGGAAACATGCAGGCGAACAGCGAAACTGCAGGCATCCGAAAAGAAAACTGTAAAAGCGCATGCAAAAAGGACCATATGGCTGCCATATGATCCCTTTCGTCCCGGTATGTTTTACAGCGGAATATTACCGTGCTTTTTCGGTATGGGCGCTACCTGCTTGTTCTTCAGCATTTTCAGCGCCGCGGTCAGCCGTCTTCGGGTTTCATCCGGCTTGATGACTTCGGTGACAAATCCTCTGGACGCCGCCACATAAGGATTCATGAATTTTTCCTTATATTCCTGTACCAGATGCTGTCTTGCCTCTTCCTTGTTCTCCGCCTCGCTGATGGCGCGCTTGAACGCGATGTTTACCGCGCCTTCGGCGCCCATGACGGCGATCTCCGCTCCCGGCCATGCATAGACGATGTCCGCACCCATATTCTTGCTGTTCATGGCGATGTAGGCGCCGCCGTATGCTTTTCTCATAATGACCGAGATCTTCGGTACGGTCGCTTCCGAGAACGCGTAGAGCATCTTGGCGCCGTGCCGGATGATGCCCTTGTGCTCCTGCGCCGTCCCAGGCATAAACGCAGGTACGTCCACCAGGACGACCAGAGGCACGTTGTAGCAGTCGCAGGTGCGGATAAAGCGCGCCGCCTTGTCCGACGCGTCATAATCCAGGCTGCCCGCCAGCGCCATGGGCTGATTGGCCACGATTCCGATACTCTGTCCGTCGATTCTTCCGTAACCGACAACGACATTTTTCGCAAAGTCCTTCTGAACCTCGAAAAAGCTGTCTTTGTCGCAGATGCGGCTGATGACCTCCAGTACGTCATAGGCTTTTCTGGAATTGTCCGGAACAATCTCTGTCAGCTCTGCGCAGCGGTCGACGGTGTCCTGACGGTTCCGCCGGTTGACCAGACTGTTCAGAGAGTACAGCAGGGATTTTTTCCCGGAGGATTCCTCTTTGGTCCGTATGACCGGCGTTTTCTCCAGATAGCTGCTGGGCAGATAGGACAGGAGCTGTTTCACTCCTTTAAAACAGGTCTGCTCGTCCTTGTAGGTAAAATGGGTTACGCCGCTTTTATTCGCATGCACAGACGCCCCGCCCAGCTCGTCCACGGTGCACTCCTCGTTTACCACGGTCTTTACTACCTGCGGCCCGGTAATGAACATCTTGCCGATCCCGTCCACCATGAAAATATAATCGCAGATGGCGGGGGAATAGCAGGCGCCGCCGGAGCAGGGGCCTACGATCACGGCAATCTGCGGAATTACGCCGGACGCTTTTGTATTGCGCAGAAAGATATTGGCATACCCGCTCAGAGAGTCGATGCCCTCTTCGATCCTGGCTCCGCCGCTGTCGTTGATCATGATGATCGGAGCTTTCATGTCATAAGCCATATCCTGAATCCGGGCGATCTTCATGGAGTGGTATTCTCCCAGGGAACCGCCGATGACCGTAAAATCTTCGGACGATACGAATACGGTCCTGCCGTCGATCTCTCCATAGCCGGTAACCACGCCGTCTCCGGGCACACGCTTTTTATCCAGACCAAAATCGTCGATTCTGGATTCAATAAAATTATCCACTTCCACAAAAGTCCCCGGATCAAACAGCATGTCGATTCGTTCGCGGGCTGTCAGTTTGCCGCTCTTATGCTGCTTCTCAATCTTGTCCCGTCCGCCGGCCTGAAGGATCCGGTTCCTCTTCCGGTCAAGTGCGCTGATACTGTCTTTCCACATGGATGATACACCTCTTATATCTGGTATTTTCTTCTCTATTACTTTGGCTATCAAAGTATATAACAGATACCATGTTTTTGTCAAGATATTTTGATAATCAAATTTTGATAATCAAAATATCTGCGTACAGCGGAGGGAAGACCATGCAGGGAAAAGACGTACGAAGCCGATATGATGATGTGCGGATGAGGCCATGTACAGTAACCGGCAGCAAAAAAGGACACTGCATACAGCCGGACTCCTGCATACAGTATCCTTTTCTTTTTTCCTCATCGTCAGGCACAGACATTCTGAAAATCCAGCCGGATCAGGCGGTTGCCGTTCTCGTCCCTGGGATCTCTCATATAGACCAGATCCATGTTTCTTGCCTGAAATTCCACCACTGCCCGTTCCAGAGAGATTGTCCGATATGATCTCGGCCAGCGGCCGTCGCCGGGAATGGAGTTCATATTTTCCGGGTCCCATAAGATGACGGATACGATCCGGGCGTGACAGGCCTGTGCCAGTTCGATGGTTTTCTGAAGGCCCAGATATTCCGCCGCCAGATTGATGAGCAGCACGTCAGAATCCCTGACGGTCGGATTGCGGTAATCCAGCTCGTAGATCTTCTGTTCTTCATACTGTTCCATCTGCTGCCTGCGAAGGGCATCTAATAAAGCGTGAATCATTGTACCTCATTCCTTTGCTCTTTTTTCTTTCTACTATATTAGACGCTTTTTGTATCAAAAAAGTTTCACAATCTGTAAAAAATTCCTGCATTTTTCCGCTTTTTTTATTCTTCGTCTTCCGGTTCTGTAATAAGCTCCGTCTTTTTCTTCAGAATCAGCCGGACGCCGCTTACGATCAGAACTGCCGCAATCACAAACCGGGGAATGCTGTACAGGTAATTTCCAACCACATCCGCAAAGTCTGGCGAAACATACGTTCGAAGTACAGCCAGGAGATTTCGGATGGACGGCTGCCAGATAACGGCGATTCCGAGCACAAGGATGATCCAGCCAAAGATCCGGGTCTGGCCGCTGCTCAGCCTGCCCTTTGGAAAGACCCGGTCTATATGAAACAAATAATCGTCCTCCAGCGCATAGAACTCCTCATCCGGCATACAGACTTTGTTGTGTACGTTAAAGAAGCTGTAAAACCAGAGAACCGCCAGTCCGCTCACCAGCCAGTTCATCCACAGCCAGTCGGCTATGAGAAAGATTCCGAAGGCCAGGAGCATGATGCTGAGTCCTTCCTTCATAAATCCCAGATACATCTCTCCCGCTCCCGGAACCAGGGAACAGAGAAAGGTTAAAAAGCTGTTTTTTTTCCTGATCATTTTGATTCCTCCTCATCCAAAAATATGGTCCAGTCAGCCAGAGCTTTCATCAGCGTATCGACCGCTCCTTTTCCGTTCTGCAGTTTTTCCGTGACGGTCTGCACGGTACGTTCCGGAAAAAGGGCTCTCCTCTGGAATTCCGATTCCCCATGCAGGGGCAGAACGAACAGCATGGAAAGAGAGACTGCCAGCGCAAAGCCTACCTTTAGACTGTAAAGAAAGAGACGGATCTGTCCGGACGTCCGATGAATCGTCCGGGCGGTCCGGATTTCCAGGCTCCGGCTCTTCTCCAGAATTTCATCCCGCAGATAGGCCGGCGGTTCCATCAGGCGCTGTTCCAGACAGAATCCTAAAAGCCCGGCGCAGTGATCGCACGTTCCTGCATGGGTCAGAAGCTGCTGTTCTTTTTCCGGCGAAAGGAGTCCGGTCATCCAGTCTTCCACATCTTTTTCAGTCAGGTGTCCTGCCCGTTTTTCCATCTGCTGTGCCCTCCTTTCAGTCTCTTTTTTAAAAGGCCTTTGGCCCGGTAGACCTGCGTCTGTACGGTACGCAGGTTCCGGCCCTTCTCTTCCGCAATCTCCCTTATGGAACGTTCCTCGTAAAAATGTGCTTCGGCGATTTCATTATAAGGAGGCGGAAGCTGTCTGCACAATTTCAGTACCTCCTGTCTGGATTCTTCCTGCAGCCAGGCGGTTTCCGGATCTGGTTTTTGATCCGTGATCGTGAGAAAGACTTCTTCTTCTGCCGGCTGAATCCGCCGCGCCGCGCTTTTTTGGTGGTCCATACATTTGTTGACTGCGATCCGGCAGATCCATGCCCGTTCATGTTCTCCGTCAAAATCCTGCAGCCGCTGGTAAGCGGACAGGAACGTGTCCTGGGTCAGATCCTGTGCGTCGAACGGATTACCTGTCATCCGGTAACACAGGGTGTAGACCAGCTTCTCGTATCTGGTAAGCAACGCTGTAAACTGTTCTTCTGTTCCGATCGTTCCCGCCCCCTTTTGTACTCTTCCTTTATTAAAACGAGCCGGCAGCGGCAATTACTTCAAAATGATCCATATTTTTTCTATTTCAGCGGAACCTCCGTTTTTTCACTGCCCAGCAGCACGGCGCGCAGACCCTCTGTGTCCACGTAAGTACCGAGTCCCATCTGGTGGATGACCTCGCGGTTGTCAAAATCATACGCTCCGCTCATGCCGCCGAAACCGGTGAGAATCTCCTCTCCGTTCTGATCCAGAAAACCGGCGAATTCCACTTCTTCCAGATAGACGTCGCTTTCTCCCGCGTGCCGGGCTTCCCGAAGCGCTTCCAGATCGTCCATGTCGAAGGACAGAAGGACGGACAGGGGCGATACCTCCACCCGTTTTACCTGTATGGGTATGCCGGCGATCTCCACCGGCTGTTCGGGCCTGTAGATATCAGTTTCCAATATGGTATCTTCTCCAAGCGGGAGCGTCAGCGTCCAGTCTCCGCGGACGGTATGGGGAATGGTGCCGCCGTTTTCGTATGTATAGTAGCTGTACTCTGTAAACTGAACCTCTACCTGATCTTCATTCCATTCCTGATCCGGAGATTTCAGCGCCGAAATCTCATAAAAACCATGATCCGAAAGTTCAGAGAATGCCGGCGTGTCCGGAGAAAATCCCATGGATACATTGTGGAAGGCGTCCTCATGCTCCGTGAGAATCCAGGGACGTCCGTACGCTCCGTTTTCATCCGGGTTGTCAAATGCTCCGTTTCCGTCGATGATCGGGTCCTCCGCCTGAATCTCCAGCAGGATGTACAGTGTGTTTTTATCCTGTACGGTCTGCTTCGCGGTGATTGTAATTCCGGCGTCCGTGGCGGAAGCGGTCTGTTCCTTTGCCAGCCCTTCCATGGTCATGGCGTTCTGCTCCTCCTCCGTGGGATTTCGGAAATTTTCCACCGCTTTCTGATCCCACCGGAACAGCTCCGATGCCATGGCGGTCGTTCCGACGGCTGCCGCCAGCGCCGCTGCCAGTATCAGTGTCCGTTTACTCCATATGCTTTTCATCCTTGTCTCCTCCTTCTCCGGTGTGTCCGGAAGCTCCTCCAGAATCCGTTCTACCCGCTCCCGGCAGCCCTCAGATGCCTTCCACGGCTCCTTCGCCGCCTGTTCTGCGATCTGTCTGTCTGTCCTCTGCTCTTCTGCTCTCATCCGTTCCTGTCCTCCAATACTGTTTTCAGTTTCTGTCTGGCCCGGTTCAGCCTTGATTTGACCGTCCCTTCGGACAGCTTCGTCATCTGGGCGATCTCCTTTGTATGGAATCCTTCATAATAGTAGAGAATCACCACCTGACGAAACTTCTGCGGAAGGTCCATGACTGTATCCCACAGCTCCCGCTGTTCTCCGGATGCCTGCTGTCCGTAGAGGCTCATGTCTCCCGGAAGCTCCAGGCGGCTCCTTCCGGCCAGCATGGTGCGCGTCACATTGACCAGGATCGACATAATCCAGGATCGGAAACGCTCCGGATGCTTCAGCTGTGCCAGATGGGCGTATGCTTTCAGTACCGTCTCTCCCACGGCGTCTTCCGCGTCCGCGGGGTTCTTCATCACGCCCAGGGCGTACCGGTACATGGAAGTCTCCAGCTCCCGGATCTTATGGCAGAACTGTTCTTTATCCATCATTTTTCTCACCAACTTTTCATGCCTGCGGGACTGTGCACATCCGTCAGGCTGTCTGTTTTGAAACATGCTTCGTATATAAGACGGATGAAAGGGGCGTCCGGTTCCCTTTCAGAAGAAAATTTTTAAATACTGTAGCATTTTTGATTCCGGCAGGGTATTCTTAGTGAAAGCCTGCAGCCCATTTGATCCGGCTGCAAATTTATCATGCAGGGAGGTGCAAAACATGCAGAATCCTGTGGAGGATACGATCCGGCGTTATTCTCATATGGTCTATCGGCTTGCCTTTGCCCGCGCGGGAAACCGGCAGGACGCAGACGAGATTTATCAGGAGGTCTTTCTTCGGTATATCCGGAAAGAGCCGGCCTTCCGGAATGAAACACATGAACGGGCGTGGTTTCTGAAAGTGACGGTAAACTGTGCCAACAGTCTCTGGACTTCTCCGTGGAAGCGCTGCACAGAACCGCTGACCGACGATCTGGCATCGGAGGAGGACGAACCGCCGGTCGACCTGTCCCGGGCATTGCAGAAGCTTCCGCCGCGCTATCGGGAAGTGATCCATCTGTTCTATTACGAGGAACTGTCAACCGAAGAGATCGGACGGATCCTCGGCAGAAAAACATCCACGGTACGGACACAGCTTACCCGTGCCAGAGCCATCTTAAAAAAGGTCCTGAAGGAGGAACATTATGAGTTTTAAAGAAGCGTACAGGCAATGGAACGAAACCGTCACTCCAGGCCGGGAACTGACGGACCGGCTGCTGCAAAAAGCCGCGGCGCGGAATGGAAGACCGGCGGGCCGGATGCGAAGGAAAGCTGCGGCACGGACCGGAAGACAGACAACCCGGTTATGGCACCGTACAGCCATCGCTGCCGTTCTTCTCTGCGCGGTCCTCTCCTGCTCCATGCCGGTGCTGGCCGCCCATGTGGAACCGGTTTATCAGTTTTTGTACCTGCTGTCTCCAAAAGCCGCTCAGTATTTTATGCCGGTGCGGATGTCATCGGAGGATCAGGGCATCCGCATGGAAGTGGTATCCGCATATGTCCACGAAGACACGGCAGAAATCTATATTACAATGGAGGACCTGGAGGGCGATCGGATCGATGAGACCACCGATCTGTTTGACAGTTATTCCATCCACCGCCCCTTCGGTGCGGTCGGAACCTGTGAGCGGGCCGGTTATGACGCCGAATCCGGCAAAGTCTCGTTTCTGATCACACTGAAGGAACGGTCCGATGACTGGAAGGAGCAT
This sequence comes from uncultured Lachnospiraceae bacterium, assembly GCA_910584205.1. Classification (GTDB taxonomy): domain Bacteria; phylum Bacillota; class Clostridia; order Lachnospirales; family Lachnospiraceae; genus Hominiventricola. The sequence goes on from CAJUAA010000004.1 coordinate 42,565, forward strand.
CCGATCCGGGGGGATAAGGTTACCTTTTCCGTACAGGAATTCCTGAGCCACAAGGCTGCGTATGAAGCTGTCGCCATTCCGCTGGATCTGGCGGAGGTTCCGGAGGAACCGGTTACAGAAGAAGCGGAACTGAGAGGATGCGGCGGAGCTTATGAGGCTTACGGTATCGGCGATACGGCGGACGTCCTGCGCTCCAATGCTTCCGTGGACCTTCTGCCGGATGGCAGCGTCACTTTGACGGCATGGGGCTACCGGGACGGCCTGCTCCATATCCAGACTGCTTTTGGCGATACGCGGGAACATGACAACCATGGTTATCTGTGGCTGGAGAACGCCGATGGAAAAAAAGACGCCGCCTACAGCCTGTCCTTTATGAACGGGGAAGATCCGGATCATCCGGTCTCTTATACGGAAGAAGTCTTTGACATCTCCGCGGAAGATCTGGCAGAGTACACGCTGTACGGACATTATGTCATTTCCGGCCAGAAGACGGAGGGCAGCTGGAGTGTTACTTTCCCGCTGGAATAATTCTGTCCCGTCTGCCGCAAAATGGTCTGTACTGCCGGGACGTACAGACCATTTTGCGGATTGGATTCCGTATCATATGTTATGAAATGTCCAGATCCGGCGGTACATCCAGTTTTTCCGGAACCGGACGCCCGTTTTTCTTCCTCTGCTTTACACATTCGGTCAACAGGTATTCGATCTGCCCGTTTACGGAGCGGAAATCGTCCTCTGCCCAGGCGGCGATGGCATCATAGAGCTTTGGGGACAATCGCAGGGGTACCTGTTTTTTACGGTTGTCCGCCATGTCAGTACAGTGTTCCTGTATTTACGATGGGCTGGGCGTCATGGTTCCCGCACAGAACCACCAGAAGGTTGGAGACCATGGCCGCCTTCCGCTCTTCGTCCAGCTCCACCACTTCCTGTTCACTGAGCCGCTCCAGAGCCATCTCCACCATGCCCACAGCGCCGTCTACGATCATCTTTCTGGCGTCGATGATGGCCGAAGCCTGCTGGCGCTGCAGCATGACCGCCGCGATCTCCGGCGCATAGGCCAGGTAGGTGATTCTGGCTTCCACAATCTCGATGCCCGCCTCATGGACCCGTTCCTGGATCTCGCTTCTGATCCTTTCCGCCACAATCTCGCTGGATCCCCGGAGGCTTCCCTCATCTGCGATTCCGTCTCCTGTGGTATCCACGCCCGGCGCCACGTCATAGGGATAGAGCCTGACGATGTTCCGGAGGGCGCTGTCACACTGCAGGGAGAGGAATTCCTTATAATTGTCCACGTTAAATACCGCCTTTGCCGTATCTACGATCCGCCAGGTGACGGCGATGCCGATCTCAATGGGATTGCCCAGGCAGTCGTTGATCTTCTGCCGGTTGTTGCTGAGGGTCATGATCTTCAGGGAAATTTTCTTCCCGGTGTTCTCAAAGGATACAGCAGCTGCGGCAGCCGCATCCAGTCCGGAAGCGGCTTGTTTTACATCTCCGCTCTGGCTGAGCCTTGTCTTTGCGGCAGGATTGACGCTGGTACAGAAAGGATTGACGTAATAGAATCCGTTGCCCTTTAAGGTTCCCACGTAGGTTCCGAACAGCGTAAGCACCAGGGCTTCCTGAGGCTTTAATACCTTCAGCCCGCACAGGGGAAACCAGCCGATGCACAGGAAGATGATGCAGACCACCATCAGCGCGGTCGCTGCCGGACTCCAGTTGTTCTGCATCCATATGCCGCTGAAGACGGTTCCTGTGATTGCCAGGGCATACAGGAGGACCACCAGCAGAAGCACCGCCATGCCGTTTTTCTTCTTACTTAATTCAATTTCCTTCATTTGTAAATACCTCCATATTTTTGATATTAAAATAATATCACTTTAATTTCTCTTTGTCAACTATTTTTATGGACAGTCAGATGCGGACAGGCGGATAAAAACAGTGACAAAAGAAGAAAGATCCCCATATACTATCAGAAAAGAGCACAAAAACCGGTAACTATGAACAGATCATGTAATTTCAGCAACGTCACCAACGATTATCTGGCATTCTATGACTGCATTCTGTGCGATATGATCGACGGAATGACTCATGCAGACCTGTCAGACAGTATTTCCCACAATTTTATCACACAGATGATCCCGCATCATGAAGGCGCCATTGAGATGGCGAGAAATATTCTGAAATACACAACGAACATCCCGCTCCAGAATCTTGCCCTGCGGATCATCACGGAGCAGACAGACAGCATCTCCCGTATGCGCAGGATCCTGAGTAAATGCGACGCGGTCCACAACTGCAAGGACGATCTGTGCCGTTATCAGACCCGCACGAAAAAGATCATGAAAACCATGTTCTGTGAGATGAAACAGGCCTGTACTTCCAACTGCGTCAACGGCAATTTTATCCGGGAGATGGTCCCCCATCACTGCGGCGCCATTGCCATGTCGGAAAATACACTGCGGTACTGCATCTGTTCGGATCTGATTCCGATCCTGGATGAGATCATCCGGTCCCAGAAGCGGGAGGTCCGGACCATGTGCTGTATGCTTCAGCGTATGGGCAACTGCTGAGAAACCACAAAGAGACTGACGCCGTATGCCGAAGCATGACGCATCAGTCTCTTTTTTGTACAGGGAGTATTCAGATCGCTCCCAGCTGCCGGAACAAAAAGATCCACCCGCAGATGGTCACGCTGGAAAACAGGGAGGAGAAGATCAGGCATCCTGCGGCCAGTTCCGCGTTGCTGTCCATCTGCTGTGCCATGGTATAGCTGGAAACCGCGCAGGGCGCGCCGAAGATCACGATCAGAAGCGCCAGCGGGATTCCGCGGAATCCCATGAGATATCCCGCTGCCAACGCGATGCCCGGGCCGACGATCAGTTTTCCGGCCACGCCGCACACAATATTCCGGAAATTTTCATGAACGCTGCGGAAATAAAAGGAAGCACCCATGACCAGAAGCGCCGCCGGCGTTGCCGCCGCGGCCACCTGGCTGACAGGCTTCAGAAAGACTTCCGGAACTTCCAGACGAAACGCCACTGCGAGGATCCCGGCCGCAGCCCCCAAGATCAGCGGGTTGGTCAGGATCTTCTTCAGCATATGGGCCGGATGCGGCTTTCCTCCCCGGAAAACTTCCAGTGTGATGACCGCCAGTATATTGTAGAGAGGGACGATGACCGCCAGCATGATCGTTGTCAGGCCGAGCGCCTCCTCCCCCATCAGATTCTGCATGACCGGAAGCCCCATCAGCACCAGATTTCCACGGTAGGACGCCTGGATCAGCGCTCCGCGGCTGGGAGCATCTTTCACCGTCAGTACCGCGTATACCGTGCTCAGGGCATAGACAACAAAGAGCATACCCACACAGAACAGAAAATAGGACGGGATCAATACGCCGGTAACATCCGCCGAATAAATATTGTAAAACATCATAAACGGAAACATGACCTGAAATACAGCATTGTTCACATGCTTTAATTCCAGGTCTGTCAGAAGCTTCAGGCGGCGCGCACCCATCCCCAGCAGAATGACCAGAAAGATGGGGAGCACCGCTTCCACTGCAATGAGAAAATTTGTCAGCATCCTGTACTACTCCTGTCTGACAAAATAAAACGGGTCTTCCTCCGTGTGATGCAGAAAATGCATCATCAGATATCCGCAGTTCATGGACACGTTTTCTTCCTTCAGGATTCTCCGGATCTCCGTCCGGTCCGCAAGCACGACCTCCAGCTGTTCGCTCTCCTCAAGGCCTTCTCTGGACACGGTTCCGGTGGCATAGCCGTATACTGTCGCACAGGACTCGTCGGTCATGCCGATGGTGGTGAAAAAGGGTTTGTGATACATCTCGTCCACCTGCAGCGGCTCAAAGTCCAGCCCGGTCTCTTCCTTCAGCTCACGGACGCCCGCCTCGGCACAGGTCTCTCCTTCGTCCACCAGGCCGGCCGGAAGTTCATAGATATAATCGTCGATGGAAACACGGTACTGACGCACCAGCACCATCCGATCGTGCTTTTCGCCATAGACGCTGTAGATGATGACGCCGTCCGGATTGTTTTTCCGGGTTTTGATCTTCAGGTCTGCAATGTCCTTTCCCCGGGATGCGATAAAATACAGTTTTTCACGGCCTGCTTTGTTTACATAATGCAGGTCATACATATTCAGGAAGCGATTGTCTGTCTTTTTTTCAATTGAAGTAATATGACTTCCCATAGTTTACGCCTCTAAATCTACTTTCTCTACCAGGTTGCCGTCTCTCCAGATCCGTTCCAGGTCGTAGAACAGCCGGTTCTCCTCGTCAAATATGTGGATGATGATATCCTGATAGTCCATCAGGATCCAGTTGGCCGTCTGATAGCCTTCCACCTGCCGGGGAGTATATCCCGCCTGTCCAAGCTTCTCTTCCACTTCATCCGCCATGGCCTGCACCTGATTGTAATTGCTTCCGGATGCGATGATAAAATAATCCGCAAGGACAGACACATCGGAAATGTCAAGAAGCTTCAGGTCTTTCGCCTTTTTCTCTTCCAGTGCGCTGACAGCGATCTTCGCCATCTCTTTGGAATCCTTTGTTACCATAAATACCCTCCTTTATGAAAATTGTTGTTTATAAAAATCATACGTCTTTTTGGTCATGGAGTCAATATGATCCGTGGAATCTCCCAGATATCCCAGCGTATCCTCCAGGATCCGGAGGAGCGCCTTGTCCAGATCCAGAAACGCCAGCTGCCGGATTTCGTGCAGATTCGGCGCCTTGTCGCGTTTCGGTTCAATGTAGTCGGCAATATAGACGATCTTATCCAGCATGGTCATGTCCGGCCGGCCGGTGGTGTGCCAGCGGATGGCATCCAGGATCTCCCGGTCCTCAATGTCGTATTTCTTTTTTGCCAGAAACGCGCCCAGTTTTGCATGGAGCATAAATGGATTCTTCCGTTCCAGGTCGGTGATCTCCAGATGGTTTTTCTCCGCTGCCTTCAGTTTTTTGGCGTTTGGCATGCATTTGGCGCAGTCGTGCATCAGGCCCGCCAGCATGGCCTTTTCCAGATCGTAGCCGTAACGCATGGCAAGGGCGCCGCAGGTGTACATGACGCCCAGCGTATGCTCAAACCGGCTGTCGTCCATTTCTTTTTTTAATTCTTTCTTCAGATCCTTAATGCAGATGGTATCCATTCTTATCCCCTTATTCTCCTTTGGCTGTCTGACTGCTGTGTATCCGTTCCGTACAGATGGTGCCGGCCCATATACGCCGCCACGGCAGCAGGCACCATACCGGAGACGTCCTTTCCGTCAGCCAGAAGCCGGCGGATCTCTTCGGATGCAATATCCATCCGGGGCGTGTCAAGTAGATAGATCCGGGCGCCGTACCGGGCCTCCAGTACCCGGATCCGGGCTTTCAGCTCTTCTCCCGGGTGATCGTCTCTCACCGCCGCCAGCAGGATGCATTCCCGGCTGATGATGCCGGGCTCCTTCCAGCCGTCAAATTCAAAGAGCGAATCCGCACCCATGATAAAATAGAAGGTGGTATCCGGATACGCCCGGTTCAGTTGCTGCAGCGTCTCATACGTATAGTGATAGACCGCTCCGGACTGCTCCACATCACAAAGCTTCAAGTATGGAATGTCCTGAATCGCAAGCTGGAGCATATGCATCCGATGTTCCATTCCAGCCTGTCTTGTATTCCGTTTGTGGGGCGGATTTCCGTTGGGCAGCATCCAGATTTCATCCAGGCCATACTGCCGGTAGGCCTGCTCCGCCAGCATCAGATGGGCGTTGTGGACCGGATCAAAGGTTCCGCCCATGATACCGATCCTTTTTTTCGTATCAGCCATGTGTTCTTTCCCTGATTATGGAAGGATGATTTTTTTCTTCTCTTCCCTGCCTTCTTTATATAATACAATCTTCTTACCGATCACCTGCACGACCTGAGAACGGGTGCGCTCGGATACGACCGCCGCCAGTTCCCGGGGATCGTCCGCGCAGTTCTGCAGAACGCTGATCTTGACCAGCTCTCTTGCCTCCAGCGCTTCCTGGATGGCTGCCGTAATCTCCGGTGTCAGGCTGTTCTTCCCGATCTGGAAGATCGGGTCCAGGTTCATGGCCAGCCCTTTTAAATATGCTCTCTGTTTACTTGTCATTGTTTTTCCTCTTAACAAAATACGTGATTCAAAAATTCAGTCCGGCGTGCCGGGATACGTGCCATACCGCCGGATATGGCTTAACGGAAGTAGTCGAACGTCAGTCCGTACATCCGGACCGTATCCCCCTCCTGGATTCCCGCCTTTTCCAGATCTTCCAGAATCCCCGTGTCCTTCAGGAAACGCTGGAAGAAAGCAAATCCTTTTTCGGAATCCAGATTCGTATAGCCCAGCATCTTTTCGATGCGCGGCCCTTCCACAAGGTACGTATGATCCTCTTCCGCGGATTTTTCCACCGTGTAGGGCAGATTTTCCTGAATGAACATGTCCTCCGGAAAGAACTCCTGTTCGAATATGACCGGCTTGTCGTCCGTAGTGTCCAGGATGTGTTTCACCGCATACATCAGTTCCTTCAGTCCCTGTCCGCTGACGGCAGAGATGGGATAGACCGGGATTCCTTCCGGTTCGAACTCCCGGCGGATCTTTTCCACCGGATCATTTTCCGGGTCCCAGATGGCATCGATCTTGTTGGCGGCGATGACCTGCGGCCTGGCGGCAATCTTTGGATTGTAGGCATGAAGCTCCTTATTGATGGCATGGATGTCCGCCACCGGATCTCTGCCTTCTACGGACGCGGCGTCCACCATATGGATGATGACTCTGGTCCGTTCGATATGGCGCAGGAAATCAAGCCCCAGTCCCACGCCGTTGGAAGCGCCTTCGATCAGCCCCGGGATATCCGCAATGACGAATCCGCCGTCCTCCAGATCCACCACGCCCAGATTGGGACTGAGTGTGGTAAAATGGTAGTTGGCGATCTTCGGCTGGGCGTTGGTCACTCTGGACAGAAGCGTGGATTTGCCTACGTTGGGAAATCCCACCAGCCCCACGTCTGCGATGGTTTTCAGCTCCAGCTGGACTTCCAGCTCCTGCGCCGGCTGGCCGGGTTTGGCGTATTTGGGCACCTGCATGGTGGATGTGGCGAAATGCTGGTTGCCGATTCCGCCTTTTCCGCCCTTCAGGACGATCTGCCGGAGGTTCTCTCCGGACATGTCTCCGATGACCCGGCCGCTCTCGGCCTCCTTGATGACCGTTCCCTCCGGCACTTTCAGAATGATATCCTGACCGCTCTTTCCGTGGCAGTTCCTTTTGCCGCCTTCCTGGCCGTCCTGTGCCGCATATTTGCGTTTATGGCGGTAATCGGTCAGAGTATTCAGTCCTTCATCCACTTCAAAGATGACGTCCCCGCCGTCTCCGCCGTCTCCGCCGTCCGGCCCGCCGTTGGGTACGTACAGTTCCCTGCGGAAGCTCACATGGCCGTCTCCGCCTTTTCCGGAACGAATATAGATCTTCGCTCTGTCTGCAAACATGTGTCGTTCTCCTTTTCAGTGATAAAAGAAGGCTTCAAATCTACCCGACTTGAAGCCCTCATTCATGCATTCTTCCTCATGACAGAAAGCCGAAAAGAGCGGCTTTCTGTTATTTTGCCTCTGCTGGAACAACAGAAACCTGCTTTCTGTCTCTGCCTTTTCTCTCAAAACGGACAACGCCGTCTGTCAGTGCGAACAGAGTGTCGTCGCCGCCGCGTCCTACATTCACACCCGGATGGATCTTCGTTCCGCGCTGTCTGTAAAGAATGTTTCCTGCCTTTACGAACTGGCCGTCTGCTCTCTTGGCGCCAAGTCTCTTGGACTCGGAATCTCTGCCGTTCTTGGTAGAACCGACACCTTTTTTATGTGCGAACATCTGAAGGTTCATATTTAACATAGGTTTACACCTCCCTGAATTACATATATCAATGCGTCAATAGTTGTTCTGAATTATTTGTTGATCTTCTCGATCTTAACAGCGGTGTACTGCTGTCTGTGACCGTTTTTCTTATGATATCCAGTTTTTCTCTTGTACTTGTAAACGATGACTTTCTTCGTTTTTCCGTCACCGATCACAGATGCTTCTACAGTAGCGCCTTCCACTACCGGAGTACCTACGGTCAGAGCGTCATCACAGACTGCGAGAACCTGGTCGAATACATAGCTGGAACCAGCCGCCGCACCTAACTTCTCAACCTTGATCACGTCGCCCTCGGATACTTTATACTGTTTACCACCTGTTGCAATAATCGCGTACATATGGCACCTCCTAAAACATTACTCGCTGGCTTCGGTGCTGCAGATATGCAGACTTATCACCCCGCCACGCGGCATCTGTTATATCTTAGCATGGACGTTTTCCGCTGTCAAGCGGAAAATCGGGAAATTTCAGCGAAAAATTCAATTGGACACAGGTTTTCCGGCAGTGCCCCTCCGGATCAGACAGCCGTGAACCCTTTTGCCCGCAGGCAGCTCTCCACCTCAAAGATGTCGTCGTCCTGCACATGCATGATCAGGATCGGCTTGCTGTTGTCGCGGTTAAAGGACAGGTAGATGTAGTTTACATTGATGTTGCTGTCCGCCAGCGCTCCCAGAAGACGGTGCAGATTTCCTGCTTCGTCCGCCACCTCGATCCCCATCACATCCACCAGTTTGCACAGATACCCGGCCTCTTTCAGCGCTTCGTACGCCCGTTCCGGTTCGGATACGACCATGCGGACGATGCCGAATTCATCCCCGTCGTTGTTGACCGAACCAAGGATATTGATCTTTTCCTCCATCAGAATGCCGGTGATATGGTTCATGGTTCCTTTTTTATTTTCTACATACAGTGATAATTGTTTTAACATCTTCGGTCTCTCTCTTTCCATCTGTCGTTTTCTGACAATTTCTTCTGATTCTATCTTATACGCGGATCTGCCGGTTGTCAACCGAAGCTTTTTCTTTTCTCTGCCGGACGCAGTATCCGAACTCTTCCAGATTCCGTTGTATTCTGCATAACGATCTGCTTTCCGTCGCACACCGTCTCCACCGGGGATTTGGAAGTGTCCAGACAGGTGATTCCCCGGCGTTCCAGCATCTTAAGCGTCTTCTCTTCCGCCGGATTTTTTTCGGAACAGCAGATGACAGCAAAGGACGGCTGCGCTGCGTCCAGGAGTTCTTCCTGCGCCTTTTCATACCGTCCGTGGTGAGGCATCTTGATCCAGTCGCAGCTCCAGTCCGTGCCCGTATCAAGCATCTGGCGGATCCGGGCTTTCTCGATATCCCCGGTCAGAAGGAACCGGCATTCGCCGTAGACGGCCTGCGCCACCAGAGACAGGTCGTTGTCGTATTCCTTTTCTCCATCCTGGAACTGCTCCGGGTTCTCTGCCGGCCAGACGGTCCACTCCAGCGCGCCGGTGGAAAACTGCACCTGCGCGTCCGGCCGCCGGACGTTCGGATGGCCCTGAAGCCTCCGGACAAACGCCTCATATTCCGGGCGTTCGCCTTCATAATCGGGCATCATGACCGATGCAATGTCCAGCTGGTCCATCAGATACGAAGCGCCTCCCACGTGGTCCTTGTCAAAATGAGTAATGAGAAGCAGATCCAGGCGGCTGACTCCCCGTTTTCTCAGTTCCCGCAGGATCTCCGGCCCGTCGTCCTCCTCTCCGGCATCCACAAGGACCGCCGTATCCCCACACAGCAGAAGCAGCGCATCTGCCTTCCCGACAGAAAACGCTGTAATCGTAACGTATGCTTCTGCATGCTCTGCTTCTTTCAGGCTGCCGGTCCACATCCAGAAGAGCAGCAGGGCCGCCACCGCTCCCAGGATTCCCGACAGATATTTTTTGTCCAGTTTGTATTCCGCTCTTCCTTTCACCGTATGGCACCTCCGTATCCCGTATGTGCCTTCTATTATATCAGTTTCTGCGCAGCGCTTCAATAGGACTTAAGTGTGCCGCCTTCCTGGCCGGATAGATGCCGAAGAAAATCCCCACGCTGCAGGAAAACAGGGTGGCGAATACGACGGCGGGGATACTGACCGCCGGAGGAAAGGTGACCATGGGAAGGGAACAGATCCCGTACGCCCCTGCGATTCCCAGCGTGATTCCGATCATGCCGCCGATCCCGGTGATGATGGCGGATTCCGCCAGAAACTGGATCAGGATCGAACGGGTTCTGGCGCCCAGAGCCTTGCGGATGCCGATCTCTCTCGTCCGCTCGGTTACGGACACCAGCATGATGTTCATAACGCCGATGCCGCCCACCAGAAGGGAGATACCCGCCACCAGCATGATGAAGATCGTGATCATGTCCAGCACCTGCATGACCGACGCCATCTGGCTGTCGAAATCCTCCGACATAAACGCGTCCTCTCCGAAGATCTCATGACGGCTTTCCAACAGGGAGATGGCCCGTTCCGTTACTTCCTTCGCGTACCCCGTCTCCGCGAAGATATAGACCGAATCAAAATCGTTATATTCCGCCCAGTACCAGTCGGCGGTCATGGGCATGGAGATATCCAGATAGGAACCGTATCCGGTACTGACGAAGGTTCCTTCGATGGCCTTTTTCACGCCGACGATCCGCACGTCCTGGATCCCGCTTCCGTCGTCCAGCTCAAAAGTCAGGCCTACCACATTGGAAGTTCCGAACATACGTACGGCGTCCATCTCCGACACCACCGCCACTGCACGGCGCGCATTGTAGTCGTCCCAGGTAAACCACTGCCCGTACAGCATATCCGGGCTGGAGATATACTCGCTGTCCGGGTTGCCGTAATCGATGATGGCGTCAAAGGTGCCCTTTTCCGTGGCGACCGCAGACCACTGATTCATCACGGAACTGGCGCCTTTTACATGCTCCAGCTCCCGCAGGGCGTCCCTGTCTTCCTCCGTGATGACCGGCGTATCGCTTTCCAGGTTGCTGTTGACGGAAATATAGACCTGGCCTCCCGCCACGCTGGTCAGTTCCTCTTCCATCTCCGCCTTGGCTCCGTTTCCGATGGACATGATCAGGATCACGGAGGAGACGCCGATGATGATGCCCAGCATGGTCAGGAACGACCGTCCGCGGTTCATGCGGATGTTGCTGACCGCCATTTTAATATATTCCCAAAGCTGTGCCATCCGTCAGCCCTCCATCGGCGTCACCTGAGCGCCTTCCTCAAGTCCCAGGCTGTTGTTCAGCACGATCTGTTCGTCCCCGTTCAGGCCGCTTTTGATTTCCACCAGATCCATGGTCGCGATTCCGGTCTCCACGGTCCGCGTCTCCATGACGCCGTTGTTGACGATATAGACAAAGCTTCCGTCTCTTCCCACGTTGACCGCTTCCAGCGGCACGGCGATGACGTCCTCCGCCACTTGTCCCTGGATCTTGATCTTCGCGTCCACGCCCAGAAAGATATTTTCATCCGGGTTGTCGATATGGATCTCTCCATAGACGACGGAAGCGCCCTTGTCGTTCTTGGAGGCGGAGCGGTTGATCCGGGTGACCGTACCTTCGTATTCTCTCCCTACCACGGTGATAACCGCTTTCTGTCCTTCGTGCACCTTCTCCAGATCGCTTTTGCTCAGAGAAATCTCCACGCAGACGTCTTCATTGCTCTCGATGGTCAGAAGCTCGCCGCTTTCCTCGATCACGCTTCCTTCCACGGCCTTCACATCGGTGATGATCCCGCCGAAATCCGCCTTCAGCCCTTCGGACACCTGCGCCGCCGCTTCTTTTACTTTCTCCGCTTTCATGGCGGCCAGCTCCTTCGTTGCCTCGATCTGCTTTCTGCCGTTGGCGGTCAGCATGGTATCCTCCGTGGAATTCTGGATTCCCTTCTGCTCTGCCAGATCGCTCTCAAATTCCGCCAGCTCCTCTTCCTTGACCGCCAGCGTGTTGGTGGCCTGGTCGATCTTTGACTGATATTCTTCCGCCGCGTTCTCATGCCCGTCGTTGACCGCTTCCCGAAGGAAACAACCCATGTCCGTCAGATACTGTTTCAGCGCCCGTACTTCTGCCTTCCAGTCCTCCACCTGCTGCTCCAGAATCGCCACGTCATGGCTGGAACGTCCGTACTCCGCCGCATCCGCGTTGCTCTTGTCGACGGTATCCTGATATGTATAATACGCCTCGTCGTTCTGAAGAGACGCCTCCTGGATCCGGCTCTGCAGGTCGGCGGCGTCATAGGCGATCAGTACGTCTCCCGCGGCGACCGCATCGCCCACGGACACCCGGCACTCGGAGATCTTCGCGCTCAGCGGCGAAAAATACGTCTTCCGGTTCTCGGTTTTGATCGTACCGCTGGTATCCACGGTCTGCTCCAGCGTGGCCGTCTGCGCTGCTCTCACCATGACCACCGGCAGCGTTTCCGGAGTCATCATCCTGCTTACGATGAAAAGGGCCAGACACACAGCCGCCGCGCCCATGATGATGCGTTTCCTGCGCTTCTTTTTTTCTGCGGGTGTCAGGATCTTTTTTTCTTTCTTTCCGGCACCCGCCATCTCTTCCTTATCTTTCTTCCACTTGATCTTCATTGCTGTCTGTCTCTCCTTTATTCATTCATAAAATCTGCTTCGATCCGTCCGTCCTTAATCCGTATGACCCGCTTTACCTGCGCGGCGATCTCGTCGTCATGGGTAATGAGGATGACGGTCCTTCCGCTTTGGTGCAGGTCTTTCAGTACGTTCATGATCTCCTGGGTGGATTTGGAATCCAGGTTGCCGGTGGGTTCGTCCGCCAGGATCACCGGCGGCTTCGCCGCGATGGCTCTGGCGATGGCCACCCGCTGCTGCTGTCCGCCGGACATCTCGCTGGGTTTATGGTCCATCCGGTGGGAGAGCCCAACCATCTCCAGGGATTCCTCTGCCAGCGCGCCGCGCTCCTTCCGGCCCACGCCCCGGTAGATCAGCGGAAGCTCCACATTCTCCTGGGCGGTCAGGTTGGGGATCAGGTTAAATCCCTGAAAGATAAATCCGATCTCCAGATTCCGTATATCGGAAAGCTCGTCGTCCGTCATATGGGACACGTCTTTTCCATTCAGAAAATACTGTCCGGACGTGGGTACATCCAGACATCCGAGCATGTTCATCAGCGTTGATTTTCCGGAGCCGGAGTGCCCGATGATGGCCACGAACTCTCCTTTCCGGATCTGCAGGCTTACATGGTCCAGCGCCCGCACTTCATTTTCGCCGGGATTGTATATTTTACACATGTCATGCACTTCTACCAGTGTCTCCAACTGCTGCTCACTCCTTTCTGTTCCGACTGCGTCAATGTATTAAGTATCTATTGTTCTATTTAAATAATACAATAATACATTTTCGGCTGTTTGTCAAGAATCACTTTTATGTTTTCTGGTTTATAACATATCATATCTTTTTCGGAAAATGTGGTACTTTGGAAATTCTTAAGAAAAGTTCATGGAATCTGAAAAAATCAGCAGCATGCCGCGGGAAATAAAAGCAGTGCAGACACCGGGCCGTATGGCTTTTGGCGTCCGCACTGTGAGATGCTTTCAGATCAGTAATAGACTCTGTTTTCAAATACGATTTCAAACTGCCCCTGTTCCGCGTGCAGCAGGGTAACACCGCAGTTTTTGTGGACGCCGCCTTCCCAGAACCGGGATACGGGCAGGTCCAGTAAGCCCGAGAGAATGCCGCGGATGGCGGCGCCGTGGGACGACATGAGGATCGTCAGGTCTTCCAGCTCCGGGTCCCGTATGATACTCCACAAAAAGGAAGAGGTGCGTTCCTTCAGATGCTCAATGCTCTCTCCACCCGGCGGTGTATGGTATTTTTCCGGCGCCTGAAAGAAATTCAGGAAATCCGGGTCCGGGATGTTGTATTTCCCGTCTTTGATGGTCAGGCCCTCGTAATCTCCAAAGCTGATTTCCTTCAGGCCGTCGGTGGGGATGATTGGGATGTCCCGGTCCCCGCGGATGATTTCCGCCGTTTTTACCGCCCGGACCAGGGGACTGGTATAGACCCGGTCAAAATGCAGGCCCTTCATTCCCTGCGCCGTCATCTGCGCCAGCTCGATTCCCCGGCTGTTGAGCGGGATGTCCGTCTCTCCCTGCAGCCGTTTCTCCCGGTTATAATCCGTCTCGCCGTGACGGATCAGATAGATATCCATAGTCCTGTTCCTCCTTATTTTCTGCACTCCGGATAGGCGAGCTGCTCCTGGGAGGAGGCGGTTGCCTTCGTAAGCTGCAGGACGATCTCGCTGAAATACCGCGGGCTTACGTCACCCAGTTGAAAAAGATCCTCTTTTTTAATGGTATCATAGACGTAGCTTCCACGCTGCACGGTTCCGGCGCGGTAGAAGGAAGCGCCGTAGACGGTCACCTCTTCATTCTCGTCGCCCATATAGCAGCCGGAAAATTCCAGTTCCACGCCTACGTCTCCGTCCTCCCGGTAGAAGGTATAGTATCCACCTCCGTCCTGGACGCTTCCCCGGTACCAGCCCAGATTCTGCAGCTTTCCGGACAGGGACAGTCCGTTCAGCAGCTTTCCGCCGAAGCGGGTAAGCTCCGTGCTGCTCCTCTCCTCTTCTGTGGGCCGGCAGACCGGGCGGTCCATCTGTTCGATGGGCTGGACGATCTCATAGTCCGACAGCTGTTCCTTCCATGCGGCCAGGCTTTCTTCGTCCAGCTCGATGGGATGCACAAGGCCGACGGTCCCGGTCTCCGGCAGCTGGTATTCGTCTTCGTCCATGGTATTAAAGCTTCCGTCCTCCATATAGCGGAAGGTGGCTTTCAGCGCGCCGTTCTCGTACAGCCCCCAGATCAGTCCGATGGCAAACTGGTGCATGACCGGATTTTTTACAAAAAGCTCCCGCCATTTCTGCGCCTGCCACAACCGCTCCATGCTCATGGCCTGGTCCAGTCGAAGCTTCTGATTGGTCACGACGGTCTTCAGCTGCTTTTTCAGAAGCTTATAGGCGTCGCTGGCCGCCTTCGCTTTTTCCGGCTCATCTTTTTTACCCGGTGCGGGCAGGTTTTTCAGCCGTTTTCCTTTTTCGTCGTACACTTCCAGCTCCAGCGCCGGCGACAGGACAACCCGGAAGCTTCTGGGACCATAGTCGAACATCTGTTCCATCTGTTCGCTGAAGCCAAGATTTGGAACGATCCGGTCTTCCAGCTCCGCTTTTGTGATGCCCAGCTGTTCCGCCGCATAGGAGAGTGCTTCCCCTGCCGCTGTCTTTACCTGACGGAATTTAAACTTCCGGGAGATCTGATCCACCAGCAGAAGCGCGGTGGAACTGCCGTTCAGCGCCAGCGCCTTTACCGCCTCCGCCGCCATGGCGCCCCTGGATACCTTCGGCCATTCCTGGATCTGTGCATGCAGAGCCGGGACGATGGACTCGCCTCCATGGATGGACGCCGCGTAGAGCACCCACTTTTTCTTTGCTTCCGCTCCTGACTCCAGCCATCGTTCAAAGATCAGGCTCATGCACTGTGCCAGTTCCTTTTCGTCCAGTTCTTCCGCCAGCTTTGCCGCTTCTCTGCAAAAGCCCGGAATCCCCATATCCGCATAGGATACAAGGACGGCGGCCAGATGGTCCTCGGAGGCAGGGGAACCATCTTTTTTATGTATATCCGGCAGGGGTTTTTCATACACCCAGGCAATCTTCCGTTTCCTGCCGCCTTTTAGCACCGCTTTGATGCGTTCCTCCTGCGTCTGCTCCTTCGGAGAGGCCGGCGGACTGCTCTCCATTCCCAGGCATTTTTCCAGAAGCTCCCGGATCTTTTTGCTCTTTTCCTTTTCCAGAGCCGCTTCAAAGGATGTTCTGTAAGCGTCTGCGCCCCAGTGCTTCAGCACCAGCACGGCCATCTCCCGTTCCTGGGATTTCCTTGAACCAAGCATCTGAAGGATCTCCGGCTCCCAGTCGCGGTGTCCCTCGTACACTGCCGCCAGAAGCTCCCGCACCTGTCTGGAACTGTCCAGGGCGCAGGACAGCAGGACTTCCTTATACTCCTGCCCGTATTCATCCAGCACTCGGATACACAGGAACCGGACGACGGCGATGCCCTCTCTTGCCTGTACGGCCAGGTCCGCGCCCCACTGGTCTTTCTTCAGACGGATCGCCATGGTGCACTCATTGATAAAATCCGTCTTTGCCTGTTCGGAATAATAGCTGTCGTGGATGCTGCTGAGGGCTTCCAGCTGCCGGGATACGGGAAGCTGCTCCTCCTCAAAAAGCTCTATGAACTCCCGGATGGTCTGACGGTCTATTTTCTTATACGTATCATACCAGTAGTTGTTGAAATACCGCGGACGCATGCAGAGCGCTTCCAGCACCACCGCCCTTCGGTACATCTGCATGTCCAGGCCGTTTTTCTTCATGGCGTGAATCTTCTGGTATTTCTTCGTGTCATAGTCATACCCGCCCCGCCATTCATTGACGTAGGGATACAGGTCCTGAAGTTCCGCGTCTCCCAGCAGATACTGTATGGCCTGCGGCTGGCCTTTCTGATAACGGGCCGTCAGCTCCTTCGCCAGCTTTTCGCGGAATTCTCCCGAACCGGCGCTGTTCAGTTCCCGGTACAGCATGGGGTTCATGTCCTTCGCCATGGCAAGCAGATGCTGATATTCCTCGGAGCTGACGCTGGAAATCAGCTGGCGGACCACCTCCGGGTGGTTTTTTACCATCCGCTTGACCGGACTGCCGTACTTGCAGTTCTTCAGGCACCAGACGGCGTACTCCGCTTTGGGTACGGGAAGCGCGTCCTCCAGCCTGTCCATGTGCTGGAAAAACCATGCCTGTCCGCCGATCTGCAGGCAGATGTCCAGAGCGGCGCTCAGATCCATGGCGGCGGCAAGCCGGATAAATGCCGCAAACTGTCCGGAATGATCTGCCGCCAGAAAGGCTTCTCCTGTCAGCAGCGTCAGCAGATAGGCGGAAACCTGCCGGCCCCGCAGAATGCCGCGGATCTCCTGGGGAAACGGTTCATCCAGCGAGGAGTGCTGCACAAAATCTGTCAGCTTTTTCAGTTCCTCCTCGGACGGAACGCTGCCTTCGAACATATTTTCGATGCTGTCCGTCAGGTTTTTTTCCAGATAGTGTACCGTACTGCGCAGCTGTTCCTGTGCCTGCCGCTCCGTCTTTCCTCCGGGAAACAGCGCTTTGATGACTCCGCCCGCCGGTTTTTCCGGCTTTGTATAATAGAGCGACAGTGCCGCCAGCAGGGACTTTGCATTGTCGTGCCGGTGATAACACAGCTCCATGGCGTCCCGCAGTACCTGGGGCGTCTTCTGTACGATTCCGTTCAGGACATGTTTCAGTCCGTACTGGTTCCATACGATGCCTTCCGCCCGGATGGCCGCCGCCTGTTCTCTGGTCAGGTATTCCAGAATCGTATTGATATTCCATCCGTAGCTGACCAGCACATAATAAGCTGTGGAACCGCCTACAGCCGATGAAAATCGTACAAAACGCCCGTGTGCTTCCTTCCGGTTCCGCTTCAGGCAGTAGCCTGTATAGTCTCGGCATTGTTTGAGCTGGTCAGGACTGAGCCGGAATCCGGACAGATCCTGATGCTCCACGCCGGAGAGCAGGCTTCGGTCCTCCTCCTGTTCCATATCCAGATATTTTTCCGCCAGTTCCATGTTCCGGCCTGACAGATTAAGAGCCTCCAACGCGTCCTGAAGCTTCTGGAGGCTGCGTTCCTCTCCTGTATTCATACTCTTCTGTTCCCCTCCTTCTCAATCGTCTGCCAGAATTTCCAGTGTTTTCTGATCCTTCTCCCCATGGAAATATTGATCCAGTACGCTCTGAAATACGCCGCATTCCGGTTCCGCCGCGTCAAAGAGCGTCATGGAGGACTTCAGCTTCAGATCATCCGGCCACCCCATGACCTGGGAGGCGTCGCCGGTCTTAAGCTCCAGAAGCGCCTTTGAGATTTCCAGAAGGCGATGCCGGAGCACCGGTTCCTGCAGGTACGCCTTCGCTTCGTCCAGATCACGGATGGCGTAATACTGTGCGGTCCCGCTCCGCCCAAGCCCTGCGATCTGCGGAAAGATATACCACATCCAGTGGCTCCGCTTCCGCCCTGCCCGTATCTCGCCCAGCGCCGCCTCGTACGCGTCTTCCTGTGCCTTAAGAAATCGTTCCAGTCCCTCTTTCATGTGCTGATTCCCGTCTCCGGCCTGAAGGCCGGTTCCTTTCGTGAGTTGTGTAAGATCATTATATCTTTAAATATGGGGTTCTTCAATAAGAAATCTTATAATCAAAACACCGAAGATCTGTGCCAGCTTTCGTTCACACAGATCTTCGGTACTGTTTTAATATTTAATTCACAAACCGCTCCGTCTCCTTCAGGCGCACCAGCGCTCTTGCCATGGCCGCCTGGGTCATATGGAACTCCTGGACGCTCTGCTTCTGCCGCAGCCGCTCCTGAGCCCGCTCCAGCGCTTCTCTCGCACGGTTCGCATCCACTTCCTCCGGACGTTCGATCAGGTCCGCCAGAAGCATCGCGCGGTTGTTGGCGATCTGACAGAAGCCCTGCCCCACCGCCGCATATTCCCATTCGCCGTTTTCCTCAAACCGGATCCGCATCTCGCCGGGTTTGATGGCGATGATCATCTCTTCATGATGCGCCATGACCGCCTTTTCCCCGTCCAGCGCCGGTATGATCAGCGTATGGCAGGGACCGTCGTAAAATATCCGGCGGCTGGTTATGATCTTTAAACGAAATGTTGCCATATGTCCTTACCTCTGTACAGAAGCCGTTATGGCCTTCGCTTTCTCCGCCACTTCCTCGATGGTCCCCACGTTAAAGAAGGCGGCCTCCGGATACGGATCCATCTCTCCGGAGATGATCGCCTGAAATCCTTTGATCGTATCCTTCAGCGGCACATATTTACCGGGAACACCGGTAAAATTCTCCGCCACGTGGAAGGGCTGGGACAGGAAACGCTGGATCTTTCTGGCGCGGCTGACCGTCAGCTTATCTTCCTCCGACAGCTCTTCCATGCCAAGGATCGCGATGATATCCTGCAGCTCCTTGTATTTCTGAAGCATTTCCTGGACTCTGCGGGCCGTCTCATAGTGCTCTTCTCCCACTACCTCGATCTCCAGGATCCGGGAAGTGGACTCCAGCGGGTCCACCGCCGGATAGATACCCTGTTCCACGATCTTACGGGACAGCACGGTCGTGGCGTCCAGATGGGCAAATGTCGTAGCCGGAGCCGGGTCCGTCAGGTCATCCGCCGGGACATAGACCGCCTGCACGGAAGTGACGGATCCGTGTTTGGTGGAAGCGATCCGCTCCTGCAGCTCGCCCATTTCCGTAGCCAGCGTAGGCTGATATCCCACCGCTGACGGCATCCGCCCAAGCAGGGCCGACACCTCGGAGCCCGCCTGCACAAAACGGAAAATATTGTCTATGAACAACAGCACGTTCTGGTTCATCTCATCCCGGAAATATTCCGCCATGGTAAGTCCGGTCTCTGCCACACGCATACGTGCTCCGGGGGGCTCATTCATCTGGCCGAACACCAGTGCGGTCTTCTCCAGAACGCCGGACTCCTTCATCTCGCTCCACAGGTCATTGCCCTCCCGGGAACGCTCTCCCACGCCGGTGAAGATGGAATATCCGCCGTGCTCCGTGGCGATATTGCGGATCAGCTCCTGGATCAGCACCGTCTTTCCCACGCCTGCACCGCCGAACAAACCGATCTTTCCGCCCTTGGCATAAGGCGCCAGAAGATCGATGACCTTGATCCCTGTCTCCAGAATCTCCACCACCGGATTCTGCGCTTCAAAAGAAGGCGGCTCCCGGTGAATGCACCATTTCTCTGTATCTTCCACCAGGCTGCCGCCGTCCACGGGCTGTCCCAGGACGTTGAACAGTCTTCCCAGCACCTTCTCTCCTACCGGTACGGAGATCCCCTCTCCTGTGGATGTCACTTCCATATCCCGGCAGAGTCCCTCGCTGGCCGACAGCATGATGCACCGCACCACGTTGTCTCCCAGATGCTTCGCAGCTTCCATCACGCAGACTTCCCCGTGATTGTCCACCATAAGCGCATCCTTGATATGGGGGAGACCGCCCTTTTCAAACCACACATCCACCACCGGGCCTGAAACCTGTATGATTTTTCCTTTTTCCATCATACTCTCCTTATACTCTGTGTTCCGTATTGTTTTTTGCCTCACGCTTTGCCCGCTGCGCCTTCGCACCGCTGCATACCTCCGTGATCTCCTGGGTGATGGCAGCCTGCCGCGCCCGGTTATACATGATCTTCAGATCCCGGAGCAGCTCATCCGCATTGTTGGTCGCCGCTTCCATGGCCACCATCCTGGCGTTGTGCACCGTATAGAACGCCTGCACCAGCGCACCGTAGATAAATCCCGTGATATAATTGGGAATGATCGTATCCACCGCCTCTTCCGGCGACGGAATCAGGAAAAATCCCTCCTGATGGACATCTGCCGGAATATGTGCCAGGGCAGGTCTTTCAATGGGAAGCAGCATCTTATCCTCCGGTACGCTCTGCATGCTGTTCTCCATACGGGTATAGATCACATGGACCTCATCCAGTTCCCCGTCCCGGTACTGATCCAGAATCTTCTCGCTGATCCACCGGGCCCGGTTGAAGTTGGGGCTCTGCACCGTGTAGCGGAAATTTTCTTCTATGGGTATATTTCTGGCGGTGAAATACTGCCGTCCCAGCTCGCCCACCACGAAGAGCTTCACATGATTTTCCGCATTGTCCAGAAACTTCTGGGCAAGATTCAGGATGTTGTGATTATAGGCACCTGCCAGTCCTTTGTCGCCGGTGATCACCAGAAGGCCGATCTTCGTGCGGTTTACCTCCGGTTTTTCAAAATACATATGTTCCATCTCCGGAAGATGCCTCAGGATCCGGGCGATGGTGGACTGAAGGGTATAGAAATACGGTTCCGTCGATTCCAGCGCCAGCTTCGCCTTCTTCATCTTGGTGGATGAGATCATGTACATGGCATTGGTAATCTTCCTCGTATCCTGGATACTCTTGATCCGGCTCTGGATCTCTCGAAGTCCTGCCATGTCAGCTCACCACCTGCTCTTTGTATTCCTTTACGGCCCTGACGATCTCCTCTGTCAGAGACTCATCCAGGACCTGCATCCGGTCGATGGTATCTCCGATCCGGGGATAGTGCTCATCGATCCAGCCAAGCATGGATCTCTGGAACTTCTTCATCTCTTTCAGCGGCACATCCAGAAGCAGTCTCTGATTGGCCGCACAGAGCGTGATGACCTGCTCGTGCAGGGACATGGGCTCGCACAGGGGCTGCTTTAACAGCTCCATCAGTCCTTTGCCGTACTGCAGCTGCTCCTTGGTCACCGCGTCCAGATCGGAACTGAACTGGGTAAATACCTCCATCTCCCGATACTGGGCCAGATCGATACGGATGCTTCCCGCCGCCTTTTTCATGGCTTTGGTCTGGGCCGCGCCGCCCACACGGGATACGGAAAGCCCCACGTTGACCGCCGGACGCATACCCGCGAAAAACAAGTCGTTTTCCAGGAAGATCTGGCCGTCCGTGATGGAGATCACGTTGGTGGGAATGTAGGCGGACACGTCTCCCGCCTGTGTCTCGATGATGGGAAGCGCCGTGATGGATCCGCCGCCCAGTTCATCCTTCAGACGGCTGGAACGCTCCAGCAGCCTGGAATGCAGATAGAATACGTCTCCCGGGTATGCCTCACGTCCCGGAGAGCGCTCCAGCAGCAGGGACAGGGAGCGGTATGCCACCGCATGCTTGGACAGGTCGTCATAGACGATCAGCACATCCTGCCCTCTGTGCATGAAATATTCTGCCAGAGCCGTGCCGGAATAGGGCGCGATATACTGCAGCGGCGCCGGATCGCTGGCGGAGGCGGACAGGACGATGGTATAGTCCATGGCGCCGTATTTTTCAAACGTATGAACCATCTTGGCCACCGTAGAATTTTTCTGGCCGATGGCCACATAGATACAGACGACGTTCTTGCCCTTCTGGTTCAGGATCGTATCCGTGGCGATGCTGGTCTTGCCGGTCTGCCGGTCTCCGATGATCAGCTCTCTCTGTCCCCGCCCGATGGGGAACATGGAATCGATGGCAAGGATACCGGTCTCCAGAGGCGTATCCACAGGGCTTCGGTCCGTGATGCCCGGCGCCGGTTCTTCCACCGGACGGTAATCGGACGCTTCCACAGGCCCCTTTCCGTCCAGAGGCGCTCCCAACGCATCCACGACTCTTCCGATGAAGCCGTCTCCCACGGGAATTCCCGCCATCCGCCCGGTACGGACTGCCTTTGTGCCCTCGCGGATCTCTGTTTCTTTTCCAAAGAGAATGCAGCCGATCTCATCCTTTCGGATATCCTGCACCATCCCCTTCAGGCCGTTTTCAAATACCAGGATCTCACCGTACATGGCGTGGTCCACGCCGTCGATATAGGCGATGCCGTCGCCAACCCGTCTCACCACGCCGATCTCCTGGCTCTTAAGATCCGCGTCTTCCAGACTGCCCTTCAGGATGCTGATGATGCCCTTTTCTGCCAGCAGAGACTCTGCCCCGGCGATATCCACGGCATTTAACCGCTCTTCCAGGAGGCGTCTGCGCCCTTCCTGGCTCCAGTCATATTCCTGCGTGCCTGCCCGGAGGACAAAACCGCTTCCAAGAGACGGATTTTTCTTCTTCTGAATGGAAAGAACCCGTCCCGGATATTTCTGCTCCAGGAATCTCCGGATGCCGGCGAACTGACGTTCGTCCGGAGCAGTCACATATTCCAGCACACATTCCAGCGGCCCCCGCTCTGCTTCCGGTTTTGCCGTATATTCCCTGATGATCTCATCCAGTCCGTCCAGCGCGCCGTCCTCTGCCAGAGACAGCAGAAAAGCCCGGGATTCCCGGGGGAAGATCTTCTGGATGATGGTCTCCTTCTTTTCTCTGGAGACAGAAGGATTCTCCAGCTCCGTCTGGATCTGGGGAACCGCCTTGAGGATGTCCAGAGCTGTCCGGAGCGCCTCCGGCTTCACCTCCATACGGGCAAGCTGTTCCATATATCTGTCATTCTGCATGCGATTCACCTGCTTTTGTCAAAAATTGATCATAAAGTGCATGATCCCCTTCGGAAGACTGCATGGACTTTACCGCCGCGTCCATGATCACAGAGCGGATCTCCTGCTCCGCTTTCCCCACGATCCGTGCTTTTTCAAGCTCCGCCTCTTTTCTGGAGGCTTCCACAATCTGCTCTGCCCTGTCCCTGGCTTCCGCCACGATCCGGTCATACTCCGTCCGGGCCTTTTCCTGCGCCTCCGCGACGGCTGCAGCCTTCTCCTGCTCGATCTGTGCCTGGAACCCGGTACATTTGTCCTTCTCCGCTTTTGCCTCTTCCTGAAGCTTCTGCGCCTTCTCATACTGAGAAGCAATCGCCTCTTCCCTCCTGCGGATCACCTCGTTGACCGGCCGAAAGAGAAATTTCCAGATCAGAAGAAACCAGATCCCGATGTTTGCTGCCGTCCACAGCAGATTCATATCCAGTCTTAACATATCATTATCCGCCTTTCCCCGTCACTCAGGCGAGAAGGATAATGATCAGAAGCGCGATAACAAAACCATAGATGGCTGTCGCCTCTGCCAGCGCCGCACCGAACACCAGCATCTTCATGATCTTGCCTTCTGCCTCCGGCTGCCTTGCCACGGCCTCCGCCGCTTTGGAAGTGGCGATGCCAATGCCGATGCCTGCTCCGATACCTGTAAATACTGCAATACCTGCTCCAACCGCGATTAATGTTGTCATATTTTCTCTCCTTATCTATTGTTGATGATATGATCGATTTCCCTGATCGACCATATCCTACTCCACTGCTTCCTTGATAAACAATCCTGTCAGGAATACAAATACATAAGCCTGGATCAGTCCGTCGAACAGATCAAAATACATGCTGAACAGCACCGGCAGTCCCACCGGGAGGATACTTTCGATCAGTTTCATAATGACGAATGCCCCAAGCACATTTCCAAACAGCCGCATACACAGCGACAGCGGCTTGATGAAAATCTCCAGTACATTGATGGGCGTTACCAGCGCTACCGGCTCCGTAAAGCCCTTCAGCCAGCGCTTCACGCCCTTTTTGCGGATTCCTGCCGCTTCGATGAGAATAATGCTCATGATCGCCAGTGCCGCCGTCACGTTCAGATCCTTGGTAGGTGGTTTAAATCCAAGGATACCGATCAGATTGGCTATGCCCAGATAGATCAGGACCGAAGTCAGATAGGGCGCATATTCGGCGGCTTCTTCCCCGACGATGCCCTTTCCGATGTTCTGCAGCCATGTGACCGCGTATTCCAGCATGATCTGGCCGCGCCCCGGATGCTCGACCTTCAGATTCCTGGTCAGCAGTATGGACGCCAGCGTGACCGCCGCCATGATAATCCACGTGACCACCACAGATTCCGAGATTCCGATACCGCCTATGGAAAATACTGTTTCACAGTTCAGCTCTTCCATCAGAGTCTCGCCCAGATTCCCCATAACCACACTTCCTTTCTTGTAAAATTTACCATATGTTTCAATCAGATCAGGCCCGACACAGACCCTGCTCCTTCCAAACACTTATTATAAAACCTTTTCGTAAAAAATCAAGCTTGCTTTTCAAAATATTTGTTCAGATTCTGTTTGTTTTTTGTGATTTATACAATCGCGCCGGATGTTCGAATATTTGTTTGCTTTTTCCCGCAGACCGTGCTATAATAAAATAAAAACGAATGTTCGATCAGTTAAGGAGGTCAGCTATATGGCATACGGAAAGATCACTCATAAACAGCAGGAGATTCTCGATTTTATCAAGTCCGAGATCTTACATAAAGGTTATCCGCCTGCAGTGCGTGATATCTGCGAAGCAGTTCATCTGAAGTCCACCTCTTCGGTTCATTCGCATCTGGAATCTCTGGAGCGGAACGGCTATATCCGCCGGGATCCCACCAAGCCCCGTGCCATCGAGATCATGGATGAGAATTTCTATATGCTCCGACATGAGGTGGTCAATGTACCGCTGGTGGGCACCGTTGCGGCCGGGCAGCCTGTCCTTGCCGCAGAGAATATTGAGTCTTATTTTCCGATTCCGGCGGAATATGTACCGAATACCGATACCTTCATGTTAAAGGTTAAGGGAGAAAGCATGGTGAATGCAGGGATTTATGACGGAGACCAGATTCTTGTGCAGCAGCAGAGTACCGCGAAAAACGGCGATATTGTGGTGGCGCTGGTAGAGGATTCCGCCACTGTAAAGACATTTTATAAAGAAAACGGCCACTATCGCCTGCAACCGGAAAATGATTCCATGAATCCGATCATCGTCGACGAAGTGACCATTCTTGGGAAGGTGTTCGGCGTCTTCCGTTTATTCCTCTGAATCCAGATATTCTTCCAGCGTGATGCCGCGGCCCATGATTTCTTCGGCCGCCTCCACGCCCACATAGCGGAAGTGCCAGGATTCGTAGGATACCTTTGTGATATCCTCTTTATCTTTTGGATAGCGCAGGATGAATCCATACTGGCTGCAGTGATTCTGGAGCCAGATGATCTCATCGGTCCTGCCCTGTTTTTCGTCCAGAATCTGATAATTCTTTGATACGATATCCACTGCCAGCCCGGTAGCGTGCTCGCTGCATCCTACCGGCATGGTTTCTTTTACAACCTCTTCATACGCTTCCGAGTAGGAATATCCCTGACGCACCAGTGTTTCAATATCCTCATCCAGCAGTTCTCTCTGCCGTTCTGTACTTCGGTAGGCGGAAGCGATCCAGAAGGAAAGCCCTTCCTTCTCTCCGGCCGCCAACATCTCCCGCAGATGGTCTGCGATGGAACTGTCCACGTCCACACCGTATTCCCGGATCCGGGTCAGGTTCGGCTTCCACGAGCTGTCCAGCGGATGGGTTTTGTTAACCAGCAGAAGGTCCTTTGTACCGGCCGCTGTCTTTACCGCATCTGCTCCAAAATCTTCTTCCCGGTTTTCCTTTTCGTCTGCGGTGTCCTCCTGCCGGCGGCCGTCATGGGGTGACAGATAACGGAGGGCACAGGAAGTAAGATTCCATGTAAGCAGCAGGATCAGTATCCCAAACAGGGAGATTGTGCTCCGCCAGAACATCCTGCGCATGGCCCTTTTCCTCATACGTCGCCGTTTTTCTTTTGTATACCTCATATCCGTCACTCCTTTTCTTTTTCAAAATTGTTCCTGAAGAGACCGTACCCATCCGGCAAGATCCTGAAATCCAATACTGAATCCCCGGTATGCTCCAAGATGCGGCTCTTCATTTACTTTAATTTCTATATACACATGCTGGTTTGTATCCGGTTCCTCCGCTCCTGGAAAATAGAGGATCACGATCCCCATCTTCTTGTTCAGGGTACTCAGACCGGCCTGGCTGATATATTCAGAGCCATAGGCTTCATAATAATTCACGCAGGCATCCATAAACATATATCCAAGCTCGGTTTCCCGGGTGTGCAGTTCCGTGACATATTTTGTTCTGTCCGTGTATGCGTTTTCCGCATAGATGCTCCGTATCATGTCTTCCGAGTATAAATTGTAAATCTCGGCATAATAGATCTGGCAGGTGATTGCGTTGACGATAAAATAATAGTCAAAATTTTCGTTGTCGGAAAACCGGAGATACCACAGGTTCATCATCTCTTTTTTATTGGGATTTTCCGGCGATTCATAAGTCAGGCTGTAATAACGGGCAAATTTCACATGCTCGGACCAGTCCATGTACAGAGGTATTTTTCCGTCGTATACTTCCTGATATCCCTGTTCGATCTGAAGCCAGGGGACCATCCCCCAATCCGATATGACCGAAGCCTCGTAATACACCTTCTCCGCCAGCTCCCGGTCGATCTGGGAAGGCTCCTCCATGGACGTAATCAGCATGGGATTTTCCCCGCTTTTTTCCAGGTACTGGAATGCCCGCGCTGCGCCCGGGACATCGTTGGAGCCGGCTTCCAGAAACGAAAATCCGTCTCTTCCGGTCACCTCCACCTGCCCGATGGATCTCATGTCGAGGCTCCGGCTGAAGTATCGGGGCAGAAAGACCACGCCAATCGCCAGCAGAACCGTGCCTGCCAGGCAGACCCAGAAAAATCCGTTTTGTCTTTTCATCTCCTGCCCGCCCCCTTTGTGCGAAATTTTACCGCAACCGCGGTTCCCTTTCCGGGAATACTGAATATCCTCCATCTGGTATCGTGTATGCCCAGAATCCGGCTGCAGAGCGTCATGCCCAGGCCTGCTCCGCCTTCTTTCCGGGCTCTGGACTTATCTATCATGTAAAAAGCCTCCGTGATGCGGGAGATCTCCTCCTGTTCCATGCCGCAGCCGTTATCCATCACACAGAACAGATAACTGCCGGAATATTTCCTTCCGCGGACCACGATCCTGCCGCCCGGCTCCGTGGCTTTTCTGGCGTTGTCCAGAAGATTGTTGAATACGGAGATCAGAAGATCCCGCTCCCCCCGGATATGCCCGTCCTCGATTCCGACCCACAGTTCAATTCCTTTTTCTTTTCGTTTCACCGCTGTCAGACGGATGGCCGATTTCGCCAGCTTCGGCACCGACAGGGAACGGAACCGGTAGGTCTGTTTGTCCGATACGATCAGTTCCAGCAGCTTAAAGGAGAGGCTTTCCAGACGTTTTCCCTGATGAAAGATGTAATTGACGGCTTCCATCGTCTCTTCTTTGGTGCAGTCCACGGTCCGCAGCATGTCCGCGTATCCGATGATGGATGTGAGCGGCGTCTTCAGCTCATGGGCAAAGGACGCGGTAAAATCCTCCTGCCTTTTTGCCTGCATGGTCAGTTCGTCCATCTTTTCCGAGATCGTATCCGCCATATGGTTGAAATTTCTCGCCAGTTCCGCGATCTCATCCCGGCCTGCTTCCCGGGCGCGGACCTCATAATCCCCCTGAGAAAAGCGTCTGGTCGTCTGGGAAAGTTCCCGGATGGAACGGGTCAGTACATGGGTAACCAGAAATACCAGTATGGTCGTGACGCCTGTAAGCACCAGCATCACGATGCTGTACCAGTCATAATAGGCTTCTCTCTCCTGGTAGATCTCCGAGATATTCCGGATATTTTCCAGATAATAGATGCGTTCTCCAACGGAAGAACGGCAGGCGAACAGAAGCCAGGTATCTTCCCCTTCTTTTAACAGCTGATATCCGCAGGGGGCTTCTTCGATTTCCAGCATGCTCCGCAGAGCGTCTCCAAAGGACGTGTTTTTCTTATTCTCATACAGCAGTTCCTGAGAACGGTTGTAGATCCGGTAAATACTGCCCGGGTCAGACAGATTTTGCACAATCGATGATGCGGTCGCCGGAATAATCCCGTCATTCTGATAAATCTCTTCCAGCGCGTTCATATTCATCTCAAAGGAGAGCTGGAACATCCGGTTCTGCCGTTCCGCCTCGGTGAGTTCCTTTTGATAGGATTTTTCAAAGGTGAGCTGGATCATCCAGGTTCCGAAGATACCAAAAGACAGAAGCAGAAGAATGGTAAATGAAAAATATACTTTCCAGAAAAAACGCATCTTAAGTCTCCAGCCGGTATCCGATCTTATAGACCGCACAGATATGCTGTTCCCAGGAAAGCTTTTTCTTCAGGCGCTGTACATGCAGGTCCACGGTCCGGCTGTCTCCGGTGTATTCCTTTTCCCAAACCTGCTCATAGATGACTTCCCGGTACAGAGCGATATTGGGATTTCTGGCAAAAAAGAGGAGAAGTTCATATTCCTTCAGCGTCAGCAGGATCTGCTTTCCATTCTGAAGTACGATCCTTGAAGTCAGATCGATCTCCACATCCAGGATACGGATGACTTTTCCGATCTTGTTAAAACGCCGCATGACCGTCTCCACCCTCGCCAGCAGTTCCACAATCTCAAAGGGCTTGGTAATATAGTCCTCCGCCCCCATCTTGAGTCCGGCCACCTTATGATCCGTGCTGCCCATGGCTGTAATGAAGATAACCGGGAGTTCCAGCGTCCTGGCGTATTCCATCAGTTCATATCCGCCGATCTTCGGCAGCATGATGTCCAGAAGCAGCAGATCGTACCGTCCCCCTTCCATGAGATCGGCAGCTTCCTCCCCGTCAAATGCGCAGGTGCATGCATATCCTGCTTTTGCCAGGTTCATGCGGATGAGATTGGCAATCGGTTCCTCGTCTTCTGCGATCAGTATCTTCAACATGGTTTTCTCTCGTCTCCCCCTTTAAGCTGATATAAGAATATAACCGGTTTGCATCAAATTTGTATCTGCTTATTAGATACTTTTACGGTCCAAAAAGTTGCATGGATTTTCACCAATTATCTCACCGATCAGCAAATACAGATTCTCCAGCTGCTGTGCCATTAATTCCTGTTGATCTTTAAAGGGAATCCTGTCCGCAGTCTGATAGACGACTTCCTTTATCACAGCGTCACCGTCAAAGACCCGGATGGCCTGAAAAACTCCGTCCAAAATAACAACCATATTTTCTTCTAATATCCAGGTTTCCGGAAGATTCCTGATTATGTTTTTTATCATCTCGGCAGATTTATCTGATAAATATTTCATTCCAATGATGATTCTGCCGTCTCTGCCATCATATACTGAACGGTTTTTCACTTTTCTGTTCGTGGAAAATGTATACATTTTTACAGGCTCTGCATATTGGCGATGGTAAATCTGAGGTTTTGCATAAAGTATCTGCATCCTTCCATTACGCTCATAAAACATGGCATAATATGCCTGAAAATTGTGTGATGGAAGGGCATAAATATCACAGATCACCGCCTCGGTCGGATACAGCTTCATATTTTTAATTTCTGCCCGGGCTATTTTTATATCAGCAATATAATCCAGATACAGTTTTCCATGATAATTTTCAAGGCTCATCAAAGGTCCCTCCTTCTAAAACAACAGTATAACATTTTTGCCGGCAGAAAACATTATAAAAAATATGCCGCCGGAAAGAACTGAAAAAGCATCCTCTCCGGCGGCACACGTTTCATTTACAGTTCGATTGCCACATCGCCAATAAGCAGCGCGTTGATCTGCCCGGGATCTACCACTTTGTTAAAGGGGAGCAGCAGTTCAAACGTTTCCTCTCCATTCCGGAAGCCTTCCGACAGCGGAATCATGACTCCTCCATCCACCGTTCCTTCATTCACAACGGTTCCGTCCGCGTAACGCACGCCCGTTGGATACAGCTCCGTCAGTTCATCCAGCTGATCCAGACAGATCTCCTTTCCGGCTTCCATGGCGCGGACATCCGCTCCGTCGTAGACGATCGTCATGGAAAGGGGCGAGAACGCCACGGATTTTATATATACGCCGTATCCGTCCACCTCGTATTCCCGCTCCACTTCATGGGAGATCATGTCGGAGGTCCGAAGGTTCAGGGAGAAATCCCAGGTTCCGGAGACGAGCAGTTCTCCTTCCCCCGCTTTTTGGGCCGGTTCTCCCCGAAGTCCCGTGAAATGCAGGTTCATGACCAGATCCTCATCGGATTCCTCATGTTTGGTTCCTCTGATCTCAAAATACCGGGTATTGGATACCTCCTGATCGGATTCGGACACAAATCCCCATCCCCGGGCACAGAACGGATCTTCATTTCCGCCGAAATCCAGCGTATAGTCCATCGAACAGTCCGATGTGATCTGCATTCCGGCGTCCTCTGCCGTAACTTCAAAAAGCGCATAGAACCGGTTTCTGTCCTGGATCGTCTGGATCGCCGTGATCGTAAGTCCCTGGTCCGTCACAGTCTGGGACACCTCCTCGGCCATCTGGTTCATGGTCAGCTCCTTCTGCATCTCCTCGTCCGCCTCAAACACCTGTTCTGCCCTGTCGTTCCACCGGAAAACGCCTGCCGCCGCCGCGGTCGTTCCCACCAGCGCTGCCAGTGCCGCTGCCAGTAATATGATTCTTTTTTTCGGTGCTTTTTTCATCCTTCTTACCTCCTGCTCCTGTTCATCCAGCGCGGACAGAGCGTGGAGGACGGAACGGTGCACTGTCTCAGGTACTTCCGGGTATTCCTGGTTCCAGTCAACATGTTTCACAGCCATATTCCCCTTTCAGCCTCTCTTTCATCAGTTTTCTTGCACGGTGAAGCCTGACCTTTACTGCGCTCTCCGTCAGTTTCAGAATGATGCCGATCTCCTTTACCGAATATCCTTCCACATAATGGAGTACAAATGGAATCCGGTAACTTTCCGACAGCTCCTGGACTGCCCGATACAGTTCGGAATACCGGGTCTGATCCTCCGCTTTCCGATCGTCCATATACTCCTCATAGGAAATCTGGTTCTTTCGTCCGCGGATGAGCTGATAGGACTCGTTGATCAGGATTCTGGTGATCCATGTTCTGAAAAATGCTTCGTTTTTCAGCGTGTGCAGCTTCCCGTATGCGGATAAAATGGCGTTCTGCATGGCGTCCGCACAGTCCTCGTCATTTTTCAGAATCGATTTCGCAATATGATACAGGCTTTTTTCCGCCTTCAATACCTCTGTCGTAAACTGTTCCCTGTTCATTCTGTCTGCCTTTCCTGACGGCCCTGGTACCGGGGCCTCCAGCTTTCAACAAATTTGTTTTACACCAGTTAGACGGTCGAAGAGAAGAAAAGGTTACAGAGAAATCAGAAATTTTTCCAACCGGTTTTCAGGGGGCGCCATACGTGGAAAAAGGGCCCCTGCGCCGGACGGACAGTCCGGCATCAGGAGCCCCGTAAGGTCCGTTACTGCTCTTCGTCTTCGAAAAGGCCTTCCAGTTTCTTCTCCACGTCCGGGACGCCGGATACGTTGAGGTTTCTGGTCACCTTTGCATCATATGTATCCGCTTTCACGATTTCCGCCAGGTCGATCCCGACCGTTTCCTTCATGGACTCAAAAAGCTTTGCCATGACCGCCGGAACGTTTCCCGCCACATCGCCGACTCCCGCATGGTCGCTGCCGCCTCCGATGATCGTGATCTTGTCGATCTGGCTCAGGGGTTCCGCAATCTTCCCTGCGATCTCCGGAAGGACGTCGATAAGCATCTCCACCATGGCCGCACGGTTGTACTTCTGATACGCCTCTGCCTTTTTTTCCATGGCTTCCGCTTCCGCCATACCTTTGGCACGGATGGCCTCCGCCTCCGCTTCTCCTCTGGCCTGGATACCGGCCGCTTCCTGCTCCATGGAATATTTGTTCGCTTCCGCCTGGGCTTTTTTCGCCAGTGCGTCCTGTTCGAATTCATATTTTCTGGCTTCCGCCTGAGCCTTCTTCGCCACCGCGTCCTGTTCCGCCTCGTATTTCTTCGCCAGCGCCTCCTGCTCCGCTTCGTATTTCTTCGCTTCCGCGTCGCGCTGCCGTTTGGCAAGGGCCGCTGCCGCCGCCTGCTCTACCGCGTAACGGTCTGCATCCGCCTTCTTGTTGATCTCCGCCTCCAGCGCCTGCTGCTTGACCAGGACCTCCTGCTTGCGCAGCTCCGCCTCTCTCTCGGCTCTAGCGATCTGTGCGTTGACGGTAGCCGTCTGGATGATTTTCTGCTGCTCCTGCTCCTGAATCTGGTACGCGGCATCCGCCATGGCCTTTTTGGTATCGGAGATCTGCTGCAGTTCCGCCTTCTTGATGGCGAGCTCGTTGTTCTTCTCCGCGATCTCCGTCTCCGAGAGCACCCGCGCATCATTGGACGCCTTGTTTGCCTCCGCCTGCGCGATGGCCACGTCACGTTCCGCCTGCGCTTTTGCGATGGAAGCATCCTTCTTGATCTTGGCCGTATTGTCCGCGCCCAGATCCTTGATCAGGCTGTTTTCGTCCGTCACATTCTGGATGTTGCAGGATACGATCTCGATTCCCAGCTTCTTCATATCCTTGGAAGCCTTCTCCATCACCTGATCGGAGAAAGAATCCCGGTCCGTATTGATGGATTTCAGCGTCAGCGTACCGATGATCTCACGCATATTTCCCTGCAGGGAGTCCTGCAGATCCTTCGAGATCTGATCCGGCGTTTTGTTCAGGAAGTTCTTCGCTGCCAGCCGAATCCCCTCCGTAGTTGGATCGATCCGTACCTTCGCCACCGCGTCCACATTGACATTGATAAAATCCGTGGTCGGAACGGACTGCTCGGTCTTGATGTCCACGGTCATCTGCCCCAGATACAGCTTATCCAGCCTTTCAAAAAACGGCACCCGGATTCCGGCGCGTCCGATCAGGATTTTTGGTTCCTTCTTGAGACCGGAGATGATAAACGCCCGGTCCGGCGGGGCCTTCACATATCCCATCCCCAGGATCACAATGATAACGACTGCCAGGATCACCGGAATCGCATACCCGATGAGCGGCTGAATGGATACTGCCAGCATGATTCTTTCCTCCTTTGTCTGTTGCCGGTTATTAGTTACTGACATTATAGCACTTTGTTAAGATATTATCAATCATTTTGCGTAAACTCTTTTTGAATATTAACAGTTTTCAAATCCCCCTCATCTGTGATATGATTAAGAAAAGGAAATACAGTTTGATATGAGGAGGATACATCTGATATGAAAAACAGTCTGCTCAAAGGCATGATTTTCATCCTGTCCATAATGCTTCTTGCCGGTTGCGGCAGAAAAGAGGAGGAACCGGAGCCGGAGCCTTTGATGCTTGAGGATCACGCAGTCCCGGTCACCATCGGCGGGGAGGAGATCTTCGTGGGCACCACGACGCTGCAGCCCCTTCTGGATGCCGGATTCCCTGTTTCCCTGGCCGAATGGGACGGGGAACACGTCACGGAGCATGAGATCGATCCCAATGAGATCCTGACCGCAGGCAGCGCCCTTACGGAGATCTCTTTCTGGCTTACGGATTCCGCGTTCGTCCGCCTTTCCGTGGAAGCGGGCAATGCGGACATCCGGGTGGGCGATGCGGTCATCACCCGTCTGGCACTGCATCTGTCCCATCAGTCGGATACCCTGCCGGACGACCTGCTGGTCAGCGGGGTGCCGGTCAATAAGCTGTCGCGGGAGAAAGCAGGCGATCTCTTTCCGGATTATGAGCAGGCGGACCTGTCCGTCACACAGCATGGCGAAGATTACCGGTGTACGCTCATGTTCAGCCCCAGAACCCATGTGCTGTACCAGTTTACTCTGATGAAAGCAGAAAAGGAAGAGTCGATTCTTCCGCCCAGCACGGTCTGGTAAGGAACCCGCAGCATCCGGTAAAAACGGATTGAAAATTCGAATCATAAAATCGGATAAGCAAAAAAGAAACTCCGCTTATGAAAGCGGAGTTTCTTTTTGTTCATCCATCAGCTGCAGTTCTTTTTTGACCAGTTCATATTCCTCTCTGC
The DNA here is from genome assembly GCA_910584205.1 of uncultured Lachnospiraceae bacterium. Lineage (GTDB taxonomy): Bacteria > Bacillota > Clostridia > Lachnospirales > Lachnospiraceae > Hominiventricola. The sequence goes on from CAJUAA010000004.1 coordinate 76,847, forward strand.
TGTCATAGGAACATTCACCAAAGCCTCCCAGGCTCACTTTCGCATATCCCATCTGGGGAATGAGAAAATCCAGAAAATCGCGGATCCTCTGCATATCCGGATGGATCAGATAGCCAGGCGCCTGTTTCCCCTCGAATTCGACTTTCCGATATCGCTTTTCCTCTGCGTCCATGTATTCCTTTACATCGGACACGAGGCAGTCCACGCCTTTGCGGCTGTCGTCCAGATAGTACATCCTGTGGTTTCCCTGATCCTGCTTCAGAAGGATCAGACGGTTCTGGATGCGTTTCCCCTCATATGCTTCTCCGGCCTCATACTGCCATACGATCAGAAGCTTCTGCAGCCGTCCTGCCATATAATCGTTCAGCACCCGCTGCAGCGCCGCCTTGTTCTTCTGCACGGCCTTTTTCCCGGATTCGTTCCCGTCAGAATCCGTAAAAGACAGATATACCGGAAGCGCAGGGATATAAAACCGGTCCAGAATCTGATTCCGCGCCTGCTCTGCCGGATATCCGCCGAACTGGACCTTGGCCAGCCGGTACCGCTGTCTCGTCTCAAAGCGGTAGATCTGCGGCGACCACAGCCGCATTCCGTTGGGACCGGGCTGACGGCGGGCGGTCTGAGCCAGGATTTCCTCCAGATGCCGGGCCATGCGGTCCGTATCCGGGTGAATCAGATAGTCGGGCAGCATCCCGAACCCGAAGGGTTCGTACACCACGTTGTCCGATTCCACGGTCAGATAGACGTCCGGTTTGGACACAAAGGCGTACCAGTCCTGTGCAGGGTCGTTGAAGAAAAAACAGGCGTATTTCTCCTGGTCCTTGAGAAACAGAAGGGAATATCCATTCCATACCAGCTCCACCCGGTTCAGTTCTCGGTCCAAGTAGCGCTTCAGGACTCCGCGGACCCGTTCCTCTGTGATCGTTCCTGCCCCCAGCTCTTCCGGCATATTCCAGAGATTTTTGATCAGGACGCGTTCCGGCAGCGTTTCCATGGCCGCACGCGCTTCCCTCTCTTCGTGAACATCCTCGTAAACGTCCTCCGGAATGTTTACGGCCGGCGCCTGCGGACACGCCTCTTTGCGGCAGATCTGCCCGGCGATGCAGTCCGCAATGACCGGAATATCTTCCCTCCCCAGAGGAAGCGCCGCCAGACGCCGCGCAAGCTCCGCGCGGATCTGCGGATGGGATTCATAAGAGGCGGCTGCGATGGGCGCCAGCAGCCAGAAGATCGTTTCATCCTGGATTTCCGCCAGACGTTCTCCCGGAAAGGCCGGCACCCTCGGACTTCCGTCCCACCGATAGGCGATCTGCTTCGGGCAGAAGAAGATCTGCAGTACATGATCTTCAAAATCGATCTGTATGGGGTGCATGGAAGAGATGCCGCTTTCCTTCGGGTCCGCCAGCCTGGAGCCCCACTGAGGGGAGAAGGGCAGACGGTCGTTCAGATATTCCGCCAGCAGAATCTCCTGTCTGATCCCTTTCGCCTGAGGAAACGCCGCATTCAGATAATAGCGGGTATATGCCCGTATTCCAAGGTCAAAGCCGCCTTTCACGACGGCGGTTTTCTCGTCTTCCTCACAGTCCGCCAGTACCTGACGGTCTTCCATGACCTGGCTGATCTGCCGAAGAACCCGTTTCGCAAAGGGCGCATCGCTGTGGCTGCTGTAATACTCCTGCAGCTTTTTCAGAAGATAAGTCCCGCTGCCCCGGGTGATCCAGTAATGGAGCACCTGCTCTTCCACAAAGGCTGCGTCGCAGAGCGCGTCCTGCACCTCTTTCCGCCGGAAAAACGCATCCATCTCCCGCTGCTCCTCCGGCGTCTTTCCCTCATTGGAAAAATACCCGGAGCTGGCGTCATAGGCATAGAATTCCCGCAGAAGTTCCCGGTAGCTGCTCCTGGGTTTTTCTCCAAGGCCGGGAATCCTGGAAAGAATCGTTTCCCTGAGGCTGCCGTAGAAAAGCTTCTCCTTCCCAAGCGTGGCGTTTTCAAGACGAAGATGGTTCCAGGGCACCAGGAAAACCTTTTCCGGAAACGTATGGCTGACGAAAAAATACGTCAGCAGTTTTACAGATCTCGGATGGCGCTGGGACATCCCCTGTACAGGCCGGTCCGACAGATTGGAAAGCGTATAGTAATCTATGATTTTTCCAAGATAAAGCAGCGCGTCATCGTCCCAGTCGCTTAAGGACAGCTGCAGAAGCTCCCGGTAATCGTAGAATCCCGCCAGCATGGTGGGATCGCTTCCTTTGAACTTTATGGCCTGCCCGCCCAGATACAGGATCCCGCAGATATGGTCCAGCCCGTAAAACGCCGCGTTGGCCTGTGTATGGATCTGCAGTTCTCCTGCGGTTTTCACCGCCTGTACGCCGTAGGCGAGGGACAGCTCGGTCAGAAATTCCCGGCATGGGGGAAACTCGGCCTGATGCTCCCGGACCGTCTCCAGCAGAAGATCCGCAAACGGCTCTTCCCGGTATCCTTCCAGAAATTCTCCGGACACAAAATAATCGGCCCAGGCAGTCCGATCCTTCCTTCTCTTTCCGGTATAGAGCTCCCGGAACCTGCGGATGCCCGGCCTGTGCCGGAAAGGATTGTCCACTTCCGTGTTCCATCCGGCGCTTCTTCGTATCCCGCTGCCCGGCCGTTCATAAACCGCTTCCCTTTTCTCCTCGGCCTGGCCGCTGTATCTGTACTCCTCTCCTGCCATAGGTATTTCTTCCTCCTCTGCGGTTATTTTCCCGTCTTTTCCCGAACCTTCTCATGTACTCTGCCGATGACCGGCTCCGGAACGAATTCTCTGATGTTTCCGCCGAAGAAAGCGACTTCCTTGACGATTGTGGAACTGAGATAGGAATACTCCAGACTGGTGGCCAGAAACATGGTATCTACCTGCGGATTCATCTTGTGGTTCGTCTGCGCCATCTGGAGCTCGTACTCAAAGTCCGAGATGGCCCGGAGCCCTCTGACGATGACCGTCGCCTCCAGCTGTCTGGCAAAATCCACCAGAAGGCCGGAGAAGGACATGATCTTCACGTTGGGGATCCCCTCTGCCACTTCCTTCAGCATGCCGACGCGTTCCTCGATGGTAAAAAGCGGCGTCTTTCCGCCGTTGTTCAGTACACCGACGATCAGTTCGTCCACCGTCTGGGAAGCCCGTCTGATAATATCCAGATGTCCCAGCGTAACAGGGTCAAAGCTTCCCGGGTATATTGCTCGAATCATTTTTCTGTCCTTTCTCTATTCGTTCTTCTGCAGAAATACATGCTGATTTGTCTTGTATTTTTTATATTTGTACGCATGGTATCCCAGCTCCTCCAGATACGAAAAATCCGTCTCCAGAGAGGCTTCGATCACAATGACCGTATAATCGTCCGCCAGCGTACTGTCTCTCAGGCAGTCAAGCGCCTGACGCTCCAGCTCCTGGCCGTAGGGCGGGTCCATGAAGATGATGTCGAAGGGTTCCTGTCCTTCCATCCGGTGCAGCGCGGTCAGCACGTCGCACTGCTCCACCTTCGCCCGGCCGGACACTTTCGTGAACGCCAGATTGTCCCGGATACACTCCGCCGCCTTCCGGCTCTGCTCCACCAGAACCGCGTATTCCGCGCCCCGGCTCAGCGCTTCTATGGCGATCGCCCCGCTGCCGCTGAACAGGTCCAGGAACCGGCAGCCGGGGACGTCCGTCTGCAGAACATTGAACAGCGTCTCCCGGGTCTTGTCCGTGGTAGGCCTTGTATCCATGCCTTTTATGGTCTTAAGCGGCATGCTCCGTGCCGTTCCTGCGATCACTCTCATCGTATCTGCCCGTTTCCGTAGATGATGTATTTGCCGGAGGTAAGCGCGTCAAGTCCCATGGGGCCTCTGGCGTGAAGTTTCTGTGTGCTGATCCCGATCTCCGCCCCGAATCCGAATTCATACCCGTCGGTGAAACGGGTAGATGCGTTTACATAGACGGCGGCCGCGTCGATCTCATTCAGAAACCGCTGGGCATTTTCGTAATCTGAGGTGACGATCGCCTCGGAATGCCCGGTATTGTAGCGGTTGATGTGGGCGATGGCTTCTTCGATGCCGCGTACGGTTTTGACCGAAAGAATGTAGTCCAGATATTCCGTTCCCCAGTCCTCCTCCGTGGCCGGAAGAACTCCGGAAGCGGCCTGCTGCGCCCGCTCATCCCCTCTTAATTCCACCTGCTTTTCATCCAGGCGCGCCTTCAGCTTCGGCAGGAAAGCATCCACGATTTTCTCATGGAGTACAATGGACTCGCAGGCATTGCACACTCCGATCCGCTGGGTCTTGGCATTGAAGATAATGTCCGCCGCCATATCAAGATCTGCGCTTTCGTCCACAAAGATGTGGCAGTTCCCCGTCCCGGTCTCGATGACCGGTATCCGGCTGTTCTCCACCACCGTCCGGATCAGCCCCGCGCCCCCTCTGGGAATGAGCACATCCACATAACGGTTCATCTTCATAAATTCCTGTACGGTTTCTCTTCTCGTATCCTCGATCAGCTGGATCGCGTCCTGCGGGATGCCCAGATGCTGCAGAGACGTCCGGATGGCTTTTACAATGGCGCGGTTGGAGTAAAACGCGTCGCTTCCGCCCCGGAGGATCACCACATTTCCCGCCTTAAAGCAGAGCGCAAAAGCATCTGCCGTCACGTTGGGACGGGACTCGTAGATGATTCCGATCACACCCAGAGGTACCTTTTTCTGCCCGATCATCAGTCCGTTGGGGCGCTGCTTCATGGACCGGATCTCTCCCACCGGGTCCGGAAGCGCCGCCACCTGCTGCAGGCCCTCCGCCATGCCTTCGATCCTGCTTTCATCCAGCATCAGGCGGTCCACCAGCCCCGGATTCATTCCGTTCTCTCTGGCCCGCTTCACGTCCTTTGCATTTTCCGACAGAATATAACCGCTCATATTCCTCAGCATCCCGGCCGTATGCAGGAGCGCTTCATTTTTCTTCTCTGTGTTCAGAATCCGAAGGACGGGTTCCGCCTCCCGGGCATACTGTCCGATTTCTGTCAGTGTCTTCGGTTTTCTTTCCTCCGGCAGCAGGAGCCGTTCCTCCGTCACGATCATCTCCGGCAGGATGTCGTGGTCTTCAAAAGGCACCTCGTCAAATACCTGGAATTCAAATGCCAGGGCAATATGTACAAGTCCGGGATGCTTTTCCAGATAACGGTCGTAGTATCCTCCGCCGTATCCTACCCGATGGCACCGGACGTCAAAGGCAACTCCCGGCATCAAAAGCAGTCCTTCCTCCGTCTCACAGAGCGGACAGCTTTCCTTTGGTTCCATGATGCCGAAGCTTCCGGGTTCCAGATCCTCCAGATGTTCCAGAAAATAATAATGCATGATCCCGTCCCTGTCCACCCGCGGGGCGGCCACCTTTTTCCCGTCTTCCCATGCCTGCTGCATCAGAAGCCTCGTCTCCACTTCCCTCTTTGCGTCCACGTAAGCCAGCAGGATCCCGGAGGATTGATATGCCTCCAGATTTGTAAAGCTCTTCCTGATCCGAAGGCTTGCTTCGTGCAGAAATGCAGGATCTGCCTGTGCCCTGCGCTGTTTTACTTCTGTCCTAATTGCCGTTTTTCTGTTTTTTTCCATATTTTTCTCCCAAATTTACGATAGTTCCATCCGGTTCCTTTACGTCAATATTGTCAAGCTGGCTTTTCAGGTTCGTCCTCACCGCCGCGAGAAACTCCTGCCGCAGGAGCTGCTGCTCTTTCTTTTCCGCCTCCGTCAGGCCCTCCGCCTTCGATCTGCGTGCCAGTTCGTTGATCCTTGCGATCTTTTTCTCATCCATATGTGCTCCTGTCATCCTCTCTTTTTGTCTGCCGGTACATCCAGATAGTCGATAAGGTAAAAATCCTCTGTCCGGTTGGCCCGGAACATGGTTCCGATCCGTTCCCCGTCCATGATCCGGTGTATGATTCCCATATCCGCGCCGTTGGCGATGATCATGTCCGCTCCTGCGGAGGTGGCCAGCTTCGCCGCGTTGATCTTGGTCGACATGCCTCCGGTGCCCACGTCGCTGGAAGAGCCCTTTGCCATCTGTTCGAAGCGCGCATCCACCCGGTCCACATATTCAATAAATTTTGCCTCGGGATTCCGGTTGGGATCGTCGGTGAACAGGCCGTCAATATCCGACAGAAGGATCAGAGCATCCGCCTGCACCAGCGCTGTGACGATGGCTGACAGCGTGTCGTTGTCGCCGAACTGGATCTCGTAGGTGGATACCGTATCATTTTCATTCACGATGGGGATTGCTCCCAGGGAAAGCAGCGTCTCAAAAGTGTTTTCCGCATTCTTCCGGTTTATTTCATTGACCAGCGTATTCTTTGTCATCAGTATCTGGGACGCGATCTGGTTGTATTCCATGAACAGCTTCTGATAAATCATCATCAGACGCGCCTGCCCTACGGACGCGCATGCCTGCTTGACTGCCAGCTCTGCCGGCCTCTCTTTCATACCAAGCGCTTTGCGCCCCACTGCGATGGCGCCGGAACTCACCAGGATCACTTCCTTTCCCCGATTGTGCAGGTCGGTCAGTTCCCGGACCAGCTTTTCCATCTTGATCAGATCCATCAGACCCGTATCCGGGTGTGTCAGAGAGGACGTCCCCACTTTTACGACAATCCTTTTTTTATCCTTTAATGTTTTTCTGAGTATCATAATTTCCACCAGTCTGTCTTTTTCCCGCGGCTGCAGAATCGGGCATTCCGCAGTCCGACAAGTATAATTTACAACATCCTGGCTTTTCTGGCAACCTCAGCTTGTATAATTTTCAAGAAAATTATAAAGTTCTTCTTCATTCCGCAGATATTTTCCCTGACGGATCTCTTCCTGCAGCTCTTCAGGGAGCACATCCAGGATCACGTCGGTATATTCATAGATTTCGTCCTCCGGAAGCCGGTAGACCGTCACATAATCATCGTGGTTCCGGAGAATGTACTCATATTCCGACGGCCGTTCCTGCGCCGTTTCCCCGAAAGGAGATCCCTGCTCCTGGGCCCGGACCGTCTGGTCCGGGGTCGTCTCCGCCGGGAGCATTTCCACCAGTTCGGTCCCTCTCTGATCCTCCGGCGGCGTGGCCTGATCCCGGCGCGTATACCATACGGCTGCCGCGATCACCACCAGAAATGCAAGAACCGTCACTGTAATTCCCCATGTTTTTCTGGACATAAATAAAACCTCCTTTTTCCAGTATAGTATGAACTGGAAAAAAGAGGATTATTCACATCAGATGCAGTTTTTTCGCGGCAGACAGCAGAAGGCTGCCTTTTGGCATGGCAAGGATCTCTTCCTCTTTCAGCCCCTTTAACAAAAGCAGTGAAATTCCGTACACCAGCACGGCGCACAGACAGGCGGCCAGTGTTGCGGCGGTGTTGTTCCTGGCAAGGGCCATAAGCCCCGTATGGGTTCCATATGCCGCCGCGCCCATGAGCGCCGACGCGGCCATGGGGATCAGGAAGGTCCGCATCCATTCCTGCCGGTACCTCATATATCTGGCGATGGACCTGGAATTCAGTACGCATATGAGAAACGCGAAGAAAATATTCGCCCATACGACCGCATAGATGTTCAGATCCGTCCACAGGATGAGGCCCACCAGAAGCAGCACATGCAGCACAAGCGCAATGGCCGCGTGGATGACCGGAAAGCGCATCCGGTCCAGCCCCTGCAGGATTCCGTTGGTCAGCGTGGACATGCCATAGAGCACCACGGACAGCGTTCCCACCTGAAGAAGCCCTGCCGATATCTGGATATGGCTTCTGGCGCCGAAGAGCATCTGAAGGATCGGCTCCGCCAGTACGGAAAGCCCCACTGCGCAGGGAATGCAGACAATCATGACAAAGCGAATGGCGTTGTCTGTCTTCCTGCGCATCTGCCTCCGGTCCTTGTTGACCCTGGCTCTGGTCAGAACCGGGATCGTGGAGGACGCCATGGCCGATGCCACCGCAATGGGGACATTGGTCAGCACCTTATATTCTCCGCTGAAAATTCCCCACAATTCGTCAATCTTCATGCTGTCGTATTTTTTCCAGGCCATCAGATGCTTGAAAATGCCCTGGTCGATGATGCCGCTCAGATTATACACAGCAGTACTTAAAATGACCGGAAGGATCGTCACCATCAGAAGCCCGTAGATCTCCATGGTGGATTCCACTCTCCCGCTCCGGTCCATGTTTTTCTTCCGGTTCATGAACCTGCTGTACGCCAATATGATAAAGACCAGGAACAGCAGTCCCACAAACGCTCCGGCTCCCGTGCCGAAGGTGCTTCCCGCCGCACCGTACGCGTAAGCCATGATCTCTGTAGAATACAGCGCATCCAGCTTTGCACCGTATCGGAACAGCGCCCACGCCGCGCCGATGCTGGCCGCCGCATTGATGACCTGCTCCACGATCTGCGATATGGCGGTGGGGATCATGGACCCCAGTCCCTGAAAATATCCGCGAATGCACCCCATCAAAGCCACGATCAGGATCGTTGGCGCCAGCACCTGAAGCGCCAGACGGCTCTCAGGCGTGCTCACGACCACTTCGCTGAAAAATCCGGCTCCGAAATAGATCAGGAGCGCTCCGAGCCCGCCGGACACCACTGCAAATACAAGCGTACACTGAAAAATCTTATATGCGCTTCTCACCCTTCCCTTCGCCATCCGCGCGGATACCAGCTTGGACACTGCCAGGGGCAGGCTGAAGGAGGAGATGAGCAGGATCATGGAATACACTTCATAAGCGGCAGAATAATAGCTGTTGCCCACCGGCCCCAGTATCCTTGTGACCGGGATCCGGTATGCCAGCCCGATCACCCGGACCAGAATGGAGGCCACTGCCAGGATACTGCCCTGCACAATGAAATTGGATCCCCGTTTCCGTTTCTTTGTTCCCATCGATTCTATAATCCTCTTTATCTTTCCATGTTTAAATGATGCAGTACGGCAGACTGCCGCACTTCCATATCTGCAGCTTCCTCTTCCGTCATATGGTCATACCCGAGAAGGTGCAGCATGCTGTGGGCCACAAGAAAGGCAAATTCCCGAAGCCTTCCATGGCCATACTGATCCGCCTGCTCGGCCACTTTATCCAGGGAAATGATGATATCCCCGAGAAACAACTCGCCGCTGTCCGGATTAAAGCACTCCATCCGGTGTTCCTCTGCCCACGAAAAATCAGAAGGCGCCCGGTATTCGACCTGCGGAAAGGACAGCACGTCCGTGGGACTGTCCATGTCCCGGTAGGCAAGATTCAGCCGGTGAATCCCTTCATTGGACGTAAGCAGAAGGCTGATCTCCGTTTCAAAAGGGCAGCCCTCCTCCTTTAAAACCTGCGCCGCCACCTGTTTCGCCGTTTTTTCACAGTCAATTCCGAGTTCCAGATCGTATTCCCTTTCGATGTTTAGCGTCATGTCTTTCCTTTCTTCTGGCTGTTTTTTTCTCGTAATCTTCGTATGCCGTTACGATCTTCTGTACCAGCGGATGGCGTACCACGTCCCGGCTGGTCAGGCGGCAGAAGGAGATCCCTTCCACTTTCCCCAGCACCTGTTCCGCCACCTCCAGTCCGGATCGTACCTCCGGCGACAGGTCCTTCTGTGTTTCGTCTCCGGTAACCACAACCCTGGAACCAAAGCCGATCCGGGTCAGGAACATCTTCATCTGCGCCTGGGTCGTGTTCTGCGCTTCATCCAGAATGATAAAGGCGTTGTCCAACGTGCGTCCTCTCATATAGGCAAGGGGCGCCACCTCGATCAGACCTTTTTCCATGTTTTTCTGAAAACTGTCCGCGCCCATGATCTGATACAGCGCGTCGTACAGAGGGCGCAGATAAGGGTCCACCTTGCTCTGCAGGTCCCCGGGCAGAAACCCCAGCTTTTCTCCCGCTTCAATGGCGGGACGGGTCAGGATGATGCGTTCCACCTCGTTTGTCTTGAATGCCGTGATCGCCATGGCCATGGCAAGATAGGTCTTTCCGGTTCCGGCCGGCCCGATTCCAAACACGATCATATTCTCCCGGATGGCGTCCACATACTGCTTCTGTCCCAGCGTCTTCGGCTTAATGGATTTTCCGCTGATGGTATGGCAGATCAGATCACCGTCGATCTGCAGCAGGGCTCCGCTCTGCTTTTCCAAAGCGAGCGCCAGCGCGTAGTTTACATTCTGCTCCGTAATCTGGCTTCCGCGCCTGGACAGTTCCAGCAGTTCCAGAAGCACCTGCCTGGCCTGGGCAACCTGCGTTTCACTGCCCATGAGCTTCAGGCCGCCGTCCCGGGTAATGGCCGATACGCCGGTCGTCCGCTCAATTTTTTTCAAATATACATCAAACTGTCCGAATACATTCTGCTCGTGTTCGGACGGAATATCAAAAATATGTTCTTCCAGTGCCACTTATGTCTGTTCCCTTTCTTCTTCTGAGTCCTCTGTCTGCGCCGGCGGCGTCTCCTCCGGTTTTCGTTCCTGTACGGCAGACTGCTCGATGGTATAGTCTCCTTCCGCAGTGCATACACCATCATTGATTTCTATTTTAACATTATTTTCAATAATTTGAAGTCCCTTTATTCTTAATTTTTCAAAAAATACGGCCCACTCCTCTTTTGCCTTCGCCACGGCTTCCTCTCTGGAATAAACGGCGGCTTCCGAGACGTATTCCTGCTCGGTACTTTTTCCCACGATCAGCGGCAGGTAAAAATTTTCCGTAATCTTCAACTGCAGCTCGCTGGCAATGGAATCGGACTGCTCATAGGACGCTCCGTGCCAGAAGCCCAGATCGATCCTCTTTTTCCCCAGCACCAGATAACAGGTATCTCTTGTCCGCCCTGTATAGACTTTCTTTGTGTAGGACATGTCAAAAGATTCCCTGTAGTGCTCCTGCCGCCGGATCCGGACATCCGCGTCCGCATGGACGTAGTAGGAACGGGCCGTTTCCCCCGCGTCGTCCAGAACCTCCACCTGGCCGGATACCAGCAGGTCCCCCTTCTGCACCTGCGCGCCCTCCGATACGGCCGGGGTCCCGCTTCTCACGATCATGGATACGATCGTTCCGGTTTCCGAGGCTGCCAGATCCGCCGGCTCATCGTCCGGAATCTGCGGCGGCAGGGCGTCTTCATTTTCCTGCACATGGATGATGAGCCTTGTGCCCTTTACTTCCGCAGACGTCCAGGTGATCTCCGGGAAATGTTCTCTCAGCTGCGCTTCGATCTCTTCTCCATGGATCTCCCTTTTAGCCATTCCGTGTACGATCTGGCAGCTTTCCAGATACGCCAGGATGACCTCGTCGCTCAGGCTGTAGTTTCCTTCCACGCGGATGTTCCATATGAAGAGAGACAGCACATACAGAAGCGCTGCTCCCAGCAGTGCTCCCACCGCAAAAAGCTTCCGATGCCGGTAGCGGTGGAGCATAAAAGGAAGGCCGTGTCTTTCCAGAATCACGACCTTCGTCTTTGTTTTGTGCACCAGCGGCCGGAGTCTGCGGAATCCGCTGATACTGATACACATCACATATTCCGTCCCCACCGAACGCAGGCCCCATAATACGATGCGGTGGTGGCTGCACAGATTCAGGAAACGCTCCGGTGAATATCCGGACAGCCGTATGACCACATAGCCCTTCAAAAATTTCAGAAGATCTGTCAACAATAATGGATTTCTCCAATCTCACCTGATATTTTCATCTCGTCTTCTGTATAATAGTCGATATGCAGCCTTTCCCCGCACAGCGTCATCTGGCAGGTCTTTGTCTGCAGGCGGATCCGTTTTTCGGTATATTCGATGATCCCCCGGTAGTTTTCCACATACGCCTCGCTCCTGCCGGTCACGGTCAGCACTGCCGCGCCCATGACCAGATCTTTGGGAAGCTTCAGCTTTTCCGCCATCTGCTCCTTCAGTTTCATGACATACCGCCCTGACGTTTACTACAATATATGCAGGCCCTGCGGTTTTATGCCGGAACGGACCGCCCGCTGTCCGGACATCCCGTCCATTATCTCAGGCTCGCCATGAAAAGCTCGTAGAAATCATCCTCTCCGTCCAGCTTCGGCGAATTCTCTCCGCCGCCGTTGGTACTCCGGCGCATATTTCCATAAAATTCTTCTCCGGCATGGATCAGGTCCATGGCATAGATCGGGTATCCCAGTTCCTGGCATTTTCGGCAGAACGCATCCAGCGGATTCGTTTCTTTCGCGGTATCCAGAAGCGCCCGTCGGACCGCTTCCTCTCTGTGAGCCCTGTTCTGCAGTTCATCCAGCAGTTCTACTGTATTCATAAAAGCACCTCCTGTATCTATCTCCAAGTATAAACCGGATTTTCAAAAATGTATAGGAAAAAACTCTGTTTTATGGTATGATGAAGTAAATTTTTAAGGGGGTTTTGTCTATGAATAAAAAGAAAGGGGCGTCTGCCCTGCTTCCGATCCTGGTATTCCTGTTCATCTACATCGGCGTAGGTGTCTATTATGAGTACATCTGTCCGCAGGAGGGAGTCCAGGGATTCTATGTCATGTCCGTGGTTGTCGCATTTATAGCAGCCCTCACGGTCGCACTGCTCCAGAACCGCACGGTTTCTTTCGACGAAAAGCTGCGTATCTGTGCGGAGGGCATGGGTGATGACAACATCCTGACCATGATTCTGATCTTTCTGCTGGCAGGCGCATTCAGCGGGGTGGCCTCGGCGTCCGGCTGCGCGACGGATACGGCCAACCTGCTTTTAAGCATCGTACCGGGAAGGCTGACCGTCCTGGGTATTTTCCTGATCGCCTGTATCATATCCATGGCCATGGGAACCTCCTGCGGCACGATCACGGTCATGGGGTCTCTGGCGCTTGGTATCTCCCGCTCCGCGGACCTGTCTCTTCCGCTGTGCTTTGGCGCACTGGTGGGCGGTTCCATGTTCGGAGATAATCTGTCCTTCATCTCGGACACCACCATAGCCGCCACGAAGACCCAGGGCTGTCAGATGCGGGACAAGTTCCGGGAAAATCTCATGATCGCGCTGCCTGCTGCTCTGATCACCTGCGTGATCCTGCTTGCCATTGCGTGGTTTGGAAAACCTGCAGCTGTGGGAGAATATACGTTCAGCATCCTCCGCGCACTTCCCTATTTTGTGATCCTGCTGGCGGCTCTTATGGGTATCAATGTATTCATCGTGCTGGGCTTTGGACTGGTCCTTTGCACGGCCATCGGGCTGGGTTCCGGTTCCATCGACGTCCACAATGTCTTTATCTCCATGGGAAGCGGAGTCAGCGGTATGTATGAAACCATCGTGGTCACCATCCTGGCCACCGCCCTGTCCGCGCTGATCAAATACAACGGCGGCTTCGAAGCGATCATCGATTTTATCAAAAAGTATCTGCACGGCAGCAGGGGCGGACAGCTGGGAATCATCCTGATCTCCATCCTGATGGACATCTCCACTGCCAATAATACGGTGGCCATTGTGGTAACGGCTCCCATCGCCACCGATATCCGGAAGGAATACGGCATCACGCCCCAGAGAACCGCATCTTTGATGGATATTTCCACCTGTGTGGCTCAGGGGATCATCCCCTACGGCGCGCAGCTTCTGATCGCGGCAGGGCTCGCCGGGCTTTCTTCCATCCAGATCATGCCGTATCTGTTTTATCAGTATCTGCTGCTTGTATGTGTGCTGGCAGCGACGTTTTTGGGCAAAAAGTCTTAACAAACACCATAGGGCAGGCGGATCCGCCTGCCCTTTTCCATACCCATACCCATACGCATTCACACAGCTACCCGCGCCAGCCGCGCTCCAAGACGGCTTAAAATCTCGTTGGAGATCGTTCCGGCCTTTGCCGCCAGTTCCTCCGCGCGGATCTCTTCCTTCCCGCTTTTTCCGATCAGGATGACTTCATCTCCCGGACGGACCCCCGGCACGTCCGTCACATCCAGAAGAAGCTGGTCCATACAGATCCGGCCCGCTATGGGAACGCGCTTTCCGCGGACCAGCCCATGGCCCCGGTTGGACAACGTGCGCGGCAGTCCGTCCGCATAGCCGATGGAGACTGCCGCCAGCTTTCCTGCGGAATCCGCATGCCAGGCAAGCCCGTAGCCGGCGCCTTCGCCTTTCTCCACCTCCCGTACGCATTCGATCCGCGCTTTCAGGGACAGCACCGGCCGCAGATCCCAGATCCGTTCCAGATTCTCTGACCGTTCGCTGAACACGCCGTAGAGGGCGATACCGGCTCTTGCGTAGTCGTAGGTTCCCGTCAGGCCGTTCCCGTTCAATATTCCGTAGCTTCCCTGAAGATGGGTGGAAAACCCGGTCTTTCCTTCCGCCCTCAGGCAGCGGACGACCTGCAGAAAGCGTGTTTCCTGCAGGCACATATACGCCCTGTCCTCCCCGGTTACGCCGTCGGAGGTACACAGATGGGAAAATACCCCTGTGATCTGAAGGTGCTCGCAGTCCCACAGCCGGCTGATCCAGGAGAAATGCTCCCAGGATTCTCCCAGACGGTGCATCCCGGTGTCGATCCCCACGTGGACCAAAAGCCTTCTCCCGAAGGCTTCCAGCTCTTTTCCGTAAGCGCAGTCCACCACCGTCTGCGTCAGCCCATATTCATGCAGCAGGTCAAAGTCCTTCGGGTGCGTATAGCCAAGAATGAGGATCTGCCCTTTGACCCCCGCTTCCCGGAGCATGGCTCCTTCCGCCGCGCCCGCCACGCAGAAATCATGGACGCCCAGGCGCTCCAGTTCCTTTGCCACCAGCACGGCGCCGTGTCCGTAGGCGTTCGCCTTGACCGCAGGCATCAACGCACAGCGTTTGGGAAGAAGCCTTTGAAACAGCTGCAGATTGTGCCCAAGGCCGCTCATGTCCACCTCGATCCAGGCTCTGCCCTTCTCGTATACGGAGCCGTTCAAAGCCCTCCCTCCAGAATCCGGCTGATAATCTCCTCAAAAGAATATCCGGCCGCCTTCAGCATATTCGGGAAACGGCTGTGGGGCGTAAATCCTGGGATTGTATTGACTTCATTGAAATAAATCTGCCCGTCTCCGGTCAGGAACATGTCCACTCTTGCAAATCCGCTGCATCCAAGGCTCCGATAGATGATTCCCGCCGTCCGGCGGATTCTGTCCGCCGTCTCCGGAGAAATCCTGGCGGGTACATGGATCTTCGACGTTTTAAGCGTATATTTTTCCGTATAGTCGAAAAATCCTTCCGACAGCTCGATCTCGTCCACCTCTCCCATGAACAGATCATCCGTTCCCAGCACGGCGCATCCCACTTCTCTTCCTTCGATCCGCTCTTCGATGACGGCCATGGTATCGTGTGCAAACGCCCGCTCCAGCGCCGGGATCAGTTCTTCCTCCCGCTGTACCATGGTAATGCCGAAGGAAGAGCCGGAACGGACCGGTTTTACAAACAGGGGATATCCAAGCTTACCGGCATCCGCCTGTACCTGAAGGGCATGGTAAGGCTTCTTCAGCAGAAACGATTCCGGCACCGGTACTCCCTGCTGCGCCGCCATCCGGTGCGCCAGTTCCTTATCCATGCAGAGGGCGGAGCTTAAGACACCGCATCCAAACACCGGAATCCCGGCCAGTGAAAGCGCCCCCTGAACGGTTCCGTCCTCCCCGTTTTTTCCATGCAGGACTGGAAGCACCCCGTCCACATGAAGCACATGCAGCTGTCCGTCTTTTTGGTACTGCAGCCCCTGTACCGTCCGGTCCGTGGGCACGCAGACCGGAACGCATTCCCGGCTCGTACGCCAGGTATTCTGTGCGATCCGGTCCGGACTTCCCTGGTACCAGAACCACTGGCCGTCTTCCTCTGCCAGCCCCACGGGAACGGCCTCATACCGCTGCGGGGCCATATGGGTGATCACCGCATAGGCAGACTGCAGGGATACCTCATATTCCGTAGAACATCCTCCAAATAAAACCGCGATCTTCTTTTTCCTGTTCATAGTGAAAACCTCCTGTATCCTGAATCCTACCATACCGAAGATATTCATACGTTAACATGCTCTTAGAAGTTTCCTAAGAAAAGATTAAGGGATCCTGCAGATTTTCTGTAGACGCCCGCACCACTCCCCGGCCGTCAAACGCCGGGATGAAACGGCCGTCGGCGCAGTCTCCCTCCTGCACATAGACCTGCGTCATTCCAAGGAAGCGGGCGTAGCCCGTAACCTCTTCGTACTCTTCCGGCGTGATCCTCCGGTTCAGCTCCGGGTACGCCGCCGCATGGGGCAGCGGCGTATACTGGCTCAGGATGCTCACCCAGATCCGGTCTCCCCAGCCGTCCCACAGAAACTCCAGCACATCCTTGCTGTCGCCGGTGCAGCCCGGAAGTACCAGATGGCGGACGATCACGCCCTTCTGCATGATCCCCTCCGTGTCAAACACCGCGGTTCCCGCCTGGCGCACCATTTCCTTCAGCGCCTCTTCCGCCCGCGTCGGGTAGTCCGGCGCATGGGAATACCGCTCTGCCAGCCTGCTGCTTCTGTATTTGCAGTCCGGAAGCCAGATATCCACAAGCCCCTCCAGGCGTTTCAGCGTATCCGCTTTTTCATAACCGCCGGTGTTATATACTACCGGAATGGAAAGCCTCTGTCTTTTTGCACGCTCCAGCGCCTGCACCACCGACGGGAGAACATGTCCCGCGGTGACCAGATTGATGTTATGGGCACCCTGATCCTGCAGCTCCAGAAAGATCTCCGCCAGTCTCCCCACGCTGACCTTCCATCCGGCGGCTCCCTCTGCGATCCGGTGATTCTGGCAGAACACGCACCGAAGCGTACAGCCGGAGAAAAAAACAGCGCCGGACCCTCTCGTTCCCGACAGGCACGGCTCCTCCCATTCATGAAGCGCCGCTCTCGCCACATGGGGTTCCATGGGCATCCGGCAGTATCCCGTCTTTCCCTGCGCCCGGTCGGCGCCGCATTCCCGGGGACAGAGCCTGCAGCCCTCCGTCATGCCCTGCACAGCCTTTCGAACCATTCCAGATACCGCCTCTCCGTCTCCGCAAAGGGCTCTGTGTCAAATACCGGACGGCTTTGCAGCGTCCCGGGACATTCCATCAGCTTTTCCCCCATAAAATGGTCAAATTCATAGTAGAGCAGCACATCGTCCAGTTCTTTCCAGAGCTTCTGCTCGGTCTCTGTCAGTTCCCCCAGATATTTGCGGAAGATATGGTCCTGAAGCCGCTGTTCCACCTCCCGGTAGGCGTCCAGATGCTTTTTGACCGGACGGGTAATATCCGCCAGGTACGCCTCGCTGGCGTCGTGCAGCAGGCACGCCAGCTGCTCCCGTTCGGAGCGCCCTCTTGCACGGGCTTCCTCGCAGCAGTGGATACAGTGCTGCCCTACGGAATAGAATCTGGGGAAATGCCCGTTGGCACGGGTCATCAGGGACAGAGCGTGGGCAATGTCCTGAATGCAGATCTCCTCCGGCTTCGGAGACAACGGAGTAAAATGAATGTTTGAATAGGTCGTAATATGGTCGTTCATGCAGAAAACCGTCCTTTCCCTTGAGCCCTCATCCGGCATCTTTTCTTATTCTACCACACCCGTCCAGACGGCCACAAGACATACCGCTTGCAGTTTTTGGAATTTCATCTTATACTGTTTTCTGTCAGCATGGATTCGTCCGGCGAATCCATACAGCTTCCATTTCATACAACAGCATGGGATGGAACGACCGGATATCAAACAAAATGCAAGAGAAAGGAATTTTCTGTCCGATTATGAAAGAGAAAAAAGAACTGATTCAGTACACCGCAGTCTGCGTGTTCATCCTCTGCCTGATATTTCACTACTGGGATACGGCAGCCTCATGGCTTCTGGCATTTCTCCACGTCATAAATCCGCTGCTGGTGGGCTGCGCCATGGCCTATATCCTGAACCTGGTCATGAGCTTTTACGAACGGACGCTTCTGGCGCGCTGGAAGGCAAAGCCGTCACTCAAAAGGGCCGGTTCCATCCTGCTGTCGCTGATGACGTTTCTGCTGGTCCTGACGCTGATCATCAACATGATTGTACCGGAACTGAAATCCTGTATGGAAATCCTTCTATCGAATATTCCGATGGTATGCGATGCTGTCATTCGGTTTCTGGATAAATATTTCAACCTGCCGGAACTTCTGCCGGCGGCCCTCGAACACGGCCTGGATGTCCGGGACCTCTTAAGCCGCGCAGCCGCCTGGATCACTTCCGGCGCCGGCGCCAGCCTGTTCGGATACATCTCTTCTTTTGTATCCGTGCTGTTTAACCTGTTCGTCTCGCTGGTCTTTGCCATCTATCTTCTGGCGGGGAAAGAATGGCTGGGACATCAGCTGGACCGGCTGGCCAGCGCCTGGATCCCTGCCGCCGTAAAGGAAAAGGGGTATCACGTGCTGCGCACCCTGAACAACAGTTTTCACAGTTTTATCGTCGGACAGTGCACGGAAGCCGTCATCCTCGGAACCCTGTGTATTCTCGGAATGCTGTTATTCCGTCTGCCCTACGCTGTTATGATCGGCGTCTTGGTGGGCGCCACTGCCCTGATCCCCATCTTTGGCGCCTACATCGGTGCCATCGTGGGCGTCATCATGATTTTTACGGAATCACCCATCCAGTCGCTGATCTTCCTTTTGTTTATCATTGTGCTTCAGCAGCTGGAAAATCAGCTGATCTATCCCCGCGTGGTCGGTACTTCCATTGGGCTTCCCGGCATCTTCGTATTTTCGGCAGTCATGATCGGAGGCAGCCTGTTCGGCGTGGCGGGCGTCCTGCTGGGAATTCCGCTGGCGGCCGCCTGCTACCAGCTTTTGAGAGAACAGCTTCAGAAAAAGGAACGTGCCTGACCATGCCTGGCGCAAACGGTTTTCCTTTTTTTGACAGGACCGTCGAAACACGATATTATTTTTACAGAAATACAGGACAGGAGAACGCATATGAAATTAGAACAGCTGCTTTTATTTGAACACATTGTCATCCAGTGTCACGACAACCCGGACGCGGACGCCATCGCCAGCGGATACGGCATTCTGGCCTGGCTTCAGGAACAGGGAAAAAGCCCCCGCCTGATCTACGGCGGGAAACAGCCGATCCGGAAAAAGAATCTGGTTCTGATGGTGAACTGTCTGGACATCCCCATCGAACACGTACAGGAACTTTCCGAAGAACCGGATCTTCTGCTTCTGGTGGACTGCCAGTATGGAGAACGGAATGTCCAGCCGTTCGCCGGGAAGACCGTGGCGGAGATCGACCACCACAAGTCAAAAGCATCCGCGCCTTCCGAGTGGAAGGAACACCGGGACAACTACGGCGCATGCGCCACCATCGTATGGGATATGATGTGCCGGGCGGGGTTCTATGAGGAGGAACGCCGGGCCGGAAGATCTTCTGAACTGGAGGAGCGTCTGGCCACTGCTTTTTATTACGGGCTCTATATGGATACAGGAAGGATGCAGGAACTGCGCCATCCCAGAGACAAGGACCTGCGGGATACGATGGAATTCCGGCGCAGCCAGAGCCTCCTCTTTCTGTTCCAGAACAACAACCTTACGCTGGAGGAGCTTACGATCGCCGGAAAGGCCCTGAGCAGCTACGACCACTGCGCGGAACACCGCTTTGCCATTGTGAGGGCGGACCGCTGCGACCCCAACATCCTGGGAGTCATCAGCGATCTTCTGATCGAAGTGGAAGCCGTGGATACCTGCGCGGCATACTGTATGCTGGAGGACGGCGCCAAGCTGTCCGTCCGGAGCTGCGTCAGGGAGACCAGAGCCAACGAACTGGCGGAATATCTGTGCGGCGGAGGCGGGCACCCGCACAAGGCCGGCGGGTTCCTGAAGGAAAGCCTGGCAGCGCAGGAGTATGAAGAAGCCTATGGACAGCCGATCCCCGATCCGGCGGAGCAGGGGATCCACCGGCTTCTGACGGACCGGATGAGACGCTATTTTGAGGAACAGGACCTGATCTACTCCGGAACCGGCCGGGTTCCGGACCTGTCGGACGCACCGCTTTACCGGAAGCTGCCGGTCACCATCGGATATGTCCGCGGAGCAGACCTCTATCCTGCCGGGACAAAAGTCATCGTCCGCATGCTGGAGGGTGATCTCCCCGTCACGGTGGAACTCGATACGTATTTTATAATTGGTATCGAATCAGAAGTCTATATCAATACAGAAGCGTATTTCCTGTCTCACAACGTTCCCGGCGAAGCGCCCTATGAATTCCATGGGGAGTACGCGCCGACGGTCCGCGAGGCCGTGAAGGCTGTGGGCGTCGAATCCAGATCCCTGAAGGAATACGCCAGAACCTGCGTTCCCAAAGGCGATTCCCTCATCCACGCCCGGGAAATCACCCGGCGGACGAAAGTATTTGTAGACTGGAGCGACAGCTATATGCTGGGAAATCCCGGAGACCTGCTGGCATCCCGGGCAGACAACCCCGCCGATGTCTACATCATCCGGAAAGACATATTTGAAAAGACTTACGAACGCTGCACCGAAGAGGAAACGCTTCGTCACACCGAAAAATGAACGCACGGCTGCGGCAAAAGGGAAACGCTCCGTTGTGCAAAATACTCCGGCACAATAAAAGCTGCCCGTCCCCACAAAAAAGTGGGGACGGGCAACTTTTTCAAAAGATCAGATTCAGGATCAGATTCTGGCAACCCCGTCTCTGCGGGCCGCTTCCGCGGTGGCCTCCGCCACGGCCGTCTTCACTCTCGGATCAAAGGCTTTCGGCAGAATATAGTCCGCACACAGCTCCTGATCGCTCACCAGTCCGGCGATGGCGTAGGCAGCCGCAACCTTCATATGCTCCGTAATCTGGCTGGCTCTGGCGTCCAGCGCTCCCCGGAAGATGCCCGGGAAACAGAGCACGTTGTTGACCTGATTGGGATAATCACTGCGTCCGGTGGACACGACTGCCGCTCCCGCCGCTTTCGCCTCATCCGGAAAGATCTCCGGCGTGGGATTGGCGCAGGCGAAGACGATGGAATCTTTTGCCATAGTACGCACCATATCCGCAGTCAAAGTTCCGGGCGCCGATACGCCGATGAATACATCCGCTCCCCGGATGACTTCTGCCAGCGTGCCCTTCTCAAGTCCCCGGTTCGTAAGCTTCGCCATCTCTTTTTTGATGGGATTCAGATCCTCCCGCCCTTCATAGATCGCGCCCTTCCGGTCGGTCATAATGACATTTTTCAGCCCCATGCTCATCATCAGGCGGATGATCGCAATGCCGGCCGCACCGGCTCCGCTGGTCACGATCTTTACGTCTTCCAGCTTCTTTCCCACCAGCTTCAGGGCATTGAGCATCCCTGCCATGGTGATGACGGCTGTTCCATGCTGGTCGTCATGAAAAATGGGAATATCACAGCGCTCTTTCAGGCGCTCCTCAATCTCAAAGCACCGGGGCGCGGAGATGTCCTCCAGATTGATGCCGCCGAAGCTGCCTGCCAGAAGCGCCACCGTATTGACAATATCATCTACGTTTTTGCTCCGGATACAGAGAGGGACCGCGTCCACTCCGCCGAACTCCTTAAACAGGACACATTTTCCTTCCATGACCGGCATTCCCGCTTCCGGCCCGATATCTCCCAGTCCCAGGACCGCTGTACCGTCGGTCACCACGGCTACCGTATTCCAGCGGCGGGTCAGCTCGTAGCTTTTATCCGGGTCCTTCTGGATCTCCAGACAGGGTTCTGCCACACCTGGAGTATAGGCCAGGGACAGAGACTCCTGATCGTTTACAGGCGCTCTTGATACGACCTCGATCTTTCCCTTCAGGTCATAGTGCATCTTCAATGATTCTTTTGCGTAATCCATATCGTTCCTCCTGCTTTTCCTGTACTTCCTGCCAGCGCTCATTATATTATAAGGAAGCTCGCTGATGCTCGCGCAGGTCATCAGCTTCCGCTTCGCTCCAGCTGGTGACATTGTATCACAGATTCCTGTGGAAAGTCAAAACCTGTCCCTCTCACGGCAGCTCCACCGTAAAGACGGTCCTTCCGTCCCTGCTTTCCGCCCATATGCGTCCTCCATGAAGCTGTACGATCTCCTTTGCGATGGCAAGTCCCAGACCGGAGCCGCCGTCCTTTGTGCCCCGGGCGTCATCCAGCCTGCAGAATTTCTCAAAGATCGTCTCCAGTCTGTGGGCCGGGATGGTCTTTCCGCTGTTTTTAAATGAAATCCGCACAGAATTCTCTGCTTTTTCCGCCCTGATGGAGATCACCGTGTCCGGAAAGCTGTAGGCCGCCGCATTTTTCAGAATATTCTGAAATACTCTTGCAAGCCTTACCGGATCTGCGTTGATCCGGATTTCCTCCGGTATGTCCTGCCGGATTGCAATTCCTCTGGCTGAAAGCACCGGATAGAACTCCTCCGCCATCTGCATCATCATATAGGACAGATCGATGGGTTCCTTCTCCAGCACCGTCTGCTGCAGGTCATAGCGGGTGATCTCAAAAAATTCATTAACCAGCATCTCCAGACGAAACGCCTTGTCCAGCGTGATATGCACATACTTCGCCCGCTGCTCCGCCGGCATGTCCGGCGCTTCGTCCAGCAGGCTCAGATAGCCGATCACCGAAGTCAGCGGGGTCCGGATATCGTGAGCCAGATACATGACCAGATCGTCCTTCCGTTTTTTGGCGAGCTTCGCATCCATATCCCGCTTCTCCAGCGTCTGACGGACCTGGTTCATCTTCTTTTCCATGGTCTCCATCTCCGGAGAAAGCACGATTTCCTGGCCCTGAAGCAGCGCGTCCAGCCCTTTGTCGATCTGCCGGAAATACCGGACGAACCAGCTGAGAGACAGATAAAAGAACAGAAAGAAGGACAGCACCATAAAAACGGTGATGATATGGCCCATATTGTTGCGGATATAATAATCATAGATGATCAACGCATCTTCATATTCAATGAAAAGGACCTTCTGGATCAGTGTAACGATCCCTACTGCAATATGTCCGGACAGCATGCTGTACACCACCAGAAACAGGAGCCATACGCCTGGGACCATCAGGACAATCTGAAGGAAAATCTTTCTCCGGAGCTTTCCGTAACCGGATTTCCACCATTCAGTTTTCAATCTTATACCCCACTCCCCATACGGTATGAATGTATTTCGGACGTTCCGCCGTGTCTCCCAGTTTCTCTCTCAGATGGCGGATATGGACGGTGATGGTGTTATTGGATTTCTGATAATATTCGTCCTTCCAGATCTCATGGAACAGCTCCTCCGAGCTGACGACCCGGCCCTTCTGCCTGCAGAGGATCTTCAGGATCTCAAATTCCGTCGGCGTCAGATCCAGCCGCTTCTCGTTCAGGGTACACTTATGGCTCGTCACGTCGATGGTCAGCCCCTTGTGGCAGAGCAGTTCCCCTTCCTCCTGCCGGTCAAAGGCAGGATTGTATTTTTTGTATCTGCGCAGCTGGGCCTTCACCCGCGCCACCAGCTCCAGCGGCCGGAACGGCTTGGTGATATAGTCGTCGGCTCCCAGCGTCAGCCCCGTGATCTTGTCGATCTCCGCATCTTTCGCCGTCAGCATGATGACCGGATAGGTTTCTTTTTTCCGGATCTCCTGACATAGCTCAAAGCCGCTTCTGCCGGGAAGCATCACATCCAGAATCGCCAGATCCAGCTCCTTCGTCCAGATGCAGTCCAGGGCCTCCCGGGCCGTATAGAACCGGTATACCAGATACTCTTCATTTTCCAGATAGACGGCCACCAGATCCGCAATCTCCGGTTCATCGTCTACGACCAGAATCCTCTCATTCATCATATCACTTCCTTCGTGTCTAGGTCATCTCTGTCCATCCGCCGTCTGCTTCTTTCACATACTGTTTCCCGTATTCCGCATAGAAATAAGCCCGGACGGACGGTTCGATGTTGCAGACGTCGCTGTATCGGAATACAAGGATATTTCCGGGATTGCTTACGTATTCTTCCGTCTCTTCCCCGGTCATAAACCGCCAGCCGCAATCCGTAAAATCCTCCTCCGGTTCCTGGCGGTACATATAACCGATCCGTTCTTCCTCCAGAGCCTGTCTGGTAATCAGGCATTCCTGCCTGATGTCAAACATCTCGGTCCATTCCCGCTCCTGCGGCTCATACCATGCGTTCCTCTGCCATGGCATCCCTTCCGCAAAAAGCTGCCGAATCAGTTTTCGGTTCAGTTCCAGAAAAGATTTCAGCTGCTCTTCGCTTTCCCTGCGCATGAAAAAGACCGCTCCGCACAGACAACTGACCGCATAGTCCTTCCAGGAATGATAGAACACCTGCGCCTGGCGCACCCACGGGTCCGTCAGTTCCCAGAACTGTTCATCCGTAATCATCCCGCAGGCAGCCGCTTTCCGGCACAGCCCGATCCGCTCGCTGATGTCCCATGCGTAAAATCCCCGTTCCTTTACGATAGGGATAAAAGGCTCCGCCATGTCTCTGGAAACTGAGAACCATCCCCTGTTTTCCGGACGAAGTTCCTCCAGCTCGAACATGGGTGATCCGACCCAGAAAGTCCGAAACTGCTCGTACTTCTCACAGTCAGAAAATTCCCGGATCAGCGCCATTTTCAGGGAATCCAGATCGCCGGGCCGGACATGATAGCGTTTTTGAAGATATTCCCCTGCCGCGGCAGCATCTTTCTTCGTTTCACAGTGATACAGATTCTTATATCCCATGTGTTTCTCAATCCCCGGTATCTTCCGGCAGGCAGAGAGGCCGCTTAAAAGCAGCGTGAATGTCTTCCGGTCCACCTTTCCGGCTCCAGGATTGTCCGGCAGTTTCTGAAGCTCCCGGCAGAACTCTGCGATCTCTTCCGCCATATGTTCCATCTTTCCATATGTCCTTTTTCCGCCGAAACACTCCCAGTGCACCTTTTCCACCGGCAGAGCCTCCAGACGATACGGCTCCGGATGTTCCTTTGGCATCCCAAGGGACAGGATCGCTTCCAGCCTCAGATGCTTCGGATAGTCCAGCAGTTCCCGAAGATACGCTTCGGCTGTCCGTCCGTCTGATGCTTCCCTGAGACGTCCCTGGACCCAGCAGCTTCCCACACCCAGGCTGTCTGCCATCAGATGCATATTGGCCATGACGATGGAACAGTCTTCCGTCCATACATCGGTTTTCTCCTGATCTCCAAGCACGACAATCGCGCAGGCCGCCGTCTCCAGCATTTTTGCTCCCGCAGCTCTGGCGCCTGACATTTTCTTGAGTGTCTTCCTGTCACGGACAACGATCAGATCCCATGGCCGGATTG
The DNA here is from genome assembly GCA_910584205.1 of uncultured Lachnospiraceae bacterium. Taxonomy (GTDB): domain Bacteria; phylum Bacillota; class Clostridia; order Lachnospirales; family Lachnospiraceae; genus Hominiventricola. Next base: position 102,046 of record CAJUAA010000004.1, read on the forward strand.
CTCTTCCGGAGGCGGACAGAAGCCCTGCTTGCAGGATCTTCTCCAGTTTTTCTTCATCCACCGGCTCCTCCGTATAGGTGCGGACACTCCGCCTGTGCTTCATGATCTCCAACAATTCCATTTTCTGGTCCCTCCTTTATACTCCATGGAATTTTTTATCAAACAAACGAATCCTTTTTTCTCATTTATGGTACGGCGCGCCGCTGCGGATCATATAACTCCGGTAGATCTGCTCCAGGAGGATGACGCGCATAAGCTGATGCGGAAACGTCATTCTGGAGAAGCTGAGCCTCTCATCCGCCCTGTCCAGCACCTCCGGAGAAAGCCCCAGGGATCCGCCGATGAGAAAGGTCAGATGACTGATTCCACCCACGTTCCACCGTTCCATCTGCCGGGACAGCTCCACTGAATCCGGCTGTTTTCCGTCTATGGCCAGCGCGATCACATAAGAGCCGGCCGGGAGCTTTTGAAGGATACGCGCACCCTCCCGTTCCCGGATCTTCAGCTCCTGCGCCGCGCCGGCTCCGTCCGGCGTCTTCTCATCCGCCACCTCCACAATGTCCAGCCTGCAGAAACGGCTCAGCCGCTTGGCATATTCTTCTATGGCTCCTGTAAAATACCGTTCCTTGATCTTTCCGACCGCGATCACCGTAATCTTCATTCCGTATTCCCGCCTTGAATTTCCTGCCTGTTTTCGGTATAATATGACAGAACTCTTCCGAAGCATCCGTATCGCCGGGCTGCTCCGGAACAGGCCCATTACTATATTACTATGAAATATCCCGTATGAAAAGCCTTCTTTTTCATACAGGATCGAAAGGAGATCCAACATGCCCTGGTGCCCTGTATGTAAAAACGAATATGTAGAAGGAAAGACTCACTGTCCGGACTGTGACGTGGATCTGGTGAAAGAGCTTTCGGAGGAAGAGGCCGAAGAGGCCGCACCCCGTCCGGATCCGGAAGAACTGGCGGAGCTTGCCGCCCGGGCGGCCGCTGCCAGCCGGATGAACACGCACGTCTCCGCCAGAAACCGCCATGCCGAGATGAAATCTTCCGCCTGGACCTTCCTGGTCGTCGGCGGCATCGGCTTTCTTATCATCACACTGGCGCTGACCGGCGTAATCTTCCTTCCCATAAGCACTTTTTCCCTTGCTGTCATGGAAGGGATGTTCCTGGTCTTCCTTCTGGTGGCCGGCATCTCCTTTAAAAATGCCATGAAGATGCTGGATGACATTTCCAGAGAAGACGACCTGGAGACACGCATCCGCCAGTGGGCGGACGAGCATCTGACCAGGGAATTTTTAATCCGTGAGCTGGAAGAAGACACGCCGGAAGAGATGAAATACTTTATGGTATCCGAGACGATCCGAAAACATCTCATGCCCGCATTTCCCGAAGTGGACGACGCCTACGCGGAAGAACTGGCGGAAACCATCTACAACGAACGGTTCCCCTCCGAATCTGTCTGACCGGCGCTGTCATGGAAAAACGGTCTCCAGAAGACATCTGTTTCTCTGGAGACCGTTTTTCATGCGGACCAGGCCGCCGCCATTTTATTTTGCACTCAGATACTCATGGATTCCTTTTGCCGCGGCCTTGCCTGCACCCATGGCAAGAATGACCGTAGCTGCACCGGTTACCGCGTCACCGCCTGCATATACACCTTCCTTGGAGGTCGCACCGGTATCTTCTGACGCAACGATACACTGCCTTCTGTTGATCTCCAGTCCTTTTGTGGTGGAGGAAATCAGCGGGTTCGGAGAGGTTCCCAAAGACATGATGACCGTATCACAGTCAATGACAAATTCGGAACCGGGAACCTCCACCGGACGGCGTCTGCCGGACGCATCCGGTTCCCCAAGCTCCATACGGATGCATTTGATACCGGTTACCCAGTCATTCTCATCTGCCAGGATCTCCACCGGATTGGTCAGAAGGTCAAAGATGATCCCTTCTTCTTTTGCATGATGCACTTCCTCCACACGGGCCGGAAGTTCTTCCTCGCTTCTTCTGTATACGATGTGGGTCTCTGCACCGAGACGAAGCGCCGTACGCGCCGCATCCATGGCCACATTGCCGCCGCCGACGACCACGACCTTTTTGCCGCGCACGATCGGCGTATCGTAATTCTCATCAAAGGCTTTCATCAGGTTATTTCTGGTCAGATACTCGTTGGCGGAAAGCACGCCGCAGGCAGTCTCTCCCGGAATCCCCATGAATTTCGGAAGCCCTGCGCCGGAACCGATGAATACCGCATCGAAACCTTCCTCTTCGATCAGCTCGTCCAGCTTCACCGTTCTGCCCACGATAACGTCTGTTTCAATCTTGACGCCCAGCGCCTTGACGTTCTCCACTTCCGGTCCGACCACGCGGTCCTTGGGAAGACGGAACTCCGGAATGCCGTAGACGAGAACGCCGCCTGCCTTATGTAATGCTTCGAAGATCGTCACGTCATAGCCCAGCTTCGCCAGATCTCCCGCACAGGTCAGCCCGGAAGGGCCGGAGCCGATGACAGCCACTTTTTTCCCGTTCTTTGCCGCGGGAGCCTCCGGTTTGATCCCGTTCTCCCGGGCCCAGTCCGCTACGAAACGCTCCAGCTTGCCGATGGAGATCGGATCGCCCTTCTTGCCGCGGATACATCTTCCCTCGCACTGGCTCTCCTGGGGGCAGACACGTCCGCACACTGCCGGAAGTGCGGATGACTTACTGATAATCTGGAATGCATCTTCGAATTTTTCTTCTTTTACTGCCGCAATAAAAGCAGGAATGTCGATGGATACCGGACATCCTTCCACACATTTTGCATTTTTACAGGTAATGCAGCGCTGAGCTTCCTTCACCGCCTCTTCTTTATTATAACCGTAGCATACTTCCTCAAAATTCGTCGCGCGGACTTTGGCGTCCTGCTCTCTGACCGGTACTTTCTTCAATACATCTGCCATTATTTGTCACCTCCGCAATTTCCGCAGCCGCCATGATGCGTATCACCCTCCTGGAATTTCAGAAGACGTCTTCCCTCTTCGGTCTTATACATGGCTGCTCTCTTCATAGCCTGCTCAAAATCGATCTTATGTCCGTCGAACTCCGGTCCGTCCACGCATGCGAACTTCACTTCATCCCCTACCAGTACACGGCAGGCACCGCACATGCCGGTTCCGTCCACCATGATGGGATTCATGCTGACGATGGTGGGGATTCCCAGCTTCTTCGTTGTCAGGCACGCAAACTTCATCATAATCATCGGACCGATCGCCACACACAGGTCATAATGGTGTCCCTCGCTCACCAGCTTCTCCAGCATCGCCGTACCGACTCCGTGGAACCCGTAGCTGCCGTCGTCCGTACACAGATACAGATTGCCGACTTTGCTCATCTCCTCCTCCAGGATCAGCAGGTCCTTCGTCCTTGCTCCGACGATGATATCACATTCAATTCCATGATCGTGCAGCCATTTTGCCTGCGGATAGACAGGAGCTGTGCCGACGCCTCCGGCAATGAACACAACTTTTTTCTTTTTAACTTCTTCAAAGTCATCAGTGACCAGCTCAGACGGACGTCCAAGCGGCCCTACAAAGTCAGCAATCTCGTCCCCTGCCTTTAATGCGACCAGCTTGTGGGTGGAAACACCGATGGGCTGAAATGCCAGCGTAATGGTCCCTGCCTCCCTGTCATAGTCGCAGATCGTAAGCGGAATGCGCTCCGCATTCTCATCTACCCTTACAATAATGAACTGTCCCGGTTCACAGGACTTTGCCACGCGCGGTGCATGGATCACCTGCTTGTAGACTGCTGCAGAGAGCTTCTCTGCTTCCAAAATCTTAAACATATGCTTCCTCCTAACGTCTTGTAGCGATTTCATACAATGACCACAAATCATCTACCTCTTATCATAATGCAAATGTATCGATATTTCAACAAAAAATTAAGGAACAGCCGGTACTTCCGATGGAATTTCACCAGTATCTTCCACAGGAGGCTCCGGATTTTCAGACACATTGTAGATTGCTTCCACAATTCCGCTGGTCCCTCCCTCCTCGTCTATAGCCACCGCCTGCAGCACGGTAAGGCCAGGCGGAATATAGACCGCTCCCTGATACAGCCTGGATCTGGGCCCAGGCTCTTCTCCGTTTGTCGTATAATAGATCCGGCAGCCTTCCCCGGAGGTCATGGTGACGGAAAATCCCCCGGTATACTCACCGGACGGAACACTGAAGACCGGCTCGTCCGGATACGTAAATGTTATCTGATACGTCCCCACTGCTTCCTCGCTGACGACTCCGTCGGTCCGGATGAACACCGCCCGGATCACGGTCGTGCCCTCTCCCAGAAGGATCGGCGCCTCGTACCGGCGGCTCTTTTCGTCGGGCGTGGTCCCGTCTGCCGTATAGTAGATCTGCCCGTCGTTCCCGTTGTGGGAAAGCGTCAGCATGGGAGAATAGCTGTAGGTTCCCGGCTCCATGCCAAACTGCGGTTTTTCCAGAAGCTCTTCCGGCCCTTCGGCCACTTCCTCTGAATCTACAGGCACCTGATCGGCCTGTATCGTGGAATGATAGGCGTACTGATAGGCAAGACAGCCAAATACGACCAGACAGGCGCCGGCGGCCGCATATTTCCGCCAGCTTTTCTGTCCTTCCGGCTGAGATCCCGATTCCGTATCCTCCGGATCGGTTTCCTCCTGCCCAAGAATAAAATCCTCGTTCGGATCATAATCCGGAACGATCTGAACTGCTCTTCCGCATTTTTCGCAGTAAATCTTGTCTTCCCGTATGTCCGCCCCACACGTACATTTTCGGTATTTCATGCCAGCGGTTGTTCCTTTCTGCTGTTCCAGGCCGTTTTCATGCAGCACAATCCATCCATTACAAACTCTCCTCTATAAACTGTTCAAATTCTTCCATGGACATCAGAACCTTCCGCGGCTTCGTTCCTTCTTCTTCTCCAACCACGCCGGCCTCCGCCAGCTGGTCCATAATCCGGGCCGCACGGTTAAAGCCGACCTTGAACCAGCGCTGAAGCATCCCGATGGACGCCTTGTCCTTCTCGATGATAAATTTTGCAGCTTCGGCAAACAGGACGTCCCGGTCGCTGCCTCCCGGCTCAGATACGGAAGCGTTCTCCACCGCCGCCTGTACCTGCTTCATCTGTTCCGCCATCCTTTGTTCGGCTTCCGAACCCGACGGGCCGCTCCGGCTGCTCAGGAATTCCACCACCGCCCCCACCTCGGCATCCGAGACAAACGCTCCCTGTACGCGAAGCGGCTTCGGCATGCCATAGGGCGAAAACAGCATGTCTCCTTTTCCAAGCAGCTTCTCCGCCCCGTTCATATCCAGAATCGTCCGGGAATCCACGCCGGACGACACCGCAAATGCGATCCTGGACGGCATATTGGCCTTGATCAGGCCGGTGATGACATTGACCGACGGCCTCTGGGTGGCGATGATCAGATGGATTCCCGCCGCGCGGGCCAGCTGTGCCAGACGGCAGATCGCGTCCTCCACCTCGCCGGGCGCCACCATCATCAGATCCGCCAGCTCGTCCACAATGATAACGATCTGAGGCATTTTCTCCGGTTTGCTGTCGTCCTCAATGGCCGCGATGGAATCGATCTTGCTGTTGTATCCTTCGATGTTGCGAACGTTCAGTTCCGCAAATTTGTTATATCGGCCCATCATCTCCGCCACCGCCCAGTTCAGCGCGCCCGCGGCTTTCTTGGGATCGGTCACCACGGGAATCAGAAGATGAGGAATTCCGTTGTATGTACTGAGCTCCACTACCTTCGGGTCGATCATAATCAGTTTGACCTCTTCCGGCCTGGCCTTGTACAGAATACTCATAATCAAGGTATTGATACACACGGATTTACCGGAGCCGGTGGCGCCGGCGATCAGAAGATGAGGCATCCGGGCAATGTCCGTGACCATGATGTTGCCCCCGATATCCTTCCCCACCGCAAAGGCGATCCTGGACGGATGTTCCTTAAATTCTTTCGACTCCAGAAGTTCCCGAAGCATGACGACCGAATTTTCCCGGTTGGGAACTTCGATCCCCACCGCCGCCTTTCCGGGGATGGGAGCCTCCATACGGATATCCGGAACCGCCAGATTCAGCTTGATATCGTCCGCCAGAGAGACGATCTTGCTCACCTTCACGCCCTGGGCCGGATGAACCTCAAACCGCGTAACAGACGGCCCCTGACTGACATCCGCCACCGTTGCCCGGACTCCAAAATCCTCCATGATCTGCTGAAGATGCTGCGCCGTCTCCTGCAAGGCAATGGAATTGTTTTTCTGGCCGTTCCCTCTGGGCGGCGCTTTCAAAAGCGACACCGGAGGATACTGATAGTTTTTCGAGTCTTCGTACTGTACCGGTGCCGGCACCGCCGTCCCTTTTTCCGGTGCAGGATGTTCCTTTTCCGGAGGTTTTTTTTCACGTTCCTCCTCCATGGCCGGCAGCTCCGGAACGGGCTCCGGAGTCTTCCGCTGTTCCCTCGTCCTCTCTGCCTCCAGTTCTCTTCGGCTCAGCGCGTTTTTCAGAAGGTCATCTTCGCTGAACGAGATCTCTTCTTTCCCGGAAAGCGGCATTTCCTCCGGCGCAGCCTCCCGGACTGTCTCCGGCTTCAAAAACTCCACCGGATCTTCATCTCTCCTGGCTCTGGAACTGCGCACAGGAAAGGGCGCCGGGCCGGCCGGCTCTTCCTCTTCGGCTTCTTCCTCCTGCCATCCGTCCAGGGTGATCTCCAGCAGTCCGGATTTCTGCTGTTTCGGAATCGTCAGATCGGACGATACTCCGCTGACCTTACGTTCCATCCGCTGTTTTTTCTCTTCCTTCCGTGCATCCGCCTTCTCCCTGCGCCGTTCCATATCCTGCTTTGCGGATTCATACACCTTTCTGCTTCCTCGGGACATTCCCCGGACAAAGGACCGCTCGGTCACGATCACGATGCAGATGATCAGAATGCCGATCAGCACCAGATAGGCTCCGATGCTTCCGAAAGCATCATACAGAAGCCCCGACACCAGGCCGCCCATCAGCCCTCCTCCGGTGCGGTTTTCTGCACAGTACGCATAGATCTCCTTCCATCCCGACACATCATGAGATACGGTAATCAGATGAATCAGTGATCCGGTGGACACGCAGCCCAGCACGGCTCCTGTCAGCTTGACCGCAGCAATCAGATTCTCCCTGTTCGCCAGCGAAAAAAGCACCAGTACGAGCATGACCACCGGAAAAATGTAGGCAAACAGCCCCAGACACCCGAACAGAAAGCTGCTCATCATGTCTCCTACTTTGCCGCCAATCCCAAAATTGCTGAAAAACAGAAGGATGGACACGATCAGAAGTACCACCAGACGGATCTCGGCACCCAGATCATTCTCCTGCTTCACCGCGGTCTTTTTTGTATTTGTTTGACTTTTTTTTGACGTATTCCTTTTCGGGGAAGCGCCCTGCTTCCTGTTCCCCGACTGACGGGTTCCACTCATCTCTCTCTCCTGTCTTTCCTGCTTGTTTTCTCACGCCTTTAAAAGGACCAGTCCCAAAGGACCAGTCCTTCTGTTCATCTCTTTTATGAACTGCTGATTAAAGAGTCTCTTCAAAAAACGCCTGCATCTCCTCGGCTGCCACGTCCTCATCCGGTCCTTTCACCGTAACTGTTACCGTATCTCCGTACTGGATATCCAGATCGATCACCGACAGCAGCTTTTTCAGATCCCCGCTCCTGTCCTTCGTGTCATTGGAGATAACAATACTGCTCTTAAATTCCTTTGCCAGCTGAAGAAACAGGCCCGCTGCTCTTGCATGCATCCCCAGTTCTTCCTGGATCGTATACTGAAAAGTCTTCATATCCCCCTCCTGATCGTATGTATCGCGCCCTGTCCGCAGGCAGACCTTCCGCCCCCGCGGACAACCTCTGTGAATTGACCCTATTATACCACACCGTCCCGCAAATGTAAAATACTAATCAAAAATCCGGGCATCATCCGGGCGTCAAAAAGAAACCGGGACCTTGAAACGGTGCCCTGCATCCACTCCAAAATCCCGGTTTCCCATAGTATTTTATGCATTCTTTGTATTTTTGCCTGTCAGTGTCTGGATACCCTCAATAACAAGGATCACTGCCAGAACGATCAGGAGAACTGCCAGGATCACCTGCGCGTACGGACCCCAGTCCGCTCCGCCCGCAGAGATCAGGCCAAGCTGATCCTTCACCGTCAGAACCAGAGAACAGATGGTCACTACCATCATGAATGCCATCGGGAACAGGAACATCTTGTTATTCCGTCCGATGTTGCCAAGCCAGGTAGCCACTGCCAGAAGTCCAAGTCCTGCCAGAAGCTGGTTTGCCGCTCCGAACAGGCCCCAGATCTTGGCGTATCCGGTCATACCAAGAGCAATGCCGATGACCACCGTGATCACCGTAGCCACATACGGATTGACCAGCGTCTTCTTCCAGCCGCTGTCCACATCCTTTACCGTCTGTCCCGGCTCCAGCCAGAATTCCTGGAACATGAAACGCGCCAGACGGGTCGCCGTATCCAGAGAGGTCAGGCAGAATGCGGAATAGGTAAGCACCAGCAGCGTATACAGCACGTTCTGCGCATCCTGAAGTCCCGGGATCGCCGCCACCATACCTGCGATACCGCCTGCGAAAATATCGGTAGCGCCTGCAGTGGTGCCGATCTTTCTCGCATAGCCGATGGCGCACAGCGTCAAAACTGCCAGTACGCACTCCAGAAGCATGCCGCCGTAAGCGATGGGCTTCGCATCGGTCTCTTTATCCAGCTGCTTGGAAGTGGTTCCGGAAGATACCAGAGAATGGAAACCGGAGATCGCGCCGCACGCAACCGTGGTAAACAGCACCGGGAACAGATAGGACGTAACGCCCGTGCTCTCATTGGTAACTGCAAAGCCTGCAAAGGCCGGGAACAGATCCGCTTCAATCGCCGGATGCGCTCCGACCACGCCTACCACCGCGATGATGAGCATGGCATACAGCAGGAAAGAACTCAGATAATCACGGGGCTGCAGAAGAATCCATACCGGAGTCACGGAAGCGATTGCAATATAGATGCCCACGATGACCATCCACTGGTTGTTGGTCAGATAAATCGGATGGAAATTCATGCCGATGGCCATAATCAGGACGATTGCCAGCACGCCCGCCACCGACGCCACGGACATGGGCGCGTTTCTTCTGTATACGCAGAAGCCGAATACAATGGCAATCAGGATAAATAGCAAAGATACCATGGCAACTGATGCATTGGATGCGGATGCCGCGTAATCAACGGCGCCCGCCTCCGTAAGTTTCACGCCGAACGTAGAAGCAACGATGGATGCGAATGCAGCCACCACAAGAAGCAGCGTCAGATAGGCAAAGATCAGGAACAGCCTCTTCGCACGGCGGCTCATGTTTGCGGAGATAATTTCGCCCACAGACTGGCCTTTGTGACGGATGGAAGCAAACAGCGCGCCAAAATCATGCACGCCTCCGAAGAAGATGCCGCCCACCAGAATCCAGAGGGTGACCGGAAGCCATCCGAACAACGCCGCATTGATAGGGCCTGTAATGGGGCCTGCGCCTGCAATGGATGAAAAATGATGTCCCATCAAAACCGGTGCCTTTGCGGGAACATAGTCAACACCGTCTTCCATGGAATGCGCCGGTGTCTCCTCTTTGCTTTCGCCTACACCCCACTGCCTGCACAGCCAGCCGCCGTAGAAAATATAACCGGCAACCAGTACAGCGATGCTGACGATCAGAAGTACTAATGAATTCATACTAACTCTCCCTTCTATTTGTTGGTTTGCGAATATAGTACTTTTTTCAAAATTTTCGCCGTCGTATGGCCGCTGCGGTTGGAATCGACCCTGCTTCTTTCAAGATCGACCACCGCGGCATGGAAATCCATCCAGCCATGCAGCGAAAAATGAAAACTTTTGTAAATGCGGCATTTTTTTAATGCCTTCCTTGCATCCTCATCACAGGTATCACAGACGAACACCGGTGTGATAAAAGAATACATGTGTCCCGGTCCCACATGAAGCAGTTTCATGCCGTCCTCATGGACATAGTCCCTCCACTGCTTATACAGCGGCAGCGTCAGATGCGGAATATTCAGAAGATAGAGAAATTCTTCACTGTCTGCGGACCACAGCTCCGCTTTCTGTGACAGAACGTACTTCTGTGAATGCTCAAAAAAATCACAGCGGGCTGTGATCGGAATCTGCTCGTTATCGAACATATGTATGTTGTAATAAGTCTCAAAACTTTTCAGCAGACGCACCATGGCAGTCTCTCTTGTGTACTGCATATCTTTCCCCATTCTGTCGGTCATGTTCCGGGTAAAAATAAAAAAAGTATAAACTTTCTAAACTTTCTTTTACATTATAGTACAATGCAGTGAAGAATTCAAGTTTTTTTTGTCCGGCGGAACCACTGTTCCGCCGGACCCACTCCACTTTGTCTCTGTCACCGTCCATTTGCCTGCCGCAGAAGCTGAGCGGCCCTGTTGAGATCTTTCGGCACGCCCCGGCCTTTCTCATAACAGTCCGCCAGGCTGCGCTGGGCCTCCGCGTATCCCTGCTCCGCGGAAAGCCCGAACCAGTAGGCGGCCAGATCCCAGCTCTGAGGGATTCCACAGCCGTTGGCATAATAAGTTCCCAGATTGTACTGGGCGTACATATGCCCCTGTTCCGCCGCCTGACGGTACCAGTAGACCGCCTGTTCCCGGTTCTGTTCCACGCCGTCTCCGTTGGCATAGCGGACGCCCAGGTCGTTCTGCGCATCCGCATAGCCCTGCTCCGCCGACTTCCGCAGCCAGAAGATCGATTCCTCCAGCGACCGGCTGACGCCCTCTCCGTTATAAAAGCACCGGGAAAGATTACGCTGTCCGACGCACTGACCCTGCTCTGCGGCTTTCCGGTACCAGTAGACGGCCTGTTCCCAGTCCTGCTCCACGCCTTCTCCGTTGGCGTAGCAGACGCCCAGATCGTTCTGCGCATCGCTGTTCCCCTGTTCCGCCGCTTTCCGCAGCCAGAAGACCGCCCGTTCCAGAGACCGTTCCACGCCCTGCCCGTTATAATACCGCCAGAACAGGTTGTATTGGCCATTCATATGCCCCTGTTCCGCCGCTTTCCGGTACCAGTACGCCGCCCACTCCCAGCTCTGCTCTACTCCGTCTCCGCCTGAGAAACGGACGCCCAGGTCATTCTGGGCATCGCTGTTCCCCTGTTCCGCCGCTTTCCGCAGCCAGAATGCGGAGGTTTCCAAAGACCGTTCCACGCCATTTCCATTGTAATAACATAAGGACAGATTGTACTGGGCGCAGGAAAGCCCATCTTCCGCGGCCTTCCGATACCAGTAGACCGCCCGTTCCTGATCCTGCTCCACTCCGTCTCCGTTGGCATAACGGATACCCAGAACATTTTGGGCGTCGTTGTCTCCCTGCCCGGCCGCCCGCTCCAGCCAGACCGCCGATTCCTCCGGTGACCGATCGGTTCCCTGGCCGTTGTAACAGCACCAGGATAAATTGCTCTGTCCATACCGGTCTCCCTGTTCCGCGGCTTTCCGGTACCAGTAGACCGCCTGTTCCCAGTTCTGCTCCACACCCTGGCCGTTGGCGTAGCAGACGCCCAGTATGTTCTGGGCATCCACATATCCACGCGTTGCCGCTTTCTCGAACCAGTACACTGCTTCCTCGAACGACTGTTCCACGCCCTGGCCGTTAAAATACAGCCATGCCAGATTATTCTGGCTGCACGCATTGCCGCTCTCCGCCGCCTTCCGGTACCAGTAGATCGCCTGTTCCCAGTCCTGTTCCACCCCGTATCCGTTGGCATACTGGACGCCCAGATCATTCTGGGCATCTGCAAAGCCCTGCTCCGCCGCTCTCCGATACCAGGCAGTCGCCTGGCCCTGATCCTGCTCCACGCCCTGGCCCGTACTGTAGCATCTGGCAAGCCAGTACTGGCTGTTGCTGTTTCCCTGCTCCGCGGCTTTCCGATACCAGTAGACCGCCTGTTCCCAGCTCTGTTCCACTCCGTCTCCGTTGGCATAACGGATGGCCAGCTCATTCTGAGCGTCCGCATAGCCCTGCTCCGCCGCTTTTCGAAACCATTCTGCCGCCTGTTCCGGAGATTCTTCCGTCCCCTGGCCGTTGTAACAGCGCCAGGCAAGGTTATACTGGCCAAAGACATTCCCCTGTTCCGCCGCCTGACGGTACCACTGCACGGCCTGTACCCAGCTCTTTCTCACTCCGTCTCCGTTGGCAAAGCGCACGCCAAGTTCATTCTGAGCATCGGAATGCCCCTGCTCCGCCGCCTTCCGGAACCAGGCCGCCGCCACTTTGGGCGCCGGCTCCACGCCGTCGCCGTTGTAATAGCAAAGCGCAAGCCGATACTGGCCGCAGGCGTCTCCCTGCTCCGCCGCACGGCGATACCACCGCACCGCTTTCTTCCAGTCCTGCGGCACTCCATTGCCGTCCGCGTAATGTTCCGCCAGCCTGGTCTGCGCCTGCGGATCTCCGTTCTCTGCGCCTGCGGTCAGCTCTTCGATCTCCTGCCGGCTCTCCTGATTCAGACGTTCCTCCAGCCGGAGCATCTCCCTGCGGCGGCTCTCCGCCTCCCGCTGCCGAAGCTCCTCTTCCTTTCTCCGAAGCTCTTCCTCTTTGCGCCGCAGCTCTTCCTCCATGCGGCGAAGCTGTTCCTCCATGGGACTGCCCGGAGAACTGTCCCGGGCAGGGACTGGTTCCGGTTCTGTCACCGGTTCCCTGTCCGGCTCCGACGCCAAAGGCTCTGATTCCTCCGGAAATTCCTGCGACATCCTGCGGATCTTCGTTTCCTGAGACAGTTCCCGGGACGGGTACAGCTTGATGTCGTTGTTTTTGTCATTGACAAAATTGCTGGTCAGAACTTCCGCGCAGTCTTCCGGCGAAAGAAACGCCTGGATGTTTGGCATGTCCCTGCATTCGGCAAAGATCAGTTCATACATGGTCGTGACGATATCGTGCCGGTCACAGATCTCGTCCAGCATGTCCCTGACCGCGTCCGCGTCCCGGTATTTCTTATAATGGCTGTCCAGCACGAACCGCTGGAAAACCGCGCTTTCCGGCGGAGACATCTCTATGGTGTCCTTTACGCTCTCTGTCCGGACCTGGTCGGAATAGATATAGGAAAGTATCTGCTGGAGACTTTCCATCTCCGGCTGAAGCGCCACATAGAAAACCGGAAGGGGCTTCCCGTGCCGGCGCTGCATCTTGTCCGTGCGGTTGGCAAGCTGTTCCATCAGGCACGCATAACTGCGCATATAGCTGATGCTCAGGAATGTAATCATTCCCTTGCAGAAACTGTCGCGAAACAGGCGTTCCTGAAAATTTTTCAGCCAGCTGGCAGACTGATTCTCCATAAATTCCACATCGATGTAGACGTTAATCCCCTGTTCCCTCAGTGCCAGCACGGTAGGATAGACTTTCTCCCAGTCCCGGCTGGCATAGCTGACAAAGACATAGTCCTGATTGGGCTTCCAGCCGTTGCGCATCTGCGCATGATAATGTTGTTTTAAAGAATCATTCATCCTCTCAGTGATCCTCCCCCACATAAGCTGTTTTTATGATACAATATCCGACGGTTTTTGACAAGCCGAAAGCCTTGCCAGCAGCTTGTGGAAATAGTCCGGCAGCGGTGCCTCGGCTTCGATATATGCCCCTGTGGCCGGGTGCACCAGGCCCAATACCCGGGCGTGAAGCGCCTGCCCTTCCAGATGAAAAGGATCCTTCGACGGCCCGTATACCGTATCTCCCAGGATTGGATGGCGGATGGACGCCATATGCACCCGGATCTGGTGCGTACGCCCGGTTTCCAGGCGGCATTCAATCAGTGTATGGGCCCGAAAACGCTGCAGCACCCGGTAATGCGTCACCGCCCGTTTTCCGTTCTTCACCCCGGCCGCCATCTTCTTACGCTCCGTCGGATGCCTGCCGATGGGCGCGTCCACCGTCCCTTCCTCTTCCCGGATGACGCCCGCCACCACAGCCACGTACCTGCGGGTGATCGTGTGCTCCTTCAGCTGGTTTGCTACATGGTTGTGAGCGCGGTCATTTTTGCAGACCACCAGAGCCCCGGTCGTATCCCGGTCAATCCTGTGGACAATCCCGGGGCGCATGACGCCGTTAATCCCGGACAGCTGTCCCCTGCAGTGATACAAAACCGCGTTCACCAGTGTTCCGGTCCGGTGTCCCGCGGCAGGATGCACCACCATCCCCTTTGGTTTATTCACAATCAGAAGGTCCTTATCCTCATACAGAATATCCAGAGGAATGTTTTCCGCCGGAATGACCGGCGTCTCCGGTTCCGGAAGAAAGATCTCGATCTGATCCTCCCCGTCCACCCGGTAGCTGGCTTTCACCGGTTTCCCGTTTACCAGAACGCCGCCCTCCCGGATCAGTTTCTGAAGAAAAGACCTGGACTGGTCCGAAAGGACAGCGCCCAGGTATTTGTCAATCCGTTCATCCACGGAATTCTCGTCTGCTTCCAGCCGTATCAGGCTCATTTCTTTTCCCTCTTTCCTTTGTTCAGCAGGCGGTTCAGATCCTCGTCCCGGTAGACAAACAGAATCAGAACTGCCAGCACCGCCGTTCCCACGCTCACATAGATATCCGCCACATTGAAGATGGGAAAATTGATCAGGCTGAAATAGAAAAAATCCACCACATAGGACAGCCGGAGACGATCGATCATATTTCCCCATGCGCCGGCAAGGATAAAGACGGCGATAATCCTGAGCGGCAGAAACATCCGGTCCTCCGACACATGGCGGAAAAAGTAAAGAGCTGCCGCGAATACCAGAAGCCCGGTCAGAAGAAAGAACATCTGCTGTCCCTGGAGCATCCCGAACGCTGCCCCCCGGTTCTCCAGATACCGAAGTTCAAACACCCCGTCCCACAGGACATACGCGTCCCTGCCTTTCAGAAACCGGACTGCAAGACTTTTTGTCCACTGATCAAAACCGATCAGGAGCAGCGTCAGAAGAGCGGCTGCCCACTGCCGGTACATCCATCTGTTCATGTCCTGTTCTCCTTCTCTCTGTCTTTTGCACCGGGATGTTCCCGGCGGCATACATACCGAACAGCTTCCAGAAGCTCTTCGTCCGACACATCCTTTGCCACAAACGCTTCCCCGATTTTCTTAAGCAGTACGAACTTAATCTTTCCCGCTTCCATCTTCTTATCCAGCTTTGTGGCTTTCAGAACCTCCTCCGGCTGAAGGCCCGACACCCGGACCGGGAGTCCGTATCCGGACAGAAGCGCTTCTGTCCGTCTGTGTTCCTCCTCCGTAAGGAACCCCCGCTTCCAGGAGATCCAGGACGCCGCCGCGCATCCGATAGACACGCATTCTCCGTGCTGCAGTTCAAAGTCCTTCAGCTTCTCCACTGCGTGGCCTGCCGTATGGCCGAAATTCAGCCATGCCCGGATGCCCTGTTCTGTAGGATCTTCCTCCACTACCTGCTTCTTGATCCGGCAGCTTTCATGGATCATATGCAGCAGGCTCTTGTAGTCTCCTTCCATCACCGGACCGCAGTGTTCCAGAAGCCAGTCAAAATACGCCCGGTCCTGGATCAGGCCGTGCTTGATGATCTCCGCCATGCCGGAGGAAAATTGTCTCTTGGGAAGGCTTTTCAGTACCGAAAGATTCATATAGACAAGCTTCGGCATATGGAACGCCCCTACCATATTCTTGTAGGCGTCAAAATCCACGCCGGTCTTTCCGCCGATGCTGGAATCCACCTGCGATAACAGCGTGGTCGGGATCTGTATAAAATCAACCCCCCGCAGATAGGTGGCCGCGGCAAATCCGGTCAGATCCCCCGTAACGCCTCCTCCCAGAGCCGCCAGCATGTCCTTCCGGTCGTATGCCTCCCGGATCAGGTGTTCATAAAGGCTGCGTACCGTATCCAATGTCTTGTGTTCCTCTCCCGCCGGAAAGACATACAGGGAGACTTTTTTGCAGCACTCTTCCAATATCTTTTTCACAGGCTCTGCATACAGCTTCGCCACAGCGGAATCCGTCACGATACAAAGTTTCCTGTTCTCAGGATGAAGCTCCTTCAGGGCTTCGGTCAGTTTTACAAAATCCGGCTCCAGCCAGATCGAATAGCAGGGTTTTCCGTCTTTCTTTACTTCCAGTTTTCTGCTGTTCTGGTTCATGATCCCTCCTGTTTTCCATAAAAAAACTGCCGCAAAATATGGTTCCAGGCGTCCGATCCGGCCAGCCGGCGGACACATGAAACCATCTCTCCTGTGACAGTCTCTTTGATCTTCTGTAACTATATGGTTGGAATATCAAACGCACCGGATATGATATCCTGAAAATCTCCGGAGATATCTACGCTCTTCGGCGTCATGATAAATATGTAATTGGATACTTTCTGAAGATTTCCTCCAATCGCATAACAGGACCCCGACGCAAAATCGATGATGCGCTGCGCCAAATCCACATCCAGCCCTTCAAAATTCAGGACCACCGTGCATTGACTGAGCAGCGTATCCGTAATTTCCCTTGCCTCGTCGAACAGCGTGGGCTTAAATACGCAGACCTCCATCCCGCTGCTGGTCTTCCGGGAACGCATGGGGGTGATTCTGGACTGCTGCTTTACGTTCCTGACCTTGCTGGACTCCGTTACCAGATCGTCTTCCATATCATAATCATAGTCCCGTTCTTTCTTTTTGAACACACTGCCCCGCTTCGGCCGCTCTTCCTCATAGTCATCATCAAAATCATCATAATCGTCATCGTAGTCGTCGCCGCCCAGATGCATGGTATCCATGATTTTATCTAAAAATCCCATACTGATTCTCCTTTACACGGTATAATTGCGGTCGCCGAAAATGCCGGTTCCCACGCGTACCATTGTTGCTCCCTCCTCAATGGCGACCTGATAGTCTCCGGTCATACCCATTGACAACACATCCATATGTACATTATCAATGTTTTTCATTTTAATGTCAACAGCCAATTTACATAATCTTCGAAATATCGGACGATTTGCTTCCGGATCCTCCACATACGGAGCGATCGTCATCAGCCCCTGGACATGGATGTTTGGCAGAAGCGCCGCCTTTCTGACCAGTTCCTCCGTATCCTCGACCTTCACGCCGAACTTGCTTTCTTCTTCCGCCACATTTACTTCCACCAGTATGGACGCCTGTATGTCCTTTTTTACGGCCTCTTTGCTGATCTCCTCCGCCAGCCGCAGGGAATCCACGGAGTGGATCAGCACCGCCCTGCCGACCACATATTTCACTTTATTCCGCTGAAGATGTCCGATGAGATGCCAGCGCAGGTCCTTCGGAAGCTGTTCGTATTTTTCACACAGCTCCTGCACCTTGTTTTCGCCAAAATCTACCGCTCCGGCATCCACCGCTTCCCGGATCATGGAAACCGGCTTGGTCTTGCTGACCGCGATCAGCGTCACTTCCGACCGGTCTCTGCCGCTCCGTTCACATGCTTTCCGTACGTTTTCTTCCACGTCCCTGTAATTTTCCGCGATCATTTTACACTCTCCTATCTGTAGACGACTTCGTCTTCCGACACTGCCTCTCCGTTTAACACGATTCTGTCATATACCGTCAGACCATAGCTGGTTCCTTCCTCCACCAGCGTAAACTCTTCATTCTGGTACAGAATGTTGATCTGCCGGAACTGGGTGTACCCTTTATTGATATTGTAGACCCCCTGAAGGGTACGGTTCACTCCGATCTGGAACCGCTCCTGCGTATCCGGCTCCACCAGATACGCGCCCATGGGAAGCTTTTCTTTTCCATCGGAAACATCCGATTCTCTGGGATCTACATAATAGTTTTCCTCATCTGCATAATACAGGGTTGTTGTCACAAATTCTACAGAAGCCTGTCCGTTCTCGTCGTAGACTTCCTTCATGAACCCCTTTTCATCCTCCTGTTCCACCAGAAATTTCTGCGGAATCAGATAGAATTCTTTCTCCACAATGGCGCTGTTGGGAATCTTCAGTCCCGTCTCGTCATCGATCAGAAACTCCACCTCGATATACCGAAGATCCGCAAAACGGACCATGGAATTGTTGAAGTCCAGTCTGGCACAGGGCGTCGCCCCCACATAGATCACGGAGAAATCCGCCCACGCGGTCGTATGGTCCCTTGTAAATTCCACTTCCAGGAACTTTCGTTCTTCCTGCTGAAATCCCGCCGCCTCTTCCTCACTGAGCGGGATGACCAGGCTCCATTTTTCTTCGGTAGCCAGCTTGTACACCGGCTCTCCCTCCTGGATCAGCTCTTTTTTCAGATTCTGTTTTTCGTAGCCGGAAGGGTCCAGCATCTCTTCGGTCAGTCCTTCCACGGTCAGATCCTCGAAGCCGTCCATATAGTATTCCAGTATCCCGATGTTCTCCGGATAGACCCGCGTGAACATGGAATCCTCCCCTGCATCCTCCAGACTCTCCAGCATATTCTGGTTCATCAGATCCATGACAGAACCCTGAAGGGAGGACTGGAAATCATAGGTTCTGGAAAATTCCAGCTCGTTATACTCGCTCATATAGCTGCGGATGCTTCCTCTGATGACGGAAAAATTATCATCGGTCAGATCCACGTTTTCCGCATTCTGCCGGATCAGCGCATTGATCTCTCCCTTTTCATCGATCGTGTAGACCAGCGAGGAACCGGATACCCGTTCCCCTTCTCTCGCGTAATAGCTCACATAGCCGGAAGTCCCCGCGTAGTAGACGGATTCCTGCCGGACTGCCACACCTGTGTAGGTATGGTTGACTGCCAGGCTTCCGGCACTGACCTCATATCCGGCAATGTGCTCCGTGCTCATGCCCATATAACAGACCACACAGATATAGACCGCAACCGCGCCGAAAAAGACAAGGTCAATGTTAATCGGACGTTTTCTTCTTACGCTGACAATCTTACTTCTCTTTCGGCGCCCTGCCATGCAACATACTCCTCCATATCACCAAAAATAAAACGGATGTCCTCTTTTCGGGCATCCGTTTGTATGTATCGGTCTCAAAACTCTCAAATCACCTGAGTTCTGGCAAATTCCGGCAGCTCATCCATACTCAATGATACGCTGAGCACGATCTTCACCTTAAACTGATCGCTGATCCTGTTCAGCTGGGTAAGGACATCGGATATATCCTGGCCTTCCAGCTTCGCGATCTTCAAAAATCCGTCCAGGTACATCGCTTCCAGATCATAATCCTGAGAACAGATGCCGCAGAGAAAACCAATAAACTGATCCGTATTCTGAATCGGATACTCTGATACATTAATCAGGCGGACCCTGTTGTCCAGCTCATGAATATTCTGGGCTGATTTATCCAGGTATACAAGATTGCCTTCCGCAGTCTTCACTGCTTCGTGCACGTAATCCAGCATCTTCTTTGTCTTTCCTTCACCCTTAACTCCTATTATCAACTGTACCATAGTTTGCCCTCCTTAGGTTCCTGACTTGTTAGTCATATTATACCATCCAGAGGGTCAGAATACAAGAACTAATTGTTCAAAGCTGACAGAAAGCTCTGCATCTCCTCGTACAAAGTTCCCCGTTCGCTGCAGCCCAGAATGACCGCCACATACCGCTCTCCCTCTGCGTCTTCAAAAAGCTGCACCAGACAGGACATGGCCGCCTTGGTGGTGCCGGTCTTTCCTCCCGACGCCTTTACACCCTCAGGAACTGTTACATCGCCCTTTGTAAACAGGTTCGAGCTTGGCCAGGACACCGGTACGGACGTTCCGTCCGCAGCCAGATAGGAATCCTCATACAGCGGTACGCTGAGCATCTCCAGAAATTCATCATACTTCATCGCTTCCTGAAACATCAGGTAGAGATCATATGCCGTCGTATAGTGTTCTTCATCATGCAGGCCGTTGGGATTGACAAAATGCGTATTGGTCGCCCCTATGGCGTGGGCTTTGTCGTTCATCATGCCCACGAAGGTGTCAATGTCTCCGCCGACCTTCTCCGCGATCGCGTTGGCCGCATCGTTGGCGGACACCGTCAAAAGGGCATACAAAAGCTGCCGAAGAGTCAGCACGTCGCCTTCCTTCAGCTTCGCTGTCGACACCCCGCTTTCATGAAATGTGATCGCCTCTTTGCTCACGGCCGTCTGGTCGTCCAGACTCCCGCTCCCGTGTTCGAGAGCCACCAGCGCGGTCATAATCTTGGTCGTGCTGGCCGGATATACTCTGGTATGTATGTTCTTCGCATACAGGATTTCTTTGGTATCCAGATTGAAAAAACATGCGGCAAGCGCATCCGTAATGTCCGTATCCAGCGCCGACACATCCTCGCCGGCAACGCACAGGTCCTCCGCAAAATAGGAAATATCATACTCCTGGGACTGTTCCTGTATTCCAAGGCCGGGCTGGTCCACTGCAAACCCGTCTTCCAGTTTCTCCCCCCATGAGCACCCGCTCAGGGATCCGCAGCAGACCAGCGCCGCCAGCAGCAGGCTGAACCGTCTTCGGCCTTTACTTGTACATCTCACGCCACTCCATATCTCCTCTGTCCAGTGATTTTATAAGCAGCTCCGCGGTCGCAAGATTCGTTGCGATGGGTATATTGTGTACATCACACAGATGTACCACATTATTGACATCCGGCTCATGCCGCTTAGGCTGAATCGGGTCGCGCAGAAAGATGACCAGGTCGATCTGATTATGTTCGATCTGGGCACCAAGCTGCTGTTCCCCTCCCAGATGCCCTGCCAGAAACTTGTGAACACTTAAATTTGCAACCTCTTCAATTAAACGTCCAGTGGTTCCTGTTGCATATAACTCGTTTTTACAGAGAATTCCCCTGTAAGCGATACAAAAATTCTGCATCAGTACTTTTTTCGCATCATGTGCAATCAATCCAATATTCATGGTTTTGAACCCCCTTGTTAATATTTTTTAGGTTGAAGCCCGACATTTAAAACAATACCTATCCCCATATACAGCATAACAAGTGATGTGAGGCCATAACTGACAAACGGAAGCGGCATCCCCGTATTGGGCATCAGCCCCGTCGCTACACTTATATTGACAAGACTCTGAAAGGCGATCAGGCCGCCGAAACCGCAGCAGATGATCGTCCCCTCCTGATCCCGTGCATTCCTTCCAATCCACAGACATTCCATCACGATCAGGGCCAGCAGTATGATGACTGCCGCACAGCCGATAAATCCCAGTTCCTCTCCTGTGACTGCAAAGATAAAGTCTGTCTGCGGTTCCACGATAAAGTTCCCGTTCTTCACGGATGATATATCATTGTTATACAGCCCTTTTCCGTAGAGCTGCCCGGACCCTATGGCGATGATGGAATTCTGCTGCTGATACGCATCGTCCGCGTATTCCGCCGGATTCAGCCATGCCATGATCCTCGTAAACTGATAATGATCCAGTATCTCCTGCCCTTCCTGCATAATCAGGTTTATAAATATAATAGCAGAAGGGATCAAAATTGCAAGTACTGTTCCAATAATTTTATAACTTAACCCTCCAATATAGATCAAAATGCAGAATATAAACGCAATAGTGATCGTCGCAGACAGATGAGGCTGTTCCTTGACCAGATAAAGCGGAATCAGAATCAGTACCCCGGAAGCCAGAAGCGTCTTCCAGTTATTGATGGATTCCCTGTACTTTGTGAAAAATCTGGCAAAGAACAGAATCAGCAGAAGCTTGGTAAGCTCGGAGGGCTGAAAACGCATAAAGCCCAGATCCAGCCACCGTCTGGCGCCGTTTACCTTTGTACCCGCCAGCTGCACCGCCAGCAGAAGGCCCAGATTGACCAGATAGATCAGCCACCATGCATTCATCATGATCCGGTAATCCACCAGCGCGAATACCAGCATGGCGAAACTTCCCAGCACCATTCCCGCCAGCTGCTGGCTCTGATATTCCGCCTTTGCACTTCCGACCACCAGGATCCCCAGGATCGTGATCGCATATACAAACACCACTAAACGCAGTTTAAAATCCCGCAGTTGATACTGCCTGAACATATTTCACCTGATTTCTACTATCTTTTTCTCATATCCTTTACCGGAATATTGGCACAGAGCACCGGAACCGTGCCGTTGCCTCCTTCCGATTCCGTCTGTGTGATCTGGATATCCAGCCCTTCACTGTCGATCTCCATATATTTGGTAATCACTTTGATAATATCATTTTTGATCGCTTCCATAATCTCCGGAGAGCAGTTCGCCCTGTCTGAGATCAAAAGCAGCTTCAGACGGTCTTTTGCAACTTCCCCTGAATTCTTCTTCCGAAAGAAATCCATGAACGCCATATCCTTGCCCCCCTCTTATTTGAACAGTTTCTTCAGTTTGCCGAAAAATCCGCTCTTTATCTTCAGATCCAGAAACGGAACTTCCTCTCCCAGGACCCGATGGCAGATATTCTCATAGGCCTGTCCCGCCAGAGAGCTGTCACCCACACAGGGTTCTCCCTGGTTTGTGGAGATGACGACGCTCTCGTCGTCCGGCACTGCTCCGATCAGATCGATGGCGAGAATCTCCACCACGTCGTCCATGGACATCATATTCCCGCTCTCCACCATATCCATACGGATCCGGTTCACGATCAGCTCTGACTTCCTGATATCGTTGGCTTCCAGAAGGCCGATGATCCGGTCTGCGTCGCGGATGGCGGATACCTCCGGCGTTGTGACGATCAGCGCGCGGTCCGCAGCCGCGATGGCATTTTTGAATCCCTGCTCGATGCCTGCCGGGCAGTCCAGCAGTATGTAATCGAACTCGCTGCGGAGTTCGTCGATCAGCTTGACCATCTGTTCCGGGCTCACCGCGGTCTTGTCTCTGGTCTGTGCCGAAGGAAGCAGGTACAGGTTCGGATACCGCTTGTCCTTGATCAGCGCCTGCTTAATCCTGCAGTTTCCTTCCACCACATCCACCAGATTGTACACAATGCGGTTTTCCAGGCCCATGACCACATCCAGATTCCGCAGCCCGATATCCGTATCGATCAGAACCACTTTCTGATCCAGTTTTGCAAGTCCGGTTCCGACATTGGCCGTTGTGGTCGTCTTCCCAACGCCGCCCTTCCCAGATGTTATAACAATTACTTCGCTCATATCCTTTCCTCCAACCTTTCCCGTCGTTTCCTCGGAATCTGTGACTGTGTTCTTTTCAGATCCGGATGTCGTTAATTACTTCTTTTGTAATCGGCTCCATATAAATGTTACCATCCTCCACATAGGCGATCATGGGGCCTTTTTCATTCCCCTTTATATGGATCGGACCGTCCGCAGACCGGGCAATCGCATCCGCGATCCGTATCTGCATCGGTATCATGTTCAGAGCCGCCACGAACGAATCCTCGTTTCCCGCGGCCCCCGCATGAACGGTCCCCTTCAGCGCACCAAGCACCACCACATTTCCCTTGGACACGATGGTCGCTCCTGGATTTACATCCCCCAGGATGATAATACTTGTCTCCGACTCCAGCACCTGTCCGGACCGGAGCGTCCCTTTATAAAACCTGCCGTTGTTGGAATTCCGCTCATGCTGCCGTTCTTCCACCACCTGCTTCATAAAGGATTCCTTCAGCGCGTCCTGCTCCAGCACACACAGGATCTCCAGGGAAGCATTCTCCTGTATCACCTGAATCACCTCCAGCTGCTCCTCCCGGCTCAGCCTGCGGCCGTCGAAGGCCAGCGCCATCTGCGCGTTCTGAAAGAAATCCGAAGAAGCCCTGAATTTCTCCGCAATGTCCTTCAGAAGATCACAAAACGGTATGTTTCTGTCCAGTAACAGGGTAATGCCGTATTTATTGCTCTTAATCACAACTGTCTGCTGCTTCATCTCTGTCTCCTAATCATTGATTACGGATGTTGTCGCTTCCGACGCGGTTCCTGTCAACAGTTCTTCCTTATCCGCAAGCCCGAAATAATACTGGAAAATATCGGCTGCCATCTCGGCCGCATTGGCTGAGGTATAGCCGTTGGCAATGCGGATCGCAATACAGATCTCCGGATTCTCATAGGGCGCGTATCCGACAAACAGCGCGTGGTTCGGATGCCGGACCGACTGCTGCGCCGTACCGGTCTTTCCCGCTATGGTCAGATCCAGCTTTTCGAACGCGTCGGTGTTCAGTGCCACCTGATGCATGCCCTCCTGAATCACATTCCAGGAACTGTCTGCAATATCGATCTTATTATATACTGACGCAGAATAATCTTCAATAGTGTTTCCGTCAGAATCTGTCAATTTATCCAGCAGCGTCAGATTATAGGCGGTCCCGCGGTTGGCCACCGCGCTCACATACCGCGCCAGCTGCGCCACGCTGAACGAGTTCGTGCCCTGTCCGATGGACGAACGGATTCCGTCCTGATCCGACAGCTGCGGCGGATTTTCCGGAATTTCCAGTCCGGATTTCTCATCCAGTCCGAATTTCGCCGCATATTCGGCGATGGTATTCAGCGCCCGTTCCGAAGAATAACCCGTGGACCTGCCGCCTCCCAGGCGGAAACCAACCTCATAAAAATAATAGTTGCAGGATACACGGATCGCATCCACCACATTCACGCGCCCATGGCTTCCATGATACTGGTTGTAGATCCAGCAGGTAGGCGAACCGTACGCCTCTGTATAGACGCCCGTGGCGTTCATGATCTCCCCGGGGCTGATGACGCCTTCCTCCAGCCCGGCCACCGCGATCACCGGCTTCATGGTAGATCCCGGCGCGGTGCGTTCCTGAGTGGCACGGCTGTACAGCGGCTTCGACTGGTCGTTATTCAGCTCCGCAAAATATGCGGAATCCATCGTATTGGTCAGACGGTTGTTGTCATAGCCCGGATACGTCACGCAGGCAAGCGTATCCCCTGTGTGCGGGTCCGTAACCACACATCCCGCGCTGCACGGCTCCAGCGCCAGCTGCGCCGGAGTGATCTCCAGGCTGCGGATCTTGTCCGTCAGAAAGCTGTATGCGGAATAACTTCCGCTCTGGAGACGTCCGACTGCCTCTTCATCATACTCCAAAACTCCCTGTTCATACAAGAGTAAACATACTTCTTTTCCCGTCACAATATCGTCCAGAAGGATATATTTATACAGCATATTCTGAAAATCGACATCATTATTCAACTCTTCCGAAATATAATCCATCAGGACTGCATAGATTTCTTCCCCGTTCAGATAAGGCGAGTCCACCTGCAGGCCGGACACATCCACCCAGTTCATGGCGATGGCATATTCCAGATACTCCTTCAGGCCGATGACCTCGTCGGTGGTCCATGCGATATAGGTCGGATCGTTCCGGTCGATGGCGTCCCTCATCAGAATGTTTTGATCTCCCATGAGAATATCCGAAACGATATAGCTCATATAGTTTTTCATATCCCGCGGCAGATCCTGATAGGCGGTCGGTGCATCCGCATGGAGTTCTCCCATGATCCGATCTATGGTAAAGCTCAGACGTTCCTCAAAGCGCTGCTGTACGGAGCGCTCCAGCTCCGTGGCATCCTCGGCCCGGAAATGGGTGGTGTCGATCACCCGGTTGTTGATCAGCGCGTAATAGACATCATAGATCGGAATCAAAATACTGGCGGCCGAGGGCTTCGGGCCGGGAACATATTCTTTGATGTTGCGGATCTTGGAGAGCAGAATCCCGGCCAGCTGCTGTTCCAGAATATCCGTCACCGCGATCTGCAGGTCTTTGTCGATGGTCAGATACACATTTTTCCCGGATTCCGGCTGCGTCTCCTTCTCCACCTCCAGCACATTTCCCATGCTGTTCACATAGATCGTACGGTTTCCCTTGGTTCCCTGGAGTTCCGTCTCCATATACTGCTCGATTCCGGCCTTTCCCACGATATCATTGAGCTCATAGTTTTCGTTTTCCAGAAGAAGGCTGTCCAGCTCCTCCTGGGAAGGCTTTCCGATATAGCCGATCAGCGAAGCGAAATATTTTGCGTCCGTGTATACTCTCAGGCTGCTCTGGGCAATATCCACTCCCTGAAGCACGTCCATGTTCTCCATGATCTCCGCCATGGTTTCGTCGCATACGTCCGACGCGATCGTAGTCGCCACATAGCGCTTGTAGCCGTTCAGGCTCATGGCGTAGCGGACCGTCACGATCTTCAGCCTGGTCTCCGGCGGCAGCTCTTCCTCCGGAAGCCCGTACGCCTGCCTCTGCTCCGGCGTATAGGCATCTCTGGACACGTAGTACCGTTTGCTGCTGCACAGGTACTCCATGATCTGGTCCGCCGTGGCCGCCGCTTCCTTCGGCTCCAGCTCATCGATGGTCTTCCGGCCGTAGACATCCGCCTTGAACCGCATGAGCGCGGTTCCCTCTTGGGTAAATACATACCGCCCGTTTTCATACAGAATCCCGAAATCGCTGATGATCCGGTCCCCATGGGATTCCACGATCTCGATGACCCTGCCCACGGTCTCATTCAGCTTCGTCTGTTTCTCCCGATCGCTCTGATACGTTCCATTGTCCTCTATGGTGACGGAATAAGACAGCGTGTTGTCCGCCAGGATCTCTCCGTTCCGGTCATAGATTTTTCCTCTGGTACTGGCGATATTGATCTCCTTTTTGATCTTCATGGTAAAGCTTTCCGCATAATTTTCCCCATTGATAATCTGAAGAAGAAACACACGACTTAAAATAATGCCGAAGAAGGCCAGAAAGACCACCATCAGCACAAAGATCCTCGAAGTGATAAAATTTATAAAAGATTCTTTAAATTCTTCAAACAATCGTCCAACTCCTTAAGACGGGCTCTCCAGCCTTCGGTTCACCGCATAGATCAGCCGGTAAAAAATCAGCGTAATCACAATGGTATACAAAAGCTCTGGTAAGATGATCCTTATAAAATAATAGGAAAAGGCAAAACGGCTGCGCATGACAAACATGATGACATAGGTTCCCAGACCGTACACCAGTTCACTGACCGATATCAGAAAGATCGGGAGCTTGATATCCTCCCCATAAAAAATATGGTTGAAATATCCGTTCGCGTATCCTATGTACATGTAAATCATGGCGTGCATGCCCATAAGCCTTCCATAGAAAATGTCCTCCAGAAGCCCGCAGAAAAATCCCACCCACAGTCCTTCTTTTTTCCCTCTCATGAACCCGAATGAGGACGTGACAATCACCATCAGGTTCGGACTGATGGAGCCGATGGAAAGGGTCTTAAATACCGTGCTCTGCAACAGAAAACCCAAAAGGATAATCAGTACAATTACGATCTTTCGTTTCAAACCTTCCGCTCCTTTCCGTCTTCCGTCACTGTGCCTCGTCCACATCCACCTGCTGCTTCAGATCCGTGATGACCAGCACGGTCGTCAGGTGCTCAAAATCCACAGCCGGCGTCAGACTGCCGGATTTCGTCAGATTGTTTGCATCCATGGTGACCTCGTTGACGTATCCGATCAGGATCCCCTTATGATACTTGGCGCTCACATGGGATGTCACCACTTTGTCTCCCTGCTCCACCTCGTCGTCAGGGTCCCGCAGCTCATTCAGCTGAAGCGTTCCCTCCGTCATCATCTGCAGGTCTCCGCGCACATAACAAAGGTCCGAGGTCTTCAGAACCATGGCGCCCACGTTGCTCATGTCGTCAATGATCGAACGAACCTGCGCCCAGTCCGGTCCGGTCTTGGTCACGATACCCACCAGTCCGCCTCCAGCGATCACATTCATATCCCTGCGGATCCCGTCGTCGTAACCCTTGTCGATAATGAACATGTGAAACCAGTTGCCCGTATCCTTGCCGATGATATTGGCCGCGATCTTATCCAGACTGGAATATTCCGAGTCCAGATCATACAGTTCCCGCAGCTCCTCCAGTTCATACCGTTCCTGGAGCAGGGAATTGTTTTCCAGCGTCAGATCTGCGATCTGCTCTCTCAGCTGCTCGTTTTCTCCTTTGACCGCTGTCAGGTCCTCCAGATTTTCCACCCTGCTGCGCATCCACCCTCCTGTCGTATTGATCCCTCTCTGGATCGGGATCAGGACATAACCGGATATGGTATTCAGCAGTCCTCCGTCAAAATCAGTCAGAAAGGACAGCGACATGGTCCCAACACAGAGAACCGTCAGCACAAACAGGATATATTTTCCCGGAATCGTAAATCGTTCTCTTCGTCTCATCTGATACAGCTCCCGCCGTTATTCATATTTCTGCTCTTTTGTTACAAACGCAAGGGAACGGAATTCCTTGTCCACCATCACTCTTGCGATTCCCCGTATGACGCTCAGCTCAGGTTCGCTGTCCACCACCACGCGGATACCCGACTTCTGCTCCAGCAGTTCTCCCAGCTTCTGGATCCTGGCAGAACCGCCGGTCAGATAGATGCCGTTCTGGATGATGTCCACGCCAAGCTCCGGAGGAGTCCTCTCCAGTATGGTCTTGACGGCATCCATGATGATCCCCAGCTGTTCCTTAATCGCCTCATAGACAAAGGCGGAGGTGATCTCCAGCATCTGCGGAAGCCCTACGACCATATTGCGTCCGCAGATCTGCATGGACACCTCTTCCGCATCCACCGCGAACGCCAGTTCTTTCTTGATCTGCTCCGCCGTCTTGCTGCCGATGAAGAAATTATACTCCTTGCGGATCGCGCTCTGGATCGCGTCATCGATGGAACGCCCGCCGTTCTGGATCAGGCGGCTGATGACGATCCCTCCCAGAGACAGGACGGAAATCTCCGTCGTCTCCGCGCCGATATCCACGATCATGACGCCCTGCGCCTCCTTCACATTGATCCCCAGGCCAAGGCCCGCCGCCACCGGCTTGTCCACCAGGAACACATTCCTGGGCTTCATGGTGGAATCCTGGATCAGCGTTGTAAAAATACGCTCCTGCATATCCGTGGGAAGCGCTACAAAGTAATCGGCACCCTTCAGCTGGCCTTTCAGGTTCTGATCCAGAAGATTTTTCAGAAACGCCTGCATGTTGCTGATGCTCGCCAGATTTCCATAGGACATGGGGCTTGACACATGGATGTTGGAAGGCGCTTTTTCGTACATGGCGTACGCCTCGTCTCCGTACGCCAGCATGCCCTTTTTGTCCTGTACCGCAACCATATTATGCTGTGTCAGATATACGTCCGCGTCTCTGTGATATATTTTCAGATGATAGGACCCAAAATCACATCCAAAGCTTTGATTATTCATAGTATATTTTTCCCTCTTTCTCTCTTGATTTCCACAGGATATCTGATTACAGATAATTCTTCTCCCTGAAGCTTACATACGTATGTCCGCCGATGATGATGTGATCCGCCAGAGAAATTCCCAGAAGCTCTCCTGCCTCAGCCACCCGGCGGGTCGCATTCAGATCCTCCCTGCTGGGGCTTGCATCCCCGCTGGGATGATTGTGGAGCAGGATGATCTGAACAGCTCTGGAAGACAGCGCCTCCAGAAAGATCTCCCTGGGAGATACCATGGAAGCATTGACTGTCCCCTTAAACATATATTTTTCTCTCAGCAGCCTGCCTTTCTGGTTCAGCATCAGAAGCAGAAGCACTTCCTGCTCCAGATGCCTCAGATCCTCCATATAATATTCCGCGATCATGGCGGGCGTCCGGAAAAAGATCCCCTGTCCGGCCTCTTCCCGCGCCATCCTTCTGGCCAGCTCCAGAACGCATTTCAGCTGAACCGCCTTCACCTTCCCGATTCCCCGGACTGCGGACAGTTCTTCCAGACTCCTCCGGCGCAGCCCGGTAAAGCCTTCTTTCTCCGGAGACAGCTTCAGAAGCTCTCCCGCCAGTTCCAGAACGGTCCGCCCCTTTGCACCGGTCCTTAAAAGGACCGCCAGGAGTTCCCGGTCGCTCAGCTGCTCTGCCCCGTGACGCATGCATCTCTCATATGGCCTCTCTTCTTTTGGCAGACTGTTAAAATTCTCATTCATTCTGTGATAACCTCCGTTTCATCTCTCCAGATACCCCGTCAGTTATCTTTCTATAGTATAATCTTTTTTGGCTTCTATATCCAGCGATAAATCAGAATCGCGAGAATGATTCCGATGATACCGGCTATGGTGATCTTAATGGTAAGGCCGAATGTCAGGACCAGAAGTCCCAGCGACAGGACGAC
Source organism: uncultured Lachnospiraceae bacterium (assembly GCA_910584205.1). GTDB lineage: Bacteria > Bacillota > Clostridia > Lachnospirales > Lachnospiraceae > Hominiventricola. The sequence goes on from CAJUAA010000004.1 coordinate 132,138, forward strand.
GGGTTCCTCCAGTCCAAAAGACTGCCCGTAATTCAGCCAGTCCAGACCGGATATACCGGCGGCCAGCGTACCGATGAACCCTCCGAGCACCACGCCTGCCAGTATAAGCAGAAGCAGCGTCCAGCCGTTTTTTGAAGCTTTCATATACTGTACTTTCCTCCGGTTTTTCAAACACTAACTGTTATCATACCATGGCATATATTTTTTTGCAATCGCTTCTGCAATCTTTAATCCGTCCATGGCCGCCGAGGTGATGCCGCCTGCATAGCCGGCGCCCTCCCCGCAGGGATACAGTCCGCAGACCCGGCTCTCAAACTGTTCGTCTCTTAAGATCCGCACCGGGGAAGAAGTCCTGCTCTCCACTCCGGACAGTACCGCGTCCTCCCGGGCAAATCCCGGAATCAGGACGTCGCAGCCACGGATTCCCTCCTCCAGCGCGGAAGAAAGCCCCTGTGGAAAAATTTCCCGTACATTCGATAATCGGTACTTCCCCCGGACAGACGGCTCGATCTCTCCAAGGACGGAAGAGGGAGTATTCCTGCAGAAATCCCGGAAAAGCTGCACCGGGATCTGCCCACCGCCCAGCCGGTACGCCGCCCGTTCCAGCTTCCGCTGGAATTCCACGCCCGCCAGCACATCCATGCCGCCGTAATCTTCCGGAGTGACCGTCACAATCATGGCACTGTTGGCATTTCTGCCGTCCCGCGCCTGATAACTCATCCCGTTGACCGCCAGAGCGCCCTCTTCCGAGGAAGCATTGACCACATATCCGCCCGGACACATGCAGAAGGAATAAACGCCTCTTCCGCTCTCTGTTCTGCGCGTCACCTTGTAGGATGCCGCCGGAAGGAGATCCGGATAATCCGTTCCGTACTGGTTCCGGTCGATCATCCGCTGGGGATGCTCGATCCTCACGCCCACCGCAAAGGATTTGGCCTGCATGGGAACCTGGCGTTTCTCCAGCATGGCAAAGGTATCCCGGGCGCTGTGGCCGACGGCCAGCACCAGAAGACCGGTCTCCAGAAACTGCGGCTCCCCGCCGACTGTCTGCAGCGTCACACCCCGGACGGCGCCCTGTTCGACCCGCACATCCGTCATCCGGCAGCCGAAGCGCACCTCGCCTCCAAGCCTCAGGATCTCTTCCCGCATACGGCTTACGATGCCCACCAGAAGGTCCGTCCCCAGATGGGGCCTGCTTTCATAGAGGATCTCCTCCGGCGCTCCCGCTTCCACAAAAAGCTCCAGCACTTTGCGGTTCCTGCCCTTTGGGTCCTTCACCAGCGTGTTCAGCTTTCCGTCGGAAAACGTCCCCGCGCCGCCCTCCCCGAACTGGACGTTGGATTCGGGATCCAGAATCCCCAGCTTCCAGAACCGCTCTACGGCAGCCGCCCGCTCTGCGGCAGCCTGTCCCCGTTCCAGAAGGATCGGGCCATAGCCCGCTCTTGCCAGCATAAGCCCGCAGAACAGCCCGGCAGGCCCGGTCCCCACAATGACCGGCCGGCGGCAGAGCTTTTCGGTTCCCGGTTTCGGAAACCGGTACCGGACCCGGTCCGCCTGGCATACGGTTCCCCGGCACCGCTTCAGGACCGACGCTTCTTTTCGAACCTGCACCTCCACCTGGTATACATAACGCAGTTCTCCGCCCCGGGCGTCCAGAGACCTCCGGATGATCTCATACCGGATCAGCTCTTCCGGGCGGATCCGCAGGGTCTTTATGATCTTTTCTCTCAGTTCCTGCCCGGTATGCTCCACCGGCAGCTTCAGTTGCTGGATCTTCAGCATGGGTTTCCTCTTTCCTTCCGGATGTGCTGTCGTTCCTTCCTGTTCCGCCGTCTGCCGACACTTTTACCGCCAGACAGATATCCCGTCCGCACATCAATGTAGTTCATTATACCATATCAAAATGATTTATTGGTAAAATTTTCATAAAATATTGTTTTACGCAAATGTTTTCTCAGACTTCGATCCTGTTATTTCTGTCCGTTCCCGACTCCTGTTCCGCAAGGATCTGCATGACCCGGTTTACCTCCGGAATCTGTTCCATCACAAAACCGGCTCTGCCGGCCTGTCCCGGCATCATCTGATAACTGCGTGCCGCGGGTGTTCCGGCATCTCCGAACCAAATCGTCCCCGATCCGTCCCGGTTCTGTGAAACGCGCCGTTCCGGGCTGAGGCGGTAATTCAGCGAATCCATCTGTTTCTTCCGAATTCTCAGAATTCGTTTACTGGTAATGGCGTAGCAGGTATGCTTTCTCATATACGCCTGTACAAAAAATCTTCCCGCAACCATATACAGTCCCACCGCCACAAACGGAATTCCCCATATCTTAAAAAACAGCGGCGCATCCGCAGCGATCACAGACAGCTCCCAGAACACCGCGAAACCGCACCACATCAGGCTGAAAGGAATCATATAGAGATCCTGCGGCGTAAACAGGTGCCCTTTTACCGGTGCTCCTTTCCAGATCACGTATTCATCTCCTGTCAGATACGACCCGATCTGACCATATTCTCTGTCTTCCATAAACCTTACACCTTTCCTCTCCAAATGTTCCGGCTCCTGCAGCCGTTCTCATTTCTCTTTCGGTTACCGGTCCGCAGCTGCCAGGCTGCGTCTCGTTTCCATCAGCGCGTATCCCAGAAGATTCTGCCCGGTCCACGCCCGCATATCAAAGCGTTTTTCATCTTTCATGGACAGGCCGATGCCCCACACGCGGTCCTGCACCGCACACTCTGCCAGCACCGCGTCTCCAGTTGAGAGAAGCAGTTCCCGGAGCTCCTGATCCTGGCGGAATTTGGCCAGCAGCCCCTCGTACACCCGCAGCTGCCGAATCCCGTTCCAGACGGATTCCTCATAATTTCTCACCATTCTCCCCAGGCTCTTGATCTTTCCCACCTGGTCCGTCGCCATGATCTGCTCCGCGATCTCCATATCCCGGAAAACGCAGGCCTTCTCATACATCATATACTGTTCCATGGAGGAAAACCGCTTTCCCCCTGCCTCGAACGGAGACAGATACCAGTTGCTCAGGTATCCGTTTTTTTCATCCGGATTGTGAAAACATATAATTTTGCGCATAACAGCTCCCCTTTCCCGTCCTCTGGACGCTCAGCTTTTCGATGGATTCACCAGCAGTTCTTCCAGCTCCTCCCTCGTCCCCCGGAATACATTCCGGTCGATATACTTTTCTGTTCCTTCGTATCCCTCCAGCACGGCCGTATCCGTATATTGCCAGAAAGTCCAGTCCGACGTATACGGTCCCGGCGGGGTGTAGACATTCCGTATCCACAGCGGATATTCCGTAAAATTCCCTTTGATGTATCGTCCATACACGCTGTGGGTTGTATAGATCGCCGGCTTCACTCCGTATTCCGCCTCCAGCCGTTCCAGCAGTTCTTTTAATTCGCCGGTTACCTTTTCCCTGTCCGGAGGAGATTTTCTTTTATCACCATAATATTCCACATCCACCACCGGCATGAGTTTTCCCGACAGGTCTCCCACCGTCCGGATAAACAGGTCGGCCTGTGTCCCGGCATCGCTGTCAAAGCTGAAGAAATGATAGGCGCCTACCAGAAGACCGGTCTGCCCTGCCTCTTCCCAGTTGCCGGAAAAGCATTCGTCCACATAACCGCTGCCTTCCGTCGCCTTGATAAATGCAAAATCGATCCCCTGAGCCTCCAGCGCCTTCCAGTCGATCTGGCCCTGATAATGGGAGACGTCGACTCCCTGTACGGAATATGTTCCCGCAGGAAATGTGTTGACGTTCCATCTTTTTGTCAGGATCAGAATCACAATCATCAAAAAAACGGCAAAAACGGCCAATCGATATGTTTTCCAACCATGCTTCTCTGTCATATGGAATCCCCGCAAATGATGTTCCTGTTCTGTGACCGCATCGGTCATTTTCTCTCTTCCGCCGCCTTCGCCGCATGCGTACCCGCCAGAAAGCCGCTGCTCCACGCCCACTGCAGATTGTAACCGCCGCAGGCGCCGTCCACGTCCAGAAGCTCGCCGGCAAAATACAGACCCGGCACGAGGGCGGATTCCATGGAAATCCCCTTCAGCTCATTCAGAGGCACGCCGCCGGTACACACCTGCGCCTGCTCGTACCCCCGGCAACCGAACACATGGAAGGAAAGCTTTTTCATCTGATCGGCAAGCCGCCGACAGTCCTGATCCGTCCAGTCCTTCCTGCTCTTTTTCAGGGAAATGCCGACCCGTCCCAGAAGCATCTGAGACAGTTTCTCCGGAAACATGCCCCGCAGGATATCCGTCCCCTTCCGGTCCTTCATCCGTTCTCCATGTTTCAAAAGGATCGTCTCCAGCTCTTCCGCGGTATGGGAAGGACACACGTCCAGTTCCATCCCGCATGTCCGGCCCTCTTCCAGCGCCCTGGACACGTACCGGCTCACCTGAAAGACCGGAATACCGGAAAGTCCGTAGGATGCGAACTGTATCTCTCCCTCCTCAGTCATACAGGCCTTTCCGTCGATCAGGAGCGTCACTTTTGCGTCCATGCGGACTCCCGCAGGCGTCCCCCGGTCCGCCTCCCGGACATAGACGCCGGTCAGCGCCGGCAGAGGCTTTATGATCCGGTGCCCCAATTCTGCGGCAAACCGGTATCCGTCTCCGGTGGAACCGGTCTTCGGAGCCGCCTCGGAGCCGCAGGCAAGAATCACCGCTTCCCCTTCATAGGTCCAGCCCTCCGTCCGCACCCGGAACAGGCCGTTTTCTTTCTCCACCGCCAGAACCTCTGTATTGTACGCCTCTTTGATCCGATGCTGCCCGGCAAGACGCTGCACTTCCAGCCGCAGCACGTCGGCGATGGACGACGCCTGCCCGCTGGCGGGATACAGATAACCGTTCCGATCCTTTACGAGGATTCCCAGTTCTTCAAAAAAAGCAACCGTATCCTCCATGGAGAAGGCGTTCAGTATTTTTTCTGTCAGCTGCGGATATTCACTCCGATAGCAGGACGGTTCCTGCCGGCGATTCGTGAAGTTGCACCGGCCGTTGCCGGTTACCAGAAGCTTCTTTCCCGCCTGCCTGTTTTTTTCCGCCAGTATCACCTTTGCACCCCCTCTGGCCGCCATGATGGCCGCCATGAGTCCGGAGGCCCCTCCCCCGATCACGATCACTCTCTTCAAATCCATGCCCTCTTTTTTACACTTGTTGCACTTTTTTGTTTCTTTGCCGCCGGACGCGGGCCGGCCTTTTCTACGATGTTATCCAGGCAGCTTCGCGATCCCCGCCTCCACAAGCTTCTGGAGCGACATGAGAATCCCGAATTTCGCATGCTCCCAGGTCAGGCCTCCCTGAAAATAAACCGCATAGGGCGGTTTGATGGGGCCGTCCGCGCTCAGCTCGATGGAGGAACCCTGCACAAAAGCGCCTGCCGCCATGACGACGTCGCTGTCGTAGCCCGGCATGGCCCAGGGCTCCGGTTCCACAAAGCTGTCCACCGGCGCCGCCGCCTGGATTCCCTTGCAGAATTCGATGACACCCTCCGGGGTTCCAAAGGTGATCGCCTGAATGATGTCGTGACGGCTCTCCTGACCGTCCGGCAGCACGTCAAAGCCCAGTTTTTCATAGATATTTGCCGCAAAGACGGCGCCTTTGAGCGCGCCTGCGGTCACGGTGGGCGCAAGGAAAAATCCCTGATAGAAGGACTGGTTAAGCCCCATGGTTGCACCGACCTCCTTTCCAAGGCCCGGGGACGTCAGCCGGTACGCGCAGTTTTCCACATACGTGTTTTTTCCGACGATGTAACCGCCGGTGGGGGCAAGCCCGCCGCCCGGATTTTTAATGAGAGACCCTACGCACAGGTCCGCTCCCACATCCGTCGGCTCGATCCGTTCCACAAATTCCCCATAACAGTTATCCACCATACAGATCACGTCGGGCTTCAGGGATTTTACAAAATCAATGGCCTTCCCGATCTCCGTCACAGACAGCGTTCTCCGGGTCTGGTAGCCTTTGGAGCGTTGGATATGCACCATCTTTGTACGCCCGTTCACCGCCGCCCGGATGCCCTCCAGATCAAAACGGTCGTCGGGCAGCAGATCCACCTGCCGGTAGGTGACGCCGTATTCCGCCAGACTCCCGTTGGACGGACGGATGCCGATGACCTCCTCCAGCGTATCGTAAGGTTTGCCGGAAACGGCCAGCAGCTCGTCTCCCGGCCGCAGGTTTGCCGCCAGCGCCACCGCCAGCGCGTGGGTCCCGCAGGTGACCTGCGGACGGACCAGCGCCGCTTCCGCGTGAAAGGCCTCTGCGTACACCCGCTCCAGCGTATCTCTTCCCAGATCGTTGTAGCCGTAGCCGCTGCTTCCTGCAAAATGAATATCGCTGACCCGGCATTTCTGCATGGCGTGAAGCACTTTCAACTGGTTATACTCTGCGTTTTCATCCATTTCCCGAAAGCGCTCCCCAAGCGCTTCTTCCGTCTTCTGTCCATACGCAAGGACCTCTCTGCTGATCCCCATGCTTTCATAGATTGTTACCAGATTCATCTGATCATTTCCTTTTCTTTTAGTTTGTCCAGCATCGCTGCCAGAATCCGTTCATCCTCATAGTCATACGCGTCCTTGTTGATCCAGATCACGTCCCGCTCCCGCCGAAACCAGGTGAGCTGCCGCTTGGCAAAATGGCGGGTGTCCCGTTTCAGCAGGTCCACCGCCTCCTGAAAGGTGCATTCCCCGTCCAGATAGGCCAGCATTTCCTTATATCCCAGCCCCTGCATGGATACCATGCCTCTTTGGCAGCCCATCTCTTTTAAACGGATCACTTCCTCCAGAAGCCCCTCTTCGAGCATTTCGTCGATCCGCTGCTCGATCCGGGCGTAAAGCCTGGCCCGGTCGTCGTTCAGGACAAAATACGCATAATTATACGGAGATTCCTTTTCCCGCTGCTCCTCATTGTGCTCGGATATCTTTTTCCCGGTCATCCGATAAAATTCCAGGGCGCGGACGACCCTTTTGACGTTGTTTTCATGAATGGCTGCCGCCGACGCTTCATCTACTTTCTGAAGCTCTTCATGCAGCGCGCGGGCGCCCTTCTCCGCCGCCAGCCGCTCCAGCTCTTTCCGGTAAGGGACCGCTTCATTTTCCGTAAAATCCACGTCCCCCACGATGGCCTGGATATAGAACCCGGTGCCGCCCACCAGAACCGGAATATGGCCGCGGCTCCAGATCCCGTCCATGGCTTCTTTTGCCATCTGCTGAAAACGGACCACATGGAATTCTTCAAAGGGCTCCAGCACATCCACCAGAAAATGCGGGACTCCCTGCATCTCTTCCGGACGGATTTTGGCGGAGCCAATGGACATATGCCTGTACACCTGCATGGAATCCGCCGATATGATCTCTCCGCCGATGGCCTTTGCCAGAGCGATGGACAGCCGGGTCTTGCCCACTGCCGTAGGCCCGGTCAGGATTACTAAAGGTTTTTTATTCATCTGCACAATCCTTTATACGATTCTTTTAAATTTTTTCTCCAGCTCATACCTGGTCATGGAGATGATCGTCGGCCTCCCGTGGGGACAGTGGTACGGGTTTTCCAGAGTCAGCAGCTCGTCGATCAGCGTCTTCGCTTCCATGGCGGACATCTGATGCTTCCCTTTGACCGCCGCTTTGCACGACATGGACGCCGCCTTGTCCAGCAAGCTTTCAGAACTGACGTTCGACACTGTCTCCGACAGGCTGTCCAGCAGTTCCATCAGCACGTCGTGTTTCGCGATCTCCGGCAGATTGGACGGCACCGCCCGGACCGCATAGGCGCGGTCTCCGAACTCCTCGATCTCAAAGCCCATATCCGCAAAGCTCTGGCGGTATTTCAGGAAAAGCTGCTCCTCCTGCATACTCATGTTCAGTACGATGGGCGGCGACAGAAGCTGGGACTGAAAGGTCCGCGCCCGCAGATCCTTCATCAGCCGTTCGTAAAGCACTTTCTCATGCGCCGCATGCTGATCGATGATATAGAGCCTGTCCCTGTACTGCACCAGCCAGTAGGTGTCGAACAGCTGGCCGATGATCTCATGCCGGACAGCCGCTTCCTTTGACAGGAGCCTGTCGTCAAAGAGGCTGAGCTGTTCCGGCTCCGGACCTGTCTGTACAGGCTGCTGTTTTGACGCAGAATCAGTCTGTGCAGGCTGCCGCTTTAACACCGGACCTGTCTGTACAGGCTGCCCTTCCGGCTCCGGGACCGGCTGATAGCCGTTGTCTTCCTTCAGCACCGGCCCCTGCTGCCTGTGGCGGCCTTCCACCCGCTTCCGCATCTCCGCCATGAAATAATCCAGATCCCGGTCCCCGGCGGCAGCGGCTTCTCTCAAAGGTTCCGCCGCGGTCCGGTCCGGCGCTGGAGACGGCGTCACAGCCGTTACCGGTTTCCGTTCCGCCTCTTCCGGCGCAGTTTTGTCCTTCCGCCCGACGGTCACCTCCGGGATCAGTTCCCTGCCGGACAGCGTCTCTTTCACCGCCTGCAAAATCGTATCATAGACCAGATTCTGGCTGCTGAAACGCAGTTCCATTTTAGACGGATGGACATTGACGTCCAGCATGGTTCCGTCCATACGGATATCCAGACACACAAAGGGATACCGATGCTGCATCATATAGGTTTTATATCCGTCCTCGATCCCCCTGGCGATGATTTTGCTCTTCACATACCTGCCGTTGACAAAATAGTTCTCATAGTTGCGGTTTCCTCTGGAGATCTCAGGTTTTCCGATCCATCCGGTTATGCAAAGGGGTCCCTCTTTCTGATCCACCGGCAGAAGCCGCATGGCAATATCTCTTCCATAGATATGGTAGATCACATCCTTCAGGCTGCCGTTTCCCGCCGTCTGAAGCTTCATCTGGCTGTTAATGAGAAGCTTAAAAGAGATTTCCGGATGAGAAAGCGCCAGATGCGTCATCAGCTCATGGACCGCCGCCGCCTCTGTCATCTCCGTCTTTAAGAATTTTTTCCGGGCCGGCGTATTATAAAACAGGTTTCGTATAACAAACGTCGTCCCGTCGGGCGCGCCCGTCTCCTCCAGGCCCTTCTCCACGCCGCCTTCCAGACAGTACCGGCTCCCCAGAAGTTCCGAACGGGTCTTTGTGATGAGTTCCACCATGGATACCGCGGAAATGCTGGACAGCGCCTCTCCGCGAAATCCAAGAGAGGCAACTCCTGCCAGATCCTCCGCGCTTCGGATCTTACTGGTGGAATGTCTGAGAAACGCCAGCGGAATATCCTCCTTCTCCATTCCGCTTCCGTTATCTGTAATCCTTATATAACCGATACCGCCTTCCCGGATCTCCACCGCTATCTGGGAAGCCCCTGCATCCACGGCGTTTTCCACCAGCTCCTTCACCACGGAGGCCGGACGTTCCACCACCTCGCCGGCGGCGATCTTGTCGATCGTCTGTTGATCTAATACTGCGATTCTGCCCATCTTTTTCTCACCATCTGTTCTTCAGCCTGTTCTGCAGCCGGTAAAGGGTGTTCATGGCGTCCATGGGCGTCATGTTGGAAATGTCCAGCTCCTGAAGTTCCTTTACCACGTCGTCGTCTTTTACTGTATCAAAGAGGGAGATCTGCTCCAGATCCACCTCGTCGTATTTCTTTGGCCGGTTCTTCTGCTTCGCCCTGGTCCGCCGTTCCTCCGCAATATCCTTTGCCTTCACAGAGATATCCGCCTGGCTCAGCTCCTCCACCAGCTCTTTCGCCCTGGCGATCACACTGTCCGGCACCCCTGCAAGCTTCGCCACCTGGATGCCATAGGATTTATCCGCACCGCCCTTGACGATTTTTCTTAAAAATACGATGTCGTCGCCTTTTTCCTTTACCGCAATGCAGTAATTGTTCACGCCGTCCATGGTGCCTTCCAGCTCGGTCAGTTCGTGATAATGGGTCGCAAACAGCGTTCTGGCGCCCAGAAGCTTTCGGTCCGCGATGTGCTCAATGACCGCCCAGGCGATGCTGAGCCCGTCGAAGGTGCTGGTTCCCCGTCCGATCTCATCCAGGATCAACAGGCTGTCCGCCGTGGCGTTTCTGAGAATGTTGGACACCTCGTTCATCTCCACCATAAAGGTACTCTGTCCGCTGGCCAGGTCATCGGAAGCGCCTACACGGGTGAAGATCCGGTCCGCGATGCCGATATCCGCACTGTCCGCCGGCACGAAGCTCCCCACCTGCGCCATCAGTACGATCAGCGCAGTCTGACGCATGTAGGTGGATTTCCCCGCCATATTGGGTCCCGTAATGATGGAAACCCGGTTGGCATGATTGTCCAGATACGTATCATTGGCAATAAACATGTTTCCGGCAGTCATCTGTTCCACCACCGGATGCCGCCCGTTCCGGATGTCGATGATCCCTCTGGTGTTGATCTTCGGGCGTACATAATTGTTTTTGTCCGCCACAAAGGCAAGGCTCGTGAATACGTCCAGTTTTGCCACTGCCTTCGCGGTCTTCTGGATCCGCAGGACCTGGGCGGCGATCCGGTCCCTGATATCCGTGAACAGCTCGTATTCCAGAGCCGTCAGCTTCTCCTCCGCTCCAAGGATCGTATCCTCCAGTTCCTTCAGTTCCGGCGTAATATAGCGCTCCGCGTTGGTCAGCGTCTGTTTGCGGATATAATCCTCCGGCACCAGATCCTTGTAGGAATTGGTCACCTCCAGATAATAGCCGAAGACTTTATTATATTTGATCCGGAGATTCTTGATGCCGGTCCTCTCCCGCTCTTTGGACTCGATCTGGGCCAGCCAGGTCTTTCCCTCGGTCCGGGCGGTGCGGAACCGGTCCACATCCTCATGGTAACCGTCCCGTATCATATTTCCCTCCCGGATCGTAATGGGCGGCTCCTCCTGGATGGAACGGTCGATCAGTTCATACAGATCCTCCAGCCCGTCCATATCCTCCTGGATCTCCTGAAGCAGCGGGCTTTTCAGTTCCGCCAGCAGTGTCTTCAGATGCGGCAGCATCCCCAGAGACGTCTTGAAAGCGATCAGGTCCCTCGGATTTGCCGTCTGATAGCTGACGCGTCCGATCAGACGTTCCAGATCATAAATGGGACTCAGGTATTCCCGCAGCTCTTCCCGGGTAATCAGCCGGCTGTTCAGCTCTTCCACCGCCGCCAGACGCTTCTCGATCTCCTCCCGGTCGATCAGAGGCTGTTCGATACAGCTTCTCAGCATCCGGGCCCCCATGGCGGTCCTGGTCTTGTCCAGCACCCACAGAAGCGACCCACGCTTCTGCTTTTCCCGCAGGGTCTCCACCAGCTCCAGATTCCGACGGCTGGAACTGTCGATAATCATGAAATTACCGGACACATAAGGCTGCAGCCTGGACATGTGGCTTAAGGACGTCTTCTGGGTCTCCGTCAGATACCGAAGAAGCGCCCCCGCCGCAATGACCCCGCACCCGAAATCCGCCACGCCCAGCCCCTCCAGAGACTTTACATGAAAATGCTCCAGCAGTCCTTTTCTGCAGAGATCATCGTCAAAATACCAGTTTTCCAGAGAATACATGGTAAGCCCCAGACGTTCCTTCAGGTCCTCCATGTCCACGCCGCTCATCAAAAGCGCCTCGTTGCAGACAACTTCCCGGGGAGAAAATTTATACATCTCGTCCAGGAGTTTTCTGGATGAATCCACCTCCGTGACAAAATAATCACCGGTCGTCACATCCGCAAATGAGATTCCAAACCGGTCACTGACATAGACGATGCTCATGATGTAGTTGTTGCGGGATTCGTCCAGCGCCTGAACATTCAGATTGGTCCCCGGCGTCACCACCCGGATCACTTCCCGCTTCACCAGCCCTTTGGCCAGCGCCGGATCTTCCATCTGCTCGCAGATGGCCACTTTGTATCCTTTGGACACCAGACGGCTCAGATAGCCTTCCACGGAATGGAACGGGACCCCGCACATGGGCGCCCGTTCCTCAAGTCCGCAGTTTTTGCCGGTCAGTGTCAGCTCCAGTTCTTTTGACACGATCTTCGCGTCCTCAAAAAACATCTCATAGAAATCTCCGAGACGGTAAAATAAAATGCAGTCCTTATATTCCTCTTTCGTCTTCATGTACTGCTGCATCATTGGTGTAAGTTCTGCCACGCTCTAACCTCTCCTGCTCACGCTTCCTCTTTTTCCATATGTATCGACATCTGCGGGAACGGAATCTCAATTCCCTCTTCATTCAGACGGTCGTGTACCCTCTCCAGAGTCCTCCATTTCACTTCCCAGTAATCCGGCGTATTGACCCAGGGACGGATCAGGATACGGATACCGCTGTCTCCAAGTTCATTCACCGCCACCACCGGCGCCGGGTTGGTAAGGATCTTCTCATCCTGGTCCAGAAGTTCTTCGATCACCTGGCGGGCATGCTTTAAATCAGAATTGTACGCCACATCCACTGTCATATCCACCCGGCGGGTCTCATTTGTCGAATAATTCGTAATGTTGCTGTTGGAAAGCGTGCCGTTGGGAAGGACGATATTCCGATTGTCCGCGGAATGAAGGATCGTGGCAAACAGAGTGATCTCCATGACCGTTCCTTCACAGCCGCAGGCGGCGATATAGTCTCCCACCACAAACGGCTTCATAATCAGAATCAGGATCCCGCCGGCAAAATTCGCAAGGCTCCCCTGCAGGGACAGGCCGATGGCCACGCCCGCCGAACCCAGCAGCGTGATAAAAGACGTGGTCTGGATACCGAACCGCGCCATAAGCGCCAGCACCAGCACCGCGTAGGATGCGATCTTCACCAGCGCATCCAGGAACTGGACCACGCCTGTATCCACACTGGAACGGTCCAGCGCCCTTCTTATGATTTTTCTCAGAAAATTAATCAGTTTCAATCCGATAAACAGAAATGCCAGCGACCACAGCAGCGACATTCCCGCGCCCAAAGCGTCAGAAAACAGTTTTTGCATCATTTCATTTTCCATCGTTCATTCTCCTTTATGCAAAACGGTCCAGAAAATCCTGTTCTGAGATGATCTCCACTCCAAGTTCCTTTGCCTTTTTATTTTTGGAGGAAGAGGACATGGTATCGTTGTTGATCAGAAAGCTGGTCTTTGAAGTCACGCTTCCCGTCACTTTACCGCCCTTCGATTCGATCAGATTCTTCAATTCGTTCCGGTTGGCAAATGTCTGAAGGCTTCCGGTTATGACGAAGATCTTCCCGTCCAGGGGAAGTCCGGACTCGTCCGCCGGTTCCACCTGGATATCCAGCTCCTTCAGAAGATCGTCCAGCCACCGGTTATGCTCTTCATCCGCAAAATACGCTTCCACGCTGCTGCCGATCACTTCCCCGATTCCCGGAATCCCGCTCAGCTCCAGGGCGCCCGCCCTGCGGAGCCGCTCCAGATCGTAGCCGTATTCTTTGCAGAGCGCTTTTGCGTTGGCCGCGCCGATGTTGGGGATACCCAGACTGTACACCACTCGCGGCAGCGTCGTATGGCGGGCCTTCTCCAGACTGTCCATCAGTTTCTGATAGGACCGCTCTCCGAATCCCTCCATGGTCACGATCCTGTCCCGATATTGGTCCAGATGAAACAGGTCTGCGTATTCGTGCACGTAACCGGACTGAATGAATTTTTCCAGCGTCATCTCCGACAGGCCGTCAATGTTCATAGCGTCCCGGCTCACAAACAGCGTAAACGCCTTGATCTTCTTGGCAAGGCAGTCCGGATTCACGCAGTAGAGCGATTCCACGTCGTTGGTCTTCCGGATCTTCGTCGGTCCGCCGCAGACCGGGCAGGCCGACGGGATTTCCACCGTCCCGCTTCCGGTCAGATTGTCCGCGATCTGCGGAATAATCATATTTGCTTTATAGACTGTGACCGTATCGCCGATTCCCAGCTTCAGCCCCTTCAGGATGCTGATGTTATGGACCGAAGCGCGGCTTACGGTCGTTCCCTCCAGTTCCACCGGCTCAAAGACCGCCACCGGATTGATCAGCCCGGTTCTCGAAGGACTCCACTCAATTTCCACAAGGCGGGTCTCCCGAAGCTCGTCCTGCCATTTAAATGCGAAGGAATCTCTCGGGAATTTTGCCGTACGGCCCAGCGACTGCCCATAGGCAATGTCGTCATAGATGCAGACCAGGCCGTCCGACGGAAAATCGTTCTCCTGCACCGCCTCTGAAAACGCCCGCACCGCCTCCGGAATCTGCGCTCCGGTCACCTTCCTGTATTCCACCACGTCAAAGCCCTGGCTTTTCAGCCACAGAAACTGCTTCTCTCTGGAATTTTCAAAATCCACGCCATCCGCCCGCACCAGTGCGAACGCGTAAAAATATACATTTCTCCCGGCGGTGATCTCATTATTCAGCTGACGAACCGAACCGCTGCACAGATTTCTCGGATTCTTGTACTTTGCGGCCTCATCCTCAATCTCCGCATTGATTTTCTCAAAATCTGAATAGCGGATAACCGCTTCGCCCCGCAGGATGGCATCTCCTTTATAAGGGATCGATAACGGAATATTCCGGAAAACCCGGGCGTTGTTCGTGATGACTTCCCCGATCTCCCCGTTTCCTCGAGTCACCGCCTTTAAAAGCTGTCCTCCCTCGTAGGTCAGCACGACGGTCAGACCGTCCAGTTTCCAGGACAGCAGCACTTCATGCTCTCCCGCGAATTCCGCAAGGTCCCCCACCTCTTTTGTCTTGTCCAGCGACAGCATGGGCGTCTCATGCCGCTCTTTCGGCAGTTCATCCACCGCTTCGTACCCCACCGATACGGTGGGGCTTCCGGCCAGGACGATTCCCGTCTCCTTCTCCAGCGCCACCAGTTCGTCGTACAGCCGGTCGTACTCCAGGTTGCTCATGATTTCCCGGTCTTCCTGATAATACGCTCTGGAAGCCTCGCAAAGCTTCTCCGATAACTGTCTCATACGTTCCATCTGATCCATATCTGTCACTCCTTTATTCCAGTTCTGTCTCCGGCGTCCCTTCTGTCTGGTCCAGAAGCCGCAGAAGTTCTCTTTTCTCCTCCTCTGTCACATTCCTCCACGTACCGGCCTTCAGATGCCCCAGCCGAATGTTCATCACACGCACCCGGCGGATCTCCTGCGCATGGAAGCCAAACGCCTGGCACATCCGGCGGATCTGACGGTTCAGCCCCTGGGTCAGGACGATCCGGAACTTTCGTTTTCCAAGCCTCTCCACCTGGCAGGGCCTGGTGGTTACCTTCAGCTCCTCCAGATACACGCCCTCCGCCATATCTCTCAGAAAACGGTCCGTAAACGGACGATCCACCGTAACCTCGTATTCTTTTTCATGGTAATGGGACGCCCGCATCATCCGATCGATGAGATCTCCCCGGTTAGTCATCAGGAGAAGCCCCTCGGAGTCCTTGTCCAGACGGCCCGCGTAGGTGATCCTCTTCGGATAATTCAGAAATTCGATAATATTCACATCATTTCCCTGGCTGGCCTCGGAGCACACCACGCCCCTTGGTTTATTCACTGCCAGCAGAATCGTCCGGTCCTTCCTGTCCTTCTGCACCGTCTTCCCGTCCAGCATCACCTGCTGGCCCTCCTGCACCTGCACGCCCGGAGACGCAGGCACCCCGTCGACGGTCACCCGTCCCTCCCCGATCAGCCTGTCCGCTTCTCTCCGGGAGCACACCCCTGCTTCGCTCAGGTATTTGTTCAAACGTATCATTATGTATCTTTCCCTTCTGTGACTGCGGGGATCCCCGCAATCACTATCTTACCAAATCAGCGTTCAAAAAACCAGCCTATCTTAAATATGCTTTCAGCTTTTCGATATTTTTTTCTTCGAAATCCATCAGCTCCTGTGCGATCTCGTAATATTCCTTCTGAACGCTTTTGTTTTTCTTTACCACTTTCATAAGTTCCGTAATTCCTTTTGTATTTCCCTGAATCATCATATCCGCCAGATGCTCGGTGCTGGCATTCAGCAGGGTATTCATCTGGATCCCGCCCCACAGCATGGTCCGGTTCATAAAACTTTCCTCCGGAGGCGTCTCTTTTTCCTTTTGATATTTCTTCTGAAGCTTTTCCTCCATCTGTACAAATCTGCAGGCCTGCCGGTTCAGATCCAGAGCCAGATCGTCATCCTCCACTTTTCCAATCACCACGTTGATGGCTTCCCTTCCCATCCTGGTATTGCGGTAACTCTCATCCAGTACCGCCCTGTCCGCTTCTGTCATCATAAAAAAAACTCCTTTCCCTGGTAGATCGCTACTAGGGTATGGAGCTTTTTTCATAATTATTCTGTATATTTTATTCCAGATATTCGGTCATTACATAGCCGGTCTGTCCCTCATATTCCACCTTGCTCCAGCCATTGTCATAAGACTCGATCTGCGTGATCGAAGCGCCTGCATAGGCAAGTGCGATTCTGGAGGATTCCGTACTGGGCTCCGAACGGACATTCACGGTGTCATTGGTACGGGTCTGCCGGTTCTGCGCAGTCGCTTCCGGGCTCGCCGGCTCCTCGGGCTCCTCGGGCTCCGCTTCCGGTTCTTCCTCGGGCTCCGCTTCCGGTTCTTCCTCGGGCGTCTCCTCCGGAACTTCCTCTTCCGGCCCCGCTTCCGCCACCTGTCCGGTGATCTTCTGGACAAATGCCGCCAGCGTCTCGTCCTGCTCCTGGGCTTCCTGATAACGTCTGCTCACGTCGTCATAGAGCGCCTGTACCTCCGGATCCTGCTCCAGCTGCGTCACATATTCCTGCATGCTGGCGTCAATACTTCCATAGTGGATGCGGCGGCTGCCCTCTTCTCCCTTCGGTCCCACATACAGGCAGATGATATCCGGCGCCTTCGTCTCGATGTTGATCAGCTTCATATCATAGCATACGAATACAATGAAGGAATCTTCCACCGGGCCGTCCTTCGTATAACACGTCACATTGTCAAAGGACTCGATAAACGTTGCCCGGTTCTGAATCTTCTCCCGTTCTTCGTCCGACAGCACATCCACGATCTCCGCAAGGGCATCCACATCTCCGGCGGCAATGCTCTCACAGTATTTTCCAACCAGACGGTCGATGGACGCATGGCTGTTCTCCTCCAGGCTGTTTGCCGGTTCCTCCGGCTGCTGATCCGGCTGTCCTTCACCGGCCTCCATATCCGGATCTTCCGCTCCTTCGGTTACCGGATCCTGGGACACCGGTTCCTTCTCATCCCCGCCTCCAAACAGAAGCACCGCGATGATAACCAGCAGTACAATGATAATTCCAATATATATTTTATAATTCGTCAGAATGCTTTTTATGTTCTTGTCCATACTTCCTCCTTATTTTTGAATATAAAAAATGCACCTGACAAGATTCGAACTTGCGACACCGGGCGTCGGAGGCCCGTGCTCTATCCAGCTGAGCTACAGGTGCTTGATTGATTACGATGACTATCATACACTATTTTTTTTAAATGCGCAACCTTTTTTTGTAACAAATTTGTAGTAAGTCTGTAATATATTGGAGATCTGCCGTATGACAGGGCAGATCTCCCGATGATCCTCATTCCAGTTTTCCGGTCTCATGGGAATAATGATAGGCATGGCTGCCCAGATATTCTTCCTGGCTTACGCAGTTCTCATTGACCTCCTGTATCAGCGCATCCAGCTCCTCTCTGCCCGTAAAAAGACTGTCCGGGAGCAGAATCAGTTCATGGACGCTGCTGGGAAGCACATAATAATCCTCCCCCAGCTGCTCGTAGCACATCCTCTGCACAGCCGGATCGATGATCGCCGCCGCGCCGTATTCTTTTCTTTTGTTGCTGAGGACATACAGGCCGCTGCTCAGCACGTCCAACCCGTACCCTTCCAGAAGCGTCTCCATGGGCTCCAGAAGAACCGGCAGCTTCGCCATATTCTCCGCCGCGGCCCGATGGAGCTCCTCCTGCGTGATCCCCCAGCATTCCATATGGCTTTTGTGGATCAGCGCCGACGCCCGTTCCACGATCTGCTCCGGGATGGCAAGGCAGAACACGATCGCCAGATCCAGCCAGGGGAGCCAGGGAACCTGGGTAAGGAGCTCCTCGTTCTTCTCTCTGGAAATCAGCCGGCAGAAGATCCGGTCTTTCATCCTGCGGTAATTAAGGATCTGGTCCACGCCCCGGCCGGGAAAGAGACGGCATTCCCGGAGCGTCTTCAGCGTCAGATCCGCGGTCTGCGCCAGATCCTCCTCCGTCAGATCTTCCCGGTAATAGTGGTTCACATAGACCGTCGGCCGCTCTTTATGCCCTTCAACACAATAAGAAAATCCATCCAGCTTCACGCTGTTGTTCTTCAGTACCTGGACCCGGCAGATCTTCTCTCCTTCCTCCTGCCGTTCCCTGATCTTCTCTTCCAGACGCGTCAAAAAAAATTCATATGTCATGAAATTCCTTTCTGCTTCTGTATCGTTTTTGTGGAATCCGTGTGCGAGATGCACGGAGATGTTTTATATCTGCCTTTATTGTACCCCATATCCCATACTTTGACAAGGGAAAATTACGGATGCCTAAAATCCTTTTTCCTTCAGTTCCTTCACAATGCAGACATAGGTCTCCACCACATCAAACCCTTTATAATCCTCCCGCTTCAGGTCGATGATATCCCCATGGGAAATGCCTCTGGCTTTCTTATTGGAAAATACTCCTTTGAATTCTCCCCATTTCGCGGATTCCACGCTGACCAGCCCGTCATTGTCTCCCTCCAGCGGACGGATCATGCAGTAAGGAATACCAAGAAGCAGGTGGCTCCAGGGATATTTCATCTTTGAAGCATAGCTTTGATAATACACCCCCGGCATATCCGGAACCTCTTCGTTGAAACGCGCGCTGTCCCGGGTGGAAAACTGATGCGTTGATGTATAAAAATCCGGATTCCGGTCGCCGAACCGCCGGAAAGTCCGGTCAAAGCAGGATGCCACAAACCGGTACAGCCCGTCGGGCAGGCGGCAGGCATAATCTACAAAACGGCAGCCTCTGTGAGGCGTATTCATCGTGGTCAAAGAAGCCACATACGGCGCCATTCCCAGCCTGGAAACCGCATATCTGGCATCCAGCCCTCCTTTGGAATGGGCGATGAGATTGACCTTTTCACAGCTGGTTTCCTTTTGTACCTGCAGGATCCTCTCCCGGATATCCCCGGCGTTGTACACGATGGTTCCAAACGCTTCCTGATTGCCGTAATAGACCGTCGCGCCGTTCCGCTGCAGCTCCTGCGGAATCCGTCCCCAGTAGTTAAAATACCGCAGGTCCCGAAAGCCGATCCCATGAACCATAACCAGCGGATATCGGGTCCTGCACAGGTCTGAATCCACACGCAGCTCCCGCAGGGCCGCCTTTTCCTGCTCAAAATCATATTCCTCATAGACCAGACGGCAGGCGTAAAGCAGCACCGCCAGGTTCACCAGCGGGATCCACATGGTGCATACCATGACCAGACGGCGTACGATCCCCAGCCGCCTGGATGTGCAGACGACCCGCAGCACTCCGGCTGCCAGAAGGAGAAAGCAGCCCGCGCAGGCAAGGAGGGCGTTGGCTGCCAGAACCGCCGTTCCAGGATCCTTTACCCATCCATGGCGGAGATAAACATGCAGGAACACCCATGCCTGTACGGCCATGGCGTAAAGCCCGCAGTAGATCAGCCGTCCGCCTCCGAGCATCATGCGCACCCGCAGCCCGGTCTTTGCCGGCCCTCTGTCCCCCGCCGGCATCACCAGCAGCCAGACAAAGCCGAACACCAGCAGAATCGCCGCCAACACCGGAAGCAGGCCCCGTCCTGTGCCGACTGTTCCCCGTTGCTGCCATATATATGGAATCTGGTTCAGGCAAAGGACCAGATTCAACGTGCAGGGCAGGCTCACGGTAAGCCAGCACCTTGACATCCATTTTCTCATATGCTACCTCTTCTTTTCATCCCATCCTTCAGCGGATGATAAAAGGTGCCGCCACATGGCTGTGGCCGCACCCTCTCGTTTTCCATCATTATACTCTGGACAGATACTCTCCGCTTCTGGTATCGATCTTGATCTTGTTGCCGGTCTCCACAAAGAGCGGTACATAGACCACGGCCCCGGTCTCTACAGTTGCCGGCTTTGTCGCGCCGGTAGCGGTATCGCCCTTGAAGCCCGGTTCCGTATCCGTAATCTCCAGTTCCACGAACAGCGGAGCTTCCACTGCGAACACATTGCCGTTATGAGAACAGATCTTCACCATCTCATTTTCCTTTACAAACTTCAGTGCATCGCCTACATCATCGCTGTTCAGCGCGATCTGATCGTAGGTCTCCGTATTCATGAAATGGAACAGGTCGCCGTCGCTGTACAGATACTGCATGTCCACACGATCGATCCGGGCCGCCGGAAACTTCTCCGTCGGACGGAATGTCTTCTCAACCACGCCGCCGTTGATGATATTCTTAAGCTTCGTTCTCACGAAAGCCGCACCCTTTCCCGGCTTCACATGCTGAAACTCTAAAATCTGATATACGTTACCTTCAATCTCCAGCGTAACGCCATTTCTGAAATCTCCTGCTGAAATCATACTGATGTTCCTCCTTAATGTTATGAAGGGGAATGCAGAATCCCCACACTTTATATTATTCTATAATAGAATGTTCCAGATTTCAACCTTTTTTTCCGGGGGAAGCGAAAAGACTGTGCATTCAAATGCCAAAATGTATGATTCCTTTATTTTCTTTGATTGCCTTATCCAGCAGAGCGGTCAGTGTATCATACTCCTCTCCCGCAAAATACGCCGCTTTTTCAGAAGTATTATGTTCCAGAAAATCACTCATGGCATCTTTCAGCTGCTGTGCCATCTGTGTGCTCAGCAACGTAACGCCATAATAATTAAAACCCCTCTCTACCGTCTGTGTATTTCCCCAGTATAATTCTACTTTTTCAAAAACATCATAATTGTCCAGAATGAACTGATCCTGTATTTTTACAAATTTGTCTCTATAATCAGTATACGCTATGGTTTCCGGAAATTCTGAGCAGATGACAAAATCGTGGACCATGGATCCGGGACTCCCGTTTTCATGAATTACCTGTTTCTTTTCCGACATGGCCCGATCGACGAACTTCATCAGTTTTTCGGATTCGTCAGTACATACCTCCTGATTCAACAGGCACTCTTTTATCTGATTCAGTTCATCCGGCCGGATGATGGTTATATCCGGACCAAGTCCATATTGAAGCTCCTCACATCCGTTCCAGATAAACCGGCAGTGATTCAGATCCCGCTGTATCGTTTCCATAAATGGATTGGAAATCCGAATATAACAGCCTTCTTCTTCTTTTTCGGCGCCTTCAAAATAAAATTTATGATTCAACATGAAATATATTACCTCTTCGGACAATTGGATAATGATTTTCAAATTCTGTCTTTTTTATGAACTTGTGCTCTTCCCACAAAGCAGGCAGAACTGCCTTCAGTCAGCACAGATCTGTCCTCAGCCGGCGCAGGACTGCAGTCTGGTCCGGAGCCTGTCATATAGCGCCTCAGGAAAGCTCTGGCCCAGTTGGCGAGTCCAGCACATTTCCAGCGCCTCCATCCCTGCCTGAACGTCACCGTTGGCCGCCAAAAGAAAGGCGTACACATAGTCGGGAGCCGGCCAGTTGTGGTGGGAAGCCGGATCGGTACATTGACGCCGGGCCTCAGCCAGTGCGCCGGGCAAATCGCAGCAGTTTTGGAACCATGGGACAAAAAGTCCCTGCGCCTCATGAAACGCCTGAAGAACCTGAGCCTTCACATCCTCCGGACTCCGGCTGAAACGGCTGAAGCGGCAGGAAACGCTCTGCTCCGGAACAGAATTCCAATGCCCCGGCGGCCAGCAGAACAGATGCAGGCCCACCGATTTATCCGTGCGCTGGTAGCGAAGATATCCGCTGGAACTGAAAACAGGCAGGAAATCAAAGCACAGCCCCCACTGAAAAATGGCAGAGAACCCTTTAAGCGGATAAACCTGAATCACTTTCCGACAGTGATCTTTCCAGGGCGCATACCAGATATATGTACCATTACAGGTAAATCCGGGAAGTTCAGGGGTAACGACTGCCGCAAGGAGATCCTTAAGCTGATGAGCCGGCATCTCATACATGGGCGCTGATGGCTGAATCATAAATTTTTTCATTTTGCTGTCTCCGGTTTGGGAAGATGGATTTAATAAATATATGGTATTTCGGATTTACTTAAAACAATCCCCCAACGAGTAAACGTACGTTTTTTCAGATTTTCTATGTATTCTTTTTCAATTGTGTCGTCTGATAAAATTTCCTCCACAAAATCCGTAAAAAGTTTATAAATAATTTTAATGTTTTTAGGGTTCATAACAGCCTTTTTTCTTGTTCTCCATATTTTTTTTACTTTTTCAGGAGCAGTAGAAATACCAAGATATTTTTCACATTGTTTTTGAAATTTTCTCTTTCCAGGCATTGGAATTTTCAAATCCCGGTGATTGAGAAAATGCTTGACGCTGTTATATACAGCATCCTGATTAAAGCCCGGGCCTATGATAATTTCTGTTATTGGCCATCCTTTCTGACATTCGATATCAAGATATGGTTTCAATACATTCCTGTCGTTTCGATAGTCAATACGAAACATTTCCAGCAATAACGGCCTGTTAAACACCAGCCTGCATTCTCCTTCTGCTTCAAATTCGTACCTTTTTATATAAGGCGTCGTATTCAACCATATCCCTTTTGCATTTGAGCGGATATCCTGCAGAGTAACCGGATCCGTTGTGTCTCGAATCATATTTACAATATCGTTTCTAACAGCATCATATTTTTCAGCGTCCATTACCTTTCGGGTGAAATAATAAACTGCTCTGGGACAAAGGCCGTCGTTTGATACAGGCTTTCTCACAACACTGCCTTCCGGATATGCTCTGTACTTTTGGGGAGAGCTGAAATCCATCTCCAGGCTTACTCCCGATTCCTTTGCATACGTTAACCATTGGCTTAACAGGTCCCGCTTTGTAGAAAAAGAGATAGAATAACTGTCTGGTTCCATACGGATACTTTTTTCCAGATCTTCTTCTGTGATTAACTCCGTATTCTTTCCAAATTCCTGATTGATTACATAACGCAGTTCCTTCAAACCATTCGAGTATTCTTCTGCATCATTCATATATTTCAGATTTGTAGCATATATGTTGGCGTTTTCCAGAATAAATCTCATGGTTTCTACGCTTGTATAATAATACAATACATGATTGTCCTGCACTTCTTTGTCAACCCTCCTGCAATATATTCGATTCGACATAATTCATGTCCATATACAGAAGTTCCTTCGAAGCATCAAAACTGTCAACAGGAATGATGTGCCCGGCGAAAGTTTTTTCCAACTGTTCCTTTGCAGATGCCGGGCCCGTGGTATAAAACCAGATGCGATTATCTCCACCATGGAGCTTTTCCAATGCATACAGCACATTGATCCGTTCCAGAAAATGAGCCGAATAATCCCCTGTCAAATCCATATCAAACAGAAACCTGATATCAGGATCTGAATAGCATTGATCCAGTTTTTCTTCAAAATCATAGGATTCCACCCGGATAATGGGTACATTAAGTTCTTCCTCCAACTGTTCCATATGTTCACTGCTTCTTTCATATTCACTGTCCTTTTCACAAAAATAGAATATATTCTGTATTTCCGCCTCTCTTTCACGTAACTCTTTTACAAACTCCTTTACTACCCATGGCCGGTCTTCCAATATGGAAATTTTCATGTTCTGTTATCCCTCCAAGAATTCTTCATATTTTTTGTAAAATATGGGTACTTCCATACAAAAATATTCTTCTGCCCCATATTTCTTTACGCTGGCTTTGACTCTGCAGCGTCTCTCCAGCAAGTCTTCCAAAGCATCTCTCAGCTTCATACACTTATCATATGCCTTCTTGTCATCCATTTCCGCTGTTTCTTTTACAGTTTTCTGTATCATATCCTGTGCCATCACGCTGACCATCTTTCGAATATACCTGGATATGCTCCAGACAGAAATTCCCTGATCCCTTCCGGGCGGATATTCCAGTTGACTGTTTATCTGATCTGTCTCCGTTCCTGCCTCTACGCACTTATTTGAAATTCTCAAATCTCCTTCTTCTGTTCTGGTTAAGTAGACATCGATTCTTTGAAGTCCATATGGCCCTTCTTCTCTTTTTCCCCGATTTCTCCCCGCCGCGTTCATGATTAAGGCATACAAAAGTAAAAACAGATTTTCTTTTCTGAAGGCCTCATCCCAGACGAGCATCCTGTCATCGGGATTAATTAGTACTTCATCCTCAAAAATCTTCTGATCCGTAATGATATGAACCAGTAAATACTGTTTATCCTGTTTTCCCCATGTCTGTCCGCTTTCCACAGACAATATCTGCTTTTTCTCTTTCAGAAATTGATAAATATCCTTCCACGATTCTGTACATATCCTGAGTATACTGTGATAATAGCTGTTTTTCAGGCTTTGACGGTATTCACTGCTTACCTGAAGATCGGATAACAATGTTAAAATGTAAGATCGGAAATGATCCTTTAATAATTCCTCTCCAGACACCGCATCGGTGAATTGTCGCTGCCGCACCGTCATATCTGTATGCGAATGGGATTTGTCTTGATTATACATCAATCTGTCCTTTTCCGCCATCACTATTTCATAAAGATAGTTTATCGCTCTCCGATTAAAAACAGTGTGTGAAAAGGAATAATTCATTACCATTGCATTGCGGATCATCCACCAGTCATCAGGCAGTTTTAAATTATAAAATTCCACGTAGGCAATCAGTGTATGGCTCTCATTCTGCGCGCCTATCTCCCAGACCATATATTTTTCATTTATATAATATCCGTTAGTATCACGTGCTTTTTTATAAATACGCAGTCTCTCTGTCACATCGATCTGAGCGCTTTCAGCCACATTTACACAGTTCGTGCTGTCTGCAAGTATCAGATACTCCCTCTGTTCTGTAATACTGCGCTTTACCTGGCTTCCGTTGGCTCCAAGTCTCTTTTCAACATATGTATTATAGGTTTCCCAGAGACGTTCCTCCCATTGGTTGCATTCGGATGGCCGTTCCATTACCAAAAGCACCTTTTGGGCGTGAAGAATCTTTACAAGCAGATTTACAATCTGTCTGCATTCATCTTCAATCAGATTTTCATTTTCTTTTTTCTCCCGGTCTCTTTCTTCTTCTGTACCAAGCTGCATCATTTCCATACCGGCAGCAATTGAAATTACTCCGTCACGTGTCAGCCCGTTTTCTGAATACCATCCATAATCGCGTATAATGTGGCAAAAATCCCGGTACTGTATTCTTGCCAATTCCTTTTCAAGAGTAGATTTCAGACAACTGATCCACAAATGGTTTTGCATCTTATTGTGCTCTTTTTTTATATCTTTGTAAATTTTCAGAAAGACACCCGCAGGATCTTTTGTTTTCAGCCATTCGCGTTCCGCCTTAGTCAAATAAGAGCGATTTCGCTCTATAAATATTTTTATTTCATTTGCCGAAACAGTTCCTTTATCTATCTGGGGCTGGAATTCGCTGAATACCTGGTATTCCCATTCGATCCACTTTTCATTATTTAAAAATTTCCGCGTTTCTTCATTTAAAGACACAGATGCACACAATTTGTTGATTCCATCTGTATATGCTCTTGTGTTTTCGAGAATCAACCGCCCATATACATCCGGCGGTAAGTTCAATTCTTTTTCTTCTTCATTGTGGATTCGATATTCATACAGCGCGTGTTCCAGCCAGGCGCTTTTACTCGTATCTGAATTAATTCCTGTTGTTTTCTTTGTCTGTATCAGAAAACGTTCATAAAACTCTGAGCATACGTCATTGTAACCTTCTTTTTCGTATTTTTTCAGAAAAGAGGTCATCTTTTTAATATTTTCGATCCTGATAAAATAATTACTTTTTAATTCGGTCAGCTGTTTCATTAGCAGCAGCAGGAAATCTTTTTTCTGCATAAGGGACATATCTTCAATAATTTTTTTCCGCAGTTTTTTCAATTTTTCCCTGCAGGGCAGCAGATAGGTTTTTTCCTTTTCCATGCAATTAACAAAATTTTCTGTTCTATTCTGGCTCAGAAGCATTTCGGTCAGCATAAGCAGCAAATCGAAAATCGCTTCTTTTATTGCTTTATTGAATACAATAAATGGACGCGACATAATTTTCAGGTAGGATAAGAAATACTCAAAAGCTTCCTCCTGTCCTGATTCCTTTTTTCGACAGGTATAGTCTTCTAAAAGCAGATCAAGCATCAATTTAAAAGCATTTTCCTTTTGATTGTTATGATATCTTTCGGATAACACAATACCTGCCATGTGAGTACAAAACATGCGCCGGAATGCCTTATCTCTTCCGGAATCTCCCTTTATCCCAAGCTCATGCTGCTTATCGTTAAGCAGATTTTTTTCAAATTTTTTCTGGCTTCTTTTCCAATATGCAGCCAGCCTTCTTGTTGACGATATTTGATACAAATACTGCGCCTCCTGTTCCAACTGACACAGGACACAGGAGTTACCATGGCTTCTCATGGAAGATATGCGAAGCGTTCGAAAAGCAAAATAATGATCTTGAAGCTGTTCTGCTGTCTTTACTTCTCCGGGTTTTCCGTTGATATACTGAAGGCGGCTTTGCTCTGAATTCCGGTCCAGCAATACGAAAATTTTTTCAAAGACACATATTTCAATGTTATCGTAATTACTGGAATACTGTCCTGTCAAACTCAATGCCAGACTTTTTGCCCGGTAAAACGTACGGCCTGTAATGATGCTGTCATCAACATAGTAAATTTTAATTTTATATTTCTGGCTTGTATCATTCCCAAGCATTTGGATCAGATTTGTAAGATTTGAATATTTCACGCATATATTACATCTGTATTCTTTATCAATGTCCGCGCGTATAATCAAGGCAGCTCCCTGAAAGACAACTTCATTAATCAGTTCCAAAAATCCCGCATTGCTGAAATGTGCAGGCGAAAAAACAACGCTGTATTCGTTGGCGTCAAATTTTATTTCATCTGCAATTGTCTGTAACCACTCTCTTATTTTTTCTTTGTGCTCAAGAAACAGAATATCCGTTTTGAAATAGTAGAGAAAATGGTTTTGTCCTCTTTGCAGGTGTGAATAAATAAGTGAATTTTTTAAAACACATACGTTTTCTTCTTCCTGCATGATCCGTTGATAGCTGATTTTCTCTTCACATCCGCTTTTTTTCTGCAGCCCAAACGCCTGGTTGGGTATTGTAGAAGAAGCATTTACTTCGATTAATGGTTTTTCATTCAAAGGATTTTCCGGAAAACACATTTTGCATCCCAACGCCTCCTGATAATCCACTTTTACCAACACAAAATATTTGGGCATGGGCTGAATATTCAGTTCCACTCTGGAAAATGTTTTTTTTCTGCTGTCTATCGTCCAGTATTTATTTTCTTTTTCAGAGCCAACGAGAATCAACGCATAATTCAGAATAACATTTTTTGCTACCTTTTCACCATTGTCTTCCTTTAAAAGCGATATCAGCTTCTCATGTGTTTTTAAAGTAGAGTTAACCGGAACAATACAAATAATTTTTCTATCCTCAAAATGCTTTTTCCGCTCCTGAACATTTTGAAAATCAAGGCTGTATCTCATGCGGTCGGAGTGCAGAAATTCTCTGTGTTCCGCCTCGCGTTCCAGTATGGCATAGTCAAAACTTTTTTTACTGTACTTTTTCTGAAGCATGGTTATCAGTTCCACAACCAGCAACTCTGAATATAATGCATAACTGTAGACTGTTATTTTTTCAGCATTCTGAAAATCTGCAGATTCTACAATATCCTGAAACAGTAAATATGCAAATCGGGAAACAAACATCTGATTACTAAACAGTATTTCCGCTTCATAAAAACGACTTATATGGATTGTCGACCCGAGCCGCATGTGTGTATCTTCCAGCCGGCATCCAATTGCTTCATTTGTATATTATTCCTTAAAACCTGTAAAATATACTTTTCGAAAATTGTAGTGGTTAAATCCGGATTATTTCCAATCGGTATTCCATGAAGCACATCATACGGCGGTATGTCATTTATAAAATGCTCATCCGGGTACAGATTACTGTATTTCAGAAGCCAGTGCAGATCCTCTCCCTCTGCTCCGGCATATCCATTCAGACGATTGGCAAACACTGTCTTTTTTAAATGTCCTGGAATCAGAAAAACGCCTTCTACGGGATCATTTTTATACAGAGCAATTACAAACTCATGATTCGCATAACAAAACGCCATTTCCCTGATGCCCAGATAAACACCCATGGTGTCTTTAAACTGCAGCAGAAATTCATCAGAACAATTATAGAAAACATAATCGCTGATCCTGCTTCTGTTGCCTGCGATCAGTAATGCCTTACACAGGTACTCACCCATTTCTCCCGGCATCCCCACGGAGTCTATATAATAAATATTTCTTTTTCCATCTGCGTCTTCTGCACTCAACTCCAGATTTCCTGCCAGTTCTTTGATATATAAGTCTTTCGACTGTTGTGTTGCAAAATCCGAACTGTATTTACTGATAATGCTGTGATCCTGACAATGGAATTCCCTTTCTTGACGCTCCTGACGGATCTGATTATTCTGTTCAATGCCAATTTGGGAAGAAACAATCGTTTTTTCTTTATGACGCATTGGAAAAAGAATGCCATACCCGGTTCCGGGAATACAAATAGTACCTGTTCCCTGTGGGACAATCTGATATTCTTCTCCATGTTTTCGCATGTGGCCGGCATGGCTGTAAAACGTAAATACAGCCTTGTTTTTTTCTATAATCTGTCTGAAAATCTGCAGTCCATAATGACGTCCCAGATTATCTGCGTAAGAATAATATTCTTTGAATGCTTTTTCAATTTTCTGGTTGTCATTTCTGTTTCTGTTGATTAAATCAACCGGACACAAGCCATCAAATAACGCTTTCATATCTGCGTCTTTAATATTGTTTTTAAAATTTTCTGCGATATTGTCTGCTTTCACCATTCCTGCGTAATCCGTAATCAGGATCTCCAGATAAGGTATCTCATCCAGATAGCTGCCGTATTGTTTTGAAAGATATTCTGATTTACGTTCATGATAACGTATTGATAATGCACCTGCCCTGGCTGGCGAGTGAAAAAATATATTTTCGATGAGCTGTTCACAGCATTCGGCACATTCCTGTATGGCTCTATAATGGTTCATTATTATGTCATATGCATCCATATCCTTTTTCAAAATACCAGGACAATACTCAATAGAATACGAAAAAAGTACAAACGATAAAATATCATCTCCATATATCGTATTCATAAATTTCTGGAAATCATCCGGATTCAGCTTGTTTAGCAAATTTTTTCTTTTTTTCAGTTTTTTTAAACAGCCTTTAAGAATCAACGGAATCTCTTTCCCCTGATTTTTTCCTGAAAGCAAATCGAAAATCTGTTCGCTGTTCAGTTTTGTTCCAAGACTTTCTGCAAATATGTTGTTTTCTTTTTCAAGGTACTGGACAGGAAAAAAGTCTGTAATATGTTCTATGTTTTCCCGGGGAAGCCGAACAGGGCCATTGGTTTCCGGGCACCAGAAACTTTCATAAAAATCACTGTCCTCAGAATAGATGCTGTACAGATAATGAGATGCTTTAAATCTTAAGGCGGACGATCCGTCCAATAAAAAAAGAACTTTTATGTTCTTGAAATATCTTTTTATAAGCAACGTATACTGCAGATCCACAACATCCGTCAATTGTTCTTCTTTTATATGGATTCCGACAGCTATATTTCGTCCTTTAAGCCCTTTTTGAATCATGTCCGGTTTGTTAATCGGCTTAAATTCATTCGTCCTGTACAAAAGATAACGAATATAATCTTTGTTACTTTCTCTGCCACTGCAGTTTAAAGATGTAATTCCTTTTACGTCTTCTGGTAAAATGATACAATGATCCGAAATCTTTGACAGGAAATTACTTATAAACGCAAATCCTCCATTTTCAACTTTCAGGTTAATTTTAAATAAAACTGTTGTGCTCATGATACTTTCCTTTTAAATTGAATTTACATATAAGATCACCATATGACAAAATATGACAATTATCTATATATTTTACATACTTTGCGGTATATTCTGCGTATTTTGCAGTTGAATGAAATTTTCACCTCTTTGAACCTCGAGAATATTCTGTTATCAAAAATGATACATTGTTTGTGCACATGAGTAATTCCCCGGATTATTTTTTCAAAATCCCCATGAATTCCTGCTGGTATTTCGTTTCTATTCCCAGGCTCCGCAACCATTCCAAAGACGCTCTTAACTGCTTCTGCATCCGGATTTTTAATTCTTCATCCATATTTCCGATCAGCAATTTGCCGTCAACTATATTTTTCATGATATCAAAGCACTGTATGTCCTCTCCTTCTACACTGCAGTCGGAAAAAATTTCCACCAAATCTTCCAGACTCTGATAAAAGCCTTCAGCCATTTATTGCGTCCTCCCTTTCTTCTGCTTTCATGTCCTCGTCTACAATCCAGACTAATGGATTTTACAGTCACTCCATAAGTCCTCATCAATTTTTCCATGCTGCTGGTCTTCAATAACCGTTTGCAACATATCGTCAAATCCAATACTGCCGCCATATTGTCCTTCCTTTTTATCTATCCCATCTGTTATTACAGGCAATGCTCCCCATGGAACCGTAACTACTCCAAATCAGCTTTTCTTTCAAATTTCCTGCAAAGGCACTGTAAATTCAAACTGAATCTCATGCATTTCCTGCCCCAGTACAATTTTCCCTTTCATGAGAAAACTTCTGTAATCCCTGCTGAGTGATGTGCAGACACCGCCCAACTCTATTTTAGTCTTTTCCCACTCTTCCATTTTTTCAAAATCCAGCCCATAGCCCTGCATCTGTTCTGTGATAATTTTCCCGATCTCCCTGTTGATCCTTCTTTTCTGATCCTCCTGAAGCTACACTTCGACCTGTGGAACACACAAGAACATGCTTACTCCGGCATCTTCATTCTGGTACCAGAACTCGTCCCAGTTCCATACCGTTTCCTCTCGAAGCAGAGAAACTGTGTCATACGCGTACTCATTTCCCGGCACATCTCTGCATACAGTTCCGTCCTTTACCGTTCCCAGACAAATCAGCCGGGACGGTTTTAAATAAAAATCCACACAGTGCCGGTCTTTTGTCAGGAAATCTGCGAATGCGTCTTCGTTTTCTGCATAAACAGGATACATGGTTCTGGAATTTTCGTACTGGTCAAATATTTTATCATTAAATATCTGCGTCAGTTCTACCATTCCGCCTCCGTCTGAAGTATGGCAGGTCGTTCCAAAATCCAGATCATGGCTTCCCTCATCCGTAACTACAGAACCTGTGTACCGAATACTGATATATTCTGCGCTTTCAAATGTTTTTTTGCCGCTGATCCGGATGCTGATATTTTCCCACCGGTCCATCTCATCCATATTCCAGCCGCACTGGTTCAGGCGTTCCCTTACTCCGTTTTCAAATATGCGGTTAAGATTTCCTTCAAGAATTATATCTGATGGAATTTCGATCTGCGGAATCTCTATCTGTATTTCCACACCTTTTTTCCCATCTGAAAAAGCGATTGTTTTGTCTGTCCATATGTATTCCCGCCCTTTACAGGATTCCAGCTTTTCACCGGATACTTCCGCGGCAATGGTGCGCAGATCTCCATTCCCATCACGCACCAGTTCCAGTTCCAGTATTCCCTTCTTTTCCAGTTCGAGACCGGAAAAACAGATGCTGTCATTCTCTGTGCTTTGACACTCGTCGGAAAATAATTCCGCAGCTTCTTCCAACAGCATGGCCATATCGCAGCCTGCCAGGCTGCAGACTCCTGCCGACGGATCTTCCGTTACCGGCAGCCATATATCCTGCATCACCCCTTGACGAAAATGTATAAAGAAATACGCATTCTCTTTCGATCCCCTGTACGCGCTTTCACTTAGTCTGTCATCTCTTTCACCGCCCAGGAAAACCAGATTCAGTGTTTTTATCACTTCTTCCTGCGGCAGGCCGATGTAATCCGACAACTCCAGAATTTCGGAAAAATCTGTTTTCTTGCTGCTGTCCTGATATTCCACAGTCTGCTCCGGCACCGATGATCCGCATCCCATACTTATCAATAAACTCATAAAAAACAGGAAGCAGATCCTCCACCCCACCTTTTTTATCCCACGCATTTTTCCCATCGTCCTCCTGTCCCGGAAAACTACTCCGTAATATGCGGAGCAATCATCTATAATTCCAAAACTTCCTGTACTACATCTCTGTCTTCACCGACAAAATACTCAATTTTCAAAGTCTTTTCATCTAAAAATACTGCTTCCTTTAAATCCGAACATGCTGTTGCAGTCTTCGAAAAATCACGTGTTATTTCTTTATAAAATGTGTTCTTATCAAAAATATCTCTGATTATAAGGCAAATCTTTCCTTCCTCTGTAAATTCCATATATGCTGTCATTGTATTATTGACAGCACTGACATTAAAAAACTCTTCCGATTTTTCTCCGGTTTTTCTATTATAAAACCACTCCTGCCTTGCATATGAACCGGCGCTTACTATTACATGTATAACAAGATCATTTATCTCATCAACTGTCAAATTCCCATTTATATTTGTAACTTCATCTATTTTTTCACCTTCCAGCGAAAAAATCTGATAAGCATATGTATTCAAATCCTGATCATAATATATTTTATATCCGTCAGCCCCACCATATAATTCACCTTTCATTTTTCCTCTTAAATTCTGAACTAAAACAATGGTTGATATTACAAGCAAAAATATAATCACCCATATTATTTTTTTGCAGATCCCATCATTTCTTTTTCTCAATTTTTCTAATCCGATCATATTATCTCCATTTTATGATTCAAACTTATGGCTCATCTACACCTGCTGCCAGAAATTTTTACCGGCACGGCATGCCTGCCGCGGCAGAGGATCATCACATGGCAATTATTTCTAATGCCAACCAGATTGTTTTTCCATTCTTCCAGTATCGGAAAAGTAAAGTCTGTCCACTTGTCATCAAATATCAATTCGAAAGACAAACATATATTCAATTGGCGCTTTTAATTCATCCCAGTCTTCTATATCCTCCAGTTCGAAGCATATTCCTTTATCTTTCTCCATCTCATATGTACTATACACATATTTGTAATTTCCTACCAGCCTTTTGACATCACTTAATGTTGACCCAATTCCTATGACTTCTCTGTATTTTCCTTTGAAATCACCTTTCACACCGATCTGGTCAACTTTTCCGTCTTCCGCAACCCAAAATCCAGCATTTTCAACTGAATAAATAACATCATGTTCTCTTTTTCTCGTCGTATAGTCTTCTCCGAGCATTTCCAACAGTTTCTCTTCTTCCATTCCAAGTTTATAATTTCCAATAGATACTCCTGGAATTACTGGACCATCCTGTATCTTCATTACTGCACCTGCCTTATTCTTATAAATCCATCTAAACTGGTTCCTTCATAAAAGTCAATCATCTGTTCCGTACAGCAGCCTCACAATATTTATTATACGTACTAATTTGGGGCCATGCAGGTCCATCGCCATCCACGTCCTTGTGGATCTCTGATCTGTATCGTTCTGCCTTTGGCGTTGTAAATTACTTATTCACCTTATATTTTACGTATCATACATAAAAAGCCAACAGTAATATTGCCAGTAAAATCCCTTCCATAATAAATGCCATACTGATATATACCGAATACCAGTCTGTTACTGCATTCCTTAATTGTTCATTTATTTTTTCCTCTGGAATTTTGTCTAATATGTCACTCATTTCCATAAAAAACTCAGAATCTGATATACGGCTTATATCAGTCCTGAATATTTCAGGATGTGATTCTTCCAATTCAGGAGCTGTCATCCTTAAAGCAGCAGGCAGACTTCCAAGCTGTTTATGGAACCAGGCGGTCATAAAAATAAATGCTAAAAGTATAGAATGGCATAATAAAAATGGATTTTTTCTGTCAAAATAAGTGCAACTAATATATATTATTATGGCTGGAATCATCATAATACAAACTGGTAATCTTATTTTTTTTAATGTTACCTGTACTTCTTTCATCCAACGCATAACTAAAAAAAATATAGTTATAACAGCACTTAATATTATAAGCAGCGCATAAATTACAAAATCAGAATGATCTTTCGAAATGCTCATCAGAATTGCGTATCCAATCATTATGACTATATTACACAAAAAAATTTTAAAGCATTTATTCCTCGTCCTTTTAACATCTTCCCACAGCATATTCTACCCCTTATTCCTTTTAACATTCAGGTTCCGTATTTCAGCAAACAACTTTGAAATCTTTACTTTGACATATTATTCTGATTGCCGTTGCTGTGATGACTTTCAGGCAAAGCAAGAATAATTATGACGTTTACTAACCGAAAGAAGTTCCGCCCAAATCACTTATTCAAAAACACCCGTAATGTGTAGAATCATATGCTGAAATAATGTCCTGTGTAATCATAAATTCAATTATGCATATACCTAAATTTATGGATCAGTTTTAGAGAAGCAGACACTTCCGACATTCGGGTTGCCAACCAACGGCTTATAGTGTGCCCAGTATGTATAAATGTCTGTCTTATCCTTTCTAAAGCTCATCAGCAGCGTATCATCTTTGGGTTTCAAATGATTTCCTTCTAATTCTTTGTCAAATACCAGACTGATCCATTCATCATTCCCATACACTTTTGCACGTAAATGATTATCTGTAGTCTGCCCACAGGCATCCAGATCTGCATAATATTCACCCGCCTCCTCATATATAGTCAATTTATAGTCTACCATCATATATGGTCCGTCCGGTACTTGAAAATCGTCATAAAACGCATAGTTCCCTACCCAGCCTTTCAACAAGTCTGTCTCTTCCTGCTTCGAACTACAGCCAGCCAGCAGGCAGAGAATGAAAACAGATACAATAAAATAAACTGTGCCCTTTTTATACTGATGGTATTTTTCCAAACTGCTCTCTCCTTTCAATAATGTGGTCTGCTGCTTCACCAACCTTGATTTTTCCATCTTTGTTGGTATCCAGGCCTTTATTGGCTTCATATCCTTCAGTTCCTCTCTGAAATACTGTATAATCATCTCCCTTACCTACTGCTGCCGGATTCAACGTAACCATATATATCACCTATGGTTTCTAATTTCCCTGCATAATCTTTATAATATGCCAGAACATATTCCATTTGTTCGGCACCAGACATTTTACTCAGTTCTTCTGTTGTTGTTTATAAAACTTCTTACTGCCCAGTATTGTAGAATAAACAGTAAAATAACATTCCTGGCTCCTCATATCTTAGTGAGAAAAATATAAGTCTGTCTCAGACCGGTTTTATTTTATAAAACATATCTCCATTCTACTAACAACTGCACTGTCTTCAATATTCTTCGTCTAACCAAGGTTTACTAATACTTTCACCCTTCTCGGAAACAACTCTCCATTTTGCTCTTTTGGCTTCAATAAACATCTTGCCTCCTGCTAAATATTCCGGAATATCCTCAGGATCAAACATCCTCAAATTTGTCCAGTAAATAAAATCCTTTGTTTTAATAAACTGGGCATAAAGGATGTCGGATGATGTCTCATCCATCATTGCAGCATGAAAATGTATATATCTCATTTCTTCGAAAACAACTTCAATTGCAAAGGGATTCTCATCCATTCTTTGAAATATTACATGTAACTCATTTTTCATATATTCGTGCCCTCTTAAATCTGAGTCCACATAATTTCCACTTTCATATCTGAAATTTACAATTTCAGCATCCAGAAAATTTCCGTACCTCTTCTGAATATTCATAATATCCTGATCTGACTCAATTAAAATCCACTCCAAATTTATCACCTCATTTTTTAATTAAAATATTCCATTATCCATTGTGCTGTTACTTCAATTTGTCCTGTATCATCTTGAAGTTTGTCAAATGACCAGTTTACTTGAGATGGATTATTCGGATTAATATTCTTTTTCCACACCTTTACCCGATCAGCCGATATATCCAACAATTTTTCTCCTCTGCTGTTAATGGCACTTCAGAGCCGGAACGTCCACCTTGAATCCTTCCTTTATAACTTAATCTGTCAAAATAATCTTCGCTTAGTTCTCTTTGATTATTAATATCAGCATTGTCAATATTATTAAAATCATTATCATGACTCGCCTGATTTTCATCTTTGTTTTCTGCAATCTTCCTGTCACCCATGGAAGACATTTCTGTTCCCATGGACATAAGGATCGTTCCCAGAACATCTGAAGTGAGTCCTATCGCTGTCAGAGCCAGACCGCCTGTTACCATAGCAGCACTGGTTAATATTCCTATTCCCGGAATTGCCAGTGCAAGCCCTGCACCCGGGCCGCTTCCAAATATTGTCGACATCAACCCCAGTGAAGTAACGTAAGGGCTCCAGTATTTGAATCCGTTTCCAAGCCCGATAAATGCTTCTCCAAGAAATTTCAATACATGACCGGACAAACCTCCCATCATTGCCGCAAGGTCTTTTCCAATGTCGAAACTTCCCTGTTTTCCTGTGATTGTTTCCCTCAACACCATCGGCAGGAATGTACGGATCATCTCCAGACTGAATTCCAGTTTATTTACTTCGACCGTGCCGTCTTCTGATATCTGACAGCCGAACACCTTGAAACCAGACATCCCCAGCGGATCCCAGTACTTCAGCGGATTCCCATAGCAGTACTGATACCAGTTCCCTCCATCTTTCACCGGATCCATCGCCATCCACGTCCTTGTGGATGCGTCGTAGAACCGGGCTTCGCAGAAGTAGATATCCAGCGTCGTATCGAAGATATGACCGGTATAGGTGGCGTATACGTAGTTGCCGTGGTCGTTATTCAGGAGCCTGTTCG
>CAJUAA010000005.1 GCA_910584205.1 uncultured Lachnospiraceae bacterium
GAGATGGAAAAACTCCTGAAATGCTGCTACTATGATACAGAAGTAGATTTCTAAAGGTTTCCCAAAGGCACCGCACCTGCTGTCTGAACGGGCGGCAGGTGTTTTGCCGATGAGGACATGTATTTTTTGACCCGGGAGGAATGCAAGATGAAACAGGAATTGCTGCAGTCGATCATACAGACGCTGGAGGAACAGAAATCGCTGATTATTGTCTGTGTTCTGGCGAGCTCCGGCTCCACGCCGAGAGGGTCCGGCGCTACCATGCTGGTCTTCGAAGACGGCCATGCGGAGGGGACCATCGGGGGCGGAGCGGTAGAACATGCCGCGCACCTGCATGCGAAAGAGCTTGTGCAGAGCCGTTCATCCGATACGGTGGGCTATTGCCTGAACAAAAATGACGTGGCGGATCTGGGCATGATCTGCGGAGGCGATGTGACGGTTTATTTTCAATATGTGCATGGACAGGAGCAGCTGCCGTTATTCACATATCTGAAGGAAGCGTATGATCGGAACCGGCGGTCCTGGCTGATTCGGAAGATCGAGGGAAAATCGGTTACCTCCATGGGGATTTATGACAGGGAAGGGCTGCATTTTGGAGAAGAGATCGGTCAGGATATCCTGCAGAGGCTGATCCGGCCGGGAGCGGTTTATCTGAAAGGAGAACCTTCCTATTATGCAGAGCCCATAGCGGAGTCGGGCTTTGTCTATGTGTTCGGCGGCGGTCATGTCTCTCAGGAGCTGGTTCCCATGCTGGCGCATGTACATTTTCCAGTGATCGTGTTTGAAGACCGGGAAGCTTTTGCAGACCCGGCACTTTTCCCGGGGGCATATGATGTGATCCTGGGGGATTTTAAGAAGATTGAGGAGTCGGTCACACTGTCGGAAGAGGACTATGTGATCATTATGACACGGGGACATCAGGCGGATTTTGAGGTCCTTGCCCAGTGTCTGAAGCATCCGCTCAGCTATATCGGCTGCATCGGGAGCCGCAGCAAGATCGCGGCCACGAAGCAGCGGCTGATCGGACTCGGGTATCCGGAAAACTGCTATGACAGAGTGCATTCTCCCATCGGCCTTGATATTAAGGGAGAGACGCCGGAGGAGATCGCGGTCAGTATCACCGCGGAACTGATCCTCCACAGAGCATCGTTGAATCCGGATATCTCATAAATATGGCAGCTGCCGTTTTTCGTTCCTATATGTTTGTGCAGGGCAGGAATCCGTATGAGGGTTCCTGCTTTGTATATGGGGAAACCGGGCGGAAAAGCCCTGTCAGGGGATCAAAAGATATTGCGTTTCCGGGCGGGGTATTGTAAGATAGGGAGCAGGAGAAACCAGAACTGCAGTTGTACCGGCAGATACAACGGAAAATCAGGAGGAGATTATCATGCAGAATATATTAATCGTAGTGGACATGCAGAATGACTTTATTGACGGAGCGCTGGGAACGAAGGAGGCAGTGTCCATCGTACCGAAAGTAAAGCAGAAGATCGAGAATTTCCAGGGGCGGGTCCTGTTTACGCGCGATACTCACGGGGAAGACTATATGGATACGCAGGAGGGCCGTAAGCTTCCGGTGCCGCACTGCATCAAAGGGACGGACGGATGGCAGATCCGCCCGGAGCTTGCGAAGCTCTGCAGGGAGGAGCCCATCGATAAAGTGACCTTCGGTTCCTCAAAGCTGGGCGCGCTTCTGCAGGAGGCGGAGCGGAAGGAGCAAGTGGAGAGCGTTACTCTGGTCGGACTCTGCACGGATATCTGCGTCATTTCCAATGCGCTTCTTGCCAAAGCGTTTCTTCCGGAGGCACAGATCATCGTGGACGCTTCCTGCTGCGCCGGGGTGACGCCTGCCAGCCATAAAAATGCACTGGAAGCCATGAAGGTGTGCCAGATCCAGGTGGAGAACGAGGAGGGCTGACGGCATTGGCCGGCGGAACCGGCACGAAGACCGGCGGATATGGTAAAAAAGGCATTCTACTTCTGGTAGATTGCCTTTTTTGTTGTTTTTGTGCTACACTTCAGACAGAAAAGAACTGCAGGAACAGGCGGGGAAGCCTGCTTCCGACGCGGAGGATGCCGGGGAGAAAAGGATGGACACAGTCAGATTTGGAAAATTTATCAGAGACATGAGAAAAGAAAAGGGACTGACCCAGAAGCAGCTGGCGGATCGCCTGTATGTGTCGGACAAGGCGGTTTCCAAATGGGAGAACGGTGCCTGCTTTCCGGATATCAAGGTACTGGATCAGCTGGCGGAACAGCTGGGAGTGAGTATCCTGGAGCTGATGCAGAGCGAGCGGATCCGGGAACCGGTCATCGACCGGGAGGAGGCGGAGCTGGTCGTGATGGATACGATCTCCCAGTCGGAACAGGCAGAAGAACGGAAGCGGCAGATGGGAAGGGTAAAAGTGCTTTTGTTTGCCGGCGGCTGCGGTATCCTCTATTTGATATGGTCCGGTGTCCGGTATCTGATGGAACAGAGTGCGGGAGTGCCGCCGTCTGCGGGAACGGCGGCGCTGACAATCGCCTGGTATGAGAATCCGGTGCTCTTTTATATCTGGGCGGGGATTCTGTCTGTAGCCTGTGGGACCGCTGCTTTTGTCCTCCTGTGGAAAAATGAACAGATCAGGGAGGTGAAAATCGGACGCCACAGGGTCAAGAGCGTGCTGACGGTTCTCATGGATATTCTGGTGGTTCTGCTTCTGCACACCTATCTGACCAATATCTCCAATCATGAGGAGCAGCTCCGGATGCTTCCGGAGGCGATTCCGGTGCAGGCGTATATTACGACCATGGACGGAAGCCGGCAGGCGGGAATCTTCGTTCCGGACAAGGTCGTGCAGGGACTTCTGGATTCTTCTTATGTGGAGGCGCTGCATCTGAATGTGCGGCTGAAGGCGGGGATCGACCGGGTGATTCCGGGACAGTGGGAGACGCTGAATCTGTATCTGGCAGGAGCGAACTGTCTGGAAGCGGCGGTCCGGGATCTGGAAGAGGCGGATGTGACCTGGAACGCGGGAGAAGACAGCTCGTTTCTGCAGGGAACAGAGGCAAAATGCATTGTGTCCAGAGCGTTGTTTGAGGAGCGTGGCTGGAAGCTGGGAGAGAAGATCACGCTGTGTCAGTATTACTATTACCGGAAGGATGAGAAAAGCACAGAGCTTTATGCGGATCCTCTGGACACCACGGTCTATGAGATTGCCGGATATGCGGATCTCTACGGCAAATGGTCCGCGGGGGGAGCCAACGTGACGCCGGATGTTCTGGTCCCCTTCCAGTTGATTCGGGATTCCCATGCCCGGCAGAAAATTCCTTTTTACGCGGATGCGGTATCCTTCCGGGTGTCGGACGCACTGAAGCTGAATGAATTCAAGCAGGAGATGAAGGAGCTGGGGCTTCAGAACCGGAATCCGCTGTCGAAGGAGCGTACCCTGAACGGTATGGCGCTGACGGTAAATGATGCCGCCTTTATCGACACGGCCAATCATCTGAGGCAGGTGATCGATACGGTACGGGCGTTTTTCCCGTTTTTGATGGCGCTGATCGCAGGCGTGGGCTATCTGGTGACGCTGCTGCTTTTAAACAGCCGGAAAAAGGAAGCGGCGCTTCTTCGTTCCATCGGCCTTGGAAGATGGAGGTGCTTCCGTATTTTCTTTATGGAACAGCTGCTGCTGGCAGTATCCGGAATTGTTCTGGGGAGCGTGCTGTCCGTGCTGCTGCAGGGAAATTACGGGGCGGATTCGGTGCTGTCCGGCTGTCTGGTGGGGATCTTCTACATGCTCGGCAACAGCCTTGCTATCTGGAGGATCCTGAAGGTAAGCGTAATGGAAGCGCTGTTTCAGAACTGATCAACAGGAAAGCTGCGGAACTTAAAATCAGCGAAAGCCCGAACAGGCTCCAGATGTCTGAGCGGACGGGAAGGCATTTCCACACCGGAGCCTGAGCGGGCTGCAGCGGGACTTAAATAAAAGAGAGGTAAAGGAGATGGAAATCTTACGGGCGGAGCATGTGTCATACAGCTATCAGACAAAGTATCAGAAGGTGGATGCGGTAAAGGATGTGAGCTGCGCATTTGAACAGGGCGGGTTTTACGCCATCATCGGGGAGTCCGGAAGCGGAAAAAGTACATTTTTATCGCTTCTGGCGGGACTGGACGTTCCTTCGGAGGGGAATATCTATGTACAGGGGCAGCCGCTTGACCGGATGGACCGGGACGCCTACCGGCTCAATCAGGCGTCGGTGGTCTATCAGTCCTTTCACCTGTTTCCCCTGCTGACCGCGCTGGAAAATGTGATGCTGCCCATGGAATTTAAGAAGATCCGGAAGAAAGAAGCGTCTGTCCGCGCGGAGAAGCTGTTAAAGCGGGTGGGGCTGGGAGAACGGATTTTCCGGCAGTTTCCAAAGATGATGAGCGGCGGAGAACAGCAGCGGGTGGCCATTGCCCGGGCGGTGGCGGCAGGAGGGGATATCATCCTTGCGGATGAACCCACCGGTAATCTGGATTCCGATAACGAGCAGAAGATTGTGGCGCTTTTAAAGGAGCTGGCTCACGAAGACGGCTATACGGTCATCGTCATTACCCATAATCAGGGTGTGGCGGCACAGACTGACCATGTGTTCCGGATGTCGGACGGGAAGCTTGAGCAGGTGAGGTAGGATGATTATCAAAAACAGTATCCGTCAGCTTCGGCGGATGAAAGGGAGAACCTGTCTGTTTCTTCTGCTGCTTCTTCTGGCATCCGGGCTTTTCAGCCTGGGCAGAGGATTTCAGGCCATCAACCGCCGGAATATGGAGGCGTATGAGGACAGTTTCATGACTATCGGTACGGTGGAGCAGAAGGCAGATACGGTGCAGGAGATTCTGGACTGGGACGCAGGGATCAAGGCTTACCGTATCTACAGCCGTTCCGCTTATGATTCTTATGTTCCGCTGTCCGTGCTGGATTTCGAAGGGGCAGAGTATCTGTCCGGTCCGGAAAAGAGGGTGTTCTACGGCGCTTATAATCCGGAATATGTCATGTATGAGGGAGGACTTTCTTCTACAATCATCGTGGAAGCGACGCCTTTGGAGGATGTAGTCCCGGATCATCCGGTGAAGCTTAAGCTCACCAGAGTTCTCATGGGGCCGTCCGATCTGTGGGAAGGACTCAGTATTATCTTCTGTAACCACTACGATCCGGATCCCGAGATGCTGTATGCCGGCAAAACCTACATTATGAGCCTGCAGAACCGGCCGGGACACGAAAATGAAAAACAGTTTTCGGAAGATAATAAGATGGAATATGCTCCATGGCCGGTGCTGCAGTCCGATCAGGTGGGACCGGAAGGAGAAGCCCTGAGGGATGAGGTGGAAGACGGGGATTTTTATGATGAAGTGACGGAAGGCTTCTACGAGACCAGGAGGGGAAAAAGGTGGATGGAACTTCTTGGCACCTGGGACTATACAAACCATATCTTTCCTGTGACCGGTACGGACAACATCCATCTGATTATGGCATTCTACAATGGAGATGCCTGGATCAGCTCCGGCCGGGAATTTACGGATGAGGAATATGAAAACGGGGAAAAAGTATGCCTGATTGGTGAGAAATTTGCCCGAGCCAACGGCCTTGAGACCGGGGATTCCATCCGGCTGCCGTTTTTGTATGCCAATCACAGGTCTTCCGCGGGCAGCCGGTTCGGCAGCAGCGGGCTTGGAGTTACGCCTCTTTTGAACACGAAAGGAGAATGCTATCCGGTTTTTGAAGACAGCAGCTATACGATCGTGGGAATGTACAGCGGAAATACCGGCTTCAAGGATGCATACATGCTGGGACACAACGAGATACTCATTCCCAGCCGTTCCGTGAAAAACAGCGATGCGGACAACATCGTGGCCTGGGGGCCCATGCTGGGCAGCACCACGTCTTTTCAGATTAAGAACGGGACCATAAAGGATTATCTGGAGAAATGGAACCGTCAGGGCATCGACAATGTGGAGATTACGTTCTATGACGGCGGCTATACACAGCTGGAGGCGGGCATGGAAAATATGAAACAGATTTCCCGGATTCTTGTGGTCATGGGGCTGGTGCTGATTCTTATGGTTCTTTTGTATTTTACCTGGCTTTTTATTATCCGCCAGGGGGAGCGGACGGCGGTGGAACGCTGTCTGGGGCTTTCTAAAAGAAAGTGCTTTCTGTCTTTGTTTACGGGAATTTTTCTTCTGACGGCATGCGGCAGCGCCGCTGGATGCGCGGCGGGGAACCTTCTGTCCAGGCAGATCGCCGGAGGCATCGGGCCGGCCAGCTATTATGACACGTCCTACAGCAACGGGACGGTGTCCCGGACGGAAGCCGAACAGACGGATGCGGACGACGGTTTTCCGGTATGGGACACGGTCTGGAACGCAGCCGGCATCCTGCTGGCGGGAAGTCTGATCTCCGGTGCGGGCATCTGGCTGAACCTGAGGGCAGAACCCATGGATATGCTTGGAAGAAGAGAGGAATAGGCCTTTACGGGGCGGAGTAACGAGGAAGGATAACCGAATACAGAGCAGGACCCGGGCCATATGCCTGAGTCCTGCTCTGATTTTGCCATCTGTACCGTTTTATTCCACATCCTGGAGCGCGTCCAGATCTTCCTCTCCGGTACGCACTTTGACGACCTTTCCAACGGAGTAGACGAAGATCTTACCGTCTCCGATATGCCCGGTATAGAGCGCCTTTTTGGCGGTCTCGATCACGGTGTCTACGGGGATATTGCCGACGATGACCTCCACCTTGACCTTCGGCAGGAGAGTTGCATCCAGTTCCACGCCACGGTATCTCTCCCCGGCGCCTTTCTGGATGCCGCAGCCCATGACCTGCGTGACGGTCATGCCGGTGACGCCGATCTCGTTCATGGCTTTTCTCAGGACGTCATATCTGGATAGACGGGATATGATGGACACCTTGTAGATGCCGGTGTCGCCTTTGGGTGCCTTGACCACCTGCACGGCGGCGTCCTTCTGCGCCGGGGAAGCCGTTACATAATCGTCGTTTCCAAGAGCCGTATTCTCATTGATCTCCATGGTCATGGTGTTGGAAATATCCATGATGCTGAAGCCGGCGTATGCGGACGGAAGCCCGTGTTCGGTTGCATCCAGGCCGATGATCTCCTCCTGCTCGGAGACGCGCAGGCCCATGGTGGCTTTTATCAGCAGAAATGCAAGGGTGATCGTCACAGCGGTCCAGGCAATGACCGCCAGCATGCCGAGGATCTGGATGCCCAGCAGTTCCAGTCCGCCGCCGTAGAACAGCCCCGTAAGGGTGTCGTTGCCCGGCGCGGACGTTGTGGCGAACAGGCCGACGGCGACGGTTCCCCACATGCCGTTCAGACAGTGGACGGCTACTGCGCCCACCGGGTCGTCAATGCGCAGCACATAGTCCAGAAACCAGACGCCGAATACGACCAGCAGCCCGGATACGATGCCGACGGCTGATGCGCCCGCGCAGTCCGTCACGTCGCAGGAAGCGGTGATGCCCACCAGTCCCGCCAGAGAGGCGTTAAGACACATGGATACATCCGGTTTTCCGTATTTGACCCAGGTGAAGACCATGCATACGACTGTTGCGATCGCCGGAGCCACCGTGGT
The DNA here is from genome assembly GCA_910584205.1 of uncultured Lachnospiraceae bacterium. Taxonomy (GTDB): domain Bacteria; phylum Bacillota; class Clostridia; order Lachnospirales; family Lachnospiraceae; genus Hominiventricola. Next base: position 7,613 of record CAJUAA010000005.1, read on the forward strand.
GGTCAGGAAGATGGAGCCGAGCTGTTCCACGGAAGTGGCTGCCGCGCCGTTGAACCCGTACCAGCCAAGCCACAGGATGAAGACACCAAGGCAGCCGATGGGAAGGTTGTGTCCGGGAAATGCGTTTACTTTGGTGATTTTGCCGGATTTATCCTTCTCAAATTTGCCGATGCGGGGTCCGAGGATCTTCGCGCCGATCAGTGCGGAGATTCCTCCCACCATATGGATCGCGCAGGAGCCGGCAAAATCATGGAAGCCCATCTGGGAAAGCCAGCCGCCGCCCCAGATCCAGTGTGCCTCGATCGGATAGATCAAAGCGGAAATGACGCCGGAATAGATGCAGTAGGACAGAAATTTGGTTCGCTCCGCCATGGCTCCGGAGACGATCGTTGCGGTCGTCGCACAGAAGACCAGGTTGAAGACAAAATTGGACCAGTCAAAATCGGCATAGGCGGTAAAAATATCAAATCCCGGTTTTCCGATCAGTCCCATCATATCCTCGCCCAGCAGAAGGCCGAAGCCGATCAGGATAAATACGATGGTGCCGATACAGAAATCCATCAGGTTTTTCATCAGGATGTTGCCGGAGTTCTTTGCCCTGGTGAAGCCTGCCTCCACCATGGCAAAACCTGCCTGCATCCAGAACACCAGTGCTGCGCCGATCAGAAACCAGACAGCAAACAGCTGGCTGTTCAGCGCATTCATCATTTCTTCAGTCATAATAGTTCCTCCTCATCTCATATAGAGTTTGATATATATATAAAAGGAGATACTTCGGGGCACGCCCGTTCGTATCTCCTTCGATATCGCTTACGTGTAAAGGCCGGTTTTATGGAAACGGTCCGGTCGGTTTTTATAGTTTCTGCGGATCCTGGCTCTGCAGGGCGGAGGATACGCTCATCGGATATCGGCCGTCGAAGCATGCCGTACAGAGCGGCAGCCCGTCAACCGTGGAAGGCAGATCCTCCACCCGCATGTAGCCCAGAGAATCGGCGCCGATGAGCTGCCGGATCTCTTCCGTGGAATGGGAGGCAGCCAGAAGCTGGCGGTTGGACGGAATATCGGTTCCAAAATAACAGGGATGGAGAAAGGGCGGAGAGCTGATCCGCACGTGTACCTTTCCCGCGCCCGCCTGTTTCAGCAGGCGGATGAGATTGGCGATGGTGGTTCCCCGTACGATGGAATCGTCCACCAGGACGATATCCTTTCCCCTGACGGCCTGCTCCAGGACGCTCAGCTTCAGCCGGACGCCGGATTCCCGTTCCTTCTGGGTCGGTTTGATAAAGGTCCTCCCTACATAGCTGTTTTTGTAAAATGCCAGCCCGAAAGGAATGCCGGACTGTTCCGCAAAGCCCTGGGCGGCAGTGATGCCGGAGTCGGGAACCCCTGTAACCAGGTCCGCCTGTGCCGGATATGCCTTCGCCAGAGCGGCGCCGGCTTTCTTACGGGATTCATAGACCGAAATTCCGTCCAGCGTACTGTCAAGTCTGGCAAAATAGATGTATTCAAAAATGCAGTGGGCGTGCAGTTCCTGCTGCATTCCCATGTCGGAAGCAATTCCGTTTCTGGAAACCGTCACGATCTCTCCAGGACGGATATCCCGCAGAAACCGGGCGCCGACGGCAGTCAGCGCACAGCTTTCGGAGGCGATCATATAGGAATTTCCTTTTTTTCCCAGACAGAGGGGCTTCAGTCCCAGTGGGTCCCGCACGCCGATGAGCTTCCTTGGGCTGGCGATGACCAGCCCGTAGGCGCCCTTTAACCTGGAAGCGGTTTTTCGGATCGCTTCCTCGACGGTTTTGGTATGTACCCGTGCCCGTGCGATCTCATAGGCGATGACCTCCGAGTCTGTCGTAGTCTGGAAGATGGCTCCGGTTCGGGCAAGCTCCTCCCGAAGCTCTTCTGTATTTACCAGATTGCCGTTGTGTGCCAGCGCCAGCGTGCCCTTGATGTAATTCAGTACCAGAGGCTGCGCGTTGTTCAGACTGGTTTCTCCGGTGGTGGAATAACGGACATGCCCGACTCCCAGGTTTCCTTTCAGCTCTGTCAATGTGCGTTCTTTGAATACTTCATGCACCAGTCCCATGCCTTTGTGCACATTCATATTCCCTTTGGGGCCAACGGTATCGCATACGGCGATCCCGCAGGATTCCTGTCCCCGGTGCTGGAGGGAAGCCAGGCCATAACAGATGGGGCCTGCCGCCTCCTCTCCGTCCGGGTTGAAAATTCCGAATACGCCGCATGCTTCCTTGATTCGTTCTGCTGCTGTCTGATCCATGGATCTTTTCCTTACAGTGAGAACAGGAGCTGGTCATAGGTCGGATAGGGCAGCAGCGAATCCGGGATCAGGGTCTCTGCCGCATTTGCGGTGAGACGCAGCGCTTCCATTCTGGACAGAACCCGGCTCTGGCAGAATTCCGCCGCTTTCTGCATATCGTCCATGGACTCAGCCTCTGTAACCAGAGATGCAAGTTCGGCGATACCGTCCGTAAGAGCCGTATAGGTTTCGGTCAGTTTTGTAACAAGAGCTTCCTCCGCAGGCATGGACAGGGCCGGAAGGAATGCCTTCTTTGCCGTCGCGTTTTCTGCCGTCTGTCCTGCAAAGGCGCTGACAGAAGGCAGAAAGTCCTTGCTCAGCATCTCCTCCAGAGTCTTTGCCTCGATGAGGATCGTCTTCACATAGTTCTCCAGCAGAATCTCATAGCGGGAGAAGATTTCATCTTTGGTAAAGATGTGATGCTTTGTGAATAATTCCACATTCTTCTCTACGATAAAACGCGGCAGGCAGTCCGGCGTGGATACCAGGTTGTAAAGCCCGCGGCTTTCCGCTTCCTTTACCCACTCTTCCGAATAGCCGTTTCCGTTGAAAATGATCTTTTTATGCTTCCGGATGGCCCGTTTCAAAAGTTCATGGACCGCATGCTCTATGTCCTCCGGCCTGGTGCCCTCCAGTTCCTGATAGAACTGTGCCAGCGCTTCTGCCACCGCCGTGTTCAGCACGATGTTGGGCGTTGCTACGGATGCAGAGGAACCGAGCATACGGAACTCGAATTTATTGCCGGTGAAGGCAAAGGGTGAGGTACGGTTCCGGTCAGTGCTGTCCTGTACAAAATGGGGCAGCACGTGGGCGCCGGTTTCCAGCTGTATCTTTTCCTGTTTTCCAAAATAGGTGTCGTTTTCAATGGACTTGAGGACCGCGGTCAGTTCGTCGCCCAGGAAAATGGATACGATGGCAGGCGGCGCTTCATTGCCGCCCAGACGATGGTCGTTGCCCGCGCCGGAGGCGGAGATCCGCATCAGGTCCGCATAATCATCCACAGCCTTGATGACCGCCATCAGAAATACCAGAAACTGAATGTTCTGTGCGGGAGTGCGGCCGGGATCCAGAAGGTTCACGCCGTCGCTGGTAATGAGGGACCAGTTGTTGTGCTTGCCGCTGCCGTTGATGCCCTCAAAGGGTTTTTCATGAAGCAGGCATACCAGATTGTGCTTTTCCGCGACCTTTTTCATGATCTCCATGGTGAGCTGGTTGTGGTCCACCGCCACGTTGGCCGTATCGAAGACCGGCGCCAGTTCATGCTGTGCGGGAGCCACTTCGTTGTGTTTGGTCTTGGCGGGAATTCCCAGTTTCCACAGTTCCACATCCAGATCGTGCATGTATTCGGATACTTTCGGTTTCAGCGTTCCGAAGTAGTGATCCTCCATCTCCTGTCCTTTGGGAGCAGAAGCGCCGAACAGTGTCCGTCCACAGAAGACCAGGTCTTTTCTCTGACGATACAGGTCTTTGTCCACAAGGAAATATTCCTGCTCCGGTCCGATGGTGGTAGACACTCTGGTGACTGTTTTATTTCCCAGAAGTTTTAACATTTTTACCGCTTCATCACTCAATGCTTCCATGGAACGCAGCAGAGGGGTTTTCTTATCCAGCGCTTCTCCGCTGTAGGAACAGAAGGCGGTTGGTATGTACAGCGTTCCGTCTTTAATAAACGCCGGCGAGGTGGGGTCCCATGCGGTGTAGCCTCTGGCCTCGAACGTGGCCCGCAGGCCTCCGGATGGGAAGCTGGAAGCGTCCGGCTCGCCCTTTACCAGCTCCTTGCCGGAGAAATCCATAATGACTTCGCCGTCGCCGGAAGGAGAGATGAAGCTGTCGTGCTTCTCTGCCGTAAAACCGGTCATGGGCTGAAACCAGTGAGTGTAATGGGTTGCTCCGTTTTCCACCGCCCATTCCTTCATGGCCACCGCCACGGAATTTGCCACATCCAGTTCCAGATGGGTCCCGTTTTCAATGGTCTTTCTGAGTGCTCTGTACATATCTTTTGGAAGCTTTTTCCGCATGACCTTGTCGCTGAATATCATGCTTCCATATAATTCCGGTATCTGCCTGTTCATAGTGTGATCTCCTTTCTGAGACGCACGGCGTACGCTGCCATGCGGATAAAAAAAGAAAAGGCGCCCTGGAATCATCCAAAGCGCCTTTGCTTTACGAGCAGTAGTATACACGTATTTCAGAAAATGTCAAGACCCATTTTGAAAAATACTGTAAAAATCCGTCAGCCCTTTATTTTCTTCAGTTCTTCTTCGCTGCAGCCGGAAAGCCGGATGATTTCCTGGTCGGAGATGTTCTGCCTGATCATATTGCGGATGATCTGGCTGCGTCCCTCCGCGAGTCCTACAGTCCGTCCCTCCGCAAGTCCTACAGTCCGTCCCTCTGCCAGCCCTTCTTTTCTTGCTTCTGCCCGTTCATAGGCTTTCCATGCTTTTTCATCCCGGATCTGCTTCAGGTGCGCTTCGTAGCGTATCCGCAGCCGGCGGCTCAGGCTCATCTCTCTTACTTCTCTGATCGCTTCCAGTATGCCTGGATTTTTTGTTCGAATCATCTCCAGATCCTCCTCACAGTCTGCCCGGAAAAACCGGAGCCATTCTTCGACAGTTCCGTTTTCCTTCAGTTTTTTCTTAAGCTCCAGGATATGGATCTCCAGTACATCGGAAAACACATATCCCTGTCCGTCACGAAGACAATACACATGATGATATTCTTTCCGGCTTGTCAGGTTAAAATCCAGAATACTGATGGACACGCATTTTTTTAACAGAGCATAATCTTCTCCGCTCTTCATGTCTTCTGTATAGAGTTTCGCAAGATAAAAGAGCTGGCGTCTGTCCCAGTATGCATAGTGCTTTATCTGGAGCTCAATATTGATTTTTGTATTGTCATTCATTTCTGCCAGAACATCCAGAATTCCCTGCTTCTGCTTCTGGTATCTTCGCCGCAGAAATGTGTTTTTCAGGCGTATGGTGCGGATCTCTTCCGGCGGAATCGCCAGAACTGCACTGATAAAGTACTTAAGGACCGTCTCATTCTGGAACAGTTCCTTCATGCAGACGTCCGATTTAGGGGGTATAAACATCATTCTGCCTCCTTTGAAGTACCAAAGAGAACGGCGGAATGTTTGATTATCCTTATTATATCCGTTTCTTTGACATTGCTCAATATTTATTTTCAGGTTCTGGAAATTTTCGGCGATTTGCCGAAAAAGATATGAGGCAGACAACAGCTGCCTTCTATTGGCACAGTATCAGAAAAAATACAGATTGTCAATGTTTTGATAAAAAATAAGGCGGCATTACGATCTGTTTGAAAATCAGGGCCGGTCCTCTGTAAAAAAGTATTTGACAAATAAAGAAGAAACAGGCATAATGATAGCGTTAATAAGCTGACAAGGGAGTCAGGAATCCGTGGGGATCCTGGCTCTTTTTTTGTGCACAGGGGCGTATACCAAACATGGGCTGCCATGCGGCAGGGCCCCTGCGCGGCGGGCAGAGGAAGGAGCTTCCCTGCACGATTCTGATTTACAGGAGGAGCACATTATGGACAGAAATGCGGTTATGGAGAACCAGGGCCTGTACCGACAGCAGTTCGAGCATGAGAACTGCGGAATCGGCGCGATCGTCAACAGCAGAGGGATCAAGAGCCACCAGACGGTTGAAAACGCACTGCGGATCGTGGAAAATCTGGAGCACAGGGCAGGAAAAGATGCAGAAGGAAAGACCGGGGACGGCGTGGGAATCCTCCTGCAGATCGCCCATTCCTTTTTTAAAAAGGTCTGCGCTCAGGAAGGGATTTCCATCGGAGATGAGCGGGAATACGGCATCGCGCAGCTTTTTTTCCCGCAGGATGAACTGAAATGCAATCAGGCAAAGAAGATGTTTGAGATCATCGTGGAAAAGGAAGGCATGGAATTTCTGGGATTCCGGGAAGTGCCGGTGCATGCGGATGTTCTGGGTCACAAAGCGAAGGAGTGCATGCCCCATATTGTCCAGGCGTTTATCCGGAAACCGGAACAGGTGGAAAAGGGGCTGGAATTTGACCGGAAGCTGTATATTGCCCGCAGGGTATTCGAGCAGAGCAATGACAATACCTATGTGGTATCCATGTCCAGTCGTACGATCGTCTATAAAGGCATGTTCCTGGTGGGACAGCTCAGGACCTTTTTTGAGGATCTGCAGGACCCGGCGTATGAGTCCGCCATTGCCATGGTCCATTCCCGGTTCAGCACCAACACGAATCCGAGCTGGGAGCGGGCGCATCCCAACCGTTTTATCGTGCACAACGGCGAAATCAATACGATCCGGGGAAATGCGGATAAAATGCTGGCAAGAGAGGAGACCATGGAATCCGGCCATCTGAAAGAAGAGCTGCACAAGATTCTCCCGGTGGTGGATACCAACGGTTCCGATTCCGCCATGCTGGACAATACGCTGGAATTTCTGGTGATGAGCGGTATGGAGCTCCCGCTGGCGGTTATGATTACGATTCCGGAGCCCTGGAGCAACAACCAGACGCTCTCCCAGGATGAACGGGATTTTTATCAGTATTACGCCACCATGATGGAGCCCTGGGACGGGCCGGCCTCCATCGTCTTCTCGGACGGAGACGTGATGGGAGCGGTACTGGACCGGAACGGCCTGCGTCCCTCCCGCTATTATGTGCTGAAAAACGGCGATCTGGTCCTGTCCTCCGAGGTGGGCGTGCTGGATGTGCCGGAGGAGGAGATTGTCCTGAAGGAACGCCTTCACCCGGGAAAAGTACTTCTGGTGGATACGGTGCAGGGAAAAATCATGCAGGATGAGGAGCTGAAGGCGCTTTATACGGTCAGCCAGCCCTATGGGGAATGGCTGGACAGCAATCTGGTGGAGCTTAAAGATCTGAAGATCCCCAACATCCGTGTGGAGGAATATGAGTCCGTCAGGCGCAGACAACTTCAGAAGGCATTCGGCTATACATACGAGGAATACAAAAATTCCATCCGGACCATGGCGCTGAACGGAGGGGAATCCATCACGGCCATGGGCGTGGATACGCCGCTGGCGGTCCTTTCTGAGAAAAAACGTCCATTGTTTGACTATTTTAAACAGCTGTTTGCCCAGGTGACCAATCCGCCTATCGACGCCATCCGGGAGGAAATCGTGACCAGCACGGCAGTTTATGTGGGAAAAAGAGGCAACCTTCTGGAGGAAAAAGCGGAAAACTGTCAGGTACTGAAGATCAACAATCCGATTCTGACCAACACGGATATGCTGAAGATCAAGAAGATGAAGAAAGACGGCTTCCGCGTGGCAGTGGTGCCGATCATTTATTATAAGAGCGCAAGGCTGGAGCGAGCCATCGACCGCCTGTTCGTAGAGGTGGATAAGGCGTACCGGGACGGCGCAAATATTCTGGTGCTCTCAGACCGGGGCGTGGATGAGAACCATGTGCCGATTCCGTCGCTTCTGGCGGTGTCAGCAGTCCATCAGCATCTGGTTAACACGAAGAAACAGACGTCCATGTCGCTGATTCTGGAGTCCGGCGAGCCCAGAGAGGTCCATCATTTCGCCACGCTGCTGGGTTACGGCGCCTGCGCGGTGAATCCTTATCTGGCGCTTGATACGATCCATGAGCTGATCGAGGAGAAGCTGCTGGACAAGGACTATTATGCGGCTGTGGACGATTACAATGCCGCGGTTCTTCACGGTATTGTCAAGATTGCTTCCAAGATGGGAATTTCTACCATCCAGTCCTATCAGGGCGCAAAGATTTTTGAAGCCATCGGTATTTCCAGAGAGGTAACGGAGAAATATTTTTCCGGAACCGTCAGCCGGGTGGGCGGCATCACCATGGAAGATATTGCGGAGCAGGTGGACTATTACCATTCCAAAGCGTTCGATCCCCTGGGGCTGGAGACCGACCTGACCCTCGACAGCCTTGGCAAACACAAAAGACGCAGCGGCGGGGAGGAACACCGATACAACCCACAGACCATCCATTTACTGCAGCAGTCCGCGTGGAACGGAGATTACGGATTGTTTAAACAGTATACGCAGAAGGTGGATGAGGAACAGAGCGGATACCTTCGGAGCCTGATGGATTTCCGGTATCCGGCGCAGCCGGTTCCCATTGAGGAAGTGGAAAGCGTGGATGAGATCGTGAAGCGGTTCAAGACCGGCGCCATGTCCTACGGTTCCATTTCTCAGGAAGCCCATGAGACCCTTGCCGTCGCCATGAACCATCTCCACGGAAAATCCAACACCGGCGAAGGCGGCGAGAGCGACGAGAGACTGGACTCCGCAGGCAGCAGCGAGGACCGCTGTTCCGCCATCAAGCAGGTGGCGTCCGCCCGTTTCGGCGTGACCAGCCGCTATTTGGTGAGCGCGCAGGAAATCCAGATCAAGATGGCCCAGGGAGCAAAGCCGGGCGAGGGCGGGCATCTGCCGGCCAGGAAAGTATACCCGTGGATCGCCAGGACCAGGCATTCCACGCCCGGCGTGAGCCTGATCTCTCCGCCGCCCCATCATGACATCTATTCCATCGAGGATCTGGCGCAGCTGATCTATGACCTGAAAAATGCCAATCAATACGCCAGGATCTCCGTGAAGCTGGTGTCCGAGGCCGGCGTGGGGACCGTGGCGGCGGGCGTGGCAAAGGCGGGCGCCCAGGTAATCCTGATCTCCGGGTATGACGGAGGCACCGGCGCGGCTCCGGAGAGCTCCATCCACAACGCGGGACTTCCGTGGGAGCTGGGACTTGCGGAGACCCATCAGACGCTTCTGAAAAACGGGCTGCGGGGCCGGGTCCGCATCGAGACCGACGGAAAGCTCATGAGCGGCCGGGACGTGGCCATCGCCGCGCTTCTGGGAGCGGAAGAATTCGGTTTTGCCACGGCTCCTCTGGTGACCATGGGCTGCGTGATGATGCGTGTCTGCAACCTGGATACCTGTCCGGTGGGCGTGGCGACCCAGAATCCGGAGCTTCGGAAACGGTTTAAGGGCAAACCGGAATACGTGGAGAACTTCATGCGGTTTATCGCACAGGAGCTGCGGGAATATATGGCGAAGCTGGGAGTGCGCACCATTGACGAGATGGTCGGAAGGACGGAACTTCTGAAGATCCGGGAGGATGCGGTGTCTCCCATGGCGCCGAAGATGGATCTGTCCCAGATTCTGTCAAACGCCTTCCGGACAGAGACGGCGGATGTAATCTTCCAGCCTTCCAAAGTCTTTGATTTTCAGCTGGAGAAGACGCTGGATGAAAAGGTTCTTTTGAAAAAGCTGAAGACGGCGGTGGAAAAAGGAACGGAAGCTTCCGTGGATCTCAAGGTGGGAAATACGGACCGTACCTTCGGCACGCTTCTGGGTGCCGAGATCACCAGATGTCATAAGGACGGACTTCCGGAAGATACGATCACGGTCCGCTGTACGGGAGCCGGCGGACAGAGTTTCGGCGCGTTTATCCCGAAGGGACTGACCATCACGCTGTGCGGGGATACGAACGACTATTACGGAAAAGGGCTTTCCGGCGGGAAGCTGGTCGTATATCCGCCGAAGAACAGAGGATATCAGGCGGAAGAAAACATCATCGCAGGAAATGTGGCGCTGTACGGGGCGACCAGCGGTAAGGCGTTCATAAACGGCGTTGCCGGAGAACGTTTTGCAGTCCGGAACTCCGGCGCTTACGCGGTGGTGGAGGGCGTAGGCGAGCACGGCTGCGAATATATGACCGGCGGCCGGGTCGTCGTCCTTGGAAAGACCGGCAAAAACTTCGCGGCGGGTATGAGCGGCGGGATCGCCTATGTGCTGGATGAAGACAGCCACCTGTATCGGAACCTGAACAAAGACATGATTTCCATCGAAAAGGTGGAGAACAAGTATGACATTCAGGAGCTGAAAGGCATGATTCAGGAACATGTGGACGCGACCGGTTCCGAACGGGGTGCGTGGATCCTGGAGCGCTTTGACGAATATCTTCCGAAGTTCAAGAAGATCATTCCGTATGATTATAAGAAGATGATCGCCCTGTCCTCCCGTCTGGAAGAAAAGGGAATGAGTACGGAGCAGGCGCAGATGGAAGCGTTTTATGAGAATTTTCAGTCAAAGGAAACGGAGGAGTGAGAGATGGGAAAGCCTACGGGATTTTTGGAATATGAGAGAAAAAATGCAAAAGTGGAAGAACCCCTGAAACGGATCAGCCATTTCCGCGAATTCCGCACACCGCTGCCGCTGGAAGAGCAGCAGGAGCAGGGAGGACGCTGCATGGAGTGCGGCGTTCCCTTCTGCCAGAACGGAGAGATGCTGGCAGGAATGGCGTCCGGGTGCCCGCTTCACAATCTGGTTCCGGAGACCAACGACCTGGTGTACAGCGGGAACTGGAAGCAGGCCTATGAGCGTCTGTGCAAGACGCACTGTTTTCCGGAATTTACCTGCCGGGTCTGCCCGGCGCTCTGCGAGGCTGCCTGCACCTGCAATCTGAACGGAGAGCCGGTGTCCACGAAGGAAAATGAAAAAGCCATTATCGAACACGCCTACGCCAGCGGCTGGGTGGTGCCGCATCCGCCGAAGGTGCGCACGGGCAAGACCGTGGCGGTCATCGGAAGCGGCCCCTCGGGCCTGGCCGCGGCGCAGCAGCTGAACCGGAGAGGGCATCTGGTTACCGTATATGAACGGAAAGACCGGATCGGAGGGCTTCTGCGCTACGGCATTCCCAACATGAAGCTGGACAAACAGGTCCTGGACCGGAGGATTCGCCTGATGGAGGCGGAAGGCGTCGTATTTAAGACCGGCGTGGACGTGGGCAGGGATATTTCCCCGGAAGAACTGAAGAAGCAGTACGACCGGATCGTACTGGCCTGCGGCGCCTCCAATCCCCGGGATATCAACGTGCCGGGCCGGGACGCCGGAAATATCTGCTTTGCGGTGGACTTTCTGTCTTCCGTGACCAAAAGTCTTCTGGATTCCGGTCTGAAAGACGGGCAGCACGCGCCGGTCAAAGGGAAGCATGTGCTGGTCATCGGCGGAGGCGATACGGGAAATGACTGCGTGGGGACCGCGATCCGTCTGGGTGCAAAGTCGGTTACTCAGTTGGAGATGATGCCGAAGCCCGGCGAGACGAGAAGTCCGTCCAATCCGTGGCCTCAGTGGCCGAAAGTGCTGAAGACCGATTACGGACAGGAGGAGGCCATTGCGCTGTTCGGGCACGATCCGCGGATCTATCAGACCACGGTGAAGGAGTTCCAGAAGGATAAGAAAGGCAACGTAAAAAAAGCGGTCATCGTAAGCCTGGAGCCGAAAAAAGACGAGAAAACAGGCCGCATGCTCATGGCGCCGGTGGAAGGCAGCGAACAGGTGATCGACGCGGAACTGGTGCTGATCGCGGCAGGCTTTCTGGGAAGCCAGCCGTATGTGACGGAGGCGTTTCAGGTGAAGGTCAATCCACGGACCAATGTGGACACCCGGGAAGGCGGGTACGAGACGAGCGTGCCGGGCATCTTTACGGCAGGAGATATGCACCGGGGACAGTCGCTGGTCGTCTGGGCCATTCAGGAAGGACGGCAGGCGGCCAGGGCCGTGGACGAGTCCCTGATGGGATACACGAACTGAGGTGCAGGAGATCGGATTCGGCATCTCGACTTCGGGGTTTGTGAAGAAAATGAAGGATACGGTTTGGTAAAGGAAGAAAATGCCTGCCAGTGGCTTTCGGGATGCTGACAGGCATTTTTCGTTAAAGAATTTCTACTTTGCATGAATGTTCTTTTGTTTTTCGGTCATAGCTGATGCCAACCGCACGGATATTTCCGACATATCGCGGCTTTTCGCCCAGTTTCCCCTGAAAACGGAGCGCATATTGTTTGTTTTTGATCTGTTGAATGGCATCTTCAGGTGTAGAATCAATCTTCAATTCCAAAATGATACAGTCATCCTCTCTGCGTTCTGGATAAAAGATAAAATCGACATATCCTTCTCCGGCTTTGTCTTCCCGTTCCACCCGGTATCTGTCCCGCGCCGCAAGATAGACCAGGTTGATGATTGCAGACAATTCGATCTCACTGTTATAAGAGAGAATAGGGGATTCCGTGTCATGCGCATATTTCAGAATTCGGGACATAGTCTGTGTATCGTTCGTGAGAGTGGCTTTCAGCATTTTCTCAGATTCTTTTGCCAGTCTGTGAATATATCCGAGGTCTTCTTTTGAAAGGAGCAGTTCATTGAACCGGTCCATCAATTCTTTGTTTGGAATCGATACTTTACCAGAAGCATTATCATAGGTAAGAAGTCCGTATACGACCATGGCAGAATAAATCTGTTCTCTGGTGGTTAACTGTGTGGCAGTAGCGGCATATTCCTGTATTTTGACTTCAACCTGTTCTCCGGATATCATCAGTACCAGATCATCACGAACCGCTGGAATATTTGGCAATCGGAAGAACGCCGGTCATATAGGCAAATTCGACATAAGCCTGTCCCTTCAACAGGTCTCTTAAAAATTTCAGATATTTTTTCCGGTCATATTCCCTGATAAAATCCTTGTGGAAGACGGCATCCCATTCATCCATGACGAATACAAACCGGTCTTTTGTTTTTTCAAAAACCATCTGAAGAGTGTCCCAGACAGGTTTGAGGATATCAAGATCCAGTTCCGGATATTTTCGGATCAGGTCTTCCTTCAAGCCACAGGAGATGCGATGAATGTATGCGTCATAAGAAGTGCAGTTTTCCGGCATACGGTTGAAGTCGATATATATGACCTCATATTGATTGAGATGTTTTTGATAGTCTTTATATTGCGAGATTCTGAGCTGGTCAAAGATGAAAGAAGCGTCTGCAGCTTTTTCGAAAAATGCGCCGATCATATTTGCCATGACTGTTTTGCCGAACCGACGGGGCCTGGTGATACAGAAATATTGCTGTCCATCCAGAGTCACTGCCTGAAGGAGCTCTTTGATCAGTTCCGATTTGTCAACAAAAAATCTGGTTCTGGAGATGTCCTTATATTGTTCAAAAGGTACAATGCTGTTTATGAATATTCCCATGTTTATGATACTCCTTCACTCGATCACGGATGACAGTACAGTAGAAACCAGGAGCGAAATCTTTGGTATTTCTGCTGTTTCCAGGTATTTGCTTTATTGTATCGCATTTGCCTGTCTGGTACAAGGTGTAATGAAAAATGATTGAAACATTCTCCCCCAGCAGAGCTGGTAGTATTGACTTTGGCAAGGCGGTGCGTCAAGAACTGATTCCATGCCGGCAGTGAAAGGGTTGGATTGGACAAAAGCAGGCAGTTGAGGTAGAATAAAGAAGTGAGAAGCGAGGAAAATACCAAAGATAAAGAGGACAAAAGAATGCCGGCATTTAATGAAGATACCAGAGTGAAGATCCCCGCCACGATTCAGTTTCTCAGGCTGGGCTATGAGTATCAGTCGCTGAAAGCGGATGACATTGATATTGATTTTAATACAAAGATATTTGTGAACAGATTAAAGCCTGCTCTGGAAAGGATCAATGGAAGAAAAGTTACTTATGACGAGATAAAGGGTATCCTTACGGATATTCATAATGTACTGAAAAATAATGATATGGGTAAAGAGTTCTATAACTGGCTGATTGATCCCGGGGACAGAGTGAAACTGATTGACTTTGAGGATCTTACGAAGAATGATTTTGCAGTTGTGGACGAACTGCCATTCAGTATTGTAGAGGGCAAAGAAGAAGGCTCCTTTCGGCCAGACATCAATATTTTGATCAATGGAATGCCCCTTGCCTTTTTGGAAGTAAAAAAGCCCAATAATGAAGGCGGTATTCAGAAAGAATTCGACCGGATGATAAACAGGAGATTGAAAAATCCGGATTACCGGAAATTCTTTAATCTGATTCAGTTTGTCTCTTTTTCCAACAATATGGAGTATGAAGAGGATGACGATGCAGAGGATGTAAAGGCAGGTTCCTTTTATACGACGCCCAATGGAAAGAACACTGGTTTTTCTTTTTTCAGAGAAGATGATAAGCAGTACCACGATACATACCCGTATAAAAAAATTGAGATGAATATGATTCAATTCGTGATGAAGGACTGTGGTTACAATCCAGAAGAAACAGATACGCCGGAGTTTGCAGAAAACTTAAAAACGACGACTCCATGCAACCGCTTTGTGACTTCTGTATTTGATAAGGAACGAATTCTGTATTATCTGCAGTATGGAATCATGTTTATCGATGGCCGGATTCCGGAAAAGCACATTATGCGATATCCTCAGTTTTTTGCAACAAGAAAAATCATTGAAAGACTGGAAACAGGCGGAAAGGGCGGTATCATCTGGCATACGCAGGGCTCTGGAAAGACAGCAATTGCCGCCTTTTCCAACCGGGTGATCCGGGATTACTATGCAAAGAAAGAGATCAGTACCAGATTTTTCTTTGTAGTGGACAGGATTGAGTTACTTAGACAGGCCAGTATGGAGTTTACCAACAGGGGATTGAAAACGGTAAATTGCGAGGATAAGGCGGACTTTACCAAAGAACTGAACAAGACGCTTTCCACAGATGTCGGCAGTAAAGCAATCGGCGAAATCTGTGTGGTGAATATTCAGAAATTTGAAGGAAAGATGCCGGAAGCAAAGAACGATTACAAAGCAAACGTGCAGCGGATTTTCTTTGTGGATGAGGCGCATAGAAGTTATTCTTCTACCGGGGAATTTTTCAAAAACCTCATGACCTGTGATCTGGATGCGGTTTATATTGCACTTACCGGCACGCCGCTGCTTTCGAGAAAAGAGCGCTCCAATCTGAAATTTGGGGACTATATCCATAAATATTTTTATGACAAGTCTATCGCTGACGGATATACGCTTAGAATTAAAAAGGAAAATATTGATACGGTAGCAAAATCAGAAATCAAAAAGAATCTGGAAATCGAAGATAAACAGCTGGAAGACAAAGATGTATTTGAATCAGACGCCTATGTAAACGCGTTGGGAGCTTTTATCGAAAAAGATTTTGTGAACTTTCGATTGCAGAATTCTGATCCGTCCATTGGGGGCATGATTGTGTGCAGGACGAACCCTCAGGCAAAAAAAGTGCATGAGTGGTTCCGGGCAAATTCAAAACTGAATACAGGCCTGGTCATTACAGACACGGACGATCCGAAACAGAAGAAGAGAAATAAAAACCACCAGCTGGATTTCAGGGAGACGCTTGCTCCGGATATGCTGGTTGTGAATTTTATGCTGACTACGGGTTATGACGTAAAACGTCTGAAAAAGATGTATCTTCTGCGCGGCCCCCATGCGCAGTCGCTTTTGCAGACCATATCCAGAGTCAACAGGCCATACAAATCTCCGAACGGGAAGGTTTATAAATATGGTTATATCGTTGACTTTGTAGATATTGAACAGGAGTATGATAAAACGATCGAAGCTTACATAAAAGAACTGGAAGCAGACCTGAATGAAAATGGCGAAAATGAAGGCTCCCTTTCCGGGCTGGTGATTGATAAGGAAGATATTAACCGGAAGTATCACAGATACACAGAAGAGCTGGAAGACATTATTTCTACCGATAATCTGGAAAGATTTTCAAAACAGCTTACCTTCTACAGCAAAGAAACACTGCTGAAGATTCGGAGACTGTTAAACGGCATCAAAGAATGTCACACAGAATTTATACTCTCCAGAGCAATGGACTATGCGGCACAGATTGATTCCGAAAAGAACAAAAAACTCCTGAAGGCAACACAGGAAAGAATTGATTTTGTCAATCTCTCCAGGAATACAGTGGATATGATGGACGTGATTTCCAATGAGGAAGTTGTGGAAATTCTGTATGAATTTATAAAAGTGCAGATCATTATTATGGACCTGGGGCAGATTACGCAGGATAATCCGAAATTTCAGAGATTCTCCAAGGTTGTTCGGGACATTCAGTATGAGATAAAGAAGAATAAAAATAAAGGTGATATCAAGATCAGAAAGCTGGACGAGCTTCTGCAGAAGATTTTTAATGATCTGTCTATCTCAGACTTAAGCGATCTGGATGCGATCACGGATGAGCTTCTGGAGGCTCTGGAAAGAGCGAGAAATATCAATTATGAAAATGAGAGACTGTCGAAGCTTTACGGCGGGAACTATGCTTTTGTGAAAACATATCAGGACGCCGTAGGCACGTATCCCGCCGACCGGTCAGAGATTGAGAGAACGCTGGTTATTATATACGGCGCGGTAGGAGATGCGCTGGATAAGGAGATCGTGACGATTCAGGGCAGAAAAAACTTTGCCGATTCCGTAAAATCAAAAGTTACAAAAACTCTGTTAAAAGAGGATCTGCACAAAAAAATCAAAAGCTTTTATGTACAGTTGCTTTATGACCTGTACACAAATATACAGTTGTTTAAATAGCAGGAGAACCGATAGATGCCGGATATTTTTACATTAGAGAATAAGATCAAACAGATGATTGATGAATTGAAAGGGCTCTGCCAGACGAATGGTTTATCCAACCAGGCGAGTGAGGAAGTGGTGATAACTTCTGTATTCCTTTATAAATTTCTGAACGATAAATTTATGGCAAATATGAAAGAGTTTGCCAAAGATATGGATATGGGTGTGGAAGAAGTTCTGCAGGACGAGGATGTATTTGCAGGGTTTTATGACAGTTATCCGCAGGATGTGGCTTTTAAGTATGAGGATACCATTGAGTGCCTGATTAACAAAGTAGGAAACGATCAGTTTTACAGGCTTTATGATGACGCTCTGGAGAGAATCTCCAATTATCCGGAAAATGAAGAGTTCAGCATTGATACCGCTGACGGCGGAAGAAAGCCGCTGTTTACCAGAATTACAGAAAATGTGGAAGCGTCCAGACGAAATAATTTTGCCCGGAATATCTTTGGAATCATCAGCCAGGATAAATTTGACTTTGGGGAAGCATTCAGGAACAACTTTGACTTTTACAGTGCTATTTTCGAATATCTGATCAAAGATTATAATGTAGCCAGCGGCGTATATGCAGAATATTTCACGCCGCAGGTGATTTCTGCCATTATCGCAAAGATTCTGGTGGAAATGTCGCCTGTGGAAGATAAGATCTATGATGTATATGATCCGTCGGCCGGTTCCGGGTCACTGGTGCTCCACCTTGCAAATGCGTTGGGAAAAGGGAGCTTTGGAGACAGAGCACAGGTTTATACACAGGACATCTCGGGCAAATCCTCCCGATTTCTCAGAACGAACATGCTGCTTAACGGGCTTACCAACAGTCTGGACAATATTATTGAGGGAGATACACTGGATACGCCGGCTCATTATACGATCGCGCATGACCCGGGCTCGGGCGTCAGGCAGTTTGACTATATTACTTCAAATCCTCCGTTTAAGATGGATTTTTCCTCTACACGAAATGCCATTGAACAGAAGTGGGCGGATTCGGAAGTAAGGGATGGAATCAGAAGATTCTTTGCAGGAGTGCCAAAGATTCCCAATAAAAAGAAAGAATCCATGGGAGTGTATCTGTGCTTTATCCAGCATATTCTCTGGAGCCTGAAAGAGGATGGAAAAGCTGCGATTGTGGTTCCGACTGGGTTTATCACAGCACAGTCCGGGATTGAGAAGACTGTCCGTCAGACCATCGTCGACAGACACTGGCTGAAGGGCGTGATCTCCATGCCCTCCAATATCTTTGCCAATACGGGAACCAATGTGTCTGTTCTCTTTATCGACAAGTCCAATCAGGACGGAAACATCATGCTGATTGATGCTTCCAAGCTGGGGGAGAAGAGAAAAGAGGGAAAGAACCAGAAAACGGTACTTCGCCCGGAAGAAGTCAGAAAAATAGAAGATACATTCATTCATCAGGATGTGCTGGAAGACTTCAGCGTATCGGTCAGCTATGAACAGATTGCGGAGAAAAATTATTCCCTGTCTGCGGGGCAGTATTTTGAAGTAAAGATTGAGTTTGTGGAGCTTAGCGAGGAAGCGTTTCAGCAGAGGATGAAGGCGTATGCGGAAAGGCTTGATCAGCTGTTTGCGGAAGGGAAGGCTCTGGAGGAGGAGATAAAGGAGAGGCTGGGGGCGTTGAAGTATGAGTAGTTTTATCAGAATTGAAGATACAGATATTATGTTGATTGACGGGGACAGGGGCTCAAATTATCCATCGAAAAATGAATTTTACGATAAAGAATATTGTTTGTTTTTAGATGCAAAAAATGTCACTGAAAATGGGTTTGACTTTTCAGAAACGCATTTTATTACTAAAGAAAAAGATGATATACTGAGAAATGGGAAATTACAGCGTAATGACATTGTGATGATGACTCGGGGAAGTGTAGGAAATGTGGCTTTATATGATAAGACAATTCCATATGATAATATAAGAATAAATTCTGGTATGATTATAATCAGATGCAATAAAAAATTTAAATCTTTACAAGTATATTACCTATTGAAAAGCAAATTTGTTCAAAAACAAATATCAGATATGATGTCAGGATCAGTCCAAAAACAACTTCCGGTTACAGTAATAAACAAAATCCAACTACCTGGTAACAGCATAAGAGTTGATATAATATATGCTATAGACAGAAAGATTGAAAATAATAATAAAATCAATAAAGAATTAGAATCTATGGCGAAAACAATCTACGATTACTGGTTCTTACAGTTTGAATTTCCGAATGAAGATGGAAAGCCATATAAATCATCCGGTGGGAAAATGGTTTGGAATGAAGAATTGAAAAGGGAGATCCCGGAAGGGTGGGAAGCAGGATTCTTTTCGAATTTGATTGAAATAGGAAATGGAAAGGACCATAAAGACTTAAGAGATGGAAAGATACCTGTCTATGGTTCGGGCGGCATGATGCGAACGGTAGATACTTATATTTATAAGGGAGAGTCTGTGTTAATTCCAAGAAAAGGGACATTAAATAATATTCTCTATGTTAATGGAGCTTTTTGGACAGTAGATACCATGTTTTACAGTAAAATGAAGAAAAAACATTCTGCACTTTATACCTATTATTCTGCAAAATTATTTGATTTTGAAAAACTTAATACAGGGACAGGTGTTCCAAGTATGACATCATCAATCATATATAATTTAAAGATCGTAATACCGCCTGATAAAATTTTAGAGCGATTTGATAATTATGTTCAAACATTTTACAAGCAAATACATGAGAAGGAGAGAGAAAATAGAGAATTAGTATTATTAAGGAATTTTCTCTTACCATTATTGATGAATGGACAGGTTGGTTTTAAAAGTTGATGAGGAAAAAGAAATGCTGAAAAAGGATTTTTGGAAAAACAGTTGTGAAAATATCCGAAAACTTGTCGGAAGAGTGAAAGTTATATGCAGCAGAAAAAAGCTTGTGCTCAGCTCAAATGAAAAGAATATCAGATATAAAGATTTAGGGCCAAAAGATATTTCCGAAGAGGACTCAGAGTATTTTAAGGCACTGGATTGGGCATTTAATAATGAAAAGATTTATAATATTGCGATCGCAGGCCCATATGGTTCTGGAAAAAGCAGTATTATTAATTCCTATATAAAAAAACATCCGGAATTGAAAGCTGTAAATATTTCATTGGCTAATTTTCTGACACTCAATAAAAATGAGGATAAAAAAAGTGATAATATAGATGCAGATACTGATATAGAATCCGAACTTGAGATAGGAATACTAAAACAGTTATTTTATAAAGTCAGTCATAAAAAAATCCCACAAAGCAGGTACAGAAAATTATATCCTGTAAAAAGATTAAAGATTAGTTTAGTAATATTTTCTTTAATGATTTTTGGATGCCTTTTATTGGGATTTTTATATAATGATATAGGGATAGTATTTGAAAAATATATAAAGATTGCTTCTGATAATTATAATTGTACAGGAAGATGGGTTTTTGCAATAGGAATTATTCTTCTGATTGTTTCTGTGCGTTTAGTAACAGAGCTGATTTGGCTCGCTTTATCTAAAATACATATAAAAGAAATCAATTTCTCGGATCATGCGACTGCGACGACGGAGAAAGGAACAGATGAATCCATATTTAACAAAAATATAGATGAAATCGTTTACTTTTTTGAAGTGACAGGATATAAGGCGGTGTTTATTGAAGATTTGGACCGTTTTAATAAAATTGATATTTTTGTAAAATTACGTGAATTGAATACGATTCTCAATAATTATGAAAAGATCAAGAAACGGATTGTATTTATTTATGCAGTCAGGGATGATATGTTTTTAAATGAGGAAAGAACAAAATTCT
The DNA here is from genome assembly GCA_910584205.1 of uncultured Lachnospiraceae bacterium. Taxonomy (GTDB): domain Bacteria; phylum Bacillota; class Clostridia; order Lachnospirales; family Lachnospiraceae; genus Hominiventricola. The sequence continues at coordinate 28,180 of CAJUAA010000005.1, forward strand.
TTGAGTTTATACTTCCGGTTATCCCTTACATAACTTCGACAAATTCAAGTGAAATCCTGTTAGCGAGAATTGAAAAAGATAAGGAAATATATAATGATCTGGAATTGGATACCGATTTTATTGAAATGACAGGTCCCTATATCAATGATATGCGAATATTAGACAATATTTATAATGAATTTATTACATATAAGAAAATTTTGCAGAGTTCAGGGAATGCTGAAGGTCAGAAGCTCAATTTAAAAGATCAATCCATGATGTCCTTAATGATATTTAAAAATATTTGTCCAAAAGACTTTGCACAATTGCAGTCTGGAAGTGGGATTGTACAACATGCTTTTCGGTCAAAAAGATATTTTTGGGAACCTAGAAGAAATGAATTGGAAGAAAAAAAGAAGATTATTTTAGAAAGAATGGAGATGGCACAAAAGGATGTGCTTGAAAGCCAGCAGGAAGTAAAATTAGCAATGATGTTTCAAATGACAGACAGGAAAGGGATGCTGCGGTCTGCGCGGTTTGGTGGAACATCATACAGTTTTGATGAAATTTTAAAAGAAGATTTTGATATAAGTAAAATAGCAGATATAAGAACAGTTGAATATTGGCCTGAGGGCTCAAACTATACCAGAAATATTACATTTAACAAAGATAATTGGGATAAGATAGAAAATTATAAACAAAGATGTAAAAGTATTGTTCTCAAATTACCAGAAATAAAAGAGGATTATAGAAAGCAAATTGAAGAAATAGATAACGAAATTCGCCGATTGGGTTCATTGACTTTAAAAGAAATTTTATGTACATATCAAACCGAGGAAATTTTACCCGAGGATGTAAAAGAAAACAAGTTGCTTGTATTTATGCTGCGTAATGGGTTTATTGATGAAAAATATCCGAATTATGTAAATTATTTTTATGAGAATAGCCTTACCAGAGATGATATGAATTTTATTTTAAATATAAGAAATCATGATTCTATGGAATTTAGTTATCCTCTCACTCAGGTAATGCAGGTTATAAAAAACATGCGTTTGTTTGAATTTGAGCAAAAAGAAGCACTGAATTTTTCGCTTCTTGATGTACTTTTAGAAAACAGTGATTATTTTGAAAAAAGAGATCAGTTGTTAAAACAGTTGTCAGATGAAACGGAATTGTGTTGGCAATTTATAGATGAGTATATAGATAAAGCCAAAAATCCGGATTTATTTATTGCTGTATTGGCAAAATTCTGGAAAAATATGTGGAATTATATTTATGACAGTCAGATTTTAACAGAGGAACGAAAAGATAAATACTTAAATCTTATTTGCAATAACACAGAAATAGAAGATATCCTCAATTTGAATAAAGATAAGAAACTACAAGCATACTTTGTGGAAAAGAAAGATATATTGAGACGTATAATAGGAGTCCCCTTAGAAAGAATGAAATGTATCATCGAAGAATGCGGTATTATATTTCAAAATATTAATACGGACGTATGCAATGATGAATTATTAAACTGGATATTCGATGAGGGATATTTTGATGTTAATATTGAGATGATTCAGTGCATTTTTGAAAAGAAGAAACCAGAAGCAATGGAAAATCTTTTAAAGAGAAATTATACCGAGATACGAGAGTTGGAATATTATTCTTTGCCTATACATATTTATTTGAATATTTCTCAGTATATAGAAAATGTTTTCCTGAAGTTGGAGACAAATACAGAGGAATCATTGGAGTCTGTTTTGGATCTTTTGAAAAGAGTGGAAGAGGTTGAACATGCCTGTGAAATTATTCAAAAGGAAAATGTAGTATTAGATGATCTGAATAACTGTTGTTCTGAAGTTTTGCAGGAGGAACCTGATTCCATAAAGCAAGTATGGAATGCATGGATCAAAAACCAAAAGTTGGAGGTGAACTGGGATAATTTATTTAAATATTGGGATAAATTTGGTATAACAGACGAATTGCTGTTTTGTATAAAATATGGAATTGATAAATTAGAGAGAGATACTTGTCCTGAAAGTATGGATCTGGCATTTGTAGATGAGATAATTAAAAGTGATTTGGAGGAACAATATTTTGCCCGTTTCATGAATTGTGTTCCTGAAATCGATTGTAACATTAAATTAGATTTGATAAATAAATCTCATGTGAAAATATTGATTTTGAAAAAGTGTTTTGTATTTTCTCAACAGTTTGTCAAGAGTGTCAAACAGATTTATCCGGATTTGTATGTTATAACATTGCTAACTAATTATGAGTCTGTTTTTGCAAGTCCACAAGATTATGTAATTAGTTCAGATGAACTGGAGCAGATCCTTAACAGTGAGATAATTGATGATTCGGTAAAAATTCGATTTATTGAACAGAAAGCGGCAATTCCATATTCTTCTGCTATTGCTTCGTATTTACGGAATGTAAGTTGTACGCTGACTAAAGAAATGTACCGAAATGCATGGGAAGTGCTCGAAGAAAATCAGCGGTACGCTTTATTTCTTAACCAAATTCAGATTCTTAGTGAGGATGATATTTCTGAATGTTTTAAAGAATTGGGGGAGGAATATCAGAAGTTTGCAGACAGGACACATCGACATGATGAAAGGCTTTATGACAATGAGTATAATAGAAAGCTAGTTGAACACCTTAAAAAAATAACATATATTACAAGTTTTAAAGAGGAATTCAAAGAAGTATGGGACGAAAATTCTCACAGAATGAATAGGGATACATGGCTTCGATGCAGGATAAAACAGAAGGGATAAATTTACCGGGTAACTGAACAAAAACCAAAATGAAATTTCAGGAGGAACATACATATGAAGGATATGATTGCAAACTGCGGACTGGACTGTGAAAAATGCGACGCCTATCTCGCGACGATCAACGACGATCAGGCGCTGCGTGAGAAAACTGCGAAACTGTGGGCCAAGTTAAATGATGCTCCCATTCTGCCCGAGCATATCAACTGTGAGGGCTGCCGTGTTGACGGAATGAAGACCATATACTGTGACAGCCTTTGCGCCGTTCGCCAATGTGCGGTTCAAAAAGGGGTGACAACGTGCGGTGACTGTCAGGGTTTTGAGACATGCCGGACGGTTGGAACGATCCTCGCAGATGCGCCCGACGCTTTGGAAAATCTGCGTCAGGCATCGGAGGAGACGGGCCGTGAACAACAGTAAACCGGTCTTTACTTCCAGTAGAACATAAAACAGCATTGAAAAAGGATGTTTATTTATGGAAGAAACAAAGATAGTATTTTTATCAGACAACAGAAAAGTTGTTTTGGAAGACGATGATGATATTATTCTGTCTCTCGTTTCCGATGATAAAACAGAGAGCAGATTTGAGGTTCCTTATCCTTCCGGTGGTTATGGCGGAGGGTGGCTTAAGCTTTCACCGTCCAGGAAGTATCTAGTCTTTTCTTATTTTTCAGGTGAAAGTGAAGAAGGATTCTGTCTGTTTCAAATTGAGGACAGCCAGTTAGAATTGATATATGATTCTGGATATTTATATGGAGAGGAAGCAAATTACAGCTTTGTAAATAATGAGAGGATTTTGGTTCAAACCTTTCGCACCGGTGCATGGTATGAGGAAAATGCAGAAGCAGACGAAAATGGAGATCTGTACTATGAATTTGGAGAGCTGAATCTGTTTTACATGGAAATGCAGGAACTGAGCAGGCATACGATTCATGTTTATCCTTCTGATGACTGGGAAGAAGAGGTGACCGATGTGGGCACATTTGCATTTTCTGATCTGAACGGCAGTGAATTTCATGTTACCGTACCATGGGGGAAAGCAACATTTTATGCGCCGCTGGAAAGAGTTCTCGTTATCAGGCCGGAGAAAAATGATACAAGTCCATATGGGGCATGAACGGAACATGAAATCTTAGATAAGCTGGAAAAATCGCGCGAACACGCAGCACAGGGGAGGCATCAAGATGCAGCGGAGGTTTCCCGTAATCTGAGGGCAAAATAAGATATATTTGTCGCAGTACAGAGAGACAGTCTTTGGCTGATCGGACAGTCAAAGGAGGAAAAATCACGATAGGAGAAACAAATATGCCGGTTTACGAACCGAAGGAATATGAAAAAGTAATCAGACGGATTCAGGAGAAGGTAAAAACACTTCCTGTTAAAATGGGAGAATGCCTTTCAGAAGAAACGATCGCGGCGTTTGAAGAATGCCATAGAATCCAACTGCCGCAGGCGTACCGCATGTTTTTAAAAGAGGTTGGAAATGGCTGTGAACATATGTTTGAAGGCTGCCGCCTGAATGATCTGGAAAGCAGTCCGTGTCAGGAGTTGGCGTCCCCCTTTCTGCTTGACCGGTTCTGGATCTGGGAGGACGACGAAAGGGATGCCGATATCATTGAGGCTGAAAGGGACCATAAAGTTTATCGGGGGAATATGGAACTGATCAATCTGGGGTGCTGCATGAGTTATCGTTTGATCATAACCGGGGAATGCCGGGGCGAGGTCTGGAACTTTACGGATGTAGGCGTCCAGCCCTGCTGCGAGCGGCAGGATTTCCTGGGATGGTTTGAGCTGTGGCTGGATTATCAGGAGGAAACGGACTATTTCAAGGACTATGTGTATGGGGAAACGGACGATGAATAGACTTTATACATGGGATGTGATATAATGTCATCAACTGGAGCGAAGCAGAAGTTGATGACCTGCGCGAGCATCAGCGAGCTTCCTTGTGATATAATATCGGATATCAGAAACAAAGAGGCATACAGATCAAAAAGGAGTGCGAAAAATGACAGAAAATTTATGTGCCTGTTGCTAAACGCTTTCAGGACGCATCCACACAGATCGAGGCAATCCAGTCTGATGTTGATCTGCTGAAAAAGGTAGTCACAGAGCACAGCGAAAAGTTACAGAAGATTTCATAATAACCACATAACCCGTAAATGAAAAGTGTAGAGTTTGTTAAGCCGCTAAAGAACTTTACACTTTTTTACTGTAAAGCTTATGAAAGGAAGTGGGGATTCTGTTGCTTTACAGAGGAGTTGTTTGAATCACCAATCGACTCTTTGATTTTACGACTTGAATTTTTCCTGACAGAACAGGTTCTGGAACTGGACAAAAGCAGGGAAAATCAGTAAAATAGTAATAGATTATATATTATCTAAAAATGGATATAATATTACAATATAGATAAAATATTAGCTGTTTATTTGCGAAAAATATAGAGTTCCATTCAGAAGGGAGGCATGACCCGGTGACTGGTTTTGTGTGGGAGACAGCGGAAGAAATTAATGGAGATCTTGCAAAGCGTATACGGAATATCAGAAGGCGCAGGAAAATCTCACAGGAAGAGCTGAGCCGCAGAAGCGGAGTCAGCTATGGTTCCATCAAAAGATTTGAAACATCCGGACAGATTTCGCTGCTGTCCCTGACGAAGATCGCCATGGCGCTGGACTGCGCAGAAGAGATCAAAGGACTGTTTACAGCAGTTCCCTATCAGAGCCTTGAGGAGGTTATACGTGAGAATCGATAAAAAGCTTCAGGTGTTTTATAAAGAACGACTGGTTGGAACGCTTGTCATGACCAGAGAGCATAAAGCTGCATTTGCGTATGATGACGGCTGGCTGGGGGACGGATTTTCCATCAGCCCGTTTTCTCTTCCCTTGAAAAAGCAGGTATTTGTGCCGGTAAAAGATTATTTTCAGGGATTATTTGGCTGTTTTGCAGACAGTCTTCCGGATGCATGGGGAAATCTTCTGCTGGATCGTCTGTTAAAGCGGAAAGGAATTGCAAAAGACGAATTGAGTGTTTTGAATCGTCTGGCAATTGTCGGAAGCTCCGGCATGGGTGCATTAACCTATCAGCCGGAATTATGGATGGGAACGGCTGCTGTGCCAGGCGATCTGGATGAACTGGAACAGGAATGTCAGAAGATACTTCATGCACAATATTCGGAAAATCTGGACGTGCTGTATCAGTTGGGCGGAACCAGCGGCGGGGCCAGACCGAAAATCATGACAAGGATTGATGGGGAAGACTGGATCATAAAATTTCCGGCACATGTGGACAAGGAGACAACCGGGCGCATGGAGTACGAATATTCCTTGTGCGCAAAAGAATGCGGAATTCCCATGACAGAGACGAGACTGTTTCCTTCAAAGCGGTGCGACGGATATTTTGGAACCAGAAGATTTGACAGAGGGCCGGAAGGGGAACGGATTCATGTGCTGACGGCGTCTGCGCTGCTGGAACTGGACTACCGCCAGCCAAGCCTGGATTATCACAGCCTGATGAAGCTGACAAAGATTTTGACAAGAGATCATCAGCAGGAGATGGAGAGCATGTTCCGAAGGATGTGCTTCAATGTATTCGCTCATAACAGGGATGATCATTCCAAGAATTTTTCCTGGATGTATGATGAGAAGACGGATACCTGGAGCTTAAGTCCTGCGTATGATCTTACTTACAGCTCAACCTGTTATGGAGAACATACCACGACCGTGGACGGCAATGGGAGAAATCCCGGGAGGAAAGAACTGCTGGCTGTTGGGGGCCAGGCAGGATTGAAACGGCAGGTCTGTGAGGAAATGATAGATGAAATCGAGAATAAAGTGCGGGGAATGCTGGGAGAATGGGTGTGAGAGGAGGCTGACCATGCGCGCATATATCCACGCATTTCAGGGCAGGCCCTGGAATGAAGAATGCCAGGCGGCATATGACGGCTTTACCAGTCTTGGCATAGAATGCGTTCTGTTTACAACAAATGAAGAACTTGATGGAAGAGCAGGGGAAGATATCGTTGTGGGCGGAATGCTTATTATGCATCACAGCTTTGCGGAACAGGGGATACAGCTGCCTGATTACAACTATCCGGAAGAGCTTCGCAGTTATCTGGGAAGAAGGATCTGGAAGATCAGGCTGGGCGATCTTCTGCGGGAAAGGCTTCCCGTATTCATCAAGCCGGCGGAAGAAAAGGCGGCGAAAGGAATCATTGTAAACAGCAGGGAGGATCTCCGGGAATACAGTCATATGGATCCTTATGCAGAAATACTCTGCAGTGAAGTGGTCCGTTTTCAGTCTGAGTGGAGATGCTTTGTCCGATACAGAGAGATATTGGGAATACAGCATTACAGCGGCGATCCTCAGAAGATACCGGATCGGGAAATCCTCCAGTGCGCAATACAGAAATACAAGAAAATACCGGCTGGATGCTCGCTGGACTTTGGCGTTACAGATGATGGAAGGACTTTACTGATCGAGATGAACGACGGGTTTGCGATCGGGTGCTATGGTCTGGATCCTGTGCTGTACGCGGAAATGTTATATGCCAGGTGGTCGCAGCTGGTTGGAGTGAAGGACTGCTTTCTTCAGAGAAAATAAGAATACAAGGAGAGATGAAAGGATGTGGAAATGTCCAAAGTGCGGGCGCACGTTTAAAAAGCAGGGTCAGAGCCATTACTGTGGGAAAGCGCCGGAAACGATCGAAGAATATATTGCGGCGCAGCCGGAGGAAGTACAGCCGTATTTGACAGAACTTCGGAATGCACTGCGCGCGGCGCTTCCGGAGGCGGAAGAACGGATTTCATGGAGTATGCCGACCTATTGGAAAAAGCATAACATCATCCATTTTGCCGGGTTCAAAAACCATGCGGGCCTGTATCCGGGTCCGGAGGCAGTTCTGGAGTTTGCCGAACGTCTGACAGAATACAGGACCAGTAAGGGAACCATACAGCTTCCATACAGCCGGCCGGTTCCGGCGGAGCTGGTCTCAGACATTGCCAGATGGTGCCTGGAGACAGGAAACCATCCGTAAGAAAAAAGCAACCAATGATTTTGCCTGCAGGCAGAAACCGACAGGCGGGGGCGCCTGGCAACACCCCCATATTGTTTTATACAACAACAGATATCTCTGCCTGCGCCGGCGCTTCCTGAGGAGTTGTCTCTCCTGCGCTGTTATAGACGACAGGCGGCATTTCCGAAGTGTCGGCGCCGGAAGCTGCCGCGTCAGAGGAACCGGAAGTTCCTGTTCCGGAAGCTTCTGCGGAAACAGGCGTTCCTTCCCCGCTGATCTCGATGGTGTCGCCGTCCGGCTTTCTGCTCTCTTCGATCCGTGCTTCCAGTTCTTTCTGTTCTTCTTTGCGTTTTTCGATGATCTTTTCCTGATCGGCCTTTGCCTTTTCCTTCATTTCTTTGGCATCTGCCTTCATGCCTTCTTCCGCTTTGGCTTCATACGCTTCTGCCTGGTCTGTCATATCGCCGGCATATCCCAGCGCCCGTTCCGCGGTGGCAGTATCCCCTTTCTGCATGGCCTGGCGATAGACGCCCATGGCGGTATCGGACAGATTGATATTGGATCTGGCTCCAACCAGTCCTTCTACGGTTTTCATATTCATGGACATGACCTCCTGATTTTTATTCGGGCGTTATCATAAGCCCTTACCTTCTTCTTCGGCGGCAATGCAGGCGGCATCATCTGTTTGTTTCAAAAAGCCGTTTTCCTGTCATATGCGGCGGGAAGGCTCCATGGGGAGCAGCGCAGAGACGACAAAGAGATGATCCTTAAGATCCATATGCAGAGTGCCGTTATATTTACGGAGCACGTCCCGCACGTTCAAAAGGCCGATTCCGTGTCCGTGGACGGGATGCTTTCCGGCGGACCGGACCGCGTCCATATGTTCCAGATCCGTGTAGTTTTTGATTTCCAGAAGAAAACATTTTTTTATTGGCCGCGCCTGGACGCGGATCCACCGGTCTTCCCCGGGAGAAAGCTTTCCGCAGGCTTCCAGCGCATTGTCCAGCAGATTGCCGAAGAGCACGCACAGGTCAAATTCGGGAATGCCGCATGCCGGAGGAATCTGTACGTCGCATTCCCACAGGATGCTGTTTTTTTCCGCCAGCTTTCGTTTCTGATACAGAAGGGCGTCTACGGCGCTGTTTCCGGTGGCTTCCGCGCCGGCTCCCGGATCTGCGCACTGCTCCATCTGTTTCAGATAGTCCGCGATTTTGGCCCATTCACTGCGTTCCACCAGACCTGACAGGGCGATGACGTGATTTTTCATGTCATGGCGCAGGCGTTCCGACTGGCGGTACTGCTGTTCCTGCATCCGGAAAGCGGCGATCTGTGCGTGATATTGGCTGCTTTTCTGCTGCTCCGTGCAGATCGTCTCCATTCCGAAAAGGTAGCAGCCCGCCGCGAACATGGACAGGGCGGTCAGGACGCACAGTTCCCCGTGGCTGAAAAGCTGGTCGTAATAGATGCCCAGGCCGGCGCTGCTTCTGACCAGAATGCCGTTGGAGGCGCTCCAGTTGGCGACGTCGATCACCGCCGTGATTCCAAGGAGCGGGGCGGACAGGACTGCGTGCCATTTCCTGCTTTTATCGAAAAACAGGACGTCAAGGTCCAGACGGATCCGAATCCGGCGAAGAACAAGAAGGACCATGGCCGTGCAGAGACAGAGGATCAGGACGGCTTCCGTCTGACCCAGAAGAGGCGCCTGGATATGCCATACCGTATGCAGGACAAAGAGCGCAAGGCAGGACAGAAAGGATTCGCAGAAATTTGCCGTCAGCGTTACGGCGGCGATCAGCACCGAAGCCGTCAGCAGTTTTTTCGCGGCATGCGACCGGAAAAAGAGAAAGACGGCTCCCAGAAAGAGGAGGTGCTTCAGCAGGACAGGAAGGATGTAGGGACTCTGAGCGGATGCGCAGGCCTTCCAGAGCAGATGAAGAGCGGCCTGACTGAAGAAAAGGCAGACCGGGAATGCCCATCGACGGTCCCAGCGGGGCTTAAGATGCTCCCGGCAGAGCCGGTCGACGGCCCATACGGAGACCATGAGACAGGGCAGCAGGAAAAGAAGTTCTTTCACAGGATCCCTCCGTTTTTTCTCATGCAGGCAAGCAGCTCCGCGCAGAAATCGTCATATCTTCTTTTGGCGATGGGAATCCGTTCCCCGTTGTCGAGAAGAAGCTCCTGACGGTTGTAGGAGTCCACATAGTTCAGGTTTACAAGAAAGCTTTTGTGGCATCGGAAGAAACCTTTGCCCTGCAGCCGGTCCTCCAGGACGCGGATCTGCTCATAATAGGCAAAACGGTCCGCTGTCTCATGGACCTCGATCATGCGGCCGCGGATTTCAAAATACCGGATGTTGTCAAGGAAGACTTTTTTCTGCTGCCGTTCCCGCCGGATGACCAGATATTCCCGGGGATGTTTTCTGGTCTTCTGGACGGCTCTCAGAAGGACTGCCGCCAGTTTCCGTTCGTCGATCGGCTTCAGGAGATAATGAAAGGCTTCCACATCGTAAGCGTTCCATACATAATCCCGGCTGGAGGAGATGAAGATCAGGATCTGGTCGGATGCCTGCCGACGGAACCTCCGGGCAGTCTCCAGCCCGTCAAGCCCCTGCATCAGGATATCCAGAAAAAGAATGTCAAAATGTCCTGCTTCCTGAAGGAGCGCATTTCCGTTATAAAACTGCCGGATGGTACAGGAGAGGTTCCTTTGCTCCAGAATCTCCCGGATCTTATTGGAAAGCGTGCAGCACTGGAGCACTTCATCATCGCATACGGCGATGGACAGCATAAGATTCACCTGCCTTTTCTGCAAAAACGTTTCTTTATTAATATGTCGGCAGAAATGGGGCAAAAGTTTCCTGATCTGATGTAAACGGGCGGATTTCTGCAGAAAACGGGATCGATCCTGGTTCGTTATTTTTTTGACAAACGCCGGTATTCCACATACTGCATGGGATAGAGGACCAGGGACAGCGCCGTATACAGGATCAGGAGCAGGGGAACCGCTCCGTGAAGCTGTCCGCCCACGGGATACAGGTAGAAGTGCCCCAGAGTCGTGCCCATATCCAGAAGCCGGTTCGGGAGCAGAACCAGGATATGGTTCATCAGGGGATGCTGGATGAAAGACAGGAAGGAGGGCAGGAAGACCGCTCCAAAAGGCACCATCACCGCCGCCACGGAAGAGCGGGTTTTTGCCGATACCAGCATGGTCAGGCCGGAGAGGAACAGGCATCCCAGGTAGCCTCCCAACAGGACAAGGACGTAAGCCTGCCCCATGGTCAGGTGATAGAAGCATTTCCAGCCGCCCAGGTCTGCCTGGACCGGACAGGAAGCGCCGTCCGCGCCGAGGAAAGCCAGCACAAAGGCGCTGTAACATCCCGCAAGCGCCCAGTAGATGCCGGTCACCGTCAGAAGGCCCGCCTTTACTTTGGCGGATACGGCGCGGCTCCGTCCATAGGCGCTGGCGAAAAAGACAGCTTCTGCTTTTGACTGGTATTCGCAGGAGAAAATACCTGCCACCAGATAACCCAGGATCATGACGGCCAGCATGACCAGCGTGGGAAAATACTCCATGGCCCGCCGCCATCCTTTCACATAGTCATAGAAAAAGGGCGTGTCCAGTTCTTCATACCGCCGGATCAGCCAGGCTTTCTCTGCTTCCGTGAACTGGTCTTTGGCGTCGGTTTCCAGCCATTCCCGAAGCAGGCGGACCCGGTTCTGGTAAAAGTCGGCGGCGTTTACGGAGGTCAGACGGTCGGCCAGATAGTAGTCATAGGACCGGAATCCTTCCGCATAGGACTCGTTGATGAGCGATCGAATCTCGAAGATTCCCTGGAGCCGGCTAAAGGCGATGTTATTTTCGGTAATGTCTTCTGAGAGGGCTTCCGGGGAATGCCGGATCCTTATGTTTTCCTGAAAGGCCGCCTGCAGCCGCTCCTCATCCAGGACTCCCGCCCATTCCTTTTGCGCCGCCCTTAATTTCTGAACGGCGGAATAACCGTATTCCCTGGCGCCTTCTTCGTTTACATAATATACACGGACCGCCAGAAAGCAGGAGACTGCCAGCGTGAACAGGAGCAGGCCCAGTGCGATTCGGCCGCCGGTCCGGGAAACTGTTTTCTTGATCTCATAGAATATCATGGTCCGCACCTGCCTTTTCTCCAAAATGATATAAAAATACATCCTCCAGCGTGGCCGGTTCCGGCACCGCTTCTGCCATGGGGCAGGATGCGGACAGGATCCGCAGTTCGACGCCGTCCGCAGTATTCCGGATATTGGACACCTGATAATGCTGCAGATAATGATCCAGCTGCTCCCTTTGGACGGTGCAGCGCCACACCTGTTCCGGCATGGAGGCGGTCAGCTCCTGCGTGGTGCCGGTAAGCGTCAGTTTCCCATCCTTCATCAGAAGGATCTCTCCGGCGATGTATTCGATGTCCGAAACGATATGGGTGGACAGAAGGACCAGCCTTTTGTCCGCGATCTCGCTGATGAGATTCCGGAAGCGGATGCGTTCTCTGGGGTCCAGTCCCGCGGTGGGTTCGTCCAGGATCAGGATCTGCGGGTCGTTTAACATGGCCTGCGCGATCCCCGCCCGGCGCTTCATGCCGCCGGAGAGCTTTTTCATCTTCTGTTTCCGGATGTCCCAGAGCCCCACCTGCTGAAGAAGCTGCTCTGCGTGTTTTTTGGCATATGCGGGGCGCAGCCCCTTGATGGAAGCGATATACAGAAGGTAATCCTGTATGGTAAAATCCGGGTAATATCCAAAGTCCTGGGGAAGATATCCCAGGAGCTTCCGGTATGCTCCGCCCATGGAAAAGATGTCGCTCCCTTCCCACCGGATAGCTCCGGAGTCGGGAAGCAGCAGGGTACAGAGCATGCGCATGAAGGTGGTCTTGCCTGCTCCATTGACACCCAGAAGGCCGTAGACGCCGTTTCCCAGCGTGCAGGAAATGTGATCCACAGCCATGGTATCCCGGAAGGCTTTCGTAAGTTCGGTTACCTCTAACAGCATGTTGAATTCCTTTCGTGAGGAGTCTTCGCAGCGGCTTTTGCCATACCGGGAAGACGATAATGGTTTCTGCTATGATAGACGCAGACAGAAAAGGAAAGGATAGTCTGAAAGAAGAAAAAGTGAAAAATATCAGGGAAATTGACAGGATGCGTTCAGCAGACCGGCAGTACCCCGCAGTTTTTCCACACCTTCCGGATACAGCCGTACAGCCAGAGGACGGAGCCCATAAGGAGCAGGCCCCAGACCGGCAGGGTGATGGCGTTGTAAATGCGGTCTGCCAGGACGATCCTGACCCAGAAGGTCACCCAGAATGTGCACAGGAAGAGCGCAGAGAGTTCCGAGCGTCTCTGCCGGCTGTACAGGCTGCGGAAACAGATGCAGCAGGTCACATTGAAGGGAAGGAAGAACTGGATGATCAGTTCAGAGGCCTGCACCTGCATGGTGACAGAGACCATGGACAGAAAGACCGTGATCAGGAACAGGTCCACCAGCGCGAAAAGGAGCATGCGGGCAGCGTACGCCTGCCGCAGGGAGTAGAGGGTCGTGCATTCGATCTCCACGGTATCCGCCATCCGGTCCTTCCACAGCTCCGGCATGATCAGCAGGGAGAAAAGCGGCACCAGGATGCCCATGGCGCGCTGCATGTGCGGACCGCTTCCGGTCCCCCTCATGTATACCCAGAGAAGGAGCAGAAGCAGCGCCTGCAGGCCCCACCACCGTTTGCGGATATACCGGCCCTGTGCGTATAAAAATTCCGCGGCGGACAGAGGCTGTTCCGCCTCATGCTCGCAGAAAGCCTGCGTGGACTTTGTTATCGTCTGCCGGATCGCATCTTCCCGGCAGGGCGGCGCCGGATGCCGCCTGATATAAGACTGTAGTTTTCCGGAACGGTATTTCATGTCTGTCTCCATTCTGCCGTCTTTTTGACGGCGGCGCAGCCGACCGTGAAGCCATGCTGTCAGACCAGGCTTTTCAGTTTCTCACGGACCATTCGGATCCGGTATTTCACCAGCGGAAGTCCGATGCCCAGAATCCGGGCGATCTCCCGCTGTTTTTTCCCCTGAAGAAAGTACAGGATCGCAACCTCCTTAAATTCCGGAGAGAGACTCTGAAAGGCGGCCTGAAGATCCATCCATTGGTCCAGGCGTTCCATACGGTGGTCTTCCGGTTCCGGGAGCGTCTCCGGCAGCAGCTCGTCCTTTTTCCTGCGGTAATAATCCCGGCAGCTGTTGGCGGCGATGGCATAGAGATAATTCGCCGGTTTTCCATAGGGCTGGTACTGCCGCAGGGACCGGAAAAAATGCTCAAAGGTTTCCTGTGTGAGATCTTCCGCGTATCCGGGATCGTGGACGTGGAGGCGGCAGTACTGAAGGATCTGCGGATAATATTTGCGTATGAAACTTTCAATGGCGGCGTTGTCGCCGCTTTTCATTCGCTGTATGAGCAGCAGATCCAGATCCATGCCGCGCCTCCTTTCCATGGTGGGAAAGACTGAAAAATTCCTCTCTTACATAGAATAGACGGAAATGGACGGAAAAAAGACAGTCCCGCATGAAATTTTTTCAATGGGGAAGCTGCGGGGTCACATTTCCACGGTTGTAGGCCCTACCTGATCAAAGATGACCATTCCGTCAAAGGTATCCTCCGGGATGAGTTTTGTCGTGTAAAACATCTTCAGGAACGTAAGGCCCCCTACATTCAGTGAGGTGATCCGTTGTTTGCCGGAGAGCAGTTCCGTCCAGCCGTTATAGGCGGACGCCTTCTCCAGATCGATGTAGTAGCGTGCGCCCTCCACGCCGGCGGCCAGGGCGTTCAGGCCGTTTTTATTTTTGACCGTGACTGCCCGAAAGCTTTCGTCTGTCTGGGAATTGAAGGTGGTGATCCGCGCGTCGGTGCCAATGGCAAAATAACCGTCTCCCAGGTCGTCGGCCAGACGTTTGCCCAGACAGTTGTAGAACGTGGTGTTGGTTCTTGCGATATGTCCGTTGTGCCCGTTGATAAAGAGCAGGCTTCCGTCGCCGTGCTCCAGGAACCAGTGCACTTTTTCCGCCATGTGGCTGTCACGGACTTCGTTATATTCACTGTTGGATTTTCGGATGTCGCAGCAGTTATAGATGCTGTTGGCGCATTCTCTTGCAAATTCAAACGCTTCGCTGCCGCAGGCTTCCGCAATCTGTTCTTTCCGCTGATCCACATCCTGAATGAGTCTCCCGGCATCCGGCATGCCCGCGGCAAATACGTCTGTATCAAGGTCCTGGATCGTGTCGTCGTTCAGGAAGGCGAGGGCTTCCTCGTACTTTGCGGTCAGTTCCGGATCCACCTGCCTTAAGATGTCAAAGAGGTAGTCCTTGCTGTTGTCCGCAGACTGCATGTCCATGCCATAGAAATGCAGGTCCTCTCCTGCCGGCGCGGTCTCATTATAAGCGCGCATCCATTCCAGCAGATCCGCCATCTCCTTCGTGCGGTAGATCCGAAAGCCGATCGTGGCCGCCGCTTCCTTTGCCGTCCCTTCTCCGCCGTGGATGTAGTCGTCTACCTTCAGCGCATTTCCGAAATCCCCCTCAATGATAAAGGTCCGGCAGTCGTTGTTCTGAACCAGCGTCCGGAAGACCTCCGCCTTCAGCTCCTGGTATTCTTTTACCCCGTGGCCTGCTTCCCCCAGGGCGATTACCTGCACCTGTTCCGGGATGGCGATGGCATCAGGGTCCGTCTGTACAGGCGCCATATCAGGAGCGGCGGTTCCGGCACATCCCGTCAGCAGGACCGTCAGGCAGGCTGCAGTGATCAGTTGCTTGATTGTTTTCTTTGGCATATGAATTTCTCCCCTGTTATAAAATCTGGTCTGGAGCGTTTTCTGAAGCATGGAGATATGGAAAACAATACAATATCTGAACCAAATCCGGAAAACACTCTGCAGGAAAGAAAGTATAGCAGATCAATGGCAGGAGGTGGAGATCATTTCCCAAATGGCGTCGGAGATTTCCTGAATGGAACGGGGAGGGACGGTTCATCCGGCAGTTTCCGCGCGGCCGACCGGGAAAGCAGGCATTCCTGTCCGCCCACTGTTAGAATGCCGCGCTTCCGGTCGATCTTCCGGATCTTGTCAAACGCCACCAGATAGGCCCGGTGGGAGCGGAAAAACCGGCCGCCCAGACTGGCCTGAATCTCATTCAGGCTGCCCAGAAAATCCATGCGGCTGTCCGGGGTGTGGAGCAGGACATGGTGGGGTCTCGGCGCGGTCTCGAAAAAAAGGATCTCGTCCAGCGGGATGTGGTGCAGACAGGTTCCCGTCTGTATGGTGTATACCTGCACCGGGGCTGTACGCTCCAGAAGCAGGCGGTCCTGAAGCGCTTCCAGACAGCAGTGTATGGATGCTTCCAGCTGCTCCGGCGTCTTCACGATATAGTCGAAGGCCTGCAGATGGTACTGAAAAGTCCGGCAGGCCAGATCGCCGTAGCTGGTGATGTAGATCAAAGTACCGCCGGGATCCCGCTTTCTGAGCTCCCGGCCCAGCAGAAAACCGTCCCACTGTCCGTCCTTCAGCTGCACATCCAGAATATAGATGTTCTGCCGGCGGTCTCCCAGTGCGCGGAGAAGCTGCCCGGCGCTGTCCGCGCTGCATACGACCTGCATGTCATACTCTTCCATGAGGATCTTTTTCTCCAGTATGGCCTGAATCCGGCGGCGGGCGGACGCGTCGTCATCACACAGATAAATATCAATCATGATCTGCCTCCTGGTTCTGTTATGGTCAGTTCCTGTGTAAAGACTCCGCCTTTCCAGCAGGCGGAGGAGGAAGCACCCGGATATTTCTTCAAAATCTTCTGATAGCTGAAAAGCCCCGTTCCCCGTCCCCTGCCTCTGGTGGACCATCCATCCTTCCAGAAATTTTCCGGGTCTGCTGTGCCGGTCCATGGGTTGGAGATACGGAGTGTGAGCACGGGGCCCTCCTGCAGAAGGAGGATCTCCACCCACGGCTTTGCGGTGTCCAGCGCCGCTTCCGCGGCATTGTCCATCAGGATTCCCAGACAGCGCACAAGATCCCAGATGTCCATGGCCGCGCGGTTCACCGGATACAGGACTTCCAGGCGGCAGGGAATGTTCTGCTCTGCCATCTGAGTGATTTTGCAAAGGAGCAGACCCCGTATCTGGGGAATGTGCACATTGCCGATCTGAGAGGCGGCTCGGATCTTTTCTCCCAGACGCTTCTCAAAACCGGTCTCCAGCTCCTGGAAAGAACGGGAAAGCACGCCGTCTTCCTGCTCTTCCATAAGGCCGGTGAGCAGGTTCCGGCAGTCGTGTCGGAAGGTCCGAAGCTCCTCCTGCAGTTCCTCCAGAGTCTGCGCATAAAGCTGCTGCCGCAGGAGCATGTCTTTCTGGAGATTCAGTTTTCTTAAATCCATGTCCCGCAGCGTCAGATGGAACACCAGGGCAGCCACCAGTATGGCCATCACCGCGACGACCAGAAGGTAATCTGCCAGATATGCCGGCTGTATGCCGTACTGCATATGGTTCAGCGCTACGAAAGCAGCCGCCAGCGCCGCCAGAAGGAGAGCCGTCCGGCGGGGATCGTAAGCCTGCTCCAGATACGTGCAGAACCGTTCCTTCTGCCACAGGCGCCCGGGAAACACGGAAAGAGCGAAATGTAAGGGCGGAAGGGTGAGCCAGAGCAGGCACATGGTCAAAATGGGCGGAATGTGTTCCGGCGACGCCATGGGAAAGCAGGCGTACAGAAGGTGAATAAAAATCACGGAAAGCGAGCTTTCCATTATCCCTGCCATGCATACGGCTGCCAGGCAGTGCCAGAAGGGGCGGTGCCAGACCCACATGCTCCAGAGGGTGAAGGAAAGGGCGATGAGCAGCCAGAGCAGCAGCATAAGCGGGGTGTTTTGAAGAATCCCTGCCATGCCCCAGTTGACCGCCGCGGTTACGGGCGCCAGAAGAAAGAGCAGAGGCATTTTTCTGAAAAGCTGTCTTGCAGAGGGCGGATAAAAAAGAACGCAGAGCCAGAGGAACAGAATCAGATGACTCAGCAGGTGGTCCTCACAGGTGAACAGAAACTGTTTACAGAAGGGCAGGTCGGCATAGTTCATGGGCAGCAGGCTCCTTTTCTGTTATCGTGTCATGTCGTTCATTCCCGCGAACAGAGAGCCAGGTGGCTGCCTGCAGACATTTGGCGGCTGCCGCGAGGTATTTAATTATAGCACGAAAGAGGGGAAACTGTCCATGTCCGGGGTACGACGAATGCAGGAAGCATCCGATGCAGGAGCAGCTTTACACGGTTCCGGGAATCCGGTATAATGAATTCATGAAGGAGGGGAAAGGTTTATGGGTATGCAGATGGAATATTTAAGATTTACGCCGGGGTTCCGCACGGCGCTTCGGGATGGAACACTTGTTCCGGACTCTCCGAAACATATGGCGACGGAGGAGTTTTATAAAGCGCTGCCCGGCAGCAGGATCCATTTATGCAATGAGAATTATCTGTTTGCGGCGGCCGTTTTTTCTGTGGAAAGAGATCCGAAATATATCTATACCTATGACTATGAACCGGAAGAAAACTGGACGACCTATACCTGCAATCTGACGCCGGACAGCTATGGGCAGGAGGATTATGTGTTTCAGGAAACATGCTGGTTCCGCGTCTGCGTCAGGAGAAAGGACGGGGAGGATCTGACGGAAGAAGACCGTCGGGAGCGGGACAATCTGGCAGTCTTTTTCTGCGGGCCGGAGGCGTATACAGAGCTTCCCTGCTTTACGCGGGAAATTGAGGATACGATTACAAAGATCCGGCAGAATGCAGATGATGGATGTATGAAGCTCTGCCTGCTTACGGATACTCATTATACGGTCAACGGGACCTGGGAGGACACCGCCCATAATATCCAAAGGGTGTCGGAGAAGGCAGGATATGACGCCATCATCCATCTGGGGGATCTGACGGACGGGATGCTTTCCAGAGAAATAACGGCAAAATATGTCCGAAGGACCATTGGCGATCTGGACAAGTGTAAAGTTCCGGTGTATCTTGCGCCGGGAAATCACGACAGCAACTATTTCCGAAACAGCCGGAATGCATTTTCCACAGAAGAGATGAAAAAGCTTTACCGGCTTCATGGAGAAGACGGAACCGATACGCAGAATGCGCTGGATTATTATATCGATATGCCCAGATACGAGGTCCGTATGATCTTTCTGGCTTCCTTTGATGATACTGCCAGTATACGATACGGATACACACAGGAGCAGCTCTGCTGGCTGGAGGATGTCCTGTTCCATGCAGACGCAGGCACAAAATTTCTGATCTTCTCCCACGATGCGCCGTTGGCGAAGCTGGATTACTGGAGTTTTTATATACGGAACGGGGAGCAGCTTCTGGATCTTCTGGAACGGTGCAATGCAGAAGAAACGTATCAGATCCTGGGATTTTTCTACGGGCATATCCATGCGGACCAGATCTTTGAAGAATGCAGTTTCCCGGTGATTGCTACCGGCTGTGCCAAGCTGGAATATTTCCCGGATATGAAGCCGGAAGGCTCGGTTGCACATGAGAGAACGGCGGGTACGGTGACGCAGGAACTGTGGGACAGTCTCCTGATCGATTTTCAGAAGCAGAGGCTGAAGATGATCCGTTTTGGAGCAGGCGCGGACCGGGAAGTTTCCTTTGCGAAAAAGAAAAGCACATACAAAGCGATTGCCGTGCAGGTGCGCGCCGGACGGAAGATGAAGCTCTGGGCGCATCGGGGAGCCAGCGGACATGCTCCGGAAAATACCATGCCGGCTTTTGAACTGGCACAGATGCTTGGGGCGGACGGAATCGAGCTGGATGTACAGCTGACCGGAGACGGAGTGCCGGTGGTGATTCATGACGAACGGGTGGACCGGGTCAGCGACGGCAGCGGATGGGTGAAAGATTATACACTGGAAGAGCTTCGGGCACTGAATATGAATCAGACGTTTCCATCCTATGGAACCGTTCGGATCCCCACGTTGGAAGAGGTGTACGATTTTGTGAAAGAAACCGACATGCTGATCAATCTGGAACTGAAAAACAGTGTGGTCTTCTATGAAGGGCTGGAAGAGAAGGTGTTAAGGCTGGCGGAAGAAAAAGGCATGGGAGACCGGATTCTCTATTCTTCGTTCAACCATTCTTCCATGCAGAAGATCCGTTCGCTTAAGCCGTCCGCCCGGACAGCCTTCCTCTATTCTGACGGGATTCTGGATATTGCAGATTATGCAGTAAAATATGGCGCATATGCGGTACATCCCTCTCTGAAAAATGCGGAGTATCCGGATGTGGTCAGGCTGTGTCATGAGAGAGGGATTAAAGTACATGTATGGACGGTCAATGAGGCGGCGGATTTTGAGCGCATGCAGCGGCTTGGGGTGGATGCAGTCATTACGAACTATATTGAAAGAGGCTGAGCCATGCAGAAAAGTATATATATAATATTTTATAAAAGGCAGAACGATGAAAGGGAGTGGGAGAAAGAATGAAAAAAGTCATCACATACGGAACCTATGATCTGTTCCACGAGGGGCATTATAACCTGCTGAAAAGAGCGAAAGCGCTGGGGGACTATCTGATCGTCGGAGTGACCACCGAGTATTATGACCTGCAGAGGGGAAAGCTGAATGTGGTGGATTCGGTTTTGGAGAGAGTGGAAAATGTCCGCAGGACCGGTCTGGCGGATGAGATCATCATCGAGGACCATGAGGGGCAGAAGCAGGAAGATATCCAGAAAATGGGCGTGGACATCTTTGCCATCGGTTCTGACTGGGTCGGGGCTTTTGACTATCTGAAGGAACTGTGTCAGGTGGTCTATCTGGAGCGGACGCCGCATATCTCTTCCACATCACTGAGAGAGCATCAGTATCCGATCCTTCAGCTGGGTGTGGTGGGCTCCGGGCGGATCGCACCCCGTTTTCTGGCGGAGGCAAAATATGTGAGCGGCATCAATGCCTGCGCAGTCTACAATCCCCATGAGGAAAGCGCCGGAGCCTTCGGCAGCCGGCATAAACTGGAAGCCTTCAGCGGGGAATTTGACGCATTTCTCGAGCGTGTGGATGCCATCTATATTGCGTCTCCCCACCAGACGCATTACACGTATGCAAAAAAAGCGCTGGAACAGGGGCGGCATGTGCTGTGCGAAAAGCCGCTGACCTTTACCGTGAAGGAAGCGGAAGAGCTGTATGCGCTGGCTGCGGAGCGGGATGCGGTTCTGATGGAAGGAATCAAGACCGCTTACTGTCCGGGATTCATGCAGATGATGAATGTGGCCAGAAGCGGGATCATCGGGGAAGTGCGGGATGTGGAAGCCTGTTTTTCCAGAATCACGCCGCCAGCGCTTCGGGAAATGAAAGACCGGCAGTACGGCGGAGCCTTTCTGGAGTTTGGAAGCTATACGCTGCTTCCCATCTTTAAGCTGCTGGGATGCCATTATGAACAGGTGGAATTCGACTGCATAAGGGCGGAGAACGGAGTGGATCTGTACACGAAGGTACATTTCCGGTTCCGCGACGCGCTGGCCATGTCCAAAACCGGCATCGGTGTAAAATCCGAAGGCCAGCTGGTCATCGGCGGGACAAAAGGCTACATTCTGGCAGAATCTCCCTGGTGGCTGACCAGGTCCTTTGAGGTGCGGTTTGAAGATCCGGGAAGGATTGAGCGGTATACGCCCAAGTTTCTGGGTGACGGCCTGCGCTATGAGATTGCGGATTTTGTATCCAGGATCAACGGAGACGCCAGACAGTCTTACTGCCTGACCAGAGAAGAATCCATCGCCATGGCAGGAGTGGTGGAGCGGTTTATGGAGGCCCAGAGGAAATAACCGGGACTTTTCAGATGAAGAGAAATAAGGTATAATCAATCTGAAGAGAGAGGCCGGGAGGGCGTGCATATGGAAAAAATGAAACTGCCTGTTGGGATTGAGAATTTTGCAGATATTCGAACGGAAGGATTTTATTATGTGGACAAGACAGGGCTGATTGAAGATTTGCTGGGAAACTGGGCAAGTGTAAATCTGTTTACCCGTCCCCGGCGGTTCGGGAAGTCTCTGAATATGAGCATGCTTCGGCATTTCTTTGAGCCTGGTTGTGACAAAACGCTGTTCGACGGCCTGAAAATCTCAAAAGACAGGGGACTCTGTGAGAAATACATGGGACAGTATCCGGTTATTTCCATATCACTGAAAGGAGTTCTTGGCAGAACGTATGAGATTGCGGGAAGGATGCTGAACCGTCTGATCAACGAAGAGTCATACCGGATCCAGAGCCGCATGCAGTGGGAGAAGCTGCCGGAGCTTCATCAGAAGCAGATGAAGCAGCTTCTGGACGATCGGATGGATGAAGACACGCAAATGAATGCGCTTCGTACATTGTCTTCTGTTATGCATCAGTACTATGGGCGAAAGGTCATCATTCTGATCGACGAATATGATGTGCCGCTGGATAAAGCGTTCCAGCTTGGTTATTATGACCAGATGGTAACGCTGATCAGCAGTCTGTTTGCCCAGTCGCTTAAGACGAATGACAGTCTGTTTTTTGCAGTGGTGACAGGCTGCCTGCGCATCGCGAAGGAAAGCATTTTTACGGGCCTTAATAATCTGAAGGTGTTTTCTGTTATGGATGTCCGGTATGGTGAATATTTCGGTTTTACGGACGGGGAAGTTCGGGAAATGCTGGAATATTACGACCTGACAGAGCATTATGCTGCAGTGAAGGAGTGGTATGACGGATATCATATAGGAAATACCGACGTTTACTGCCCGTGGGATGTGATCTGCTACTGCAGCGACCTTCTGGCGAAACCGAGCCTGGCTCCCAGGCCTTACTGGGTCAATACCAGCGGGAACAGTATCATCCAGGGTTTTATCGGAAAGGCGGACCGGAGGACCCGCAGGGATCTGGAAGAGCTGGTGGCAGGAGGGGCGGTTCGTAAGACGATCCGGCAGGAACTGACGTACAATGAACTGGATGACAGCATTGACAATCTGTGGAGTGTTCTGTTCCTGACCGGTTATCTGAGTGTGCAGGAGGAAACAGAAGGGCGGGAACTGCTGCTTACGATTCCAAATCTGGAGATCCGGGAGATCTTTGTGACGCAGATTCAGGAATGGTTTCGGGAGGCTTCCTGGCGGGATAAGCCGGGGATGGATGCCTTCTGTCTGGCGTTTCGGAATGGAGACGCCGAAGCTGTAGAGGAGCAGTTTCAGGCATATTTGAAAAAGACCATCAGTATCCGTGATGTCAGTACGAAAAGCAGGAAAGAGAATTTTTACCATGGGATCCTGCTGGGACTTCTGAATTACGACCGGGAATGGATCGTAACCTCCAATGCGGAATCCGGAGACGGCTACAGCGATATCCTGATCGAGATGGAGGATGAAGAGCGAGGGATCGTAATCGAAGTGAAATATGCGGACAATGGCGACCTGGATGCGGCATGTCAGGAAGCTCTGGAGCAGATTCGGGAAAAGAATTACAGAGAAAAACTGTTGCTGAATGGACTGGATCCGATCATGACCTTTGGGATCGCGTGCTGCAGGAAACGGTGCCGGGTGATGAGAGGGGAGTAGCGAATGTCTAAAAAATTTAATGTGACAGGACTTTGTATCCCCGAAGAAAATTACATGGTGGATATCAGCGACAGAATCGATATCATATGCAACGATTATGTGCGGGAAGGAAAATATTTTACGATCAACCGGGCAAGGCAGTACGGAAAAACGACCACCCTTTATCTGCTGGAGCAGCGTCTGAAAGAGCATTATCTGGTCATCAGACTCAGTTTTGAAGCGGCAGATGAACTTTTTGTGTCATTGTATTTTCTGGCAATGGGGTTAATCCGGAGAATCAGCCGTATATTGAAAGTGCAGGGAGTGGAACGCAGGATTCTGGAAGAATGGAATCAGCCGGTCTCCGAGGCTTTTCCGCTGGACGATTTGGGGGAAAGGATCACTTCGCTCTGCAGCAGTCTGGATCGGGAGGTCGTACTGATCATTGACGAGGTCGACAGGAATTCGGATAACCAGATCTTTCTTTCCTTTCTGGGGTTGTTGAGACACAAATACTTGGAGCAGAGGCAGGGAAGCGACCGTACCTTCCGATCCGTGATACTGGCAGGGGTGTATGATGTGAAAAACCTGAAACTTAAACTGCATCCGGAACAGGAATCCAAATATAACAGTCCGTGGAATATAGCGGCGGATTTTACTGTAAATATGGATTTTATGTCGGAAGACATCGCTGTGATGCTTCAGGAGTACGAACAGGATCATCACACAGGAATGGATGTTATGGATATGGCAGAACAGATCTACGATTATACCAGTGGATATCCTTTTCTGGTTTCGAGGATCTGCATGCTTCTTGATGAAGTAATTGCTCGAAAAGCTGATTTTAGTACAAAAAAATCTGCATGGACAAAATATGGGCTGACGGAGGCTGTGAAGGAATTAGTGACAGAATCCAATACGTTGTTTGATGATATGGTGAAAAAGCTGGATGAATATCCGGAATTGAAGAAGATGCTCTATATGATTCTGTTTCGGGGAGAAAAGATTCCGTACAATGCAGATGTGTATGCAGTCAATATGGGAACCATGTTTGGGTTTTTGAAAAATGATCAGAAGACCGTAGCGGTATCCAACCGGATCTTTGAGACCCGAATGTATGACCTGTTTCTGTCGGAAGAGGTCCTGGAGAGCCGTATCTATAAATCTGCAGCGCTGGATAAAAATCAGTTTATCTGTGATGGAGAGCTGGATATGGAACGGGTGCTGGAGCGATTTACAGAAGCTTTTCAGGATATTTATACAGATGCAGATCAGACATTTGTGGAAGAAAATGGCCGTCGTTTCTTTTTACTGTATTTAAAGCCGATTATTAATGGTACCGGGAATTATTATGTGGAATCGCGGACGAGGGACATGCGCAGAACAGATGTGATTGTAGATTATAAAGGAAAACAGTATGTCTGTGAACTGAAGATCTGGCATGGAAATGAGTATAACAGGCGGGGAGAACAGCAGTTAATCGGGTATCTGGATGATTATCATCTTACGACAGGCTACATGGTCAGTTTTAACTTTAATAAGAAGAAGCAGGTGGGTGTGAAAAGGATACTGGTGGATGGCAGAATGATCGTCGAGGCGGTGGTATGAAGCCGGTTTAAGTTTTGCGGAATGCCGTCGATAATATATGATAGGTTTATGAGCAGCGAAGGCTCAGCATAATTTTGCAGAAGAAAGACCAAAGGAGCGCCCGCAGAATGAGAAGACGAATCAGAAAAAGAATCCTGGACAGCCTTCATACGATGAAAGACGCGCAGGAGATTGCCGCCAATATGCTGCTGAACGGACAGTCTGCGGATGCAGGCAGCCTGCTGTTTCAGTGTCAGGAAGGCGCTCAGAAGATCGGGGAATCCATCGAACAGAGCGAAGGAGAGGGCACTGGAGCCGTTTCCTGTTTGGAAACGTACTGTGAGATTTTGTATCAGATGAGTCAGGACACAGACAAAGAACGTATTCTAAATTATCAGAAACAGCTGGGGGATATTCTGCGGCAGACGGAAAATGAAGTGAAGGAGCATCTGCCAGAGGATCGCCTGAAGGTCGTGTTCCTGCCCTACAAGGCGTCCATGTGGGATTGCATGGAAAGCGTGTGGGAAGCGGCGGACGCGGACCCGGAATGCGAGGCTCTTGTGGTGCCGATTCCATATTATGAGAAAAATGCCCAGGGCAGTATCGTCCGGGAATGCTACGAAGGGGATATGTTCCCGAAAGATGTGCCGGTCGTGCATTACCGGGCGTATCATCTGGAAGAGGAACAGCCGGACATTGTCTATATTCACAATCCTTATGACGGTGGGAATACGGTAACGACCGTGCATCCGGATTATTATTCTTCCAATCTGAAAAAATATACAGAAGTGTTAGTATATATTCCTTATTATATATGCGGAAACGGACCGTTGCCGGACTGCCATCTGTCGCTTCCGGCTTATGAGTATGTGGATTATATCATTTTGCAGGATGAGGAAAAAGTACAGAATCTGGCAGATTTTGTCCCGATGGAAAAGATCGCCGTCCTGGGCACTCCAAAGGCAGACCGGATCCGGAAACTGAACCGGAAGAAGGACGAGATCCTGGAGCAGGAGATTCCGCAGGAATGGCGGGAGAAAATCCGCGGAAAGAAAGTGATCCTCTATAATCTCAGCGTAACCGGGCTTCTGAGAAACAGTAAGTACGCCATGGACAAGATCCGGTACGTTCTGTCCTGCTTTGAAGGACGGGACGACGTGGTGCTGTGGTGGCGGCCGCATCCGCTTCTGGAGGCGACGCTTCAGTCTGCCCTTCCTGCATTGTATGAAGAATATATGAAAATCAAACACGCGTTTGCCGGGAGCGGGAACGGAATCCTGGATGAGACGGGAGACGCGGCGGTCGCGGCGGTGATCGCGGATGCGTATCTTGGAGAGAATACATCGTCACTGATGCATTACTTTGGCGTACAGGGGAAGCCGGTGATGTATACGAACTGGGAGATTACGGAGGATAATAGAAAGGACAGGGAGTTTCTGATGTTCAATACCTGGTATCAGGAAGGAGACTCTATTTTTTTTGTACCGATCAATGTGGACATGGGGCGTGATCTGTACCGGCTGGGTCTGGAAGACGGAATGCTTGAGAAGGTCCTGACGTTCCCGGGGACGCCGGACCATACATGGGGATGCTACTATGGAATTCGGAAGATTCAGAACCGAATTTTTCTGGTTCCTCATAATGCGGAAGATATCTATGTTTATGATCTGGATCAAAAACAGGCAGTACGGCTTGTTCTGTCCGAATCCGCTGACAGGATGATGCTGTTTGATGAAGCAGTAGTTTATAAGGAAAAGCTGTTTCTGCTTCCCAGATGTTATCCGGCAGTCGTAAGTGTTAATACAGAGAGCCTGGAGAAACGTGAGTACAGAGAATGCGTAAAGCCGTTTTTGAAAGAAGACGGGAACGAACAGATGTTTAACTGGGCGTTCCTGACAAGGGAAAATCTTCTGTATCTGGCAAGTGCATCTGAAAGCCGGATTCTGATTTTTGATATGGAGGATGGAAGCTGTACAGTTCGGGAAATCGGTGCATATCCATATGGGTATTGCCGTCTGTTGTATGATGGCAGATATTACTGGCTTGCAGCGTATAAAAAGAACAGCATTGTGAGATGGGAAGAAGAGACAGGAGAGACACAGGAGTATGTCTATCCTACAGGTGTGGAGCAGCCGGACGAAAATCTTTTCTACAGTTCGCTGCTGGACCTTGGTGACCGGCTTCTTATATGCTGCGGGTTTGCTTATCGTATTTTGTCTTTTGATAAACATACAGGCGAGTTCAGCGAATATGAAGGGGTTCAGGATATTCTCCGCCGGATGGAAGAGGATTCCATAAAGAGTGAGGCAGGATTTGGATATGTCAAACGGTTGGAAGACGGTACGGTTCTGTTGTTTGATACCGGCAGCAACTATATCCGCCTGTGGGATATGGAAAAAAATCAGTGGAAATCTGTTCCATGCCGTCTGCCGCGGGATGAAATGCTGCGTATGGAAAAAAAGCAGATTGAAAAATTCTGGATCTCCAGGCTGACGCCTTACTGTCTGTGGGAGGGATCGGTGTCAATGGCTCAGTTTATTGATTATATTACGGAGGGAGACACAAGTTTGTTCCAACAGACATACGAATGCTACCAGGGAGAAACAGACGATCTGGCAGCGGGGGACGTGATTCATGAATATGTCAAAAAGGAGCTGCCATAAGATCGCTTTTTCATGAGGAAACAGATCGAGTAATGTAAGGGACAGGTTCTGCATATGCCTAAAATAAAGGAATCTTTTTATATTTTGTATCGGAAAATAGTGGCATGCTGTAACAGTGCGCTGTATATTCTGTGCAGTTTCCTGCCGATTCAGAAAGATAAGATTGCCATATGTACCTTTGAAGGAAGGACAGGATTTGGCTGTAATCCCAGATATATCGTAGAAGAACTGCATAAAAGAAACGATACGTACAGATTTTACTGGTTCGTCAATGATATGGATAAAATATTT
The DNA here is from genome assembly GCA_910584205.1 of uncultured Lachnospiraceae bacterium. GTDB lineage: Bacteria > Bacillota > Clostridia > Lachnospirales > Lachnospiraceae > Hominiventricola. The sequence continues at coordinate 56,048 of CAJUAA010000005.1, forward strand.
CCATCTTATATCAGGAAAGTGAAAAACAACGCCTGGAACCGTGCCCGGCATCTGTCAACGGCAAAAATATGGATTGATAATTATCGGAAGCCGTATGGAACAAGGAAGAGAAAAGGCCAGTTTTATTTTCAGACATGGCATGGATCGATCGGGTTTAAAAGCATTGGTCTGTGGAGAGGAAGCGCATTCTCCCGTATGGCGTATCTGGTCAGTAAAAACGATTCAGATATGATTGATTATGTGACGATTGATTCCGAGTGGTGTAGGGAAATGTTTCCGAAAGGGCTGGTATATGAGGGAGAATTTCTGAAAACAGGGGCGCCGCGCTGCGATGTTCTGTACGGAGACAGAAAAAAAGCGCGCATCGAATTTCGAAAAAGATTTTCGCTTCATGAGCAGGATCATGTGGTAATGTTTGCGCCTACTTTCCGGGAAGGAAAAAAAGATGGTGTCAGGCAGGTGTTTTCTGAAGAATGGACCATTGACTTTGAACGGATGCTCCGTAATCTGGAAAAGCGGTTCGGCGGGACGTGGTATCTTTGTATACGGGTGCATCCGCAGCTGGCATGTCAATTTCAGCAGGATTTCAAAACGGCTTCCCTGGCTGACCGGATGATGGATGTGAGCCAGGACGACAATCTGTATGAACTGCTGGCCGCCGTGGATGCATTTATTACCGATTATTCCAGTGCCGCCATGGACGCTGGATTTACGCATATGCCGGTGTTTATCTATGCGGATGACATTGAACAGTATGTCCGCGACCGGGGAAGCAGTCTGTGGAATTTTTCATCAGAATTCGGGGTGCCTGTGCCAAATAATAAAGTCATGACTCCGGGAATCCATACGGTTCTGCCTTACAGCGTAGCCAGAAATAATGAAGAACTGGAGCAGAATATCCTGAGCTTTGATCAGGAAACATACCATTCGGGCCTTCTTGAATTCGAGAGGGCCGTCGGGCTGGTGTTTGACGGACAGGCCAGCCGACGGGTGGCGGATAAAATAGAGAAATGCATAAACGACTGATATTTCACAGGAGGCGTTTATATCAGAGGAAAGAAAATGAATGTTGCAGTTATTATAGCGGGCGGTTCCGGACAGCGGATGGGACAGGATATCCCCAAGCAGTTTATAAACGTATATGATAAGCCCGTTCTGATCTATACACTGGAGGGTTTCCAGCGTCATCCGCAGATTGACGCCATTGAGGTGGTGTGTATCGAGGGCTGGCATGATGTAGTCCGTGCTTATGCAAGGCAGTTTAATCTTACGAAGGTCCAGTGGATCGTGTCAGGCGGGGAGAGCTGTCAGGAGTCTATTCGCAACGGCGTATATGGACTTGAGGGCAGATGCAGTCCCGGAGATACGGTTATTATTCACGATGGGATACGACCGCTGGTAGATGCGACCGTCCTTTCAGATGTGATCATCAAATGCGAAAAATACGGGAACGCCGTAACGTCCATGCCTTATAATGAACAGATTTTCGTGATGGACGACGAGGTATCTACGGTTGAATACATTCCCCGTGAAAAGCTTCGGCGGGTTTCCACGCCGCAGGCATATAAATACGAGAAGCTCAGATGGGCCTATCACGAAGCATTTGAAAAGAAGATCGGGATCTATGGTTCTTCTTATACCAATACCATGATGGTAGAGCTTGGGGAACGGCTGTATTTTGCGGCAGGTTCAGAGAAAAATATCAAGCTGACGACAAAGGATGATCTGGAAATGTTCAAGGCCTGTCTCAGGGCGGATCAGAGCGGTTGGCTGAAGTAGATATCGTTGACAGAATAAACGGATTAATGAGGCGGCTTTTGTATGAAACTATTTGAAAATACATTATATCAGGAAGATGTATCCTGCACGGCAGAAGCGAAGCTTCCATGGGAGAAGCTGCAGGACCGAAGTGTCCTGATATCCGGGGCGAGCGGGCTGATTGGAAGCTTTCTGATCGATGTACTCATGTATAGAAACAGCAGATATGATATGCGGTGCAGGGTTTATGCACTGGGCAGGGATGAAGAGAAGGCAAAGCATCGGTTTTCTGGTTATCAGGACAGTGAATGGTTCGCATTTATTCCCTGGGATATTAATGAGCCGCTTGTCAGGGAGGATATGGGAACGGTAGATTATGTGCTCCATCTGGCCAGCAACACCCATCCGGTAGTCTATGCGATGGACCCGATCGGGACAATTACAACGAATATCATCGGGACGAATCATATGCTGACCTTTGCGGCCGAACATAACAGTAGCAGGATGCTGTTTGCCTCTTCCAATGAAATCTACGGGGAGAATCGCGGCGACGCGGAGAAATTTGATGAAGGCTACTGCGGTTATATTGACTGCAATACAGTGAGGGCCGGGTATCCGGAAAGCAAACGCTGCGGCGAAGCACTTTGTCAGGCGTATATTCAGCAGAAAAAGCTGGATGCCGTAATTGCCCGTCTGACCCGTTCTTATGGTCCGACCATGCAGATGAGCGATACAAAGGCGATCAGCCAGTTTATCCGGAAAGGAATTGCGGGCGAGGATATCGTGCTGAAAAGTGCGGGAACGCAGTATTATTCCTATACCTATGTAAGTGATGCAGTTCTGGGCCTGCTGACGGTGCTGCTCTGCGGAGCGTGCGGAGAGGCATATAATATTGCGGATGAAAAATCAGATATTATGCTGAAGGATCTGGCTGCCATTGTGGCAAAGGAAGCAGGCCGGAAGGTGGTGTTTGAACAACCGGATGCGGTCGAGAGCGCCGGCTACAGCAGGGCGACAAAGGCAAGGCTGGAAAGCGGAAAGCTGAAAGCGCTGGGTTGGCAGGCGGGGTATGATATTGAAAGCGGGATCGTGAGGACGATGAGAGTATTAAAAAACGGAAATAGATACGGAAACGTAAATAAAGATATTGAGGAGAATACTTAACATATGACGATTACGAATAAGATCAGTGCAAAAGAATTACGGGAAAAATATGATATATTGGCAGGTTGGGGTGCAGGCAGGCTGGAATATATTCCGCGATATAATCCTTGTCTGTTTCCGTTGGATTATATGATTGATATGGACAAAAAGCTGGAGGGAAAAACCCTTTGCGGAATGAAAGTCTCAGGCATTGATATTTTAGATGATTTAAAAGACAAAACGGTGTGTTTTATTGTTTTTCCTCAAATAGAACAGATCATAGAGGAGGAAATTAAAAAGTATTTGAAGAATTATGATATAGTAGTTTCTAGGCTTGTGGAATCCGGGGGGGGGCATTTTTATTCAAAAGAAGGAGAAGACCTTTTGTTTATACAATTGATCCAAAAACTTGGTTTGAAAAATCCGTCTTATCTGGATATAGGGGTATGCCATCCGGTTATAAGGAATAATACGTATATGCTTTATACGTATGGGTTTAAGAAAGGTGTCTTGGTAGAGCCTAATCCGGATATGTGTAAATTGATTCGGGAATACAGACCGGAAAATATTCTGGTGAATATGGGAGCATGCGCAGATGAAAGCCAGTCGTTAAGATACTATCGGTCGCCGCGCGCTTCATTTATTGGGCATAATACATTTGATGCAGAAGAAGCGGCAAAAATGGGATTTACGGACTATCAGGACATTCAGGTGGACAATATAAATCATATAATTGAAACCTATTGTGGTTCTGCACCGGATATATTAGATCTTGATGCTGAAGGAATGGATTTTGCTCTTATTCGTGCATTGGACACTGATCGCTACAGGATCAAGATGATTTGTGTAGAAACTATCATGTGTGGAAATGATTCGATGAATAAGTTGTTGGAAGAAAAAGGTTATGTTCATTTTGCTGCTACAGGGAATAATGGTATTTATCTGGCAGAAGAGTATTTTGATATATTTTTCAAAAAAGTATAATAGTCGAAAATGTTGGATTGTAGATGATGATAATTGTTGTAAATAAAGGATTTTTATGAATCGAAATATGAGTACAGAAAGTTTACTAACGCGTTTATCAAAGAAAAGACTTGTGATTTATGGTACAGGATTTGTTGGGAAAAAATTTTTGTCAGCTTTAAAGCAACATAATTTATATGCAAACATAACGTGTTTTACAGTTTCTGAAAACGTTAAAAGTTATGATGACGAGATAGAGGGGATTCCTGTTCGATATATAAATGAGTTGGATGAAGAAAAAAAAAATATGCTTTTTTGCATTGCCGTTCATGAGAGTCTGGTAAAAGAGATAGAAAATAATCTGGAAAAACTACGGATAAAAGAGTATATTTGGGTTTATCCTTTTTTAAATGAGATGTTTTTGGGACAGCCATTGAAAAGAAATGTTTTGGTTAAAATTGATCAGATTATAGAATCCTGCTTGAATAATTATGGTTTAGCTGTGAGGTACTTGGCGGTTGAACAGTTTTTTGGGAAAAATCAAATAGGGTATAACTTATATGTGAGATCCCATGCCCTGTACTGCAGAAGAGAAACGGCAGAACAACGTCTGATAGAGTTTTGTAATTTGATTAAGAACTGGAAAGAAAGAGGATACGATAAAAGAAAACGAATTTTAATAAATTCTCAGTATGAAGTGATCGATGGACTTCACCGTATTACAGTTGCCAAATACTTTGGTGAGGAATATGTTGTGTGTGATGTTTTCTCAAATAAAATTTCTGCTGCATCTTTACAGGGTAATAAGGCGTTGTTGACAGAACAAGCTCTTAGAGAAAGCGATTTTGATAAAGAGGAATGTGAGGTTTTGCGTAAAGTAAACCAAATGTTGAAAGCAACATGGCTTTAAAAAGAGATTTTTTGCGTTTTAAACAGGAGTTGTATATTAAATATGGAAGAAAAAAATACATTGATTAGTATAATTGTGCCTGTATATAATGTAAGTGAATGGATGGACCAGTGCCTTGATTCTATTGTAAATCAAACACTTGGAGATTTTGAGGTGATATTGATTAATGATGGTTCAACGGATGGCTCTGATATTAAATGTCAAGAATGGAAGAACAGAGACAGACGTATTAGAATTATATCTAAAGAAAATGAAGGTTCATCTGCGGCAAGGAATGATGGAATAGAGAATGCTGCGGGGGAATATGTTGTATTTATAGATGCAGATGATTGGATAGATTCCACTTATTTAGAAAAACTATATGATGCTATTATTAAAAATGGGGTAAAAATGTCAGAATGTGATATTTACAGATTCAATGATAAAACAGATGAAAAAACATATCATGCGTGTTCTGGAAATATGGGACTGCAATATACATTAGAAGAACATATAATATTTGGACATACGGGGATCTGGAAATGTATGATCAAAAAATCGTTGTTTATAGATTTTGGGATAAGATTTCCGAACTGCCATGGAGAAGCAAAAGCTGTTTATCCACTGCTTCTTGCAGTAAATGGTGAAATTGCAAATGTACAAGAGGGTTTATATTACTATAGGCGATATCGAAAGGGATCTTTAACGGAGAAACCCCGTTTGAATGATGGGGATAAAAATGCAGTGGGATTGCTGTCAGCGGATAGTTTATTGTGGGGATTTAAAAAGCTTGGAATATATGATAAGTATGAAAATGCACTGCAGAAAAATATAAAGCTGGGATTTTCAGACAGACTTGCAGGTCTGTTAAATCGCAGAGAAAAACAAGAATTTTTGAAATTATCTGAAAAATATTATTCTTATATTGCTAATAGATTTCCTCAAACAATAAACTATCGTTATTTGATAATTGGAGGATATAATTTGAATCGGATTTTGAGGTATTTGGATACAATACAAAATCCATATGGGAGGTTTAATTTTTCGAGTATTGTCAGCTTGATGCATCCGGTTAAAAAAGAATTGCAATTTACACATAGAAATAAATATCGTGAGATGATGGTGAACAGGGATATTGTTTCTTCTTTTTGGAATGTGATAGATGAAATTAATCCGGAATATGTTTTTCTGGATTTTCTGGAGGAACGATTTGATCTTTTAGAATATGGTGAGGGGTATATTACTAAAAGTGATGCTTTTGATGGTACTGATCTGAAATTGGAAAATCAGAAGATACTAAAGAGAGAATCTGAAGAGTGCTTGGAGCTTTGGAAAAACAGTTTCAGGGAGTTTATGGCTTATATTACAAAAAAAGTACCAGAACATAAAATTGTTATAATTGAAAATTATTTGAGCGAAGAGACTGGTGATATATATGCAAGACAATATTTTAATGAAATTGATCGGATAAGAAATACAAACCAATTATTAAGAAAATATTACAATTTTGTTTCTTTAAATTACAAACAAGTGACTATTATAAAAACTTCAGGTTGTCAATACTATTTTACAGATAAATTATATGAGTATGGTGCGATTCCATCTCATTTGAATGAAATTGTAAATAGAGAGATTTCAAAACGGATTGAAGAAAAGTTATTTTACAAATGATTTTTGGACATAAAGGAGTAGATTCAGTATGGAATCAGTTATTTTTGGTGCTGGCAGAGATGGAAGAGTTCTGAAAAAGGGATTGGAAAAATATTATGGAGTACATATTGGTACAATATGCGATAATGATATGATGAAATGGGGATGCATGATAGATGGTGTTGAAATTATACCACCACAAAAACTGACTCAAAATGAGTTTGAGAAAGTATTCATTTGTGTTTCTGAAAGGCGTTTCTATGATGAGATAAAAATTCAATTATTGGATATGGGGATACCGGAAGAAAAGATTGTAATTATGAAAAGAAGCAGTACCTATTCGGACGCATATATAGAATTTGATCCTGTAAGAAAAAACTGGATCAAAGCGTTTTCTGATTATAGTAGAGAAATAGGATTACAGGGAAGCACAGCTGAATGCGGTGTATATAGGGGCGATACATCAATATTTATTAATAAATATTGGCCAGACAGGAGTTTGTATTTGTTTGATACTTTTGAAGGATTTTTGGAAAAAGATCTCACTCATGACAGTAATGCGTTTTATGAATTTAGAAATGGACAATTTGCTAAAAATCCTTTTAAAATTGATACATCAGATTCCCTGATTGATATTGTAAAAACCAGGATGTCTTATCCGGATAATATAAAAATATTTAAAGGGTATTTTCCTGAGAGTGCAGATGGAATAAAAGACAGATTTTGTTTTGTGAATTTAGATATGGATTTATATCAGCCTCAGTTAGAAGGATTAAGATTTTTTTGGGGAAAAATGGAAGAGGGTGCTGTCATTTTACTACATGATTATTTTCATCCAGAACTTCCGGGTGTTAAAGAAGCTGTTGTTGATTTTGAAAAAGAACTTGGACAAAGACTTCCTAAACTTCCGATAGGAGATAACTGCAGCATAGCGATTATAAAAAATGAATGATGGTAAGTTTTAGATAACTGAATGACAGACGAACATAAAATATTTAATTTGCAGAGTGGAAAATGAAAGAAATAATTGAACAAAAATATGAAAATTTATTTGACAAATATCATTTTGCCAGACCAATTGATGCATTTCAAGTGACTCATGTTATTAAAAATTCTTTACAGGAATTTATGAAGTTAGATAAAAAAACCGCGATCTATTGCAATGGTGGACATACAAAAATGTTGATGGCGGATTTTATGTTTGAATTAAAAAACATAAAATTTATAATAGATAATTATTCAGAAATATATGATGTTAATGGTTTTTATATGATAAGAGATGATGAAATTGAAAAAAACGGAATAGAAGCCGTGATAATATCATCTTTTAAATTTAGAAACAGTATCATAGATAATTTAAAGAAAAATCATCCGTCAATTTTATTTTTAGATATTTATGATAAACTTGCAGAGAATGGTATTGTTCTTAAAACAGATTATTACTATCAAAATCATCCTTATCAACATTATCGCACAATTAATTCGATACAAAGGAAAATAAGAGAAGAGAAAGACGAATGTGAACTTATAAAGAGCTTTTGGTTATTAATTACACAATATATTCATATTAAGGATTTTCTATCAGCGATTGTTTATGCAAAAGAATTATATAAAATAACGTCAAATTTGAGAGAAGCTGAACTGATTTCTGAATTGGAAAATTTATATAATGAAGAGATAAGTGCGGTTGGTCAAATAAGCGAAAAAAATGTTTTAATGTTTTGCTTGGATGGACTAAGACATCAGGATTTTTCAAATGAGTATATGCCAAAAATGACAGAAGTTTTTGAAAAAAAAGGTTTTATATTTGATAATGCATATTCTTTTTCGACATCTACATTTGAAAGCCTTTTGCCAGCATACAGCGAAAACGACGATCTTAGGACTGGATATTACAATAAAAACTTTGTTGAGGAGAATGATTGTCGGTTCCTTCAGGAGGCTATAAGACAGAAGAGAAAAATTTGTTTTTATACAGATATGAACCATTTTGTTAAAGGTGAGAATGTTCATTATAGTGGTACGTTTCAAACAGTGACTGAGAAACTGTGGAATTTTATACTGGATGCTGTAGATGAAGAAAATGGATTGTATTATATACATGAATTGTATGAAAGTCATTTTACTTTCTCAAATCCATATACGAAAGAGAAATTAATTTCTGAAGGAACAGCTATGCTATTTGATTTTTTACCACAAAAAGGTGGAAAATTACGAACAGATTATGCACAGCAGCACTTGGATGCAATCCGTTATTTGGATGATGTGTTGGCACCATTTTTTCAGGAGATAAGATGCAGGGTTGTATTATATTCGGATCATGGGAATATGATTTTAAAAAAAGAATGCGAATTGAAAGAAGTGCCAGAAACAAAATTGATTTGTGATGAGGAATGGATAAGGATTGTGTGTGCAATATGTTCACCAGAAATAAATTTTGGAAGAACCAGAAAATTATTTTCGATAATGTCTCTTAATGACATTATAATCAGTTTATTAAAACAAGAGATATATAGGGAACCGGAAAATGATTATATTAAGGTTGCACGTTCAGAGTTGTACAACCCTAATTTTCAATCCTTGTATAAAATGTTGAAAAAAGATACGTATCTATTGGCTTTTGAAGCATTTATATTTAAGGAGGGATATAAGCTGGTTGTGTTTTCTGACGGTACGGTTGAATTATACAGAGTTATGAATGATAAGAGAATCTGCGATAACAAGCTGATTGATCATATGCTGGAAAAAGTAAAGAAACATATTACTGTTTATGCATATGAGTAGTTGGAAAATATGTACGGTTAGATGATTCTAAGATTAAGAGAGAAAAGAGAATGAACAGTCCTAAAATTTCAGTTATTATTACAGCCTATAATATAGAAAATTATATAGAGGAATGTATAAATAGTGTTATATTGCAGGGAATAGGTGATATTGAGATTATATGTGTTGATGATGCTTCTACAGACAATACGTATTCTGTTTTAAAAAAAATATCTGAGAAAGAGAATAGAATTCAGATAATAAGAAATAAAGAAAATGTTGGACAGGCAACTGCCAGGAATATGGGGTGTCATGCAGCACATGGCGAATATATTTATATACTGGATGGTGATGATTGTTTAAAGAAAAATGCTTTAAACAGGTTATATGATTGTGCGAAAAAAAACAGACTGGATGTGCTGACATTTTCAGGAGATGTGTTTTTTGATAATGATCAAATGTTGTTAAAGTATTATAATCAGTCAAAAATATACATCAGAAAAGGTCACTATTCTGGAGTTTACTCAGGTCCTGAATTATTTGTAAAGATGATAGAGCAAAAAGATAAGCATGGAAATATATGCTTTCAGTTTATAAAAAGAGATTTTTTTGTGAAAAATAATTTATATTTTATTGATCGATTAAGATATGGTGAAGACTCGCCATTTGCAATTTATATGAGTGCTCAGAGAGCAATGTGTATTTCTGATATTTTGTATAGCAGACGTTTTAGAGAGAATTCAATTATTACATCCCAAAAGCAAATGTGTCATTTGGAAAGTTTGATGATCCAATATGTTAATGATTTGTTTTTGTGGCATTCAAAAAAATTGACTAATGAGATTAATGAAAAAATAGATTATTTTTTTGCTCTCCAATTAAAGTCGATAAAAAATATAATGAATGATATTGATTTACAAAAGTCTCTAGTGATGCTGAAACAGTATCCTGTAGCATACTATATATATAGATATCTTGTGAACGATACGCCATTGTATTGTGATTTATTAACGAATGAAAACATAGATGAGATAAAGAAACATAATAGTATAATAATATTTGGCGCTGGGAAAATAGCAACCTATGTAATTGACTTTTTGCAGAACCATGGCATAACAAATTATAAAATAGCTGTATCTGATAAAAAACTGGAAGTAAAATCAGGTATATATAATATTACAGAATTATTACAAGACAAGGAAAGTGCAATTGTATTGGTAGCGGTAGGAAATAAATATAAAGATGAAATATGGAAGACTTTGATTAATCTTGGCTTCAAAAATATTATGGATGTTAGTAAATATTAAAATTTGTTTTAAGATTGAACTTTATTTCAGAAAGGAACAAAATGCCCAAAATTTCTGTAATCATGCCAGTTTATAATGCAGAAAGGTATATTAAAATTGCGGTAGACTCTATTATAAATCAAACCTTTAAGGATTTTGAATTAATTGTAATTGATGACAAAGGAACTGATGACAGTATAAAGATTGTTGAAGAAATATCTGATTCCAGAATTCGAATATTGCATAATGAAAAAAACTGTGGTATTGCTTTTTCCAGAAATCGAGGGATTACTGAGGCAAAAGGTGAATATCTGGCATTAATGGATGATGATGATTATGCGCCTGATTATAGATTGGAGATGGAAAATAGATTCTTAGATGCGCATAAAGATGTGGCAGTTGTTGGAGGGGCCAGGCACATTATTGATGAAAAAAATAATATAGTAAAATATAATTCGTCTTTGATGATTCATAATCCAAAGCGTGTAAGGGCCGAATTGATTTTTCATGATGTAATCCCGAACGGGAGCAGTATGATGAGAAAAAAATTTATACAGGATAATGGGATACAGTATAAAGACAATATGTATGGTATGGAAGACTATCATTTTTGGGTACAATGTTCTTTGTATGGGAATATAGTTAATTTAAGCGATGTGTTATTGTACTGGAGGAAAACTGACAACAATGAGACTCATAGACAAAACGAAGGATTTATGCAAAACAGGATAGATACATATAGAAGTATTCAAAAGTTTGCTTTAGAAAAAAATGAATTTATTTTAGACGAAAAAGAAATGTGTTGTTTTTTGAGAGAATTTTCAATATATAAGAGACATAAAACTACACTTGATGATTTGAAAGAACTTTTTGTTGTATTATCTAAAATAATTATACAGGCAAAAAAAACTGCTTTTGCGGAAGAAATGGAATATGTTTGCAAGTATATGTTTGGAATGAAAATTGTGAAATCTGATATTTGGAATAGTTAGCTGATTGATTCAAAAATCAAAATATTTTGATATATTAAACTTTGATTTTGAAATATGAAAGGAATATGATGTTTGCACTTTTATAAATATCATATAAAGGAAATATAAGTAATGATGACAGAAAAACAATATAGAATACAAAGGCTTAAAGAAGTCAGTTCAACTTTAAAAGACAAAAGAATTGCGTTATATGGAATTGGTAAAAATGCAGAAACTATATTAAATGAGGAAAAAGAATTAAACATTATTGCACTAATTGATAAAGATCACATAGGTAAGTACAAGTATGGAAAAAAAATAATATCATTAGAGAGTGCGCTTTATCTCGAGTTGGATGCTATTATAATTGCAGCAGAATCTCAATCCGAAAAGAAAATTGTTGATAGAATAGCCAAAGTCTGCATGCATAATGGCATTGAGCTGTTAAATATGTATGGAATTGATGTTCATAAAGTAATAAGAGAGGATATTGAACAGGATATTTTATATAGGGATTTAACTATGGAAATAATAGAAGAACAAATAGAAAAAAGTGATTTTGTGTGTTTCGAACTCATGGGAGTATTGTGTGAGAGCGAATATTGTTCTTTTGATTTCATGTGGAAGAATATAGAAAGTGAGTATTTTTTACCGCATTTTTATGAAAATAGATTTCAGGCAGAAACTCAAAGAAATATGTTTAGGCCATATGATATATCGGAAATTTACAGTAGATATTTGGCCAATGCATTTTTAAATGAAAGAGAAACAAAAAGGTTATGTAAGTTGGAGGAATCATATTTTATTAACAGCATATTTCCTAAAGTGGATATGGTGAGTTTGTTAAAAAAATTTTTGAATAAAGGGAAGGCTATTAGTATTGTTTCTTATTTACCATATTCAGATAAAACAATTTACGAATTATTAAGCAGAATTGATCTTCCATTAAATATTCCAATTCTACAGGAAAATATTATCAATCAGACGGTTTCTGGAGGAATGCTAAGAAAAGCGTTAGGTAATGACTTTGAAAAGAAGACTTTATATTTTGGATTAAAAGACAGTCTTGGATATTGGATTGCAAGATCCTATAGGATGAATCGATGTATGATTAAAAGCTCTTGGGAGTTTATGCGCGATTTGACGGAGATTTCGATAAATCTGAAAAATTTGTCTGTTGAAAAGATGCAAGTTTATAACAAATGGGCAGTTAAAACATGTAACTCACCCTTTTTTAATAGAAATTTTGAGAATTTAAATAGTCTTCCTAAAAAGGTTTATGAAAATGATGACGTGTTTGAGGGCGAAAATATTAATTTGTTGAAAATTGAAGATAGTGGTAAAGAGGAAAATTTTGAACCAATATCTTTTGCGCAGTATGAAAAAGCTAAAGTTTCTATTATTATTCCTGCATATAATCATTTTGGTTACACTTATGCTTGTCTGAAATCAATTTTAACAAATACAATAAAAGTTGATTATGAGATACTAATTGCGGATGACTGTTCTATAGATTTGACATCCAATATAGAAAATATTGTTAGTGGAGTAAAAGTGTTGCATAATGCTGAGAATCTATTGTTTGTGAAAAATTGTAACAATGCGGCAAAGTATGCAAAAGGAAAATATATTATATTTTTAAATAATGATGTCCAGGTTAAATATAACTGGTTGTATCCATTAGTAAATTTGTTGGAAAACGATGAAGACATAGGAATGGTGGGCTCTAAGCTGATTTTTCCAGATGGAAAGCTACAGGAAGCTGGTGGTATTGTATGGAAGGATGGCAGTGCTGCTAATTATGGACGGAATAAAGATTACAAGTCATATGAGTACAATTATGTGAAGGAAGTGGACTATGTATCTGGCGCTTCGCTTATGATCCGAAAAGATTTATGGAGGGAGATAGGCGGGTTTGATGAAAGGTACGCTCCTGCTTATTACGAAGATACTGATTTGGCATTTGAAGTTCGGAGATTTGGGAAAAAAGTAATATATCAACCGGCATCTGTTATTGTTCATTTTGAGGGTGCATCAAATGGTAAAAATATTCAAGAAGGAATAAAGAAATATCAGGAAATAAACAGATTAAAATTTGTGGAAAAATGGAAAAATGAATTAATGAGTCAGAATGACGGTTTGGAAAAAGATATTTTTTCAGCAAGAGAAAGAAAGCAACATAAAAAAACGGTTTTATTTATCAGTGGAATTGTGCCTGCTTATGACAAGGATGCCGGTTCAAAATCAATTTTAAACTATATGAAATTGTTTTTAAAAAAGAATTATCTTGTCAAATTTCTTCCAATGGATTTTCATAATGCAGAACCATATACATTTGAATTACAGCAAATGGGAATTGAAGTATTGTATGGTTCTAGAGTGAAATGCAGCTTGGGTGAATGGCTTATAGAAAATCAAGGTGATATTGAATATTCATTTATAAATTATCCAAACTGTGCATATGAAATAATAGATTTATTGAAATTAACTACAATAAAAATCAGATATTATGGTCATGATCTGCATTTCCTTCGGCTTAGACGGGAATACGAAATAAATAATGATAAGACCAGTTTGCGAAACTCTGAAATTTATTTGAAGAAAGAAAAAGAAATTATAAAAAAATCTGATTGCGTTTATTATCCATCGGATATTGAAATAGAAATTGTTAAGAACCAATTTGGGAAAAAACATGCAAAACAAATTTCTTTGTTTATGTATTCAGATGCTGAACAAGAAAATTATAATCCTCTGGATCGAGAAGGTATAATGTTTATTGGCGGTTCTCATCCGCCAAACGAAGATGCGATGATGTGGTTTTTGACAGAAATCTATCCAGATATTTATAATGCAAAAAAAATTCCTTTTTATTTGCTCGGATCAGGACAATCTCCTAAATTAAAGCAACTAAAGACTGAAGGTTTAATTAATCGGGGATATGTAACGGAAGAAGAATTGCTCGATCTGTATCATAATATTCGGCTAGTAGTGATTCCTTTAAGATATGGAGCAGGGATAAAGGGAAAAGTATTAGATGCGTTGTATCATGGTGTTCCAGTGGTTTCCACTTCTATTGGTATCGAAGGAATACCAGAGGCTAGAAGTGTAATAGGTGCATTTGATACGGCTGAGGAGTTTAAAAGAAGAGTTTTGTCATTATATGATGATTATCAGACGTTGAAAGAGATTTCAAGTAGGAGTAAAAGAATTATCAAAGAATATTTTTCTTTAGAGGCTGCATGGAAGAAAATAGAAGAAGACTTTTAGCGTGGTACTGGAAAATGGAGTAATAGTTGGAGGTGAAATGAGTATGATACCAGTAATTTTTGGATTGGATCAGTCTTATCTGTTTCAAGCATTTGTAGTCATGCATTCTGTACTGAAAAATTCCAGAAAAAAATATCATTTCTTCCTTTTGACAAAAGATGATATAGATGAATCTGCGAAAAAGCTGGAAAATGAACTGAAAAAACGATATTCTAACTTTTCCCTTTCTATAAGAAAAATAGAGAGATATATGTTTACAAAGGCTAAAATATTCAATCCGCATCTTGCACAGGCTGCATATTATCGTTTGTTGATACCAGAATTGATCAGGGAATATGATAAATGTATTTACTTGGATTGTGATGTCATAGTTAATGGTGACTTGGGAGAATTGTTTGATATAGATATTACAGATTTTTATTTGGCTGGAGTCAGAGATTGCCATCTCATTTCGGTTGAAACGGTTCCTACAACACACCAGAAGCGGTTGGGAATACCTTCGGTGAAAGACTATATCAATTCTGGTGTACTGCTTATGAATTTGTTAAAACTCAGGAAAGAAAATCTGGTAGTAGCTTTTTTAAAACAGTCTGAAAAAGAGAACCTTTATGAGGATCAAGACGTATTAAACTATTGTTGTTATGGTGCAATAAAAATTTTGCCACTTAAATACAATTTGTTTCATTTTTATTGTGGACATACAATTAGATATTTGTTTGATTTGCCATATCCCGGAAGTGATTTTATGTTTGACTGGAATACTCCTTTTATTTTGCATATGGGAGGGAAATATAAACCGTGGCTGAATCCAGTTTATAAAGGAGCAGATGTATGGTGGAGTTTGGCAAAGATATTTCAGAATTCCGAAAGCTATCATAGGTATGAAAAGAATTGTCAGATAAACATAGACAGGGAAATACGGGAGAAATTAAGGAGAGATGGAAAGAAAATGCCTGTTATTATATGGGGATTTTCTATACGAGGAAAAGGGGCATGTGATATTCTCATGAACAAGGGAATTCCTGTTTATTCTTTTTGCGATAATAATTCAATCTGCTGGGGAGATAGTTATCATGGAATTCTTGTGAGAGATTATGCAGAAATTGTAAAAAGAAAATATGATTTTATTTGGGTAGTGCCATGCAAAAGATATTATCTTGAGATTTGTGATCAGCTGGCAGAGTATGGGATTTCGCAGTCGAATATTGTATGCTTTACTTATGAAACATATCTTTATGATAAGTCATATTATAGAGCCTTATCTCCGAAGTTTTATGAAGATGAATTGAAGGTGATTGCAGCATATGAATGTAATAGAAAAGGGATGAGTATGGAAGCATACTTTTCCTATCTGTGTGAGCAGATTAAAACAGCAGATATTGCTGATGCGGAATACCGGTATATATATAAAAAATATCGTTTTGACCAGTGGCTGAAAAGTGGATGAAACAGGATGGAACTATAGATGAGAATATATTTATTTGGAATATCAAAATTAGCGGAACGACTAAAAAAAGAGGGATATCTGGAAGAGTACTTAATAGAAGGGCTTTTTGATAATGCGACAGAAAAGCTTGGAAGTATTAATTGGGGACTTCTTGTTGAGAAACCATTTTACGCTCCGGATATCAAGCCGGTTTTGACTGTAAAAGAATCCTATTACATAGATATGATTCGCCAGCTGTTGGATCTGGGGTATCGAAAATTTATTCTTTTTCATTCTGTACCTGGGGGAGGGTACGAAAAGAGAGAATATGACTATAGTTGCTATAATTATGAAGAGGATAGAGGATATCTGGTTCTTCTTTATTTGGAATATCATTCTTATTCAAACATTGGAGCTCTGAAATATTTAGAGAAAACTGGTCGCTTGAATTTATACTCTTTTCGAATGAAAATTTTTGAAGTGGATAAAAAGAATCCGGATTATTACTATGATTTGATAGCTGCCAAGTACATTATTACAGAAAGAAGCTGGGGATTTTTTGGACAGGATGGAATAGAGACAAAGGTTATACAGATGTGGCATGGCTTTCCCTTGAAGGCCATGGAGCATATGATGACGGAATATAATGCAGAAGGAAACAGATGCACGGAAAAACAGTGGAACAGTTTTGATTATATTCTGTCTTATGGCTTAAACTATACGGTTTTTATGTCAGCCTGTTATGGAACACTTCGCAGGCAGTATATCGTTACAGGTATGCCTCGAAACGATCTGCTGTATGTAACAGACGGAAAGGAGAATTTGGGTAGCAAGATACTTGCCAGCAAAGGAAAGAAGATTCTTTTGTATATGCCTACCTTTCGGGAACTGGAAGGTACAAAAAACGGACGAGATGACGGTTATCTGTTTTACTGGAATGACTTTGATTTAAACAAAATACAGAGTTTTTGCCGAGAAAACAATTTGTTTTTTCTATTCAAGCTGCATCCCAGTGATACATCAAGAGTAGTTTCATGGTGTGTGGAATCAGATTGTATGGGACTTCTGACCGAGGAAATTCTGGGAGAACAGTGCTTGTACGAATTTTTGAATGCAGCTGATGTGTTGATTACGGATTATTCATCTGTATATTTTGACTATTTGTTGTTAGACCGTCCCATTCTTTTTACTGACAGCGATGCTGAAAGCTATGAAAAGAATCGGGGCTTTATCATGGAACCTGTCGATTTCTGGCGACCGGGGCCGGTAGTGCGCACATTTGAGCAGTTTATGCAGGAATTAGGAAAAGCAGTGAATGGACAGGATGCTTATAAAGAAGCGCGCAGGCGCTTAATGCCCTATGTCCATTATTATCAGGATGCGGGTTCCAGCCAAAGACTGATTGATTTGATGCGGTTTGAGCATGAGGCAGAATATTGAATGGAGAGAATACTTTATTGATTTGGGGAACAGGTGCCATAGCGGAAGAAGTTCTGAAGCATGGTTTAAACGGAACAATCATGGGATTTGTGGAAATAATCCGGACAAAAGAAACATTTCAGGGATATTCTGTTTACGAGATATCGACAGAGAAACTGCCTGATTGTGACTATATTGTCGTTGCAAATGCTCACACAAATACAATATACGAATGGGCTGTGGGTATGGAATAAACATTGGGAAACTCATCTTTATGCGTTTTTGTGGAAAGATAAATCCGAGAGAGCATATTGAAGAGGTTAAAAATGTACTGGGATATCGAAATTTTCAGGAATATTGTGTGCAGTATAATCTAATTGATCAGTCATTTTTTATAGAGGATCTGGAGCTTTATTCAAAACTTAATGAACGAGACACGTTTAAAATTCAAGAAAATTATTTGTGGCCAGTAATATCAGATAAATATGATATGGCAGGAATTGTAAACAATTATTTCATTCAGGATCTGTGGGCAGCGAGTTTAATTTATGAAGAGAAGCCAGAAATTCATTATGATATAGGTTCAAGACTGGATGGTTTTGTTGCTCATATATTGGCAATGGGAATTCCGGTGACTATGATAGATATTAGGCCTTTTCCTGCGGAAATAAGTGGATTGACTATGATAGTAGATGATGCGACCAGTTTGAGACAGTTTACAGATAATAGCATTGAAAGCTTATCAGCTTTGTGTTCTTTGGAGCATTTTGGATTGGGAAGATATGGAGATTTAATTGATCCGGAAGCTTGTTTTCGGTGTTTTGCTTCCATTCAAAGGAAAGTGAAACGAGGAGGCAATTTGTATATAGCAGTTCCAGTCGGAAAAGAGCGGCTTGAGTTCAACGCACATCGTGTATTTTATGCACAGACTATAAAGGATTGTTTTCATGAAATGGAGTTAATTGAGTATTCATGTGCTGTAGCGGGACATTTGGAAAAAAAAGCTTTGGGATCCTTTTAAGGCGGGCAGTATTCCCATATATTGGGGGAATCCTTTGATTGGAAGAGAAGTTTCTTCAGAGGCATTTATTAATTGTAATGAATATGATAATAATTTGGACGCAGTGATTGAAAGAGTTCGTGAAATTGACAGGGACGACGAATATTACATGTATATGTTAGGAAAATCTCCGTTAAAAGCGTCGTTTCAGTCTGGTTTTCAGGGATTAAAAAGTTATTTAGGGCAAATGATTCAAGAAAATGGGTTAGAAAGTGAAAACTGAAAGGGGACATGTCAATGCAACCAATACGGAAACTGACGGTAGCTGTTCCTGTGTTCAATATGGCGCCGTATCTGGAGGAAACTTTAATATGCATAGAAAATCAGACGATTGGTATGAAAAATATGGAGGTAATTCTGATAAATGATGGTTCGACAGATGCCTCCGACAGCATATGCCGTGGCTTTCAAAAAAAACATGAGGAAAATGTACGATACGTGGCGTTCCTTGAAAACCAGGGAGTCAGTTTTGCTAAGAATGTAGCATTGGATATGGCCAAAGGATCCTATATTACTTTTTGGGATGCGGATGATTTGTGGTCGTTGAATGCTATGGAGGAAGCGGTCGCTTTTTTGGAATCTCATGAAGCAGAGATTGATATGGTTTCCTGTAACATTGAGTATTTTGACAGTTATACACGGACCCATGTCTTGAATTTTGATGTGTGGGAAAACATGATTATTGATATAAAAAAAGAATATCGAAAAATTCGGACATCGGGGTCGGCTTGTGTCCTGAGGACGAAAGCAGCCAGGAAATTTCGGTTTAATGAAAGTCAGGCCCGCTGGGAGGATGCCAATTACATAAATCAGGTATTATTGCAGAAAAAGAAATATGGCATGTTGACAAATATTAAGTTTTATTATCGCTGCCGACGAAGCAATGATTCGGCCACTCAGTCGCATTATAGTGACAAACAATATTATATTCATGATTTGTGGGCATTTTTTGATGGAGTTTATGTAGAATCTTTAAAACAATGTGGAGAGTTTATCCCCATGATGCAGTATCTGTTAGCGTATGCGTTGGGATATTTTTTTTCGGAAACAGCAGATATCCTGAATGAAGAGGAACACCATCAGTACAATGAAATGCGAAAAAAAATTTTGTCTTATATTGACGATTGCTATTTAAAGGAAATCCCGAATGCAGATTCCATAATCAAATGGAAAATGCTGTCTTTTAAATATGGACTGGAATTAGATGGTGAAATTGAACAATGGAGGCAAAAGCAACAACAGGTACAGTGGAATCTGGCTTATGTGTCCAGAGTTACAACCAATTACAATATATTGAAACGTTGGTTTTCCTTGAAGCAGCAGGGATACTCCCTTCTTTCTTATTTTGAAAAAAACAACTATTTTCGGATAGCTGTCTATGGAATGTCTGACCTTGGAAGATATTTGTTGAAGGAATTGGAGGGAAGTCATATACAAGTAGCGTATGGTATTGACAGACGGGCAGAGAAGTTGGAGATTGGTCTGCCGATTCTAACTGCTGAGGATACGCTTCCTCCAGTGGATGCTGTCATTGTAACTGCAGTCCATTTTTTTGGTGAAATTGATTCATTGTTGAGGCAGAAGGTAGAATGTCCTGTCATTTCATTGGAAGATGTACTCTATACCATTGAGTGAGGATGAGAAATGAAAGAGTATACATTAATTACAGTTATTAAAGGGAGTAATCGTAATGCTGGACCAAAGGCTCCACGGGATATTGCTGATATATTAAAACAGACTGATAAAGTAGAAACGGTTCTGCTGGAAGCGGAGGAGCATAGAGACTATCCGTTATTTTTGCGCCTGCTTCAGCAAGTGGAACAAATACAGGCAGCAAGTAAAAAAGTGATTCTTCAATATCCGTTACAGCCTTTTTCCTTTTTTGAACATCAGGAATTATTTGCTAAAGCATATTCTTACTTTGATCCAGATAGAACGATTTTATGGATACATGATATAAATAAAATTCGGTCACCGCAACGTCTGGAATGCCGTAATGAAATGGAATGGTTGAAGCCGTTTCGCCATTTTATCGTACATAACACGGCGATGGAAAAATATATGAGAAAATATATACCAATGGGAACCTATATACGCAATGGAGTTTTTGATTACCTTTGTATGGGAGGGACCATTCAGAAAATTCAACAGGATATATCAATGGGAAGTGTTCAAGTTGTTTTCGCTGGAAATTTGATACGTGAGAAAAGTCCCTTTTTATACGACCTCGACAGCAAAAAGATGAATTTTCGTCTGAACGTCTATGGAAAACGGGAAGAATTGATGAAGAACGGGAAAATTTATTATCAGGGAAATTTCAGTGCCGATCTTCTTCCCAGCCGTCTGAGAGGCGATCTCGGTCTGATCTGGGATGGAGGAATTGACTCTGCCGACATCAGCACTTATAAAAATTATACCCGCTACAACACCCCGCACAAGTTTTCCTGCTACATGGCAGCCGGGCTTCCCGTTATCGCCTGGCGGGAAGCGGCGATTGCTGAAGTGATTCAAAAATATCAGGTGGGATATCTGATCGACAACCTTTATGAAATCAACAGTCTGGATCTTTCCAGGTATCCGGAATACCAGAGAAATGCACAGGATTTGGGGGAAAAGGTGAGAAGCGGATATTTTACAAAACGGGTATTCGCACAGATTGAGGAGCGCTGGAATGATTTATGGTTTTGACGGTCAGGTTTTTCCCCGGACTATAAAGGAGCAGCTTAATATGTGAAATTGCAGACGGTCTTGTTTGACGAGCGAAAATCCCTCTTGACCGGACATTGCGGCACGGATCAGGATCTGCTATACTGTAAGAAAAATGCATGATGTACGCTTCCCGTATGGGACGTAACGGTGCAACGGTATTCATTTCGAGGGAAAGCAGAGGATATCATGATGGCGAGAATAGTCAGCATCGGAAATCAAAATTTTGCGGATATCATTACAAATAACTATTTTTATATCGACAAGACGATGTTTATCCGGGAATGGTGGGAAAACGGGGATGCAGTTACGTTAATCACCCGTCCTCGACGTTTTGGAAAAACCCTGCTGATCAGTATGGTGGAACGTTTTTTTTCGACAGAGTATGAGGGACAGAGCGGCGTATTTGAGGGCTTGTCCATATGGCGGGAGGAAAAATACCGGAAGTTGCAGGGAACCTGTCCTGTGATCAGCCTGAGTTTTGCGGATATCAAAGAGGGCAGCTTTAAGGCGGCGCGGGAGAAGCTTTATCAGATTATTACTGATTTGTATCACAAATACAGGTTCCTCCTGGATAAGAACTTTCTGGAAGGGTCTGAAAAGGAATTTTTTCAGAAGGTATCGCCGGATATGCCGGATTATGTAGCGACTCTTTCGTTAAAAGCGCTGTCTGGCTGCTTGTACAGATACTATGGGAAAAAAACTGTTATCCTTTTGGACGAATATGACACTCCCATGCAGGAGGCTTATGCGGGAGGCTACTGGGATGAGATGGCCGGTTTTATCCGCAGTCTTTTTAATTCGACGTTTAAGACGAATCCGTATTTAGACCGCGCTGTTATGACCGGGATTACCAGAGTCAGCAGGGAATCCATTTTTTCAGATTTGAATAATCTGGAGATTGTAACGACGACGTCGGAAAAATATGAGGCCGCTTTTGGTTTTACTCAGGAAGAAGTGTGGGATGCGCTGGAGGAATATGGGCTTTCAGATAAGCGCGAGGAAGTGAAGGGCTGGTACGATGGCTTTACGTTTGGCAGACGGAGCGATATCTATAACCCATGGTCTGTTTTGAATTATCTGGACAAAAGAAAATTCTCAGCCTACTGGGCGAATACCAGCAGCAACAATCTGGTGGGGAGACTGATCCGGGAGAGCGGTCCAAAGATTAAGATGGTTATGGAGGATTTATTGAAGGGTAAATCCTTTCATGCAAAAATCGACGAACAGCTGGTCTACGATCAGTTAAGCGGAAATGAGGGCGCGGTCTGGAGCCTCCTGCTGGCCAGCGGTTATTTGAGAGTGGTTCATTATGAGGAAGATATGGCGCCGTCTGGCGAATGGGTACAGGACTATGAGCTGGCTGTCACGAATTTTGAAGTGAAGACGATGTTTCAGAGCATGATCCAGGGCTGGTTTGGCGCGTCAAATGGGGACTGCAATGATTTTATTAAGGCATTGCTGCGGGGAGACACAGAGGAAATGAATGCCTATATGGGCCGGATGGCAGAGGAGATTTTCAGCAGCTTCGATACCGGAAAAAGACCTTCCCGGCGGTCGGAACCGGAACGCTTCTACCATGGCTTTGTCCTGGGGCTTCTTGTGGAGCTGAATGGGCGGTATGTGATCACGTCGAACCGGGAGAGCGGTTTTGGGCGTTATGACGTACAGCTGGAGCCGCAGAATCGGGAGGATGACGCGATTCTGATAGAATTTAAGGTGAGGAATCCACAGAAGGAACAGACGCTGGAGGACACCCTGCAAAACGCGCTGGAGCAGATCGAGACAAAAGGGTATGCAACAGGACTCAGGCAGAGGGGGATAGAGGAGAGAAAAATCCGCAGGTATGGGGTTGCGTTTGAGGGAAAGAAGGTTTTGATTGGATAAAGATTGAGAGGCTTTGGAATGCTTTATAGTTTTGACGTATTTGATACAGTGATTACGAGAAAGACCGCGACGCCGCAGGGAATCTGGAAGCTGATGCAGAGAGAGCTCCTGCGGGAAAGAGCATACGCCGGCATTCCGGAATACGTCCGAAAAAATTTTTACGATCTGCGTATACGGATTGAGCGTCTGGTGCGTGTAAATAACTGTTATAATGGCGTGGATGATATATTGCTGTCCCAGATATATGATGGCTTTGTCAGAACAGGATACATAAATGAGGAACAGTCCCGGGAACTGGAGGAACTGGAAAATCAGACAGAGGTCTCCTGTGTGCTGGCTGTATCAGAACATATCGAGGCCGTAAAAAAAATACTGCGGGCCGGTCAAAAAGTGATTTTCCTGTCTGATATGTATTTATCGGAAGGAACGATTCGCTGGATGCTGGCTGAGGCAGACCCTGCACTGGCCGAACTTCCATTATATGTTTCAGGAGAATATAAGAAGAGTAAATGGACGGGTGCGCTTTACGCCCTTGTAAAGCAGCAGGAGAAGATAGAATACACGGAATGGATACATACAGGAGATAATAAATATTCGGATGTGGAAGTCCCCAGGCGTCTGGGAATAAAAGTAAATCCTGTACGTTCTCTGGAATTGTGTAAACCTGGAAGATATGTGCTGGATGAAGAAAAAAAATCGGTATATGCAGAGTTTGCGTCGGGTGCTTCCCAATATGTAATGGCACAGGCGGACAGAAAAGGCGCCTGGACAACTGGGGTTACGACAGGAGCCAATATTTTGCTGCCATATGTATTGTGGATTTTAAAAGAGGCGAAGGAGCAGGGAATCCAACGGTTGTATTTTATTGCCAGAGACGGATATATCCTGAAACAGATGGCAGATAAAATCATATCATGCAGTGACATTTCCATAGAGACTTCGTATATCTATGGTTCCCGGAAAGCATGGCGTCTTCCGGGAATCAGTGATACGAATAATGACCTGACAGAGCTGATCAGCTGGTCCCATCCGCCCAGAATTGAAACGGTGGACAGGCTGG
Source organism: uncultured Lachnospiraceae bacterium (assembly GCA_910584205.1). Lineage (GTDB taxonomy): Bacteria > Bacillota > Clostridia > Lachnospirales > Lachnospiraceae > Hominiventricola. The sequence continues at coordinate 80,296 of CAJUAA010000005.1, forward strand.
CAGAAGCATTTGGTATAACGGGATCAGAACTGTTGTCGTTCCTGCCGGATGGTTTTGACTGTCAGGTTCGTTTTTCCTCATACAGCTTGTATGTTGTAGTAAGTCTTTTAAACCAGAATTCAGCTTTTAAAAAATATCTGTCAGAAAAGCATAAAAAGAAAAGAATGCTGGTGGAAAGGTATCTTGCGGAAAAGATTGATATCCATGATGACAGATTTGCGTTTGTTGAACTGGCGGGAGGCGGTTATACGCAAAGATGTCTGGCGGATCTGCTGGCAGAGGTACGGCGGGTCCAGTATCCTTTTATGAAGGAATGGAATCCTGCAATCAAGACCTTTTATTTTAAAATGGATCGGGTAAATCACTGGAAGGAATGTGAACAGTTTGTTTTTTTCCCGGACCAGAATGTGAAAAACCTGATCATTGAGATGGTATGCCGCGCATATCATGGGCAGACGATCGGGTATGAAGAAAAGGATGGATGTGTGCGTCCGGTGCTGGATCACGAGGGAACACAGCTTTTGGAATATCAATATGATGAGTATATTGACGGGATTCTGCAATATACAGATTATGTATGTGAAAAAAATCCGAAGATGCTGACATTGGGACAAATGGAAGGCCTGGCTGTTTCTTCAGCGTATCTGTCATATTTATTGAAATCAGGAAATTCAGAAGAATTCCTGTATTATGCCGATATGCCGAATAATTTGACCGGGCGGTCGGACAGGACAGAACCATTTGCGCCTGCATTGACAGATGAACAGCTGGAGCAGATGTTCTATTCGAGACGATTTGACAAAAGAGAGGATATTTATCAGGGAACCTGCTTTGAATTATCGCTTAATCGGTGCAGTGAAGAACAAAAGAGAAAAATACATTATTATCAGGAAATGGCTGCCAGTGAAAATCGGAACCGGACTCCGGACAGAACATTTACAGAAAGCTTTCCCGCAGGGATTTTAGGAAGAAGGATTGTTTTGTATGGGGCAGGCCGGTATGGGAATCAGCTGTATGATATTCTGGATTTTTATAAGGACAGGCAGGTAGTCCAGTGGATTGACCGAAATTATGAGAAGATAGAAAATAAAAAGAAGAAAGTGGAAGGACTGGATGCACTGGGAGAAAAAGAGTATGATTGTGTGTTGATCGGGGTAGTATCGGCAGAAAAAGCAGATGAGATCCAAAAAGAGTTGATACTCTGCGGAATTCCGGCAGGGAACATATACTGGCTGGGAAAGTCGGAAGTGAATCGATATCTGGTATGGAATCAGGATTTTCGATGGATATGAAGCGATGGAAAAGTCTTGAAAAGAGTTGAATTTGCAGACAGGAGGAAAAGAATGGACCAATTTGATTCGGCAATCAGGGAAATATATGAAAACTATTATTATGAGGAGGATGTAGAAAGCGTTCTGGAAAAGATAAAGGACTACAAACGGTTTGTGATATTCGGCGCCGGACAGCTTGGGCATAAGGTATATCATGTTCTGGCGGAACGGGGAGCAAAAGCGGAGTTGTTTTGCGATAATAAACTGTGGGGAAGAACCGATATAGATACCGGTCTTGAGGTTATGAGGCTGACAGAGTTGAAAGGGAACAGGACAGAGGTATTTGTATTGTTGGCTGTATTTGATGAGGCAGATTATCAGGCGGTTTATCACCAGCTGCTGAATTTTGGTTTTGCGGACAGGCAGCTGATGGACGCCAGAAATATGACACAGAGAAATCCTATCTCATTTTTGAAAGAGAACATTGATAAATATAAAAAAGCCTATGCTCTCCTGACAGATGATTTTTCGAAGAAGACATATGTGAATATGATAAAGAAGCAGTATTTGGATGTGGATATATCCGGGATTGTTTGTGCCGGACAGGAGGCATATTTTGATAAAGAGCTTGTATTGACAGAAGAAGAGGTTTTTGTGGACTGCGGCGGCTATACAGGAGATACGTCACTGCAGTTTATTGAAAAAACAAAGGGACGATATAAGAAGCTGGTTATTTTTGAACCGGAGGAATATAAAGAAAACATCATTCGGGAAACTCTGAAGGGGTATGCGTATGAACTTTTCACGTATGGTGTATGGAGCAGCAGCACGGTGTTGAAATTCAGCGCCCGGGGAGACTCCACCTCTCATGTGGCGGAAAGCGGGGAGATACAGATCCCGGTAAAGGCCCTGGACGATGTGCTTTTGGAGGAGCATCCTACCTTTATGAAAATGGATATAGAAGGAGCAGAGACGGAGTCGTTAAAGGGCAGCCGGAAGATCATAGAGAGGTACAGGCCAAAGCTGGTGATCTGTATCTATCATAAGCCGGAGGACTTATTTGAAATCCCGATTCTCCTGCGGGAAATGCGGAATGACTACAGATTATTGATCCGGCAGTACAGCGACACCCGCTTTGAAACGGTTTGCTACGCAATCTAAAAAGTGTTGCTGCGTATTACTTTGAGCAGGATATGTGCGACTTGGGAAACACTTGCCTATAATGTTGCGGAAGGGAGGCGCAATTTGCCGAACATGAATGACTGGAGAAGCATGACCGATATGGTTGACGTAACGAGAACAATATACAATCATCTTCAGGATGAAGAATCAAAACATATTTTTGAGAATCGGCTGCTGTATACGCTGACAGGAGACGGCAGATATATCCGGCGTATGCTTTCACAGCTGCCCGCAAAACACGAATTGGACCAGGCAGCTGCATTTTGCCGAACACATCTGAATGAAGTTGTATTTTATGGAGCTGGAAATGATCTTAAGCTTTTGACGGAGCTCTATCCGGATCTGAATATTTCATGTATCTGCGACGGCAGCAGGAAAAAACAACAGGAAGGCTGGCGCGGAATTCCGGTGATCTCCCCGGATGAATTGATTGAACAAAGGGATCATGTATACGTTGCGATTACAACATCCGGTTTTTACAGAGAAATCCGGAAATTTCTGGAAGAACATGGTTTCCGGCAGGATCAGATCATAAATCTGAGCATGGTGACAGATATTGAGAAACAATATTTTGATCCCGGTATCATGGTTCCTGGGTCCGGAGAAGTATTTGTTGACGGCGGATGTTTTAACTGCAGCACGGACAGAGAATTTATCAGATGGTGTTCAGGCGATTATAAGAAAATATATGCATATGAACCGGATCGGAGAAACTATGAGAACTGTCTGGAGCTGTGCAGGAAAGAACAGATAGAAAGAATAGAGATTTTTAATAAAGGCCTGTGGGACTGTGCGGCAGAATTGTCTTTCAGAGAGACAGGCGGACAGGGTTCGGCCATTGAAGAAGGGACAGGAATGACATGTATCTCAACCACATCCATCGACGAGACAGCAGGTGGTGAGAATGTGACGTTTATCAAGCTGGATGTGGAGGGAGCCGAACGGAAGGCGCTGCAGGGAGCCAGGAAAACGATAAAAAGAGATCGTCCGCGCCTGGCCGTCAGCGTGTATCATAAAGCGGAGGATATCATTGAATTACCTGCATACATCTTGTCTTTGCATGAAGATTATCGATTGTATCTCAGACATTATCAGATGAGTCCATGCGAAACAATTGTATATGCTTTATAGATGAGAAAGTTGTCCTGAGCGGAGGAAAAATATGAATTTCTATCAATATAAAACAGGGTATTGTCCCGGTGCTTTTGACATGTTCCATATGGGACATTTGAATTTGCTGCGGAATGCCAAATCCCGTTGTGAATATCTGATCGCAGGTGTGGTAACAGATGAGGTATATACAAGTTATAAGCTGCGCCCGCCGGTTATTCCTTTTGAAGAGAGACTGGAGATGGTGGCGCAGTGCAGGTATGTGGATCGGGTAATCGGCGTGACCATGGAGCTGCAGGATAAATGGCGTGCATGGGAAGTGCTGCGTTATGACTGTCATTTTGCGGGATCAGATCATGAAGGGGCGTGGCCTCAGCTGGAGAAAAAGTTGAATGAGGTGGGGGCAAAGCTGGAATTCTTTCCGTATACAAGAAGTGTCAGCTCCACCCAGATCAGAAAGACACTGGAACGGGATTTTGTTTTTCGGACCTATATGGGGGAATACAGAGAGCCCGTTCTTGTGCTGTTCGGTGCCGGTGCCATGGCAGATGCGTATCTGGAGCGGTATGGAAGCATGGGAAGGCCGGCATTTTTTGTCGATAACAATTCTGCAAAATGGGGAACGTATCGGCAGGGAATCCGTATTGAGTCTCCGGAAGTATTAAAACAGGCTGCGGCTTCGGAGCTCTATGTGGTGATCTGCAGCAGGTCGGCCAGAGAGATAGCAGGCCAGTTGTCAGCGATGGGGATCATGGATTTCCGGGTTTTTCAGGAATAAAGCCGGTCATTGCAATTTCCAATGCCGTATATTACAATAAGAAAAACAGGGGCAGCAGGAGGCGTGATATGGCAAGAGTCATCAGCCTTTCTTTCGCAAATGTGAAAAATGCGGATTATCAGTCAGCAGTAACCCGTATCTGCCAGTTGCTGACGGATCTGTATCGTCGAAACCGTTTCCTGTTGAAAGGAGATCTTCTGTCAGAAAAAGAGAAAGAAGAGTATGAAAACATCTCCAAAGATATGCCGGAAGTGGTGGCTGCCATGGCGATTTATAAGATGTCAGAGTATCTGTTCCGCTGTTATGGCAGGAAGGTCGTTATTTTGCTGGATGAATATGATACGCCGCTGCAGGAGGCTTATGTAAACGGATACTGGAAAGAACTGGTCTGTTTTATTCGGGGCCTGTTCAATGCCGCATTTAAGACTAATCCGTATCTTGACCGGGCAATCATGACTGGAATTACCAGAATCAGCAGGGAATCAGTGTTTTCTGATCTGAACAATCTGGAAGTGGTGACGACGACGTCAGAGAAATATGAGACCTCTTTTGGTTTTATGCAGCAGGAGGTGACAGAATCATTAGAAGAGTATGGCCTGTCAGAAAGAGAAGAGGAAGCAAAAGCATGGTATGACGGTTTTACTTTTGGAAAAAGGAACGATATCTACAATCCATGGTCAATTCTGAACTTTCTGGATAAAGGAAAAATAGCATTATATTGGGTAAATACCAGCAGCAATCGTCTGGTGGGCAGACTGATTCAGGAAGGCAGCCCGGATGTGAAAATGGTGATGGAGGATCTTTTAAAAGGGAAAGTTTATCATACGTTACTTGATGAGCAGATTGTCTATGACCAGCTGGATCGCAGAAGAAGTGCGGTGTGGAGTCTGCTTTTGGCCAGCGGTTATCTGAAAGTGCAGTATTTTACATTTGATGAGAACCGGGGAAAGACGGATTATGCTCTTATTTTGACCAATAAAGAAGTACGGTTTATGTTTGAACAGATGATTGAAGAATGGTTTGTGGAATATACGCCAGCGTACAATTGTTTTGTGAAGGCGTTTTTGGCGGGGAATCTTCGGGAGATGAACCGCTATATGAATCAGGTGTCCATGGACACGTTCAGTTTTTTTGACAGCGGGAACAGGCCATCGGAAAGGACAGAGCCGGAGCGGTTTTATCACGGTTTTGTGTTGGGCCTTCTGGTAGAGCTGAAGGAACGTTATACGATCACATCCAATCGGGAGAGCGGTTTTAGACGGTACGACGTGCTGCTGGAGCCATGCCGGGATACAGACGATGCCATGATCCTGGAGTTCAAGGTATACGATCCGGAGGATGGAGAGAAGTCTCTGGAAGACACGGTGAAAGCGGCTCTCGATCAGATCGAGCAGAAAAGATACGCGACCTCTATGGAGGCAAAGGGAATTCCGGCAGAGCGGATTCGCAGATATGGTTTTGCATTTGAGGTTAAGAAAGTTTTGATCGGAGGGGCATAGGCAGAGGAGGTGCGCCATGAAAAGAACCGTCAGCATCGGCAATCAGAGTTTTGCCGATATCATTACCAACAATTATTTTTATATTGATAAGACGATGTTTATCAGAGAATGGTGGGAAAGCGGCGATACAGTTACATTGATCACCCGCCCCCGCCGTTTTGGGAAGACGCTGAACATGAGCATGATGGAATGCTTCTTCTCCACCCGATATGCCGGTCGTGCCGATCTGTTCGAGGGCTTATCCATATGGAAGGAGGAGAAATACCGGCAGCTTCAGGGGACCTGTCCGGTTATCAGCCTGAGCTTTGCCGACATAAAAGACGGAAACTATCAGACGGCTCGGGAGAGGATCTGTCGGCTGATCGCCGGCGAATATGCCAGACATACCTGGCTTTTAGAGGGGGAATGGCTGACCGGTCAGGAAAAGGAGTCTTTTCGCAGAAAATCCATCCATATGAGCGACGTGGATGCAACGCTGGCGATTCGCGAGCTTACCGAATATCTGTGCCGTTATTCCGGCAAAAAGGTGATTATCCTTCTGGACGAATACGATACGCCGATGCAGGAGGCTTACGTAAACGGTTACTGGAAGGAGATGGCGGGTTTTATCCGCAGCCTTTTTAATTCCACTTTTAAGACCAATCCTTATCTAAGCCGGGCGATTATGACCGGAATTACGAGAGTCAGCCGGGAATCGATTTTTTCGGATCTGAATAATCTGGAGATTATTACAACGACTTCCGAAAAATATGAGACATCCTTTGGTTTTACGCAGGAGGAAGTTTGGGAGGCTCTGGAAGAATGCGGTCTGTCCGGCCAAAAGGAACAGGTAAAGACCTGGTATGACGGCTTTACTTTTGGGAAACAGACGGGCATCTATAATCCGTGGTCGATCCTGAACTATCTGGATAAACGGAAATTTGCCGCTTATTGGGCGAACACCAGCAGCAACAGCCTGGCGGGACAGCTGATCCGCGAGGGAAGTAAAAATGTCAAACTGATTATGGAGGATCTGCTGTATGGAAAATCTTTCCATGCGAGGATCGATGAGCAGATCGTCTATGACGAGCTGGACGGCAACGAAGAGGCCATCTGGAGCCTTTTGCTGGCTGCCGGCTATCTGAAGGTGGTTCAGTATGAGGAGAAAATGACGCCGTTCGGAGACTGGGTGCAGGATTATGAGCTGGCGCTTACGAATTTTGAGGTCAGGGTAATGTTTCAGGGCATGATCCGTCGTTGGTTTGGAGCGTCACGTTCTGATTACAACAGCTTTCTTCAGGCTCTGCTGCGGGGTAATACGGAGGAGATGAACGCTTACATGAACCGGGTCTGTGAGACGGTATTCAGTTCCTTTGATACTGCAAAGAGCCGTGGGGAGCGGACGGAGCCGGAGAAGTTTTATCATGGTTTTGTTCTGGGCTTGATGATGGAGTTCAATGAGCGATATGTTATCACATCGAACCGGGAGAGCGGCTTGGGACGCTATGACGTGACGCTGGAACCCAGGAACAGGACAGACGATGCAGTTCTCATCGAATTCAAGGTAAGAAATCCGAAAAAAGAACGGACCCTGGAGGATACGCTGCAAAATGCCCTGAGACAGATCGAAGAGCGGGGATACGACGCAGGCCTTAAGCAGAGAGGTATAGAAGAGGAGCGGATCCGCCGTTACGGATTTGCATTTGAGGGGAAGAACGTGTTGATTGGAGGGGCGTGATATGGCAAGAGTCATCAGCATTGGTAATCAGAATTTTGAAAACATCGTTGCGAATGATTATTTTTACATTGATAAGACCATGTTTCTCAAAGAATGGTGGGAAAACGGGGATGCGGTGACGCTGATCACCCGCCCCCGACGTTTTGGGAAGACGCTGACCATGAGTATGGTGGAAACGTTTTTTTCTACAGCATATGCGGGCTGCGGCGATTTGTTTGCACATTTATCCGTCTGGCAGGAGGAAAGGTACCGGGAGCTTCAGGGGACATACCCGGTCATCAGCCTGTCCTTTGCCGGCATCAAAGAAACCAATTATCCTCATGTCCGGGAGAAGATCAACCACCTGATTACCGGCATCTATGCCAGACATGCGTTTTTGCTGGAAGGGGACTGCCTTACAGAGCAGGAAAAGGAGATGTTCCGCAGAAAAACGGTTAATATGGGAGACGTGGACGCAGCGCTGTCTCTGAACCAGCTGTCGGAGTATCTTTGCCGTTATTATGGGAAAAAAGTAATCATTCTGCTGGATGAATACGATACGCCGCTGCAGGAAGCGTATCTGCATGGATATTGGGAAGAGCTGACCGAGTTTACGAGAAATCTGTTCAATCTGACCTTTAAGACGAATCCGTATATGGAACGTGCAATCATGACCGGGATTACGAGAGTCAGCAAAGAGTCCATCTTCTCGGATCTGAATAATCTGGAAGCAGTGACCATGACGACTGTAAAATATCAGGATTCTTTCGGTTTTACGCAGGAAGAAGTATCGGAATCCTTGAAGGAACATGGTCTGGCCGAGAAAGAGGAACGTGTAAAAGACTGGTATGACGGTTTTGCTTTTGGAAACAGAACCGATATTTACAATCCATGGTCGATCTTGAATTTTCTGGATAAAAGAAAGTTTGCGGCATACTGGGCCAATACCAGCAGCAACCGGCTGGTCAGTAAACTGATTCGCGGGGGCAGCGTGAATATGAAAACGGTGATGGAAGATCTGCTGCATGGAATCTCGTTTCACACGCAGATTGATGAACAGATCGTGTTTGACCAGCTGGACGAGGATGAGTGCGCGGTGTGGAGCCTGTTTCTGGCAGGCGGTTACCTGAAGGTGAAAAAATATACGATCGACGAAGAGACAGGACGTGAAGATTACGAACTGACTCTGACAAATAAAGAAGTCCGCATCATGTTTGAACGGATGATCCTGGGCTGGTTCAAAGGCACGCTGTCCAACTATAATGAGTTTATAAAGGCGTTGCTGCGCGGCGATCAGAAGGCCATGAACGCATACATGAACAGGGTCGCACTGGCGACGTTCAGTTTCTTTGACACCGGGAAAAAGCCTTCGGATGAGACAGAGCCGGAGCGTTTTTATCATGGCTTTGTACTGGGCCTGATGGTGGAGCTGGCAGACCGGTATAATCTGACATCCAATCGGGAGAGCGGTTTTGGACGGTACGACGTGCTGCTGGAGCCCCGGAAGAAATGTGACGATGCGATCATTCTGGAATTTAAAGTGCATGATCCGGAGGATGAGAAAACACTGGAGGAAACGGCGAAGGCGGCTTTAGATCAGGTGGAGGAGAAAAAATACGCGGCATCATTGGAGGCAAAAGGAATTCCGGCGGAGCGGATCCGCAGATACGGGTTTGCATTTGAAGGAAAGAAAGTACTGATCCAGGGAGCATGAAAGGAAAACAGATACAGATGGCAACACTACACAAAAACCCAAATGACCCCGCTCCGGAACGCTGCACAGACACGGACCGGCTCATCAGCGGATATCTGGAGCGTGCGGTCAGAGATTATTATGATGCGGAGATTGCGGATGACCCTCATTTTCAGGTCTGGTACCAGCTGTCCAGCCTCAGGACGGGGCTTCTGAGCTGGTACTCCTTTCGGAAAGAGGCGGCGGTTCTGGAGATCGGGGCCGGATACGGGGCGCTGACCGGAATGCTGTGTAACCGGTGCCGGGAGGTGCATGTGACGGAGCGTTCCTCCTTTCGGGCAGCCGCCATTGCGAAGCGCTGGAAGGCGAAAGAGAATCTACATGTATACGCCGGTGAATGGACGGAGCTGGAATTTGGCTGCAGATTCGATTACATCATACTCACCGGGATACTGGAGCGTGCCTGCGGCGGGTCTTCCGATCGGAAGCGTTATGCAGAATATCTGAAAAAGGCGCAGGCGCTCCTGAAGGAGGACGGGATTCTTCTGCTGGCGGTGGACAACCGTATGGGACTGAGGTATTTCTGCGGGGCGAAGGAACCTCATGTGAACAGGGCGTTTGACGGAATCCGCCGTTATCCGGGCGGGACCAGAGGATATTCGTTTACCCGGGAAGAGTTAAAGGAGATACTGAACCAGGCCGGATTTATGCAGCATAAATTCTATTATCCGCTGCCGGATTATAAGCTGCCTCAGCTGATTTATACGGACGATTATCTGCCCGGCCAGAATCTGAAAGAGCGGCTGATTCCCTATGAAGTGGAACAGACCTCCCTGATTGCGGGAGAACAGGATCTGTACCGCGATGTGATAGAGAATCAGGCGTTCCCTTTTTTTGCCAATTCGTTTCTGGTGGAATGCGGCCGGCCGGAATCCATGGGAGCGGTCATCTACGCGGCAGTATCTACAGATCGGGGAAAAGAGAGAAGTTATGCCACGACGATTCAGGCGGATGGGGTGGTAAAAAAAGTTTCGCTGTTTCCGGAAGGAAGGCGCGGCGCGCAGAAGCTGTATGAGAACATCGAGGATTTGAAGCGGCATGGGATTCCTGTGGTGGAACACCAGTTAATGAAAGACGGAAGCCTTCAGCTGCCGTATATTTCCTGGCCCACACTGTCGAATGCGATCAAGGACCGGATACGGGAAAATCCATCGGAACTGCCGGAGCTTCTGGACCGGATCTACGCATACATTCTGCAGTCTTCCGAGGAACTGCCGGCGGCGGAGAACGCACTGCTGGCAGGACTTATGGAGCATGTCAAAAGCGATGATGAGAGAAGCCGTCTGGAAAGCCTGGATTTTGGACCGATTCTGAAGAAGGCGTATATGGAGCTGATTCCGCTGAACTGCTTTTATGAACCGGAATCGGGCCGGTTCCTGTACTTTGACCAGGAGTTTGTGCGGGAGCAGTATCCGGCGGGTTATGTGCTGTTCCGGGCGATTCATTACATCTACTGTTTTACCCCGGGAGCGGAGCAGCAGTATCCCAGAAAGCAGCTGCTGGAACGGTTCCGTCTGACAGATGTCTGGGACATCTATCTGGCGGAGGAGCGGCGGTTTCTGGATGAGGTGCGCAATCAGGAGCAGTACCGGCAGTTTTACCGCTGGGCCAGGATCACGCCGGATCTGATCCAGAAGAATATAAAGAGGCTGGAGTCGCAGGCGGAAACAGTGGCGGACTATCACATTCCGGACAAGATGAAAAAGATATGGAATGTGGAGCTTGCCATTCTGGATGAGGTGGACCGTATCTGCAGAAAATATGGCCTGAAATATTTTCTGGTCCATGGGAGCCTTCTGGGAGCGGTCCGCCATAAAGGTTTTATCCCATGGGATGATGATCTGGACCTTGCCATGCCAAGAGCGGATTACGACCGGTTTGTGGAACTTGCGCCGGAGGAACTGAGGGGAGATCTGTCCCTTCATACACCGGAGACTGAACCGGATCTGTTCTGGGGGGCGTTTGCCCGTATCCGCAATGGGAAGACCACGGGGATGGAAGCCAGAGATCTGGGGCACAGAGGAAATCTGGGGATCTGGGTGGATCTGCTGCCGCTGGATGTGTGTACGATGGATGAGAAGAAATTTGCGTATAAGCAGAAGCGGATCCGGCACTGTCAGAGGCTGCTGTATGCGAAAATCTACGGCAGGGAATACGACAGATATGCGGATATGACGCCGGTGCAGTGGCGTTTTTATATCTTTCTGGCGCATCTGTACAGCCACAGGAGGCTCTGCCGGATGCTGGATGCGGCGGTGCGCCTGTATACGGAGGAGCCGTCGGAGGACGCAGCCTTCTTTTCCGGATATTACAAACATCGGCGGCTTCTGGCGTCAGACTTTCAGGATACGGTCCGGATGGAATTCGAACACCGTATGGTACCGGTACCGGCAGGATATGAGAATTACATGTTCATGAGCCTTGGAAAGGATTATCTGAAATATCCGCCGGAGGAAGAGCGGAAGCCGAAGCACCGGGGGATCTTTGATCCGGAGAAGCCATATGAAATCTATACAAAGCTTCTGGGGGATACCTTTGAGGATGCAAAGGGAAAGCAGATCATTCTCTTTGGCTCCGGCATGATGTTCGAGGACTATATGAAAAAATACGGGGATAAATATTATCCGGCTTTTCTGGTGGATAATGATGAAAACAAGTGGGGGCGCTGCCGGATGGGGCTGGAGATCCGGAAACCGGAAGCGATCCATGCCGTACCGGCAGAGAAGCGCCATCTGATCATCTGCAGCTTCTATTATCGTGAGATCGCGGAACAGCTTCAGCAGATGGGGATTCCGGATTATAAAGTATATGTGCAGAATCCGGAGTGGATTATTCGTACGGAAGAGCAGCAGTAGACGTCCGGCGCCTGCGATTTCTGCTCTTCTCCTTGACACGTTCATTTTCCTGCCATATACTGGTACGTAAATGTAAATTTATGAGATACGGAACGATCACAGGAGGAAATATCGTGGCAGATATCAGGAAAGAGATAGAAAAGAGACGGACTTTTGCGATCATCTCTCACCCGGATGCGGGTAAGACGACGCTGACGGAGAAGTTTTTATTATATGGAGGCGCCATCAATCTGGCGGGATCGGTAAAAGGAAAGGCGACCGCCAGGCATGCGGTGTCGGACTGGATGGAGATCGAGAAGGAGAGAGGTATCTCGGTTACTTCTTCCGTGCTTCAGTTCAACTATGACAATTACTGCATCAATATTCTGGATACGCCGGGGCATCAGGATTTCTCGGAAGATACGTATCGGACGCTGATGGCGGCGGATTCCGCCGTCATGGTCATCGACGGTTCCAAGGGCGTGGAGGCGCAGACCCGGAAACTGTTCAAAGTATGCGTTATGCGCCATATTCCGATCTTTACCTTTATCAACAAGATGGACCGGGACGCCATGGATACTTTTGAACTGCTGGACGATATTGAGAAGGAGCTGGGGATCGCCACCTGCCCAATTAACTGGCCCATCGGTTCCGGTAAGGAATTTAAAGGGGTTTACGACCGCGCCGGCGGGAAGATCCATGTATTTTCCGACACGGAGAAGGGGACGAAGGAAGGCGAAGACCAGGTATTGTCCATGGAAGAGGCGGACGGAGTGCTGCTGGAAGGCCAGAAGGAGACGCTTCTGGATGAGATCGACCTTCTGGACGGTGCCAGCGCGGAATTTGACCAGGAGCTGGTGGACAGAGGAGAACTGTCGCCCGTGTTTTTTGGCTCCGCCCTGACCAATTTCGGCGTGGAGATCTTTCTGAAGCATTTCCTGAAGATGACGACTTCGCCGCTGCCGAGAAAGGCGGATGTGGGCGTCGTCGATCCCATGGAGGAAGGCTTTTCCGGATTTATTTTCAAGATTCAGGCCAATATGAACAGGGCCCACCGGGACCGGATCGCGTTCATGCGTATCTGTTCCGGAAAATTTGACGCGGGCATGGAAGTCATGCATGTGCAGGAAAATAAAAAGATCCGTCTGTCCCAGCCCCAGCAGATGATGGCGCAGGATCGGAAGATCGTGGAGGAGGCCTACGCCGGCGATATCATCGGCCTGTTTGACCCGGGCATTTTCTCCATCGGGGATACGGTCTGTATGCCGGGAAAGCGGATTCAGTATGAGGGGATCCCCACGTTTGCGCCGGAGCATTTTGCCAGGGTGCGTCAGATGGATACCATGAAGCGCAAACAGTTTGTCAAGGGAATCGAGCAGATCGCGCAGGAGGGCGCCATTCAGATTTTCCAGGAGTACAATACCGGTATGGAGGAGATCATCGTGGGTGTCGTGGGCGTCCTGCAGTTCGATGTGCTGAAATATCGTCTGAACAATGAGTATAATGTGGAGATCCGTCTGGAAAACTTACCATATGAGCATATTCGCTGGATTGAGAACGAGGAGATCGATATGGACCGGATCAGCGGAACCTCGGATATGAAAAAAATCCGGGATCTGAAGGGGCGTCCATTGCTTCTCTGGATCAACAGCTGGAGCATCGGCATGACCCTGGACCGGAACGAAGGACTTATACTCAGCGAATTCGGGCGGTAAATTTCCCCTTTTCAAAAAGTGCAAGTTTTGATATACTATAGACAATTATTGAGTGGAATTGCAGTCAGGAGGTATTTCATATGGAGAAGGAAAAGGAAAAACTGGACAGGGCGACCCATGAGATCCAGGTAGACGGCGATTTGGGACAGGTGCAGATCGCAGACGAGGTGGTGGCGATCATCGCCGGCATGGCGGCAACAGAAGTAAAAGGGGTTGCGTCCATGGCGGGAAATATCAAGAACGAACTGGTGGCGAAGATGGGCATGAAAAATCTGTCCAGGGGCGTCAAGGTGGACGTGACGGATACGGATGTCAAGGTGGATCTGACGCTGAACCTGATCTTTGAGGCGAATATTCTGGAAGTATCGGGAAAGGTGCAGGAAAAGGTGAAATCAGCGATCGAAAGCATGACAGGCATGAAGGTGTCCGTGGTGAACGTGCGCGTGGCCGGCGTGGTACTGGAATAACGGCTGCCTGTACAAGTGAAGGAGGAGCTGCCGAGGGACGCGGTTCCCGGAGTACCGGGAGCCACAGGCCGCGGCAGCTTTTTTGTATCAGGAACTGCGGTTCATGGAGGAAAATGATGAAGAGAAGAGAACAGAGGGAATGCATCTTTCAGCTCCTTTTCCGTGTGGAGTTCAACGGCCGGGAGGAGATGTCCGAGCAGGCGGGACTGTTCCTGGAGGAGCTCCGGGAGGAACAGGAGGCGAAGGAGAGGGACGAGGCGTACATTCTGGAAAAATACAGAAAAGCCGTAGAGCAGATTCCGCAGATCGACGCCATGCTGGATGAGTCGTCCAAAGGCTGGAAGACCTCCCGTATGGGAAAGGTGGAGCTGACGATCCTGAGGCTGGCGGTGTACGAGATGAAATTTGACGAAGATATTCCGGAGAAAGTGGCGATCAACGAGGCGGTGGAGCTGGCCAGAAAATTCGGAGGAAACGACGCCCCCGCGTTTGTCAACGGAGTGCTGGCAAAGCTGGCGGAGAAAGAATAGAAGAGATGGCGAAGAACGTATATTCTGTCCGGCAGGTGAACGCCTATATCAAGAACATGTTCGTGCAGGATTTCATGCTGAACCGGATCTATGTAAAGGGCGAGATTTCCAACTGCAGATACCATACAGCAGGCCACATTTATTTTTCGCTGAAGGACGAGTCCGGAGCGATCCGCTGCGTTATGTTTGCCGGAGACCGGCGGGGCCTTACGTTCCGTCTGCAGGAGGGACAGAAGGTCATCGTCCTGGGAAGCGTCAGTGTATATGAGAGGGACGGGACGTACCAGCTTTATGCAAAAGAGATCATACTGGACGGAGAAGGGGATCTGTACCGACAGTATATGAAGTTAAAACAGGAACTGGAAGAGATGGGGATGTTTGCCCCTGGGTATAAGCAGCCGATTCCGGTGTACAGCAGGACGGTGGGCATCGTGACCGCGCCCACCGGGGCGGCCATCCGGGACATCATGAACGTGGCCGGCCGGAGGAATCCCTGCGTACAGCTGATTCTGTATCCGACGCTGGTACAGGGAGAGCAGGCGGCGCCCGGTATCGTGAAGGGGATCCGGACGCTGGATGCTTTTGGCGTGGACGTGATGATCGTGGGACGGGGCGGCGGGTCCATAGAGGATCTGTGGGCGTTTAATGAGGAATCGGTGGCAAGGGCAATCTTTGAGTGCCGGACGCCGGTGATCTCGGCCGTGGGACATGAGACCGATACGACGATCGCGGATTTCGTGGCGGACCTTCGGGCGCCTACGCCTTCGGCGGCGGCAGAGCTGGCAGTGGC
Source organism: uncultured Lachnospiraceae bacterium (assembly GCA_910584205.1). Taxonomy (GTDB): domain Bacteria; phylum Bacillota; class Clostridia; order Lachnospirales; family Lachnospiraceae; genus Hominiventricola. The sequence continues at coordinate 95,921 of CAJUAA010000005.1, forward strand.
GGATCTGAGACAGCTCCTGGGCGGGGTGGAATTATTTAAAAATCAGCTGACCGACCGTCTGGAGCAGAAGATCGTCCTGTATCGGCAGCGTCTGGAGCAGCGGCGGCTTCTCCTGCAGAAGGCGAGTCCCGAACACCGGCTGAATGAGAAGAAACAGTATGCGGCGGACCTGACCGAGCGTCTGCGGCAGCAGATGCTGTGGAAACTGACGGACCGGAAGCACCGGATACAGCTCTATGCGGGAAAAATGGAGGGATGTTCTCCCTTAAAGAAACTGCAGCAGGGATATTCCTATACGGAACTGTCCGACGGAAAGGCGCTTCGGAGCATCCGGCAGGTCCGGCCGGGAGATATGGTGGCGATTCATGTGACGGACGGCAGGGTACTGGCGCAGGCAGTGAAAACAGAGCCGATGGAAAGGAACGGACAGTCATGACAGAGGAACGAAGAGCGAAGGACGGGCAGGAAGGTCCGGGGCTGGAAGAAGCGTTTGAGCAGATCGAGAGACTGCTGGAGAAGCTGGGAGACAGAGAAGTATCCCTGGAGGAGTCCTTCCGGCTGTATCAGGAGGGCATGGAGCTTCTGAAGCTGTGCAGCGACCGGATCGATCGTGTGGAGAAGCGGATGCTCCAGATCGATGAGGAGGGACAGACCCATGAATTTTTCTGAGGAACTGAGAGAACGGACCGGACAGGCGGAAGAGATTGTGTACAGATGGCTTCCGCGGCAGATGGGACGGCAGCAGACGATTGTGGAAGCGATGAACTACAGTGTGACGGCAGGCGGCAAGAGGCTGCGGCCGCTTCTCATGCAGGAGACCTTCCGGATGTTTGGAGGGACAACGGATGCGGTCGAACTGTTTATGGCGGCCATCGAGATGATCCACACCTATTCACTGGTGCACGACGATCTGCCGGCCATGGACAACGATGAATACCGGCGGGGAAAGCTGACGACCCACGCGAAGTACGGCCACGCCATGGGGATCCTGGCGGGCGACGGGCTTTTGAACTGGGCTTTTGAGACGGCGTCCGCGGCGTTTGACTGCGAGGAAAGCGCGGCCGGCCTGAAAAGGGTGGCGAAGGCGCTTCGGATCCTGGGGGAAAAGGCGGGCATTTATGGGATGATCGGCGGCCAGGTGGTGGACGTTGAGTCCACCGGACAGGCGGCAGATGAGGAAAAGCTTCTGTTCATCTACGAACTGAAGACCGGCGCCCTTCTGGAAGCGTCCATGATGATCGGAGCCGTGCTGGCCGGTGCGTCGGAGGAGGAAACAGAGACGGTGGAACAGATCGCGTCCGATGTGGGGAAGGCGTTCCAGATCCGGGACGACATCCTGGATGTGACCAGTACCCTGGAGGTACTTGGAAAGCCCGTCAACAGCGACGACCGGAATGCGAAAACGACCTATGTGACGCTGAAAGGGCTGGAGAAGGCCTCAGAGGACGTGGAAATGATTTCAAAGAGAGCACTTTCGCGTCTTGCGTCTCTTCCATATAAAAATGAATTTCTGACGGAACTGATAAGAGCGCTGATATACAGAGAAAAGTAAGAGGGTTGGACCATGGTACTGGAAAAGATCGAGAAGGTCAATGATATCAAGGAAATACCGCCGGAGGAATATGAGACGCTCGCCTCGGAGATCCGGGAATTTCTGGTGGAGAAAATCAGCCGGACCGGCGGGCATCTGGCGTCCAATCTGGGCGTGGTAGAGCTCACCATGGCGCTTCATCTGAGTTTTGATTTCCCAAAGGACAAGGTGATCTGGGATGTGGGCCACCAGGCCTATACCCATAAGCTTCTGACCGGCAGGAAGGCCGGGTTTGACGAGCTGCGCAAATACGGCGGCATGAGCGGATTTCCCAAGCGGAAGGAGAGCGACTGCGACTGCTTTGACACCGGCCACAGTTCCACCTCCATTTCGGCGGGAATCGGCCTGGTGGCGGCGAGAGACCTGCTGGGCGGGGATGAGCACATCATCTCCGTCATCGGGGACGGGGCGCTGACCGGCGGCATGGCCTATGAGGCGCTGAACAATGCGTCCCAGCTGAAGAAGAATTTTATCATTGTTCTGAATGACAATCACATGTCCATTGCGGAAAATGTGGGGGGGATGTCCGAGTATCTGAACGGGCTTCGGACCAATGAAGTGTATACGAATTTTAAGACCGGAGTGAAACAGTCGCTGAACCGGATTCCAGGAGGCGTTCATCTTGCCAACCAGCTGAAGAAGACGAAAAGCGGCATCAAGCAGCTGCTGATTCCGGGAATGCTGTTCGAGGATATGGGCATCACCTATCTGGGGCCGGTGGACGGGCATGACATTGCAAAACTTCTGGATGTATTCCGAAAGGCAAGGCGGGTCAAGGGAGCCGTGCTGGTTCATGTACTGACCAAAAAGGGAAAAGGCTATCCGCCTGCGGAGCGGCATCCGGCCAGATTTCACGGGGCGGAGCCCTTTGAGATCGAGACGGGCCTGCCGAAGAACAGGAGAAAAAAGGCCAACTATCAGGATGTCTTTTCCACCTGCATGGTGAAGCTGGGGCAGCGTCATGAGCATGTGGTGGCGATCACGGCGGCCATGCCGGACGGGACCGGGCTGAAACGTTTTAAAAATCTGTATCCGGACCGCTTTTTTGACGTGGGCATCGCGGAGGGACATGCCGTGACCTTTGCGGCAGGCCTGGCGGCGGGAGGGATTAAGCCGATCTTCGCGGTCTATTCTTCTTTCCTGCAGAGAGCTTACGATCAGGTGCTGCATGACGTCTGCATCCAGAACCTTCCGGTGGTTTTTGCCATCGACCGGGCCGGACTGGTGGGAAGCGACGGGGAGACTCATCAGGGGATTTTTGACCTGTCGTACCTGTCCAGCATTCCGAATATGCATATTATGGCGCCGAAGAATAAATGGGAGCTGTCCGACATGCTGAAGTTCGCCGTGGAATTCCACGGCCCCATCGCCCTTCGATATCCCAGAGGAGAGGCTTACGACGGGCTGAGAGAGTTTCGGAGTCCCGTGGTATACGGGAAGAGCGAGCTTCTCTACGAGGAAGAGGATATTGCGCTCCTGGCCGTGGGCAGTATGGTGAAGACTGCGGTGGAAGTCCGCAGGCGGTTAAAGGAGATGGGCTACAGCTGTACGCTGGTCAACGCCCGGTTTGTAAAGCCGATTGATATCGAATGTATCAAAATGCTTGGCAGAGAGCATAAGCTCCTGGTGACCATGGAGGAGAATGTGAAGAGCGGCGGCTATGGGGAGAAGGTTCTGGACGCTGCGGCGGCTCTGGAGCTTCCGGTGCGGGTCCTGAACATTGCGATTCCCGACGAGTATGTGGAGCATGGCAATGTGGACCTTCTCTATCAGGAAGTGGGCATCGACGCCAAAGCCGTGACCGGGCGGATCATTGAACAGTATATTACGATCAGGTAAGGATGGAATGATGAAGACAAGATTGGATGTCCTGATGGTGCAGCGGGGGCTTGCGGAGTCCAGAGAGAAGGCAAAAGCGGTCATCATGTCCGGAAATGTGTTCGTGGACGGGCAGCGGGAGGACAAGGCGGGCACTTCCTTCGGGGAGCGGGCCGTGATCGAGGTGAAGGGAAATCCTCTGAAATATGTGAGCCGGGGCGGGCTGAAGCTGGAAAAGGCGGTGGAGCGTTTCGACGTATCGCTGACGGACAGGGTCTGTATGGATGTGGGGTCCTCCACCGGGGGCTTTACGGACTGTATGCTGCAGAACGGCGCCCGGAAAGTATACGCGGTGGACGTGGGAACCAACCAGCTGGCGTGGAAACTTCGGCAGGATGACCGGGTAGTCGTCATGGAGCGGACCAACATCCGTTATGTGACGGGGGAGCAGATTCCGGAACCGGTGGAATTCGCCTCTATCGACGTGGCGTTTATCTCCCTGACGAAGGTGCTTCAGCCGGTGAAGGAGCTTCTGACGCCGGACGGGGAGGTGGTGGCCCTCATCAAACCGCAGTTTGAAGCCGGGCGGGAGCAGGTGGGAAAAAAGGGCGTGGTCAGGGACAAAAACGTCCATCTGGAGGTGATCGGGCGGGTGCTTGACTATGCCCGAAGCATCGGTTTTGCCGTGCGGGATCTGGATTTTTCACCGATCCGGGGGCCGGAAGGAAATATTGAATATCTGGCTCATCTTAAGAAGCAGGAAGAAGGGGCGTTTCCGGAAACGGGCATGCCGGAACCGGCGTCTGTCGTGGCGCAGGCCCATGAGGCGTTGTAAGGATACATATGAAGACATTTTATATTATTGCAAATACGGACAAGGATGAGAATCTGCGGCTGTCCCACGAGATTGCGGCTTACCTGACGTCTCAGGGAAAGCGCTGTGTGATCCGCAGGCAGGAGCAGGAACAGACGGTCCTGCACAGCCAGCTTTCCACAGAGGAAGTGGACGGGATTCTGGTGCTGGGCGGGGACGGGACGCTGCTTCGGGCCGCCAGGGAACTGGCAGACCGGCGCATCCCGTTTCTGGGCATCAATATGGGGCATCTGGGCTATCTGGCTGAGATTGAAGAACAGAACGTACGTTCGGCTCTGGAGCGGCTGATTGCGGACGAGTACACCATAGAGGAACGGATGATGCTGTCCGGGAGCGTCTATGTGAACGGCGAGGAAGTGGAGCAGGACGTGGCGCTGAACGACATCGTGCTGAACCGGTCCGGCAATCTCAGGGTGGTGGATTATGAGGTCTATGTGAACGGACAGTATCTGAATTCCTTTACGGCGGACGGGATCATCGTATCGACGCCCACAGGTTCCACCGGTTACAGCCTGTCTGCGGGAGGCCCCATCATCTCGCCTACGGCTACCATGCTGATGCTGACGCCCATCTGTCCGCATACGCTGAATTCCAGAAGCATTGTATTTTCCGGAAACGACCGGATACGGATCCGCATCGGAGAGGGAAGAAGGAGCGGCAGAGACGAGGCCTGCGTGACTTTTGACGGAGACACCTGCGTGCAGATGAAGACAGGAGATCATGTGGATATCAGAAAATCCGCGGAGGTGACCCGGATCATGAAGATCAATCAGGTCAGTTTTCTGGAAGTGCTCCGCAACAAACTGAGCCGGAGCTGACATAAGGAGGTTTCCATGAAACGCAGAAGACATGAAAAGATCATAGAGCTGATCGGCCGCTATGATATCGAGACCCAGGACGAGCTGGCGGACCGTCTGGTCCAGGAGGGCTTTCAGGTGACCCAGGCTACGGTTTCCCGTGATATCCGGGAGCTGAAGCTGTCCAAAGTACCCGGCAGGGAGGGGCGTCAGAAATACGCGCTTCTGAGCCGCCAGGAGCATCAGATGGCGGAGAAATACGTGGGGATCCTGAGAGAGGCCTTTGTATCCATGGACAGCGCGCAGAATATTCTGGTGATCAAAACCGTATCCGGCATGGCCATGGCGGCGGCCGCGGCGCTGGACAACATCGGATGGAAGGAGATCGTGGGCTGTATCGCAGGAGACGATACGGTCATGTGCGCCATCCGTACGACGGAGGATACAGAGAACGTGATGAAGGAACTGGAAAAGATTTTAAAGAGACAGAGGTGAAGGTATGCTGCTTCATTTACATGTAAAGAATCTGGCCCTGATCCGGGAGACGGAGATCGATTTTTCCGAAGGGTTGAATATACTGACGGGTGAGACCGGCGCGGGAAAGTCCATTCTCATCGGTTCCATGACCATGGCGCTGGGCGGCAAGGTGCCAAAGGAAATGATCCGGGAGGACGCGGATTATGCGCTGGCAGAACTGGTGTTCTCCGTGGACCAGCCGAAGCTGATCCGGAAACTGGAGGAACTGGATATTCCTCTGGAAGACGGAGAGCTGGTCCTGTCCCGGAAAATATCCGGAAACCGCAGTATCTGCAGGCTGAACGGAGTGACCGTCAGCACGGCCGTCTTAAAGGAGATTTCTTCTCTGCTCATCGACATTCACGGCCAGCATGAGCATCAGTCCCTGCTGCAGAAGAAAAAACATCTGGAGATCCTGGATGCCTACGGGCACGAGGAGCTTTCGCCGCTGCTGGGGCAGCTTTCAGAGAGCTGGCAGGAGTGCAGAAAATGGAAGGAAGAGCTGGAGCAGTCCGGAGAGGATGCGGATGCCAGAGTCCGGGAGCAGTCGCTTCTGGAGTTCGAGATCCAGGAGATCGAGGAGGCGGATCTGAAGGACGGAGAGGATGCGCTTCTGGAGCAGTCCTACCGGAAGATGGTCAACGGGAAAAAGATCATGGAGGCGCTGACCGTCGTGCAGGCGCTCTGTGCCGGAGAGGACGTGTCCGCGTCCGAGCAGACCGGTCGGGCGTGCAGGGAGCTTTCCGGCGTCCTCCGATACGATGAGGAGCTGGAGCCTCTGAACAGCCAGCTTCAGGAGATCGACAGCCAGCTTCAGGATTTTGTCCGGGAGATGGACGATTACATGGAAGGACTGGAATTTTCCGAACAGGAATTCCGGGAGACGGAGGAACGGCTGAATCTGATCAATCATCTGAAGGCGAAATACGGCCAGGCCATCGAAGAGATCCGGGCGTATCAGGAAGAGAAGCAGAAACGCCTGGACATGCTGGTGAACTACGAGCAGTACAGGGAAAAGCTGCAGAAAGCATATGAAGAGGCGTCCCGCAGGATGGAGGCGCTTTGCAGGGAGGCCCATGAGATCCGCGTCAGGGAAGCGGAGAAGCTGGCCGGCCTGATGCGGCGGCAGCTGGGAGAACTGAATTTTCTGGATGTACAGTTTGAGATCCGGGTACAGGAGACGGACGTACCCACTGCCGCCGGCTTTGATGATGTGGAGTTTCTGATCTCCACCAATCCGGGAGAGCCCATGAAGCCGCTGGGAAAGATCGCGTCCGGCGGAGAACTGTCGAGAGTCATGCTGGCCATCAAGACGGTGATGGCGGATCAGGATGAGATCCATACGGTGATCTTCGACGAGATCGACGCGGGGATCAGCGGGCGCACGGCGCAGAAGGTGTCGGAGAAACTGGCGCTGATCGGCCGGAGCCGACAGGTGATCTGCATCACCCATCTGGCACAGCTGGCCTCCATGGCGGACAGCCATTACTGCATTGAGAAGCAGGCGGTGGACGGCAGCACGCAGACGCGGATCCGGAAGCTGTCCCAGGAGGAGATTACAGAAGAACTGGCTCGGATTCTGGGAGGAGCCAGGATCACGGACGCGGTACGCTGGAACGCCATGGAGATGAAGAGGCTGGCGCTTCAGTTTAAAAATGAAACAGGAAAAACCTGACAGTAATTTTAGACGGTTTTATGCAGACACTAAAGAAAAAAGTGTGAAAGGTGTGGCTGCATGAACCGTCTAAAAATATATCGCGCCTGCCTGGCCGGGGCGCTGCTCGTGTCCATCCTCATGATGGGCTTCTACGTCAGATGGTACGTGAGGACGCAGATTCCCGATGTGGTGCGGGTGGGCGTCGGAGATGAACAGACGCTGGATCTGGGGCTTAAGGAAGTATCTGTCCGGGTGGTGGAGAGAAAACGGGTGATTCCGGGAGGGATCCCCATCGGCATCTATCTGGAGACCGAGGGCGTCTACGTGGTGGGAACCGGAGAAGTAGAGGCCGCGGACGGACTGAACTATGAACCGGCTTATCAGATCGTACAGGCAGGAGATTATATCCTTGCGGTCAATGGAAGGCAGATCCACGACAAGGACGAGCTGATCGACTGCGTGCAGGCAAACAAAAGCGAGATCATGATTCTGAAGCTGCTCAGGAACGGCCAGGTCATAAAGGTGCGCGTCCATGCGGTGGAGACAAAAGAGGAGGATTTTAAACTGGGCGTGTGGGTAAAGGACGACATCCAGGGAATCGGGACGCTGACTTATCTGACGGAGGACATGCGGTTCGGGGCGCTGGGCCATGGGATTACGGATACGGATACCGGGGAACTGCTGGAGGCTTCCGGCGGTTCGCTTTATGATACGAATATACTGGAGATTATAAAAGGAGAGAAGGGGACGCCGGGCGAGATCAGCGGGATGATTACCTATTCGGAGCGGCACATCAGAGGGATGATAAACAGCAATACGGCGGCGGGGATCTTCGGGGTTACGGATCAGAGGACCCGGAGCGAACTGGAGGCGGAACCGGTGGAAGTGTCTTTCAAGCAGGAGATTTACCGCGGGCCGGCGTATATCCGGAGCGCCGTGTCCGGGGAACTGAAGAATTACCAGATCCGAATCCAGGAGATCCGTCTCAATGAAGACGACGTGAACAAGGGAATGATCTTTCAGGTGACGGACCCGGAACTTCTGGAGCTGACCGGGGGCGTCATTCAGGGAATGAGCGGATCGCCGATCCTGCAGAACGGAAAGCTGATCGGAGCAGTGACCCATGTGTTCGTGAATGATCCTACCCGGGGGTACGGAATCTTCGCGGAGACCATGCTCAGTGCGGAGGAATAGGGAAGGTTGAAAAATACCGGGATCTGTAGTACCATGACATGGACAGGGAAAACAGAGGAGACACATGGTACGATGAAATTATTTATGACAAGCAGTCCGGGCGGAAGCGTCTGTGTGGATGGCAGATGGACGGCGGATTCTTTTGACCCGGCAAATGGATTTCTGAAAGAATTCCGAAACGCATGCAGAGGAGAGACGGACTGTCTGGTTCTGAGCTCGGACCCGGAAAATACCGGGATGGGCGATGAGATGCAGTCTTTTTTCAGGGAAGCCTTTCTTCACAGCGGGATGTCCGTGACGAGAGTGGACGTGTGCGACAGACGGAATCCGCAGGCGGCGGACAGGCTTTGCTGTTATGGAGTCCTGATCCTGGCAGGAGGCCACGTACCCACCCAGAATGCCTTTTTCCGCCAAATCGGGCTGAGAGAGAGGATACAGCGGTACGCCGGCGTGGTGATGGGCGTCAGCGCAGGGACCATGAACAGCGCGGAGGTGGTCTATGCCCAGCCGGAGGAGCAGGGAGAGGCGGTGAATCCATACTATGTGCGGTATATGCAGGGACTGGGGCTGACCCATGTAAATGTGCTGCCGCATTTTCAGAATGTGAAGGGTTTGCGTCTGGACGGGCTCCGCGTCCTGGAGGATATTTCGCTTCCGGACAGCAGAGTGCGTCCTTTCTACGGGCTTCCGGACGGTTCCTGGCTGTATCGGGAGAACGAGCGTACACGGCTGTACGGGGAAGCCTGGCTTCTGGAAGCCGGGACCTGTATCAAGATCTGCGAAGACGGAGAATCGCGGGAGGTGGAGGATGAACGATAAACAGGATTTTACAAAAGGAAGCATTCCGGTGAAGATGGTCCGGTTTATGATCCCCATACTGGGGGCGCTGGTGCTGCAGGCCATGTACAGCGCGGTGGACCTGCTTTCTGCTGGTTTTTGCGAAGCCGGTGGCAGTCCTCATGCAGGCGCCGGAAGAGGCGCTGGATCTGACGGTTCAGTACATACGGATCTGCGGGGCTGGCATGGTGTTCGTCATCGCTTATAGTTTGCCCATGTCTTATTTCATGAGCATCCGGCCGGGGGCCACCCTGACGGAGATCGGCCTTGCGGCGCCTGCGGCCACCGTATTCGGCATCCTGCTCTGCACGGCTTATTACATAAAAATGAATCGAAAGCTGGAAAGACAGGCGGCCTGACCTTGATTCCGGCAAAAGCCGCACAGGACAGGCGCATCGGCATGGTTCTGTCCCGTGAATTCGTGCGGATTCCGCCTGAAAAAACAGTTGCCCTTCCGGTCATATGACTTTATAATGAAAGTATCCTTTAACTGAGAATAAAAGCGGAGGAAACAAGTATGAGGAAAATTATCACGATCGGCAGAGAATTTGGTGCGGGCGGCGGAGAGATCGGGAAGCGTGTGGCGCAGGAACTGGGGCTTCCGTATTATGACAAGGATATCATCCTGAAGACGGCCATGGCGAACCGGAAGCTGAATCCGGAGCAGGTCCTCAAATGGGATGAGAAGGTGCCCAGCAGTTTCGGGTTTGCGCAGAGCCTGTTTGATTTCTACAACCGGCCGCTGGACGAAGAGCTGTGGAGGGCGCAGAAGGAAGCCATCCGGGGACTGGCGAACAAGGAAAGCTGCGTCATCGTCGGAAGAAACGGGGATTATATTCTGAGGGAATTCGATCACTGTCTGAATGTTTTTATCCACGCCGGTTTTCAGTGGCGCGTCCGGAGAATGTCCGGGATGATGCCGGATACCCCGAAGGAACAGGTGGCTGCGGATGTGAAGGCTGCGGATAAGGCGCGTAAAAGGTATTGTGCGTACTATACGGGCAAGACCTACGGCGATTCCAGAAATTTTGATCTGACGCTGAATACAGAAAAACTCGGCATCGAGCGGGCGGTAAAGCTGGTGCTCATGGCAGCAGAAGAGATATAGGGGCCCCGGCCGCGTCGGCATACAGGCATGGATGTATACAATAATACACTTTTTTCTTGACAAGAAAGAGAGAAAAATTTATACTTATGCATAGGCATCAGGGGCGGTGTAGGGCTTACATCGCCTTTATGCTTAAAATACCCGGTACTGTTTACCGGAAGAACAGGAGAGTACATATTATGAAAAAGTTACTTGTGATGTCAATGATCGCATGTCTGGCAGTTTCTGCGGCGGCATGCGGTTCAAAGGAAGAGACACCGGCACAGGCTCCCGCAGCAGAAGCAGAGGGTGAGGATACAGAAGCGCCGGAAGCGGACGCGGCAGAAGATGCAGAGGCAGGAGCGCAGACCGAGGCGGCCGGAGGTAAGAAATGGATCATCGCCATGGATACCGTATTCCGTCCGTTCGAGTTTACCAATGAGAAGGGCGAGTTCGTGGGAATCGACGTGGATATCATCAAGGCAGTGGCGGAGGATCAGGGCTTTGACTATGAGATCCAGAGCCTTGGATGGGACGCTGCAGTGGCAGCGGTCCAGGCGGGCCAGGCGGACGGCCTGATCGCAGGCGCATCCATCACCGAGGAGCGTAAAGCGTCCGGATGGATTTTCTCCGACGGATATTATGACGCGACCCAGACGTTCGTTCTGCCGGAAGGAAGCGATATCAAGGGCTTTGAAGACCTGGAGGGCAAGAACGTGGCAGTGAAGAACGGTACCGCAGGCGCTGATTTCGCAGAGAGCCTGAAAGAGGAGTACGGCTTCACGACGACGGTATTCGAGGATTCACCGACCATGTATCAGGACGTTATCCTTGGCAACAGCGCGGCGTGCGTAGAGGATACGCCGATCATGGCTGACTCCATCAAGGTCGGCAACCTGGCGCTTCAGATTCCGGAAGGCATGGAGAGCGAAGGTGCATCCTACGGCTTTGCGATCATGAACGAGGCGAATCAGGAACTTCTCGACATGTTCAACGCAGGCCTTGCGAACATCAGAGAAAACGGAACCTATGACGAGATCGTTGCAAAATATCTTGGAGAATAATTTCTGCAGATGATCTGGAATCCAGACAGTAAGGAGAACCTGTTCCATGATTTATATTATTGAAGCGTATGGGACCATGCTGCTTTCCGCGTTGGGAAGCACGCTGCTCATGACATTTCTGTCCCTGTGTTTTGCCATGGCGATCGGCATGATCTTCGGGCTTATGAACGTGGGGAGCAACCGGCTGTTCAACCTGATCGGCACCGTTTATGTGGATGCGGTCCGCGGCGTGCCGCTGATCGTGTTGACCTATTTTATCTATTTTGGTATGCCCCAGGGGATTCAGGCGCTCGGTTTCCCCGATTTTCGTCTGAATGCGCTTCAGGCAGGTACGATCGCGCTGTCCATGAACTGCGGCGCGTATATGGCAGAGATCATTCGGGCAGGTATCCAGAGTGTGGACCGCGGACAGATGGAAGCCGGCAGGAGCCTGGGCCTTTCCTATGGATCGGCCATGGCGCTGATCGTCATCCCTCAGGCGGTCCGCACGATGATTCCATCGATCATCAACCAGTTTATCATCACTCTGAAGGATACATCGATCCTTTCCGTCATCGCTTTCCCCGAACTGACGAACGTGGGTAAGACGATCATGGGAAATACATTCAAGAATCTGGAGACCTGGGCGATCATCGGCGTCATGTACATGGTGGTCATCATTACCCTGAGCAAGATTTCCAAGCGGATCGAGAGGAGGGTGAACCGTGGCAGATAAGAAACTGAGAACCACTGTGGGCAGCGGCGGGAGCAAGATCCATGTGACGAACCTCAGAAAGAATTTCGGTAAGCTGGAGGTTTTGAAGGACATCAGCCTGGATGTGCAGGAAGGCGAGGTGGTGGTCCTCCTGGGTCCGTCCGGAAGCGGCAAATCCACGCTGCTGCGCTGTCTGAACCAGCTGGAGACGGCGACCAGCGGACAGATCATCATCAACGGATATAACGTGACGGATAAGCATACGGATATCAATAAGGTACGCGAGAATATCGGCATGGTGTTCCAGCATTTTAACCTGTTCAATCATCTGACGGTCATGGATAACATGACGCTTGCCCCGGTGCATCTGAAGCTGATGACGAAGGAGCAGGCGAGGCAGGAGGCGGAGAGGCTTTTGAGGCGTGTGGGCCTGGAGGACAAGGCGGACGCCTATCCCAGCCAGCTGTCGGGCGGCCAGAAGCAGCGCGTGGCCATTGCGCGCGCGCTGGAGATGAAGCCGGATATCATGCTGTTTGACGAACCGACCAGCGCTCTGGACCCGGAGATGGTGGGAGAAGTCCTTGCGGTTATGAAAGAACTGGCAAGGGACGGTATGACCATGATGGTTGTCACCCATGAGATCGGATTTGCCCGGGAGGTGGCCAGCAGGGTCATCTTCATGGAAGGCGGTTATATCCGGGAGGAAGGAACGCCGGACGAGGTGCTTCTGAATCCAAAGGAACCCCGCACCATTGATTTCCTCAGCAAGGTATTGTAAAAGTTTCCCTCTGCAGGGCCGGTCCCGCAGAGGGATTTTTTTGCCTGAAGGGGAAAAACGGAGAAAAAAATACCGGAAATTCTTCTAAAAGTGAAAATCATATACCGTTTTACGTTATCTTATGTCAGAGGTGTAAGTAACGTGTACAGGCGTATAAGAGATTTGCGGGAAGATCATGATCTGAAGCAGAGACAGCTGGCAGAGATTCTGGGCTGCAGTCAGAGAACCTACAGTGATTATGAATGCGGTAAGACACGTATGCCGCCGGATGTTCTAATTGAACTTTCCAGATATTACGGGACGAGTGTCGATTATCTTCTGGAGCTGACCGATGAGAAGATGCCGTATCCACGAAGCGACGGCAGATGAAGACGTTTACGGCGTCGCGGACGTCTTTTTGCTTTATGTCTGTACGGAGTGGGAGGAAGCAGAAAGGTTCCATGTCAGAAGGCGTTTTCAGGGATCAGATCATCCGATATGGAGATTACAGGAAAAAAATATATAACGGAATAACGGTGAGTTTTGAATCGTTTCTGGAAAGCAACATGGCATATGTGAGGGTTCAAAACGGTGTCTTTATGGGAAACGGATGGGAGGACTGCAATCTGTTCGGTATGGAACTGAGTGACGTTCTTTCGGAAATGGACCGGTTTGTGCGCTGCAGCATGGGCGGCGTCCGCCTGAAACGGGCGGAACTGGATCAGTCCGGATTTCGGGAATGCACATGTACAGGCAGCATCTGGGAGCAGGCCGTATTGAAAGGATGCAGTTTTACGGGCTGCAATTTCAGAGGAGCGTATTTTGAAAAGGCCGTTATGAAAAAGACCCGTTTTCTGAACTGTGCGTTTGACGGAGTCTGTATGACGGGAGTATCCATGTCGCAGGTGCTGTTTCAGAACTGTGTGTTTACGGGAACCGGACCGGCCCTGCCCGGAGGATGCCGGCTGAAGGGATGTGTTTATAAAGAGCAGTGATTCGCGGGAAGGCGGGTTCTGCTCTTTTTTTCCGGAAATGTTACAAAAAAACATATAAATTTTGTAATACAAAATGGACAATCCAATGAATATGTGATAAAATATTTTCGTATGATAAGAACTGTTTTTATGTAAGCATCTGAAGGTCGGATGTAGGGCTTTCAGTTGTTATAAATAAAAGGTCTTATTGATATTTAAAGAGGAGGAATAACAAAATGGCCAGAAAAATGAAAACCATGGATGGAAACCATGCAGCGGCTCATGCATCTTATGCATATTCCGACGTTGCGGCAATCTATCCGATCACACCGTCATCTGTCATGGCAGAAGCGACAGATGAGTGGGCAACCCAGGGAAGGACGAACATTTTCGGACAGACCGTACAGGTGACCGAGATGCAGTCCGAGGCAGGTGCGGCAGGTGCTGTACACGGCTCTCTGGCAGCAGGCGCTCTTACGACCACGTTTACTGCTTCCCAGGGTCTCCTGCTGATGATCCCGAACCTGTACAAGGTGGCAGGCGAGAGACTTCCGGGCGTCTTCAACGTATCCGCACGTGCGCTGGCAAGCCACGCACTGTCGATCTTCGGAGATCATTCTGATGTATATGCATGCCGTCAGACCGGTGCGGCGATGCTCTGCGAGTCCAGCGTACAGGAAGTTATGGACCTGACTCCGGTAGCGCACTGCGCCGCCATCAAGGGACGCCTTCCGTTCATCAATTTCTTCGACGGATTCCGTACCTCCCATGAGATCCAGAAGATCGAGCAGTGGGATTATGAGGATCTGAAGGATATGGTGGATATGGATGCCATCGACGCGTACAGAAAAGACGCGCTGAATCCGAACCATCCGTGCCAGAGAGGTTCCGCTCAGAACCCGGATATCTTCTTCCAGGCGCGCGAGGCATGCAATCCGTATTACGATGCGCTTCCGGCAATCGTTCAGGAGTACATGGACAAGGTCAACGCGAAGATCGGAACCAATTATAAATTATTCAACTACTACGGTGCTCCGGATGCGGAAAAGGTGATCATCGCCATGGGTTCCGTATGCGATACTATCGAGGAGACCATCGACTACCTGATGGCAGCAGGCCAGAAAGTCGGCGTTGTGAAAGTACGTCTGTACCGTCCGTTCAGCGCGGAAGCTCTGATCGAGGCAATTCCGGATTCTGTGAAGCAGATTACGGTTCTTGACCGGACGAAAGAGCCGGGCGCGCTTGGCGAGCCGCTGTACCTGGATGTGGTTGCAGCCCTGAAGGGAACGAAGTTCAACGATACGCCGATCTTTACCGGACGTTACGGCCTTGGTTCCAAGGATACCACGCCGGCACAGATCGTTGCAGTTTATGACAACACGACGAAGCAGAAATTCACCATCGGTATCGTGGATGATGTGACAAACCTGTCTCTTGAGACCGGTGCTCCTCTGGTCACTACTCCGGAAGGAACGACCAACTGCAAGTTCTGGGGTCTGGGTGCAGACGGTACCGTAGGCGCCAACAAGAACTCCATCAAGATCATCGGCGACAATACCGATATGTATGCACAGGCATACTTTGATTATGACTCCAAGAAGTCCGGCGGTGTGACCATGTCCCACCTGCGTTTCGGAAAGAAACCGATCAAGTCCACGTACCTGATCCATAAGGCGGACTTTGTAGCATGCCATAATCCGTCTTATGTGAATAAATACAACATGGTTCAGGAGCTGGTGGACGGCGGTACGTTCCTTCTGAACTGCCCGTGGAACATGGACGAGCTTGAGAAGCATCTTCCGGGACAGGTGAAAGCGTTTATTGCAAACCACAACATCAAGTTCTATGTGATCGACGGTGTGAAGATCGGTATCGAGACCGGCATGGGCCCGACCCGTATCAACACGATCCTTCAGTCCGCATTCTTCAAGCTGACCGGAATCATTCCGGAGGAGCAGGCGATCGAACTGATGAAGGCCGCTGCAAAAGCTACTTACGGACGTAAGGGCGACGATGTGGTTCAGAAGAACTGGGCAGCCATCGATGCGGGTGCAAAACAGGTCGTTGAGGTAAAGGTTCCGGAAAGCTGGAAGGGCGCAGCAGACGAAGGCCTGGCTATGACCCATGCAGAGAGCGGCAGAAAAGACGCGGTTGATTTCGTCAACAACATTCAGGCAAAAGTATCCGCTCAGGAAGGCAACAGCCTGCCGGTATCCGCGTTTAAGGATTACGTGGACGGCACGACTCCGTCCGGTACTTCCGCATACGAGAAGCGCGGTATCGCAGTGAATATCCCGGTATGGAATCCGGAGAACTGTATCCAGTGTAACCGTTGTTCCTATGTGTGTCCGCACGCAGTCATCCGCCCGGTGGCAATGACCGCTGACGAGGCGGCAAAGGCTCCGGAAGGAATGCAGATGCTGGATATGACCGGTATGCCGGACAAGAAGTTTGCAATCGTCGTATCTGCTTACGACTGTACCGGATGCGGTTCCTGTGTGAACGTCTGCCCGGGCAAGAAGGGTGCAAAGGCCATCGAGATGGCGAATATGGAAGCCAACACAGGCTGCCAGACGGCATTCGATTATGCAGTGACTCTGCCGGAGAAAGCAGATGTGATCGCGAAGTTCAAAGAGGCTACCGTAAAGGGATCTCAGTTCAAGACTCCGTTGCTTGAGTTCTCAGGCGCATGCGCGGGCTGCGGCGAGACACCTTACGCAAAACTGATCACCCAGCTCTTCGGTGACAGAATGTATATCGCAAACGCAACCGGATGTTCCTCTATCTGGGGCAACTCCTCACCGTCCACCCCGTACACCGTGAACCAGAAGGGCCAGGGCCCGGCATGGTCCAACTCCCTGTTCGAGGATGCGGCTGAGTTCGGTTATGGTATGCTGCTGGCGCAGAATGCGATCCGCGGCGGCCTGAAGACGAAAGTGGAAGACCTGGCTGCAAACGCAGAGAAGGAAGACGTGAAGGCGGCGGCTCAGGAGTGGCTTGACACTTACGGCTGCGGCGCAACCAACGGAGCGGCAACGGACAAGCTGGTGGCAGCTCTGGAGGCATGCGGATGCGACAAGGCACAGGCGATCCTGAAAGACAAGGAATTCCTCGCTAAGAAGTCCCAGTGGATCTTCGGCGGCGACGGATGGGCATATGATATCGGATTCGGCGGCGTGGACCATGTGCTGGCTTCCGGCAAGGACATCAACGTCATGGTATTCGATACCGAGGTTTACTCCAACACCGGCGGACAGTCCTCCAAGGCAACCCCGACCGGAGCGATCGCACAGTTCGCAGCCGGCGGTAAAGACACCAAGAAGAAAGACCTGGCTTCCATCGCCATGAGCTACGGTTATGTATATGTGGCGCAGATTTCCATGGGTGCGGACTTCAACCAGTGTGTGAAGGCCATCGCAGAGGCAGAGGCATATCCGGGACCGTCCCTGATCATCGCTTACGCTCCGTGTATCAACCATGGTATCAAGAAGGGTATGAGCAAGGCTCAGACCGAGGAGCAGCTGGCGGTTGAGGCTGGTTACTGGCACTGCTTCCGCTACAATCCGGCGCTTGCTGCAGAAGGCAAGGATGCGTTCGCTCTGGATTCCAAGGAGCCGACCGGAGATTATCAGGCATTCCTCGACGGAGAGGTACGTTACAACGCTCTGAAACGTGCAAATCCGGAGAGAGCTGCGAAGCTGTTCGACAAGAACGAAAGCGAAGCAAAGGCAAGATACGCTTACCTCAACAAGCTGAAAACGCTTTACGGGGCAGAGTAATTCCTGCTGATGTGATCTGAATTATGTGAAGTCCCTCTGCACAGGCAGAAAGATCGTCTGTGCGGAGGGACTTTTCATGCAATAAAAAACATAGAGGTGTATTCAGGATGCAGAATAAGATACTTGAACTGATGCCGGCTGATCCACAGGCGGCCATGGCGCTGGCAGTAGAACATTATACCGGCCTGATCTGGAAGACGGTGCAGAAATATCTGGAGAATCCGGAAGATATCAAAGAATGCGTGAATGATACCTTTATGGAATTTTATATACACAGGGAACGTTTTGATCCATCCAGAGGCAGCCTTGAAGCGTTTCTGACCGGGATTGCCCGGAAACGCGCAGTCAGCCGTTATCGGAAGAACAGAGTACGCGAGACGGTACGGCTGGAGGAAGCTGCAGACCGTTCGGACCCGGCGTCGGAACTGGAGACGAAGATGGATCTGGAGAGGGCGATGTCAGAACTGAAGGAGGAGGACAGAGAGATCATCCGCATGAAATACTTTGTGGGAATGACCATTCAGGAGATTGCGGACTCCCTGCAGCTGCCCTATGAGACGGTGAAAAAAAGGCATCAGAGAAGCCTTGCCCGGATGCGGCTGGTCCTGATCGCGGCTCTGACGCTGCTGCTTGTTCTGCTGCTTGCTGCGTGTGCGTACATTGTGGTTCGTTACTTTGGGGTTGTGCCCGGGTATGGAATTACAGAGACTTCCGATCTGCCGATCTTTGGTCTGGAAGAAGAGATTACGATCAAAAACGAGATTGGGGAATATGTGCTGAAAAATGCTTTTCTGGTAGACGGGGAGTTTGTCGGGAACGGATCGGTAAAGTTTTACAGCGACGACCCCAATGTCTGGCGGCCGGGCGGGAACTATACGGAGGTTGCCGTCCTGCAGTATGGGGATGAGACTTATATCTGTCCGTCCTGTTTCGGAGTGGATGGGCAGGGGCTGGAATTCGACATGTCTGCCCGGGATGTGAAGATGCCCGATGGGGACGAGGAGATATGCGAAGCGGTTCTGAGTTACGCCGGCGTGGAGTTTCGTATGGAACTGCGCCGGTCAGGGACAGAGGAGATCGAAAAGTTCAACTACTGGCTGGAAGAGAGAGGCGGCCTGCTGGCGGTTCCGGAGCTGCGGGACGGAAACCTGTGCGTGGACGTATATCCGCTGAATGTGGGCGCAGGCAGGATCTGGTGCGGTGATCTTACGGTTGAATCACCGGATGGCAGGATACTGACCGGCAGGTTCCATCAGAGGGGAGAGCAATATGCGTCATGGAATTTTGGCGAAGCCGGACCGGGGGAATATGTGCTGCATATTCCGGATATGGAGCGATATCTGCCTTATGAGGGGGATTTTTCCATTCCGGTCAATCTGGAAACCTGTCAATGGGAGGACGGAACCCATGAGATACCGGGAGGGACGGTGGAGGTGGTATCCTGCAGGCGGCTGGAGACCGTGGCTGGTGAAAAGATTCTCGATACCGATGAGACTGCCATGGAAAATTTTGATTACTGGGTGATCGGTATCAAATACTGGATGGAGGAAACGGAGGAAGAAACAGACGAAACGGTGGAAAAGCTTCGTCTGCATGGGGAATGTACGCGGATCGGCATGACAGGCCAGCTGACAGAGATTACCGTTCACGAAAGCGAGGATGGAGTCCGGGAGCGCCTGGTTTGTATGGAGAAAGACTCCTTTGAGCTGTCGCAGTACAGGCTGGTTCCGGATTATCAGGTAACGCATTACTGGAAATGCGATGCTTCCATATCCTTCACTGTGAAGGCGGAAGAGTGATTCCGGCCGGGAATGGCCGGAATCACTCATAAAATTCAGAAGAAACGGCGTTTTGATTTCTTCTCCCTTTTGATCAGATTCCCCCGCAGGGACAGAATTCCGTTGTCCGGCGTCAGCCGCTCCAGTTCGTCGCAGGCTGCCAGGCCTCTTGCGGCCGCGGCGCCCATTTTCGGCTTGTTCCTTGCGCGCTCTGCGATTTCCGAGACAAGAGCGGCGCTGACGGCCGCGATCTGCCACGCCGCGGGATTTCCGGTTGCCTGCGCGACTTTTTCGCTGAAATCCATGGCCAGTGTGCCGTAATGATCCGCTTCCTTCCAGTCTCCGCCGTCAGCGGACAGTAATGCCAGATATTCACAGCTCTCTGAACGGATCAGAAGCGACGCAGACTCCGAGAGCGTGTAGTCTCCCGGGTTGGCGATCATGGAAAGCACCTCCTCAAAGACGCCTCTTGCTTCGTCGGCCCGGCCGGCTGCATAGTACTGGACGCCGAGCACATCCATGGCTGTCACGCTGCCGCTGTACAGCCGGGCCGCGATATCGGTTAAGATATTTCCGGCATTGGCGTTCTCGACATGAACACTGTCCTTTTCCAGGGCTTCCTGTGCATTGCCGAACAGGTCTACGCTTTTTTCGGTCCACCGGACCGCGTCGTTGATGCTGCCTCCGGACTGCTGGATCGCGGTGCCCCGCTGCATATAGATCATAGCGAGCGCGCCTTCGGCAATGGAGCGGCTGCAGCCTTCGGCGCCGCTGTCAAGAAACTGCAGGGCATCGTTTTCACAGGCCAGTATGATGTCCGTGTTTCCCCGGCGCGTAAATGCGTCTATGCCGTGCAGGCTGTAGATCATCAGTGCGCGGGCACGGTAAAAGTCGGAATGCAGTTTGTCTGCCAGGTGCTCGAACAGCTCTCTCGCATGCGTATACCAGCGGTCGCCGTCGGCAAACTCGCTGTATTGATAATGGATGCCCCCGATCCGGGAATAGAATTCCGCTGTTTTTTCACAGATGCCGTCCCCGTCTCCGAGACAGCTTTCCACATACTGCAGAAGCGGCACGGAATCCACAAGGACCTGATGCATCTTCTGGCTGTCCAGGATGCGTTCGCAGGCGGTGGCCATTTCGTTGCGGTATTCCGCGCAGGACCATGCCAGAAAAAGCCGCTGTTCTTCCTGGAAGGAATCTTCCTCTGCCTGCAGGCAGGAAAAGCAGCGCTCCCCGTGAGCCAGCGCCTGTTCCAGGCGTGTGACGGCCTGCCGGTTGTCGTTCTGGTTCATACAGAGCAGGGCATGGAGCCGGGCATATTCCATTTCCAGATACCAGAAGCCTGCCGTGTCCGGATGTTCGGCCCGCAGCCGTTCCAGCAGAGGCTCATAGCTTTGCATCAGGGACTCCAGACTGTAAAGATCCCTGCAGACGGTATAGTACCGCATCAGTTCTTCCATCCGTTCCAGCGTATCCATCAGCTCATAGATGTTCAGTCCGGCCGTTTTTTCCGGAGTGAGGCCCTGTTGAATTTCGGTCAGGTATTCTTTCCGCGCGGGCCAGGCGCTGTCTTCGTAATCTTCATACCCTCTGTTCCAGGTCAGTTCCATGGATGGTATTCCTCCCGTTTTTTATTCCCGTCTATTCTAGCTTTCGGTTTTTTCCCCTGCAATACGGTGAAGTTTAACATTTCGCGGATCTTTTGTCCCTTTTTTGTTTTCTTATGCGAAGAAAAAGATAAGAAGACAAAAGAGAGGGGTCGGAAGATGGGGACGACAACAGGAAACGAAGGGATACTGGATCTGGCCGCCCGGTGCATGGAGCAAAAGCATATGGAACGGCCGGAGGTTGTGTGGCTGAAGGAGCGGTATGGGGAGTTTATGCGAAGAGAAGGATTTTCCGGTAAGGAAGCAGCAGACAGATGCCTTTATGAACGGATCTACGGGATACGGCCGAAAAGACAGGATACGCTGAAAATCAGATACTGGAGAACCGGATGGCACCTGCCGGCCAGCTACGGGCTGTGCGCGGCCTTCGGAAGGGCGCTGCGGCTGGACAGGGAAGAGATGCGGTATCTGCTGCAGGGATATTATGACAGCTGTGACAGAATTTATGAGGAGGAGCCTTCAGACAGCCGATCGGCCTACTGGCTGCGCAGAAAGGCGATGAAAGATCTCACAGACCGGTATCTGCGGAGCATTCCGCAGAACCGGCTGAGGCAGATGCGGATTACCGAACGGTCGCTGGAGCACAGTATGAGGCATCTGTATTATACGGATGCGCTGGGCTATGTCTATGGCGGAAGCGGGATGGCCGAAAAAATGAAATATATGAAGCGCCATATAACGAGCGTCAACTATGATTCCGAATTTGGACGGAATATGAAGCTTTTGGGAGTGATTCCCAGAAAAACCATGATCCGCCATCTGCTGATTCTGGGGATGCCGTGGGTCGGCCTGGACTGGCTGAATGAACAGCTGAGAACCTTTGGGTATCTGGAACTGAAGGAACACCATACGCTCAGAGACGGGGAACGGCTGGACTGGCTGCTCATCCGGATTCTTCGCAGATATGAGGAGTACCGGCAGGACAGGCCGGCAGCTGAATGTTTCCGGTGGATGCGGGAATGCTGCTGCGCTCTGGACACGTTTTTTGAAAAAGAGGGAAGAAGGCAGCTCCGTTTTATGTATTTTAAGGCACTGGGGGAGTAGGTTACGGGAGACGGGGCGGTCCGGCCTGTGAAAAGTGGCTTGCAGGAGGGAGCGATTTATAGTAAGATAGTCATAGTATAAAAAGGAGTGGAAGGGATTATGATATATGAAAATGTACTGGACGCCATCGGGCATACGCCCATGGTTCGTCTGAACCGGATGAATGGGGACCCGGAGAGCGCCGAGGTGCTGGTAAAATTCGAGGGGCTGAACGTGGGAGGGTCCATCAAGACCAGAACGGCGTACAACATGATTCTTCAGGCGGAAAAGGAAGGCCTGATCAAGGAGGATACCATTATTGTGGAGCCCACCAGCGGCAATCAGGGCATCGGCCTGGCGCTGATCGGGGCGGTCCGGGGATACCGGACGATCATCATCATGCCGGATTCCGTCAGCGAGGAGCGCAGAAAACTGGTGCGGCATTACGGGGCGGAGGTGATCCTGGTCCATGATGCGGGAAACATCGGCGACTGTATTGACGAGTGCCTTGCCATCGCTGTGCGGATGGCAAAGGAGGACCCGAAGGTCTATGTGCCTCAGCAGTTTGAAAATCCTGCCAATCCCATGGTACATAAGCATCATACGGGCCTGGAAATCATGGAGCAGGTGGCAGGCCCGATTCACGGCTTCTGTTCCGGGATCGGGACCGGAGGAACGATCAGCGGGATCGGAGAGGTGTTAAAGGCGCAGAATCCGGATATTGAGATCTGGGCGGTGGAACCGGAGAACGCGGCGATTCTGGCCGGCGGAACCATCGGGACTCATCTGCAGATGGGAATCGGCGACGGTCTGATTCCGGAGAATCTGAACCAGAACATTTATGACGATGTATATATTGTGACGGATGAGGAAGCCATCCAGACAGCCAAGGATCTGGCCAGGCTGGAGGGGATTATGTGCGGAATCTCCAGCGGAACCAACGTGGCGGCGGCTCTGAAGCTGGCGAAGAAGCTGGGGAAGGGAAAGATCGTGGTGACGGTGCTGCCGGATACGGCGGAACGTTATTTTTCAACGCCGCTTTTCGGAGACGAGTAAGGTATATGGGAACGACGCATATGGAAGGCGGTTCAGGGAGCATCTCTTTTGGGATGCTTTCTTTTTGTATCAACAGGAAACCGGAAAAGCGGGAAATTTTTTTGTTTCGGCATTTTATCTGACCATATCCCTGTCCTGGCTGTCTAATAAGCAGAAAGGAGGAAACATATTTTTATGGAAGAGAAACTGGAACTGATAAAGAAAGCCAGACGGCATGACAGCGCTGCGTTTTCGCAGCTGATGCAGCAGCATGGCCAGAGCATGTATAAGGTTGCCAGAGCTGTTTTAAAAAATGACGAGGATGTGGCGGATGCCATGCAGGAGACGGCGCTGAGCTGCTGGGAAAAGATCGGCACTTTAAAAAAAGAACAGTATTTTAAGACCTGGCTGATCCGGATTCTGATCAATCACTGCAATACGATCTATAAGAAAAGAAGCAGGTATGTGCTGGATCAGCTTCTGCCGGAAACCGCGGCGCCGGAAGACGCCTATGCCAATGTGGAGTGGATGGAGCTTTTGCAGCGCCTGAAGGAAAAATACCGCGTTGTGATCGTGCTCTACTATGTGGAGGGCTTCCGAATCCGGGAGATTGCGGATCTGCTGAAAATCAGCGAGAGCGCGGTGAAAGAACGTCTGTCGACGGCGAGAAAGAAAATGGAGCGTTATTATGCACAGGGAAAGGGGGAAGTGATCTGTGAAAAGGTATGAAGATTTTACGGGCGGACTGCAGAAGGAGGTACGGATACCGGAGCAGGTCTGGTCGCAGTATATGGATACGCTGGAGAACATTGAGACACTGGCAGCAGAAAGAAAAGGAGAGGACAGGATGGGCAGGAAGAGAAAACACGCAGGCAGAACCTGGACAAAGGCGGCGGCAGCGGCAGGCGTACTGCTGGCGGGCACTATGGTATTCGGCTGTGTGGACCCGGTGGCGGCATCGGAGCTTCCGCTGATCGGGCGGATTTTTGAACGGATTGCAGAGGACACCACGTATTCCGGTGATTACACGGAAAAAACGGTGCTGCAGGAGGAGCAGGATGCCGGCCGGCAGGGAGAGACGGAAGCAAAGCCGGAGGCCGTCTGTACGGCGTCGGATCAGGGGCTTACCATCACCGCTTCCGAGGTGTACAGCGATGGATATTCCATCTATCTGGCTGTGGAAGTGGAATCGGAGGAAGGAGGGTTTTCAAACATTCCCCCGCACTATACGAGACGTTTTGAAGAAAAGTCCAGCCAGATGCTCCAGGCGGCCGGAAGCTGGAGGACCGGAGAAGGAGAAGCGGACGTCCTGAATGACGACCGGTTTGAAGGAAAGGCAGTGGACGACCATACGTTTATCGGAATGATGAAGCTGGATCAGGATACGTATTCTTCTGAAGGGGATGTACTGAATCTGGAGCTGTCCGAGATCCGGTATGAAGACGGGCGGGATTCCGACAGCGGACAGATGGAGCCGGGACACCGGATTCAGGGAACATGGAAGCTGACGGTGCCTTTTACGGCTGATACGGAACAGTCCAGGGAGATTGCGGTCAATAAGACCGGTCCGGACGGGCTCTGTATCCAGAAAGTATTTGTATCGCCCTATCAGGTGATTGTATTTACCGATACGCCGTATACGGCTCTGACGCCGGATACGTATACGGAAGAAGACTTTGAGAAACAGTGGGGAGAGAAAAACAAAGAGATCACTGCCAAAGGAGATGAGGCAGTCACCTATGAAGAAATGCTTTCCAGAAAGTATTATGATTACTATGAACTGGCGGCTTACAATCAGGACGGGGAGGCGCTGGAGATGCAGTACGGAGATGAAGAGAAGACGGTATTTGCCGTACAGGGACATGAGTTGTCGAAGCTGCATATCTATGCGGCGGATGATTCCGACGAATTCGGGCTGATCAAGGCAAAAAGCGAGCAGGAGGCGCTGGAACGGTCGGTTCTGGATGCGGAGGTGGAGCTGTAAAAGCCGGAGGGACGGCGGCCGACAGGATCGGCCGCTGCGTGCATTGGGCATGGCAGATGGGAGCCATGAGGAAAATGTAAAACTACTTGCCCGCTTTTCTGCCTCTGTTATAATCTAAAGGAAGTTACCTTTATTTTCCATGAACGGGAAATATCCCGAAGGATTATGGAAAATAAATATGCGAAGGGAGTACATGAGATGAATCCAAACAGAGAAAACGAAGGGCGGTCCGGAGTGGTTCGAAAAGGATTTGGCATTACCGGGAAGCTTGTGTTTGCCATTGTGGGCAGTGTGGTGATCGCTGTGGCGATTCTGCTGGCGGTGGTGTATTTTCAGATGTCCCATGCGCTGCTGGACAAAAGCGAAGATCTTCTGCAGACGACCACGGAGCGCACGCTTCAGGAGACAAAAGCCTGGATGAACAGTACACTGGCCATGCTGGAGACTCAGAGGGATGCGATTGAATACGAGGATATGGAGATCCCCGACATGACGGAATACATCAAACATACAGCGGGCCGGAATGACGCGTATCCGGCCGGACTGTATGTTCAAAAGGTTATGAGGAGACCGCCATTACGGATATCATGGAGCTGGCAGGCGGAGCCAAGGGGATGTTTTACCGGTTTTTCCAGAGCAAAGAGGAGGCCATGCATGCGCTGGGCGACCAGCTGTTTCTGGAAAAGAATCCGTTTGAGGCGGTCAGGGGACGTTCGGATTTGAACGGACTGCAGAAGATCCGGGAAATGCTCGCTCTGGACCGGGCCGACAAAGAGCGGGAGGCGCTGAGCGCGCAGGCGGTCTCCATCCTGAAGGATCCGCGGATTCTGGCGTCTGCGGTGGAGGCAAACCGACGCGTACTGACCCCGCTGTGGCTGGAACTGATCGAAGAGGGACGGCGCGACGGCTCGATTCGGACCGAGTACGCAAAGGAGCTTTCCGAGCTGCTCCCGCTTGTGAATTTCTGGATGATGCCGTCGGTATTTCCGGCGGATGCGGAAGCGGTCCGGCGGAAATGCCGGCTTGTGGCAGAGGTCCTTGCGGCAATGGGACTTCCGATCATAGAGGAGGAGATGTATCAAAGGGCAGAGAACCTGATGGGCAGCGGTAAAAGAGAAAGAGAGGAGTAACAGATGGATCAGAGACTGTTTACGAAAAACTTTGCGCTCCTGGTGCTGGGACAGGCAAGTTCGCTGTTTGGAAATTACATCCTGCGTCTGGCACTGTCCATGTATGTGCTGGAGGCGACCAGTTCGGCGGCTGTGTTTGCGGGGATACTATCCGCCGCGACGGTTCCGACGATCCTTTTGTCGCCCCTTGGCGGCGTCCTTGCGGACCGGGCAGACAGAAAGAAGGTCATGGTGGCGCTGGATATGCTGACCGGAATGACGGTTCTGTGGGCGGCGGTTCTTTTGTCCGCGGAAAACGCCGTTGGAGTGATCGAGATACTGCTTGTGATGCTGTCCGTTCTTGGGGCTTTTGAGACGCCTACGGTGCAGGCGTGCATTCCGCAGATGCTGTCGGGCGACAACATAATCAGGGGAAACGCAGTCGTAAACCAGGTGGCGTCGATTTCTTATCTGACCGCGCCTCTGCTGGGCGGCATCCTGTATACGTCGTTTGGCCTGAAGCCGGTGATGTTTGCAAGTGTACTGTGCTTTTTTCTCACGGCGCTGTTGGAATGCTTTATCAGACTGGGATTTCAGAGCCGGGCGTATGGGGGAACGATCTGGTCCATGATAAAGGAGGATTTTTTCAGCAGTATCCGGTTTATGACAAAGGAGCGGACGGATGTTATGAAGATGTTGCTTCTGGCGGCGTGTTCCCGTTTCTTTGTCATGGGAGTGTCACAGGTGGGGCTTCCCTTTATGATACGGGCGGTTCTTGGGCTGGACGCGGGATATTACGGCGGAGCAGAAAGCGCGCTGGCGGTTGCCACGATTCTGGGAAGCGCCGCCGCGGGACTTCTCACGGGAAAGTTGAAAAACGGCAGGCTGTCCTTTGCGCTTGCGGCCATCGGCGTCTGCATGCTTCCGGCCGGAGCCGCGTTCCTTTTTCCGGCCGGTACGGGGGTCCGCTATGCCGTGCTGGCTGCTTCTTTCTGCGGCATGCAGGCGGCAATCAGTATGTTCTCAATTTTTGCGGTATCGGTGATCCAGCAGAATACTCCGGACCATCTGATCGGGAAAGTGATGGCCTGTACGTCTGCGATCACCATGTGCGCCCAGCCGGTTGGACAGATGGTCTACGGCTTTCTGTTTGACGGATTCCGCGAAGCGGTTTATCTTGTACTGATTCCGTCCGGTGCGGCGGTATGCCTGATCGGCCTGTGTTCCGCGGGTTTTTTCAGGAGGATGGAAGAAAGGCGCGGTCTTGCAATCGGAAAATGAATGTGATAACCTTAAGGCAGATACAGATGGGGCGAGGTAATTTATGAAACTGTTGGTAATAGAAGATGATACAGGACTGAACCGCGGGATTTCTTTTGCGCTGGAGCAGGAAGGCTACGAGGTGGCGGGCGCCAGGACGCTGCGGGAGGGATACCGGCTGTTCGAACGGGAGGCTCCCGCCGCCGTGATCCTGGATTTGAATCTGCCGGACGGAGACGGCGTGGAGTTCTGCCGCAGGATACGGAGCGCGCCGGGGACTGGCGCCGGGACGGCGATTCTGATGCTCACGGCGCGGGATCTGGAGACTGACGAGATCATGGGGCTTATGAGCGGAGCGGACGACTATATTACAAAACCATTTTCCCTTTCCGTCCTGAAGCTCCGGCTTCGGAACATCCTGAACAGAAAGGCGGCGGAAGGCGAGCCGGCGGACCAGATGCTCCGATCCGGGGACGTGGAACTGGATCTTAAGGCGTTCCGCGCGTTTCTGGACGGGCAGGAGCTGGAACTTGGCAGGACGGAATTCCGGCTGCTCAGATATCTGATGGAGCATAAGAATCAGGTGCTCTTAAAAGAACAGATTCTGCAGCGCATCTGGGACAGCGATGGGAATTATGTGGAGGAAAATACCCTTTCCGTCAACATCAGCCGGCTGCGGAAGAAGCTGGGACGGGATCGCATCCGCACGGTTCAGGGGATCGGTTATCTGTGGGAGGAGAATGCATGACGGCGCAGAGGATGATTCTGATACTGACGGTGTGCCTGATCGTATGCATGGCTGCGCTCATCCTGGGCGCAGCTTATTTTCTGCGGCAGTGGAACCGGCTGGACCAGATTCTGGACAACTTCCGGCAGGGAGATCTGGATGAGGGCTCGGAGGGAGAGGACGGTTATCCGGATGTACTGGAGACGCGGGAATCCCGCGTGGTCAGCCAGCTTCGTCAGATCCTGTCGGCGGCGCGCTTTCAAAAACGGCAGGCTGCAGGAGAGCGGGATCAGGTCATGGCGCTGATCTCGGATCTGTCCCATCAGCTTAAGACGCCGCTTGCCAATATCATCATGAATACAGAGCTTCTACAGGATCCGGGGCTCGGGGAGGAGCAGAGGCTTGAATTTTTGAAGCGGACCAGAAGTCAGGCGGATAAGATGCAGTGGCTGATGGCGGATCTTCTGAAGGCTTCCCGGCTGGAAAACGGCATGATTCAGTTTGAGGCCGGATACGCGGGAATCAAGGAGACCATCGCGCGGGCGGTCAGCTCCGTCTACGGGCAGGCGTCTTCCAGAGGAATCGAGCTGATCGTAGAGGAGTTTCCGGATGTGCGGCTCTTCCACAACCCGAAGTGGACGGCGGAGGCCATGTCCAACATTCTGGAAAACGCAGTCAAATATTCGCCTCCGGGAAGCTGTATCCGGCTTTCGCTGGTCAGGCTGGATCTCTATACGAAATTCCAGATTCAGGACGAAGGCATCGGCATTCCGGAAAGTGAGTTCAACCGGATCTTCCGGCGGTTTTACCGCGGAAAAGAGGTGGAGCAGCAGGAGGGAAGCGGGCTGGGCCTGTATCTGGCGCAGCTGATCCTTAATTGCGAGAAAGGGTACATTACGGTGTCCTCCAGGGTAGGCGGGGGAAGCTGTTTTTCGCTGTTTCTGCTGAATGAAATATGATGGAAAGCCGTTTCTGACAAAACTGTCACATCTTTTTTCCTCTTCTGTCAGGACCCTGTAAGAACCGGCGGATAAAATAAGGGTATATCTACTGGCAGTGAGGAGGAATCATATGAAAGCAATTCTGGAGACAAGGGACCTGAAAAAATATTATGGAAACGGCGCTTTGCAGGTGAAAGCCCTGGACGGCGTGGACTTACGGATTGAAGAGGGGGAGTTCATTGCGGTTGTGGGGACCTCCGGTTCGGGCAAATCCACGCTTCTGCACATGCTGGGAGGGCTGGATTACGCCACGTCCGGCACGGTGACCGTGGCGGGCAGGAAGATTTTTGAACTGAATGAAAATGATCTGACGATCTTCCGGAGACGCCAGATCGGTTTTGTGTTCCAGAACTACAATCTGGTGCCGATCCTGAGCGTTCAGGAGAATATTCTGCTTCCGCTGGAGCTGGACGGGAGGCGTGCGGACCGGGCCTTTTTGAAAAAGATCGTCCGGACGCTGGGACTGGAGGACCGTCTTCTGGATCTTCCGGGACAGCTCTCCGGCGGGCAGCAGCAGCGGGTTGCCATCGCCCGTGCGCTGGTGACCAAGCCGGCCATCATCCTGGCCGACGAGCCCACCGGAAATCTGGACAGCAAAACGACGCAGGAGGTCCTGGGGCTTCTGAAGCTGACCGGAGAGCAGTTTCATCAGACCATCGTGATGATTACCCACAACGAGGCGCTGGCGCAGCTGTGCGACCGGGTCATCCATATGGAGGACGGCAGGATCGTCAGTGACCGTAACCGTGCAGGGGACGGGGAGGTGCGCGCATGAAAAACAACAACAGTGCAGTCATCCGAAGGTTATCCGGCCGGTGCATGCGTAAGAACCGGATGAGAAATGTGTTTGCGGCGGTCGCCATCGCTCTGAGCGGGATCCTGTTTACGGCGGCGTTTTCCCTGACCGGCGGCGTCATGCAGGCGGCGCAGGAAAATACCATGCGGGAGGTGGGCGGAAAATTCCACGCGGGGCTGAAAGCGGCGACGATGGAACAGTATGAGAGAGTCGCTGCCGATCCTCTGGTGAAAAAAAGCAGCTATAACATCTTTATCGGTACGGCGGACAACATTCTGGAACGTCAGGCGGAGATCCGGTATACGCCGGAGGAGAGCGCGCTGCCGGACTGGTTTATTACGCTGGAAGAAGGGCGCATGCCGGTAAAAGAGGATGAGATTATTGTAGATACTTTTATTCTGGAGGAACTGGGGAGGCCCTGCGCGCTGGGAGAAAAGATTCCGCTTGCCTTTTCCTTTATGGGCAGGACGATAGAGGAGGAATTTACCGTGTGCGGCTGGTATCAGGGGGATTATGTGGCGCATGCCAGCGAGCTTTTCGTGTCGGAAAGCTGCTGGCAGAAGCTGAAAGGCTCCCTGACGGATGAGGATTTTCTGGAATGGCAGGAAACACATCCGGAAGACAGTGGCGTAGGGCTTCTGGCCGGCAGTTTTTATTTTGAAACTGCCTCCAATCTGGAAGAAAAGATACAGACGGTCATCCGCAATGCCGGGTACGAACCGGAAACGGAGCTGGCTTACGGCGTGAACTGGGCGTATATGAGTAACCGTGTGGAATCGGCAGATCCCCTGACGCTGGCGCTTCTGTCCGCCGCGGTGTCTGCCATCCTGATCACCGGCTATCTGATTATCTATAATATTTTTCAGATTTCGGTCATCAGCGACATCCGGTTTTACGGACTGCTGAAGACGATCGGTACGACGAAGAGACAGATCCGCAGGCTGGTCAGGCGGCAGGCGCTTCTGCTCTCTCTGATCGGGATACCTGTCGGACTGCTGGTCGGATACGGCATCGGGAAACTGGCGCTGCCCTTTGCGCTGAGCTTCTCGGATTACGGCGGAATGAAGATCGAACTGAAGTTCGATCTGTGGATTCTGGTATTCGGCGCCGGATTTTCGGCATTGACCGTATATTTAAGCTGCCGGAAGCCGGGCCGGATCGCCGGCAATGTCTCTCCCATGGAAGCGCTCCGGTATACGGAATCCGTACAGGTGAGGAAAGCAGGACATAAAAAGAATAAGAAAGAGCATACGGGCCGTTTTCGCGCGGCATCCATGGCGTGGGCCAATCTGGGGAGAAACAAAAGGACTACAGCCGTTGTGATTACGGCGATTTCCTTCAGCATCATTCTGCTGACGCTTGTGATGACCGCGGTGGGAAGTTTCCGGATCGATCAGTTTATGGAACAGAGGATCGCAGGAGATTTTCTGCTGGGCAGCATCAATGTCACCGGCAGCGGTCCCAGAAGTTCGGAGGTTGACATAGAGCCGGAGTTTTTGTCTCTGGCGGACGGACAGAAGGGGATCAAAGGCAGAGCAGAGATGTGGCTCCGCTTTCAGACGGCTCTGCAGATCGACGATCAGGCGGCAGAACGCCTGAAGGAACTGGACGAGGCGGGCAGACTGAGACGCGACGCCTGGTCGGCGGATGCGCTGGAACAGATGCTGCAGGGGGAAAGTCCTTTTGGCGGCTACTGCTACGGATACAGCGAAGAACTGCTTAAGAATCTGAACGTCCTGGACGGGACGCTGGATGTGGAACGGTTTCTGACAGGAGACTATGTGCTGCTGACGCGGATTCTGGGGAATGAGTATCTGCCTGCAGAAGAGCATGTGTATCATCCGGGCGACCGGGTGACGGTGGAATACGGTACGGAGGACTCCACATACCGGGAAATCAAGGATGAATCCGGGGAGACCATTGACGTGGTCTGGGAAAACCTCGCGGAGAAAGAATACGAGGTGATGGCGATCGTGGAGATTCCCTACAGCATGAATCTTCACCGGTATTCGGCCAACGGCTGTGATCTGGTGCTGCCGTTGTCAGAACCCGGACCGGATCGTGACAGGACCCACTGCTTCGCTGTCTCCTATCAGGTGGAAGAGGAAGCGCAGGCGGCCTTTGAGGAGGCGGTAAAGGCGTATACGGATCAGAACCCGCAGATGGGGTACGTGACGAAAGCATCCCTGAGGAAAGAGTTTGAAAATATGGTGACGGTCATCGCAACCATCGGGATCTTTCTTGCGGCGGTGACAGCTCTTATCGGAATCCTGAATTTCATCAATGCCATAGTTACGGCGATCGTCTCCAGACGGCGGGAATTCGCCATGCTGCAAAGCATCGGCATGACCGGCAGCCAGCTTCGAAAGACGCTGATCTGGGAAGGGATCATCTACATCGGTATCTCCTGTGCGGTCGGTTTTGTTGTGGGAAGCGTGTTGTCCTGGGCCGTCCTTGGAGCCCTGAACCATGTGATTTTGTTTTTCGAGTATCGTTTCCAGATCCTGCCGTTCGTAATCATCATTCCGGTGCTTTTGCTGGCGGCTGTTCTGACGCCGGCGCTGGCCTGCCGGGATGTGGAGAGGAAAAGCATCGTGGAGCGGCTTAGGGAAAGCGAGCAGGGGTAAGCCATCGGTCCTGGACACAATTGTCCGGTGCAGAATCAGCGGCATTTCCCGCTTTGTGTCGTGTTTTTTGTGCCGGAAATCATGTAGTCTGAATGCGAAAGGAGGGAAATCTGTGAATCCAAAAGAGATTGGAGCATTTTTAAAACAGCTTCGCAATGAAAAGGGAATCACGCAGGAAAAGCTGGCGGAGATTCTGGGTGTTTCAGGAAGGACTGTTTCCAGATGGGAGACAGGAACGAATCTGCCTGATCTTAGTGTTCTGGTGCAGATTTCTGAATACTACGATGTGGAAATCAAAGAGATTCTGAATGGAGAAAGGAAGAGCGGGAAGATGAATCACGAATTAAAAGAAACATTATTGAAAGTGGCCGACTACAATGAGCTGGAAAGAAGGAGAGCCGCAAAGGCCGGGAGCCTTTCGTTCAGTATCATGTTTCTGGTATGTGCCGCGGCGATTGTAATGCAGATGCTCATGGATGGAAGTTTTTCTCTGATTATAGGGGAAACGGCGGCTCTGTCTGCCGGAGGGGCGGTTTATATTTTCTTCGTTGTAAAAAACGGAGCATGGAACGGAACCGTGATAAAAGGTACCCCGAAGAAAGATTTCATGATCAGTTTGATATGCGTAGGAATATTCAGCATTGTATTTTATATGATCATGCGGAAACATGTGGCTGCTCTGCAGGCGGTCGGATTATCGGTTTGCTTTTTTGCGATTCTTTCGCTGGTCTCATATGTCCTGCTCCGGGGGTTTGCGTGCTTTTCGCAGAAGCAGTCTGACAAATGGAAAGATGGAAATGTGCGCAATAATTGAAGCGGGATTTGGGAACCATGTTCGATGATTGAGACAGGACCCGGGAACGATAGATTTGCCAGGAAGAAAAAAATCACAGGCCCGGGTAGTGAACCGCCATGTTTTGTGATAAACTGTTACCAGTAACAGGAAAAGGACTGGGGAACAGAGATGAAACAGATATTTTTAGTAGAAGACGACAGCGAGATCGCGAAAAATCTGACGTTGCTGCTTAAGGCGGAGGGGTACAAAGTCTCCCGTGCAGCCGGTCAGGCGGAGGCGGTATCCATGCTGGAAAAAGCCCGTTATGACCTGGCTCTGGTGGATATCTCTCTGCCCGACGGCAACGGCTTTGCAGTGTGTACGGAGATCCGGCAGCTGCAGAAGATCCCGGTGATCTTTCTGACGGCGTCCGGGGATGAGGCAAGCGTGGTGACCGGGCTGAACATGGGGGCGGATGATTACATCACCAAACCGTTCCGTCCCCGGGAACTGGTCGCACGGATTCAGGCAGCTCTGCGAAAGTCGGGAGCGGCTTTTGGCGTCACGGAGATCTGCGGCCTTTCGGTGGATACCGGGAGCGGTCTGGTGAAAAAGAACGGAAGGGAAATCTTTCTGTCTGCGCTGGAATACCGCCTGCTGCTGATCTTTGTGTCCAGCCCAGGCAGCATCATCACCAGAGACCGTCTGCTGGGGGAACTGTGGGATGCGGCCGGAGAATATGTCAACGACAATACATTAACGGTATACATCAAACGTCTGCGGGAGAAGATCGAGGACGATCCGGCCAGCCCGGCGATCATCCGGACGGTCCGGGGGACGGGATACCGGCTGGGAGGGAAGGATGCTGAGAAATAGAGAGATCCGGCAGTTTGCAGGACTGTTTCTTGTGATAACCATGATGGCCGCGGCGGCCGGCATATTCCTGGCCGGCCGGGCGGCGGGAGCGCTGATCCTGATATTGGCCGCCTGTTATGGGGCGGCTTTTTTTCGGTTTACGAGAAAAAGGTATCGGAGAATCGCCCGGATGTCCGAACAGGTCGACCTGGTGCTTCACGATCAGGATCGTCTGTATGCTGCGGAAGAGGAGGAGGGAGAACTGTCGGTCCTGCAGAGCGAGATCGGGAAAATGACTTTGCGGATCCGGGAGCAGAACCGGGCGCTTCAAAAAGAAAAAGAGCATCTGGCGGATTCTCTGGCGGATATCGCCCATCAGCTCCGTACGCCTCTGACCTCTGTCAATCTGATCCTGTCCCTTCTGGAGGGCAATCCGGAGGAGGACAGGCGCAGGGAGCTTTTTATGGAGCTGGAAGATCTGCTGGTGCGTGTGGACGGCCTGATCACTTCCCTCCTGAAGCTGTCGCGTCTGGATGCGGGCATCATTGTTTTTCAAAAGGAACCAGTGGAGGTAAAGGAGCTCATTGACGCGGCCCTTCGTCCCCTTCGGATTCCCATGGATCTGCATGATGTCACCGTACGGACAGAGATACCGGATGAC
This sequence comes from uncultured Lachnospiraceae bacterium, assembly GCA_910584205.1. GTDB lineage: Bacteria > Bacillota > Clostridia > Lachnospirales > Lachnospiraceae > Hominiventricola. The sequence continues at coordinate 130,861 of CAJUAA010000005.1, forward strand.
GCCTGTATGGAGGGCGATCCCGACTGGCTTGCGCAGGCGGTTCAGAATATTTTGAAAAACTGTATGGAAAGCGCCGGCGATCACGGTGCAGTGGAAATTTTGTGTGAAGATACGCCGCTGTTTACCGGTATCCGGATCCATGACAGCGGACCCGGCTTTGAGGAGGATGAGCTGCACCGTCTGTTTGAGCGGTTTTACCGGGGAAAGGATACGAAGACGTCCGGATACGGAATCGGACTGGCGCTCAGCAAATCCATCATCACCGGACAGGGAGGGACGGTCAGCGCGCGGAACCATCCAGAAGGAGGGGCCGTATTTCTCATCCGTTTTTCAAAGTTTCAGTAATATGGAGAGGCAGGTTTCCTCTTTTTCGCTGTTTTTCACACCCGCGCCGTCGGGACATCTGGGGAGGACAGATGAGTCTTCCCCATGAACGAACAATCATAGACGCTGATATCCTGAAAACATATTGACATAGTAGGTAAATAGTGATATTCTTTACAAAAGATACCAAAAAAACAATGAAGATGGAGAACGTACAGATGAAGATACCGCTGCATTATCAGATGTCAGAATATGACTGCGGCCCCACTGCCATGCTCAATGGAATCAGCTGTTTGTTTGAGCGGGAGGATATTTTTCCTGAACTGATACGGAATATCATGCTCTACAGTCTTGACTGTTACGGGTCGGAAGGGACGCCGGGCAAGAGCGGCACATCCAGGGCAGCCATGATGTTCCTCAGCAACTGGCTGAACGGATTCGGGGAGATCCGATGCCTTCCGCTTACCAGCCGGTATTTGTCGGGGAAAAGCGTCTGGCTGGGCAGCGGAAGCCCTGTAAACGATGCGCTTCACAGCAAAGGTGTGGCTGTGGTGCGGCTTTTTTATGACGAACCTCATTATGTGCTGCTGACGGGAGAAAAAGACGGCCTGGTGTATATGTTTGATCCGTATTACAGGGACCATGCGTTTGATCAGAAAGATATTCAGGTTATTCTGGACCAGCCTGAAAAATATAACCGGATCGTGCCGGAGCGCTATTTTAACAGGGAAGATCAGGAAATCTATGCGCTTGGTCCTTTTGAAGGGAGAGAGGCTGTCCTTTTGTTTAATGAAAACACAAAGATCACAGAGGAAAAGACCATAGAATACTTTATATAATGTGGGAAAGGAAGGGCATGGATATGAATTTTGTTTTTATTTCTCCGCAGTTTCCGCATACATACTGGAATTTCTGCGACAGGCTGCATCGGAACGGAGTGAATGTGCTGGGAATAGGCGACAGTCCGTACGAGGAACTGGAAGGATGCCTGAAAGGCGCGCTGACCGAGTATTACAGAGTGAATTCTCTGGATCATTATGATGAAGTTCTGCGTGCGGTGGGATTTTTTACGTTCAAATACGGAAAAATTGACTGGGTGGAATCCAATAATGAATACTGGCTTTTGCAGGACGCGCGGCTCAGGACAGATTTTAATATGAATACCGGAACAAAGGTGGACGGGATCGAGCGCTATAAAAGCAAGGCGGCCATGAAGCCGTATTATGCGAAAGCAAAAATTCCGACGGCGCGCTGTCATAAAATCACGACGTTGGAAGCCGCATACGGATTTCTGGAACAGACAGGGTATCCGGTGATTGTAAAGCCGGATGTCGGCGTCGGCGCCAATGATACCTGTAAGCTGGAAAACCGGGAAGCAGTGGAAGCTTTTTTCGCGGAACTTCCGAAGACGCCTTATGTGATGGAAGAATTTGTAGAAGGAGATATCTGTTCTTATGATGTGATCACAGATTCCCGATGTGAGCCTCTGTTCGAATCCATGACCGTATGGCCGCCGTCTATTATGGACATCGTAAATAAAAAAGCGGATCTTGCATACTACACGGCGGCTGAGGTTCCCGGGGAGCTGCGGAAACTGGGGCGCGCAGCCATCCGGGCGTTCAAGGTAAAGAGCCGGTTTGTTCATCTGGAGTTTTTCCGGCTGACGAAAGCGAAAAAAGGGCTGGGAAAGGCAGGCGATTTCGTCGGTCTGGAGGTCAACATGCGTCCTGCGGGCGGCTATACGCCGGACATGATGAATTTTGCGCATGCTACCGATGTGTATCAGATCTGGGCGGATATGGTGACCGCGGACAGGAGACTGCTTCCCGACAGTAAAAACCATCACTGCTGCGTCTATGCCAGCCGGCGAAGCTGCTATCAGTATGTCCATTCTCACGAGGAGATTCTGGAAAAATACGGGCAGCGGATAAAAATGTGCGAGATCATGCCGCCTTTGATGCACGCCGCAATGGGAGAACAGATGTATACGGCGTATGTGGATGACCAGGATGCGGTGGCAGAGTTTATCCGCTTCGTACACGAAAAAAAGAGGGATGCAGGAGAGCAGAATGATAAATGAAGAACGGATTTGCAGTGAATTTGCGGAACTGGTACAGATCGACGCTCCGTGCTTTGGAGAACGCCGGATAGCCGATGCGGTGAAAGAAAAATTAATATCGCTTGGATTTGAAGTACAGGAGGACCGGGCGGGGGAGAGATACGGGTCCGATACCGGAAATCTGTATGGATATCTGAAGGGCGGGATGTCGGGAGAGCCGGTCCTTCTGTCGGCCCATCTGGACACAGTCCAGCCTGCCTTTGGAAAAAAGGCGGTTTTTCATGAAAACGGAAAGATCACGGGCAGCGGGGATACCGTTCTGGGAGCGGACGATCTGGCAGGGGTCGTGGAGATACTGGAAGCGGTCCGGCATCTGCAGGAGGAGAAGAAATCTTACCGGGACGTCGAAGTTTTATTTACAGTTGCGGAAGAATCTTACATCAAAGGAGCAAAAGCCTTTGACTTTGGCAGAGTACGGGCGAAAGAAGCATATGTGCTGGATATGGAAGGAGCGCCGGGGTCGGCCGCTCTTCGCGCGCCCTCTCTGCTCTCATTTAAAGTGACCGTATCCGGGAAGGCCAGTCATGCGGGATTTGCTCCGGAAAAAGGAGTTCATGCCATTTGGGTGATGTCCGCCGCCATCAGCCGGATCTGCCAGGGATATGTGGATGAAGAGAGAGATACGGTTTTGAACATTGGCATAATTCGGGGAGGAACATCCACGAATATCGTGCCTGACCTGTGCACCTGCGAGGGAGAGATACGGAGCTTCAGCCACGAAAAAGCGCTGAAGCAGGCAGAGAAACTGCGGGAGCTCTTTGACCATGCGTGTCAAAAAGCCGGAGCGGATGTCCGGACGGAATTCCATACGGACCTTGTGGCGTACGAGACGGCGGCTGCCGATCCGGTCGTGGTGCGTTTTGCGAAGGCCTGCCGGAAGCTTGGGCTTTCCGGAAGGCTGCTTGATACATTCGGAGGAAGCGATAACAATCAGTTCGCCTGGCAGGGGATCCACGGCATCGTACTGTCCTGTGGAATGCATGAGATACATTCCGTGCGGGAGTATACGACAGTGGAGGAACTGAAACAGGGAGCGGCTCTGGTGGCGGAGCTGCTCCAGGAAACATGACGGTTTTCCTGTGCCGCATCCTGACAGAGACGCAACATGCCGTCGCCTCCGGTTGCCCAAAGAAAAGATGCTGCCGGAATCGGAGACTGAACTGTATCATATTCTGGCGGCTGCGCAGTATGATATGAGACGGCGACCTGTGGCGCACTGGAGTAATGTGATGGAACAATATTCGGATACGGGGCGGGAACAGGTGTCGAAAGATTCTAATGAATATTTTATTGAGAGGAAATAATGGACTGTAAATACATAAGGGTTTATGATATGATAAATATATATAAACTCTTATGTATTTTTCAGCGCGGGAAAAGGAGGACTGCCAGATGGATGAAAGAAAAAAGGCGCTTCCGATCGGGATTGAATTCTTTCGGGATTTTAAATCCGGAGATTACTATTATGTGGATAAAACGGCTTTTATCGCCGAGTTTTTGAGAACGAAGGGTTCCGTGAATCTTTTCACAAGGCCCCGGCGTTTCGGGAAAAGCCTGAACGTGAATATGTTCAAATCATTTTTTGAAATCGGTGCGGATGCGTCCCTGTTTGACGGGCTTGACATTTCCAGGGAGACAGAGCTGTGTGAGCGGCATATGGGGAAATACCCGGTCATCTCGCTCAGTTTAAAAGACGTGGAAGGAGGAGATTTTGAAACGGCGTATGACAGCCTGTGTATGCTGGTCAGTGAAGAAGCGACCCGCTTTGGTTTTCTGGAGGAAAGTGATAAACTGATAAAAGCGGATAAGGCAAAACTTCAGAAGCTGATTGAAGGTAACTTTGAGAAACCGGCTTTCCTTCATGGAAGCCTGAAACTGTTAAGCCGGCTGCTCAGCGAGCACTTTGGCCGCCGGGCCGTAATCCTGATCGATGAGTACGACGTGCCGCTGGACAAGGCCTATCAGGATGGATATTATGCGCAGATGATCAGGCTGATCCGCTCTTTCTTAAGCCAGGCGCTTAAAACAAATGAGAGCCTGGAGTTTGCCGTGCTTACCGGCTGCCTGCGGATCGCGAGGGAAAGCATCTTCACGGGTTTGAACAACTTCAAAGTTCGTTCGATCTCCGATGAGCAGTGTGCGGAGTATTTCGGTTTTACCGACGGTGAAGTGAAAGAAATGCTTCAGTATTACGGTGTGGAAGACCGTTTCCCGGATGTGAAGGAATGGTATGACGGCTATCATTTCGGGGACGTGGATGTTTACTGCCCATGGGACGTGATCAATCAGTGTGATCTGCTGAGGGTGTCAAGGGACGCTCCCATGAGGCCGCACTGGGAGAACAGCAGCAGTAACGCCATTATAAGGGACATCCTGGAGGACGCCACAGAGGCCACAAGAGGAGAGATCGAGGCGTTGATCTCCGGTGAGGCAGTGGAGAAGGAGATTATTCCGGAACTGACCTATGCGGATCTTGATAACAAGAATATAAATATTCGCCAGACCTATCTGTGGAGCGTTCTTTACGCCACGGGGTATCTGACCGATGACGGGAAACCCAATGGCGGGCGTCACAGACTGGTGATACCCAATAAGGAAATCCTCAGGATTTATGAAAACAAAATCCGAACATGGTTTGAGGATCAGGTAACCGGCGATACAAAACGGTGGGAGCGGTTCTGTCAGGCAGTTAAAAACGGTGACGCCGAAACTGTACAGGAACTGTTTCAGGCGTTTCTGTCAGAGTCCATCAGTGTCCGTGACACAGCAGTGCGAAAAGAAAAAAAAGAAAATTTTTTTCATGGTATGTTTTTAGGCCTGCTGCGGGCAGAAGGCAGCTGGATCGTAAAGTCTAACGCCGAGTCCGGCGCCGGTTACTCCGATATCCTGCTCATCGTCCCCCGGGAGAAAACAGGCTGTGTAATCGAAGTGAAATATGCGGAGAACGGCGCCTTCGACGCCGCGCTCCGGGAGGCAATGAAACAGATCGAAACCCGTGAATATATGGATTTGTTAAGGCGGGAAGGCATGGAAACGATCCATAAATACGGTCTGGCCTGCTATCGGAAAACCTGCCGTCTGGCGTATGAAAAAGAATAGAACAGGCAGGGCCACAGGGTCTTGCGGATGGGGCGGTTGGACTCCACGATAGCGGCCTTTTTGCCCACCCAGGTGAACTCGTAGGCTTCGTCGCCCTCCAGCACCACGTCGGACAGTAGCTGCCGCAGGAGGTCGTTCTCAGTTTTTCAGAAATCGAATTGAGCTGGATAATTGATGAGTCTTCACGCCCCATTCTCTCTGCAAATCTCATCCTGATTCCTCCAACAAATTTTAATCTTTTCTATTGTGCAGTGCGTTGAAATGGTTTTCTTCAAAATCTATTTCACAGTGCCTTTCACACAGGCGTCACCTGTATTCGATACAAAGTTTTTCGTACCTGTCAAAATGCAAAAGGAAATTCGACTTCTTCTCCTGCTGAGAAAACAGACTCTCCAGATGTCTCAGTAACTTTGAAATTCGCGCCGTTCCATCTGTTAATTATGATGATTCCTTTTATGCTTCCGTCATCTGATGTGAAAGTCAGCTCTCCGTTTCCGTTGTCAATGAAGGTTCCTCTTGCTTCGCCCTGTCTGTAAATGGAGATCACTGCTTCGTCATTTCTGTCCCAGCCCTGTTGAGTGATCAGAAAGCTGTATACATTATCAGTTCTCTGATTGTCTACAAACAAACCGTACTTTGCTGATCTTTCCGGCATGACAAAGAATTCTCCATTTATCCTGGCCAGCTCATTTGCAAGAACATAAGATCGGTTCCGGGTAATTTCCTCCAGGAAGGAGTTCTGGAGGAGAGGATACATGCTGCCGTTTTCTTCGCTGGATCCAATGCTCAGCAATGTCACTTCTTCTTTCATGGCGATCCAGTTTCTCTGCTCTGCAAGGATCTTTTCCTTTGTCTGCGGATTCGCAGAATTACTGAATCTGTTCCAGAGGTTGTTTAATTCCGTATCCCATATTACAAAAAACCATTTGGATGATACATTCATTTCGATCTGGGTTTGAGCGGCTTCTGCCAACGGGGTGTATTTTTGGATTATCTTCTCAATATTCTCCAGTTCCTCCTGCAGGGATGCTGAATTTGATACCACATCATCAACATCCGCCTTGATATCCTCAGAATAATCATAGGAGAAATCCAGTTCCAGTTTATCATTCCGTTCGGTATCGTCGTTTTCTCTGCTGGCAGAGTCGGATTGTTCTTCCGCCTGAGAAGCTCTGACTTCCGTGCTCGGATCATTACCGGCCGTTCCCTCTTTGCCGCAGCCGGCACAAAGTCCGGCCGTTAACAGGAATGCCGTCATATAAATTCTTTTGGATTGAGCAATCAATCGCTCTGCGTTTTGATTCCTCTTTAGGTTGATTGCATAAAATAAAAGGAAACATGCAGCCATTGCGCCGTCGCCTTTTATAAAAGTCACCGCACACCAGGGGAGAAACAGCATAATCACCGCTGAAACAAATACGCATATACCATTCTTTTTAACCATAATATCATACCTCATTATCTAACCGGAAGCCTTACACTGTTATTCGCCGACATACTCACGTCTCCCGTCTCTTTCCATTTTTGTCAAATCTCTTTCTCAGAGCCATGAACCTCTTTTTTGCAGACTACTTCTTTCATTGCCAGATCAACGAGCTCTTCTCTGGATAGTTTCGGTTTCATATGCTGACCTCCGTAAATTTTCAACCGGGTTATAAATATAACCGCAGCTTTTCTTTGTCAGAGAAAAGCATACCACATTTCCTGCCTGCATACCATAAGGGTTGGTGAAAATTTCATTTTCGGGTAAATGCTGCTGACCGCAAAAAGATTGCTTTTGCTGTAGGTTTTTCGTATAATGAAAAAAAGCGAAGGATGATAAAAACGGGTATTAAAGGCCGGAAAAGCGGCGAAAGGAGAAAAAGCACATGAGCAGGAAAAAGATGATAAAGGTAACGGAGTCGGTGACAAGGCCTGGCCGGATACGTTCCATGGGAGTGATCGGCGATCCCGGATGCGAGGGGCTGGGCACATATAATATGAAGGTGTATGCAGGCGCTCTGGAGGAAAGCGGGAAAGACGACATCACGCTGATCGCAGGCGATCTGGTGCCGGCGGGGACCAGACACCACTATCAGATGATCCAGGAGCTGACGGAGACACTGGCGGAAAATGAGGTCTATACTCTGCGGGGAAATCATGACACGGGGGCGTACACCGAATATTTCGGCCTGAAAAATTATGCGCTGCTGGCCGATGAATTTGCGGTCGTCGTGCTGGACAACGCAGTCCGCTCCTTTGAGGAAGAGGGGCTTACGCTGCTTAAAGAGGTTCTCTCCATGGAGGACGTGGAGCGGGTGATCATCGCTTTTCATATCCCGGTGCCGAACCATTTCATTCAGAACTGTGTGTCGGAGGAGGAATTCACTCGCCTGAAGAACGCCTTTGCGCCATGGAAGAATAAAGTAAAATATCTGCTCTGCGGTCACGTTCATTCCCGGTTTGAGGATGAAGTGGAGGGAATTCCGCTGATCTGTACCGGCGGAGGAGGAGCCATGATCGAGGATGTGTCCAGGGAAATCCGGGCATGTGATGTGGAGCACCATATCGTTCATTTTTATATGGAAGAGGGAATTCTGAAGTACCGGATCGCGGATCTTCCGGAGGATGGATATGGACGGGAACGGGGGGACCGGGTCCTGCGCCGGAAGCTGGAGGAGACGGTGCAGGGAGAGCTGCTGGCTCATTTTAAATATCTGATGTTCGCAGACCGGGCGGAGCGCAGAGGCATGGGGCGGATCGCGAATCTTTTCCGTGCGCTGGCGGCCTCGGAATACTATCATGCCAGAAGTTTTTATTCGGTGCTGGACTGTCCGGCGCCCTTTGCGGAATCGGTGAAAACCTTTGTGCCGGGAGAGGAATTCGAATATGAGCATCTGTATCAGATGCTTGTGGAATATGCGAAGAGCCATCAGAACCCTCTGGCGGAGCAGGCGTATGCCGGTGCGGCTTCGGCGGAAAAGGTTCATGCGTCGCTTCTTAAGCAGGCGTCGGATATGGAACATTTTGCGGAGGAGACGATCTATGTCTGTCCGGTGTGCGGTTATGTCATGGCGGGAGACGCCGCACCGGAGCGCTGCCCGGTCTGCGGCGGCCCGAAGAAGCAGTATGAACGATATGAATCGCAGGCCCTGTAATCCAGTTCGTAATTTGCGGGCCGCAACCCTATTGACATCCGCGGAAATCAGTGCTACAATATTCAAGAATTTAATACTTCAAACCGTTGAAGCGGAGATAACGGCAATGATGCCTTTACAGAGAGTCCGGGATGCTGAGAACCGGGTGAGAAACAAGTTGTCAAATGGACCGCTGAGGGCGCAGTCAAATGTGGTTTTCACAGAGTATTCTGCGACGTTGCAGGCAGACGTCATTTGCCGGGGATATGTCAGTATCCTGCTGAGAGCATGGGTCCTCCCGTGAATACAAGGTGGCACCGCGGATCGTATTTGTATGATTCGTCCTTGACAGAACATACCGTTCTGTCAGGGGCGTTTTTTGTTTTACTCCTTTGGCAGAGCGTCAACGGAGTTTTTTATTTGGAGGTACAGATCATGAACATTTCACCTGCACTGGAAGAAGTCAGGAACATCGCCGCTGCCGGGAAGTATCATATGCTGCCGGTAAGCTGCGAGATGTTGTCGGACTTCACCACGCCGATCGAGACAATGAAGATACTGAAAAACGTGTCCACCCACTGTTACCTGCTGGAATCCGCTCAGGCGGACGAGACCTGGGGGCGTTACACATTCCTGGGATACGATCCGAAGATGGAGATCACCTGCGCAGACGGCGTGATGAAAATCGGTAATCTGGAAGTGGAGACGGAGCGTCCGTCTGATTATCTCCGCCAGATTCTTGCCGGTTACAAAAGCCCCCGTTTCGATTACCTCCCTGCCTTTACGGGCGGCCTTGTAGGGTATTTTTCCTATGATTATCTGGGCTACAGCGAACCTTCCGTCCGATGCAGCGTGGAAGATACCGAGGACTTCAAAGACGTCGACCTGATGCTCTTTGATAAGGTGATTGCCTTTGACCATCTGCGTCAGAAGCTCGTCTTGATGGTCAATATGTCCCTGGACGATGCGGAGACCGGATACAACAAAGCGGTTCTGGAACTGAAGCAGCTCGCCGAACTCCTCAGACACGGAGAAAAGAAGGAAGAACCGGGCGGGAAACTGCTGGGGGAGATGACGGCCCTCTTTGACAGAGAACGGTTCTGCGGCATGGTGGAGAAGGCAAAGGCTTATATACGGGAGGGCGATATCTTCCAGATCGTACTTTCCAACCGTCTGTCCGCACCCTTTGTGGGCAGCCTGCTGAACACCTACCGCGTGCTGCGCACCATCAATCTTTCGCCTTATATGTTCTATTTTTCGGGGACGGACGTGGAGGTGGCGGGCGCTTCTCCGGAAACTCTGGTAAAACTGGAAGACGGCGTGCTGCATACGTTTCCGCTTGCCGGAACAAGGCCGAGAGGCAAGAACGCGGAGGAAGACAAAAGGCTGGAAGAAGAGCTTCTTGCGGATGAAAAAGAGCTTGCCGAACATAACATGCTGGTGGATCTGGGGAGAAATGACCTGGGGAAGATCAGCAGGTTCGGCACCGTGCAGGTGGAAAAGCTGCATTCGGTTGAACGGTATTCCCATGTCATGCACATCGGTTCTACCGTGCGCGGAGAGATCGACGGCGGTCATGACGCGCTGGACGCCGTCGAAGCGGTGCTTCCTGCGGGAACGCTTTCCGGCGCGCCCAAGATTCGGGCCTGCCAGCTCATCGGAGAGCTGGAAAACAACAGGCGGGGAATCTACGGAGGAGCCATCGGATATATTGATTTTACAGGGAATATGGATACCTGTATCGCCATCCGTATCGTATATAAGAAAAACGGCAGGGTATTTGTGAGAAGCGGAGCCGGAATCGTGGCGGATTCGGTTCCCAAAAAGGAATACGAAGAATGCCTGAACAAGGCGAAATCCTCATTGAAGGCGCTGGAGCTTGCACAGGAGGAGATGCTATGATTCTTTTGATCGATAATTATGACAGTTTTTCTTACAATCTGTTTCAGCTCGTCGGCGAAATCAATCCGGACATCCGGGTGATCCGCAACGACGAGATGACGGCGGAGGAGATCCGAAGCCTTCGTCCGGACTGGATCATTCTCTCTCCAGGCCCCGGCAGGCCGGAACAGGCGGGAGTGACCATGGGAGCGGTGAAGACGCTGGGCAGAGAGATTCCAGTTCTCGGCGTCTGCTTGGGACATCAGGCGATCTGCGCGGCCTTCGGTGCGACGATTACCTATGCGAAAGAGCTGATGCACGGAAAACAGTCGGAGGTAACCTTTGACGCGGACTGCCCGCTTTTCAAAGGGTGTCCCCCCGTCGCCCCTGCAGCCCGCTACCATTCCCTTGCGGCGGATGCCAAAACCATTCCCGAAGAGCTGAAGGTCACCGCCTTTGCCGCGGACGGGGAAGTGATGGCGGTGCAGCATAAAAAATATCCCATCTACGGCGTGCAGTTTCATCCAGGGTCTATTATGACGCCGAACGGAAAACAGATGCTTGAAAATTTCATAAAGGAGAGATAAGCCATGATTAAAGAAGCCATTGTAAAAATCGTAAACAAAGAGGACCTCACTTATGAAGAGGCGTACACGGTCATGAATGAGATCATGAACGGCGAGACTACCGTTACCCAGAATGCCGCGTTTCTTGCGGCACTTTCGACCAAAAGCGCAAGGGCTGAGACGACGGATGAGATCGCCGGCTGCGCGGCGGCCATGAGGGAGCACGCGGTGAAGGTGGAGACCGACATGGAGCTTTTTGAGATCGTCGGCACCGGCGGCGACAATGCGCACAGCTTTAATATCTCCACGACATCCGCTCTGGTGGCGGCGGCAGGAGGCATGAAGGTCGCTAAGCACGGCAACCGGGCGGCGTCCTCCCAGTGCGGGACGGCGGACTGCCTGGAAGCCCTGGGGGTCAATATTCAGCAAAGTCCCGCAAAATGCGTGGAACTTTTAAAGGAAGCGGGCATGTGCTTCTTCTTCGCCCAGAGATACCATACTTCCATGAAGTATGTGGGGGCGGTCCGCAGGGAGCTGGGTTTCCGCACGGTGTTCAATATTCTCGGCCCGCTGACCAATCCGGGTTCGCCTTCCATGCAGCTTCTGGGCGTCTATGACGAGTATCTTGTGGAACCTCTGGCGCAGGTGCTGATCAATCTGGGAATTAAGCGGGGAATGGTGGTCTACGGACAGGATAAGCTGGATGAGATCTCCCTGAGCGCTCCTACGACGGTCTGCGAGATCCGCGACGGCTGGTTCAAATCTTCGGTGATCACGCCGGAGGACTTCGGTTTTGAGCGGTGCGAAAAGGAAGACTTAAGAGGAGGGACGCCGAAGGAAAACGCGGAAATCACGTTGGCCGTCCTGAAAGGGGAAAAAGGCCCCAGAAGAAACGCGGTCCTGATGAACGCCGGCGCCGCCCTGTATATCGGCGGCAAAGCCGGCAGCATGAAAGACGGGATCGCTCTGGCAGCCGGGCTTATAGATTCCGGCAAAGCGCTTGCGGTCCTGAACCGGCTGATCGAGATCAGCAGCCGGCCGGAGGAGGAAGAATGAAGAACATACTGGACCAGCTTGCCGACCACGCGCGGGAGCGCACCCGGCAGGCGAAGGAGAAGATATCGCCGGAAGAAATCAGGCGGAAGGCCCTGTCGCTCCCCAAAGGCACGTTTGCTTTTGAAAACGCTCTGAAAAAGCCGGGCTTATCCTTTATCTGCGAGTGTAAAAAGGCGTCCCCGTCCAGGGGGCTGATCGCTCCGGATTTTCCGTACCTTAAGATTGCGGAAGAATACGAGAAGGCGGGCGCCGACTGCATCTCCGTACTGACCGAGCCAAAATGGTTTCTGGGCAGCGACCGTTATCTGAAGGAGATCGCGGACGCCGTTGCCATTCCCTGTCTGCGGAAAGATTTTACCGTGGACGCTTACATGATCTATGAGGCAAAAGTGCTGGGTGCGGCGGCGGTGCTTCTGATCGTTTCCCTGCTGTCCGGGGAGGAGCTCCGGGAGTATATCCGCCTGTGCGACGAACTGGGACTTTCCGCCCTGGTGGAAGCCCACGACGAAGCGGAAGTGCAGGCGGCGCTGGAAGCGGGGGCGCGGATCGTCGGAGTCAACAACCGCAATCTGAAAGATTTCACCGTGGACACCGGCAACAGCCGCAGGCTCCGGGAGCTGATTCCCCGCGATGTAGTATTCGTCTCTGAGAGCGGCGTAAGAGACGCCGGGGACGTGGCACGGCTTGGCGAGATCGGCGCGGACGCGGTTCTGGTCGGCGAGGCGCTCATGAGGGCGCCGGACAGGGCGGCCAGGCTTTTGGAACTGCGGGGTGCGGTATGACCAGGATCAAATTCTGCGGGTTGACGCGGGCCTGTGAGATTGAGGCGGCAAATGAGCTGAGACCGGAATACGTCGGTTTCGTCTTTGCCCCCAAAAGCAGGCGTTATGTTGCGCCGGAGAAGGCAAAGGAACTGAAACAGCTGCTTGCCGGAGGGATCCAGGCGGTGGGGGTGTTTGCGGACGGGAGGCCCGAAACGGTTGCGGCGCTTTTAAACAGCGGCGTGATCGATCTGGCTCAGCTTCACGGCCATGAGGACGGGGACTATATCCGCAGGCTGCGGGCGCTTTCCCATAAACCGGTGATACAGGCGTTTCGTATCGGAAACCGGCAGGATGCCGCGGCCGCAGAGGAGAGCGCCGCCGACTATATTCTGCTGGATTCCGGCGCAGGCACAGGGACCGTATTTGACTGGAATCTGATCGGGAAGATCAAAAGGCCGTATTTTCTCGCCGGCGGGCTTTCCGCTGAAAATGTGGAAGAGGCGATTGCATTTCTGCACCCCTATGCCGTGGACGTAAGCTCCGGCATCGAGAGGGACGGAAAAAAAGAGAAAGGAAAGATGGCGGACTTTGCCGCCGCCGTCAGAAAGGAGCATTCATTATGACAAATCCCAGCGGACGCTTCGGCGTTCATGGCGGACAGTATATTCCGGAGACGCTGATGAACGCAGTAATCGAACTGGAAGAAGCGTATAACCATTATAAAAACGATGCGGAATTTCAAAGGGAGCTTTCCACGCTTTTTAACGAATACGCGGGCAGGCCGTCGAGGCTTTATCATGCGGAAAAGATGACGAAGGATCTGGGAGGCGCGAAAATCTATCTCAAACGGGAAGATTTAAACCACACGGGAGCCCATAAGATCAACAATGTGCTCGGTCAGGCGCTGCTTGCGAAGAAAATGGGCAAGACCCGCCTGATCGCCGAGACCGGAGCCGGCCAGCACGGAGTGGCCACGGCCACGGCCGCCGCGCTTATGGGGATGGAGTGCGTCGTGTTTATGGGAGAGGAAGATACGGTCCGCCAGGCCCTCAATGTGTACCGCATGCGGCTTCTCGGCGCCCGGGTGGTCCCGGTCAGGACCGGTACGGCGACCCTGAAGGATGCCGTATCCGAAGCCATGCGCGAATGGACGTCCCGGGTCAACGACACCCATTACTGCCTCGGCTCGGTGATGGGCCCCCATCCTTTTCCCACCATTGTCCGTGATTTTCAGGCGGTGATCTCAAAGGAGATCCGGGAACAGCTTCTGGCGAAGGAAGGCAGGCTCCCGGATGCGGTCCTCGCCTGCGTGGGCGGCGGCTCCAACGCCATCGGAAGCTTTTATCACTTTATCGGGGACGAAAGCGTGCGTCTGATCGGCTGCGAGGCGGCCGGAAGGGGCGTTGACACGTTTGAGACGGCGGCCACGATCGCCACGGGAAGGCTCGGCATTTTCCACGGCATGAAGTCTTATTTCTGCCAGAATCAGGACGGACAGATCGCTCCGGTGTATTCGATCTCCGCGGGCCTTGATTATCCGGGCATCGGTCCGGAACATGCCCATCTTCACGATATCGGCAGGGCGGAATATGTTCCCGTGACCGACGAAGAAGCGGTCCGTGCTTTTGAATATCTGGCGAAGACGGAGGGGATCATACCGGCCATCGAGTCGGCCCACGCCGTCGCCCATGCGATGAAAATCGCGCCGGCCATGGACAAAGACCGGATCGTGGTCATTACCGTTTCAGGCAGAGGCGATAAGGACTGCGCCGCCATTGCCCGCTACAGAGGGGAGGATATCCATGAGTAATATTCAAAAAGCATTTGAACATGGGAAGGCTTTCATTGCCTTTCTTACCTGCGGCGACCCGGATCTTCCGACTACTGCCGCCGCGGTCCGCGCGGCTGTGGAGAACGGCGCGGACTTAATTGAGCTTGGCATTCCGTTCTCCGACCCTACGGCGGAGGGGCCGGTGATCCAGGGGGCCAACGTACGGGCTTTGAAAGGCGGCGTCACAACCGATAAGATTTTTGCTTTCGTCAGAGAACTCCGCCGCGACGTGAAGGTTCCCATGGTGTTTATGACCTATGCCAACGTGGTGTTTTCTTACGGAGCAGGGAGATTTCTGTCCGCCTGCCGGGACATTGGGATCGACGGGCTGATCCTGCCGGATCTGCCCTATGAGGAAAAAGAAGAATTTCAGCCGGTCTGCAGTCAATACGGCGTGGATCTGATCTCCCTGGTAGCGCCCACTTCCGAGAACCGGATTGCCATGATCGCGAAGGAGGCGGAAGGGTTTCTGTATATCGTCTCCAGCCTGGGCGTCACAGGGACCCGCAGCGAGATCCGGACGGATATCGCTTCCATGGTCGGGATCGTAAGACAGAATACGAAGATCCCCTGTGCGGTAGGGTTCGGTATCTCCACCCCGGAGCAGGCGAAGAACATGGCGGATCTTTCCGACGGCGCGATTGTGGGCTCGGCCATCGTCAGGCTGCTTGAAAAATACGGTCGGGAAGCGCCGGAGCATATCGGCAGATATGTAAAGTCCATGAAAGACGCCATGAAATCATGACATGTTCATCAGTACAAAAATCATGCGGAAAGCGGAGGAAGAAAGATGACGGGATTGTATATACTGCTGCTTGCGGCGGGATTCACCGCCCTGATCAAAGGGGCAGATCTGTTTGTGGACGGGAGTTCGGACTTTGCGGGATACTTTAAGATATCCCGGGTCATTATCGGACTGACCATCGTGGCGCTGGGTACGAGCGCACCGGAACTGGCAGTCAGCATTTCGGCGGCGCTGCAGGGCGCAAATGAGATTGCCTTAAGCAATGTGGTCGGTTCCAATATATTTAATCTGCTCTGCGTACTGGGAGTCTGCGCGGCTATCCGTCCGGTGCCGGTGGATCAGATGATTTTTAAAAGAGACATTCCAGTTTCCGCTGCGGCTGCGGTGCTTCTGCTTCTGATGACCGGCACCGAAGCGCTGAAAAACGGGAAATTTCTGCAGCTTGGAATGAACGAAACAGCCGGAGACGTGAGCAGGCTTACGGGCGTTGTTTTGCTGGTTCTGTTTATCTGCTATCAGCTTTATCTTATCATGGATGCGAAGAAGAAGGCAGACGGGGAAGAATCCGCCGAATCCGTTTCGCTCTGGAAATGCGCGGTGCTGATTTTCGCCGGGCTGGCGCTTATTATTGCAGGCGGGCAGGCGGTCGTATACAGTGCCAGGAAAATCGCACAGGCCTTTGGAATGTCGGAGACTTTGATCGGGCTTACAATCGTTGCCGTGGGCACGTCGCTGCCGGAGCTGGTCACATCGGCAGTCGCCGTCGGGAAGGGAGAGACCGGGCTTGCGGTTGGAAACGTAGTCGGCTCCAACATATTTAATATTTTATTTATACTCGGCGTTTCTTCCGCCATTCACCCCATTGGGGTCAATGCCGCGTCCATATATGACATGCTGATCTTGATCGGGATCAGCGTCCTGGTATTTTTGGTTTCCATGAAAGGAAAGGTGATCAGTCGGATGGCAGGAATCGTTATGCTCCTGCTGTATGCGGCGGACATGGCATTTGCGGTGATGCGGTAAAACGTCCCTTTAGAAATTCCCGTCAACCAGATCCTGCAGCGTTATATGGTAGAAAAAATCATGAGTCAGCGCGTCATATTTTTTCCACATTTTCAGAGTCCTGCAGCATTCTTTTCTGTGACAGGCTTCGGCGTCAGGCAGCAGACAGGTAACCGACACAAGGGGGCCTTCTGTTAATTCAATGATTTCTCCCACGGAATACTCTTCCGGTGAACGGATCAGCGTATATCCGCCGCCTTTTCCGCGGAGGCCTTTCACAATTTTTCCTTTTACCAGCAGCTTCAGTATGATTTCCAGATATTTTTCGGAAATCTCCTGCCGGGCTGCGATGTCCTTCAAAGGAATGTATTCGCTTTTCTGGTTTTCCGCAAGATCAATCATGACTCTGAGGGCGTATCGTGCTTTTGTTGAAATCATGGAACTCTCCTCCTCCTGTTTTCTGTATCCATTATAACGCAAATAAAATTTTTTTCAATATTTTCCTATAAACATATTGACATAGTATGTAAATAGTGTTAATCTTTTTCAAAAACAAAGAGAGGAGAAAAAGAGATAAGAAAAACCGGTCATTCGGCCCCGATTTTTCTTATAGAGGATAAGCGGAAAAAGGCTGAGCACTAAGAAAGAAAAAGAAAGAAGGAAAGAAAAATGTCAAATTATTATAAAGGGACATTGGGCCTGATCGGAACCCCCCCTCTGGTAGAGGTGGAAAATATTGAAAAAGAGCTGGGGCTTGAGGCAACCATACTGGTGAAACTGGAATATTTCAACCCGGCGGGAAGCGTAAAGGACAGGATCGCAAAAGCCATGATCGAAGACGCGGAAGAGAAGGGAATCCTGAAGAAAAACTCGGTAATCATTGAACCGACATCGGGAAACACAGGGATCGGTCTGGCGGCGATTGCGGCGGCGAAAGGATACCGCATCATCCTGACCATGCCGGAAACCATGAGTATTGAGCGCAGAAATATACTGAAAGCCTACGGCGCAGAGGTGGTGCTGACGGAAGGCGCAAAAGGAATGAAAGGCGCCATCGAAAAGGCGGATGAACTGGCAAAGGAGATTCCGGACAGCTTTATTCCGGGACAGTTTGTGAATCCTGCGAACCCTGCCGTTCACAAAGCGACGACAGGGCCGGAGATTTGGAAGGACACGGACGGAAAAGTCGACATCTTTATTGCGGGCGTCGGCACAGGCGGTACCGTCACCGGGACCGGCGAGTATCTGAAAGAGCAGAATCCGAATATCAGGGTAGTGGCGCTGGAACCCGCAGCATCACCTGTTCTGTCGGAAGGAAAGGCGGGCGCGCACAAGATTCAGGGCATAGGGGCAGGATTTGTTCCGGAGGTTCTGAATACAGACGTGTATGATGAAGTCTTTCAGGCGGAGAACGAGGCCGCTTTTGAGGCTGCGAAGCTGCTTGCCAGAAAGGAAGGCATTCTGACGGGGATTTCGTCCGGCGCGGCGCTCCATGGAGCGATCGAGCTTGCAAAACGTCCGGAAAATAAAGGAAAGGTGATCGTGGCGCTGCTGCCGGATACGGGAGACCGGTATTATTCCACACCGCTGTTTACGGAATAAAAATGTTTACACCTGGCAACCGCACAGGCAGAAACCGGGCGCAGTGGATGTGTGACTGGAAATGGATAAAGAAAAAAAGAATGAATATATCAGGCTTCTGCTGCAAATGGTGGAAGAGGTTCAGTTCGGCTCTGTCACTCTGACGATACAGGACGGCAGAATTGTACAGATACAGAAAGAAGAAAAAATAAGAATCCAGTGAACGGAATGAGACAATGAAAGTATGCCGTTCGGAGAGAAAGCTGCCGGTTTGGCGGCTTTCTTTCGTTGTGCAGGAATTTCCCGGGTTATAAATCAAATCTATAACCCGATATTTTTTTTACATATTAGACAGGAATTACCGGTTGTGTTACGATGTCTCCAGCAGTTGAGGAAAGCGATGGAGACTGGCCGAATCCGTGGAGCGGCGTCTGGCCTCATTTGGGAGACAGACTTATCTGTATGCGCCAAAGCCGGGGGAGGCTTTTGAAGAGACGGTAAAACACCTGCATGACGCCGGACTTGTGGTACTTCTGCTGCTGGATGAACAGCAGGAAAAGGCCGCCGGGGAAAAGTCGCTCCCGGGACTTGTGCAGGGATGGCGGCCGGCCGGGGATGATACAGAAGAGATCAGCCGGAGGATTCGGAAGGAGTCGGAAGATGTTTCTTATCTTTCGGTGGACAGGGACTATATTTAAACAGTACTGCCGGTGGATCAGAAAATAAAAATTCCCGTCGACCAGATCCTGCAGTGTGATATAGTAGAAAAAATCATGTAAACCGGAAATGAAAAATAGTTGACAATTTAAAAATATCAAGTATACTACAGTTTTGGAAGAAGGAATTGGAGGAACGAAGATATGAAAGAACAGAACATATATCAACTGACCGGCTGCGCGGTGATGACTGCATTGATGTGCGTGCTTGGGCCGATGTCCATTCCGATCGGTCCGATTCCGGTGTCGCTGACAAATTTTGCAGTTTTGCTCGCGGTATACCTTCTTGGTATGAAGGGAGGCACAGTCAGCTACGTGATCTATCTGCTGCTGGGCGCCATGGGGCTGCCGGTTTTTTCCGGCTTTCAGGGAGGTCTGGCAAAGCTGGCCGGTCCTACCGGCGGATTTCTGCTGGGCTTTATTCTGACGGCGCTGATCGCCGGTTTTGTGATGGAACGGTTCTATGGGCATATGGTCATCACGATGGCCGGCATGATGGCAGCCATGCTGGCTGCGTATTTCTGCTGTGTCGTATGGTTTATGATCCAGATGCAGTGCAGCGTCTGGTATGCATTGACAACCTGCGTGTTTCCGTTTGTTTTGATCGATGTTATCAAAATACTGGCGGTTATTGGACTGGGAAAAACGATCCGCAATGCAATGGCAAGAGCAGAACTGATTTTTGATCTTAGAAACCGCACTCGCTGCCGTTGATATACAATCTTAAGAGTTTGTTACAAATCAAAACAGTAGAATTTCCGAAAATGAATGAATAAAAACTGGAAAAGCAAAGACAGAACCTTGAGAGCAGGGACGTGTTATCGCCGGATGAGAAATTATTTGGTTCGGCCACGATCAATTATACGGAAAAGCTGGTCGGAAGAATCGAGAGATGGCAACAGGGAGGTGTGGCAATCTTCACAGACCGGCAGGTCATTCTTTCGAAGGGATTTTCAGGCAAATATATTCCTATTCCTTACAACTGCGTGAAAGAGTTGAGAAAATGCAATCAGGGCTTTTTTCCAATAGGGATGGCGCTTACCTGTGAAAACAGGGAAAGCGGAGAAACCGTAACCGAAAAGATATCGCTGATGAAGAGAAAAAAGTGGATGCAGATCATATCAGAGAGGGCAGGCCTGTAAGCTTTCGGAATTCGTATTCAAAGGTTCATGCTTCCATTCCGCCGCCTCCTTTTCCGGATACGATTCAAAGTATGGCACACAATTTCAGAAGTTGCAATTTTACAGCGGTTTTTATAAAGTGACAAAACTCTCACCGAAAAGTCACGCAGATGTCAGCGAAAAGTTATATGATAACAGAGTAAAGCAGCTGCAGGATTTTAATCAGGAGGTTTTGGAATATGGAATTTCTGGAAGTAAAGAACTTGTGCAAAATATACGGAAAAGGTGAGAATCAGGTCACGGCGCTGAATCATGTATCTTTGACGGTAGAGAAAGGGGAATTTGTGGCGATCATTGGTTCTTCCGGTTCAGGGAAATCCACGCTGCTTCACGCCATCGCCGGGGTGGATGTGCCCACGAAAGGAAAGATCTTTCTGGACGGGCAGGATATCTATGCGGGGAACAGCGAGCAGCTGGCCATCTTCCGCAGGCGTCAGGTGGGACTGATCTATCAGTTTCACAATCTGATCCCCACCCTGAATGTGGTGGAGAACATCACGCTGCCTGTCCTGATGGACCGAAGGAAGGTCAATCAGAAGCGCCTGAAGGAACTTTTGGAGCTTCTGGGGCTGAAGGACCGGCAGGATCATCTGCCGAACCAGCTCTCCGGCGGCCAGCAGCAGAGGGTCGCCATCGGGCGGGCGCTGATGAACGCGCCGGCGGTCATGCTGGCCGACGAACCGACCGGGGCCCTGGACAGCAGGAACGGCCAGGAGATCGTCCGGCTTTTAAAGGAGAGCAATCAGAAATACGGCCAGACGCTGCTTTTGGTGACGCATGATGAAAATATTGCACTGCAGGCAGAGCGGATCATCACTATCGCAGACGGCAAAGTGGTGCGGGACAGCAAACAGAACCGGACGCCGGCGCGCATCGAAGACCGGAGGTCAGAGAAACGGGAGAGGAGGGCGGAGCGACCATGAACATGAACATCTTTCATAAAGTCGCCCTTCAGGGCCTGATGAGGAACCGGACGCGTACTTTTGTAACGGTGCTGGGCGTGATTCTGTCCGCCGCCATGTTCACCGGGATCGTTACCTTTGGAACGTCTCTTATGCAGTATCTGGTCAATGTGGAGATCGCCAAGGGCGGAAACTGGCATGTGGTGTTTTCCGGGGCGGACGCATCCTTCGCAGAGGAACGGAAAAAGGACCCGGAGGCGGAAAGCGCATTCTCCTATGAGAATCTGGGCTATGCGCTTCTGGAAAACAGAAAAGAAGAGAGCGCCGAAAAGCCCTATCTGTTCGTCGCGGGTTTCGGAGAGGAGGCGTTGGAAGAACTGCCGATCCGCCTGACTTCCGGCAGGATGCCGGAGAATTCCGGCGAGATCCTGATCCCCTCCCATGTGGCGATCAAGGCAGGAGTCCGGATTCCGGTGGGGGAGCTTCTTACTCTGCCCTTGGGGCAGCGGGAATATGAGGGCGGCGTCCTGACCCAATGCGATCCATACCGGGAAGGAGAACAACTGACAGTTAATCAGGAAAAGACGTATCTGGTCACCGGCACCTATGAAAGGCCCGGATTTGAGCTTCATGAGGCGCCGGGATATACGATGATCACCCGGTCGGACGGGAGCGTACAGCCGGATGGTTATACGGTATTTGTGCGCCTTACGAATCCGCGGAATGTGAAGAACTACGCTGCGAATCAGGAGGGCGGAGGCTCGATGGCAGTCAACGAGAACCTGCTGCGTTTTCTGGGGATTACGGACAACCGGCTGCTTCTGGCCTTTTTCTATGTGATCGGCGGAGTTCTGGCGGCCATCATTATGACGGCTTCAGTCTTTCTGATCTACAACTCCTTCCATATATCCTTAAATGAGCGGGTCCATCAGTTCGGCATCCTTATGTCCGTGGGTGCCACTTCCAGGCAGCTTCGGGGGTCCGTGCTCTTTGAAGGACTGTGTATCGGCAGTCTTGGGATTCCTTTCGGTATCCTGACAGGGGTCGGCAGCATCCGTCTGCTCCTTCCGGTGGTGTCGGGGAATTTCGGAATCATTTCTTCCAGCGGCGCGTCCCTGGAACTGGCGGTATCCTTTCCCGCGCTGATCGGAGCGGCGGTGATCAGTATGGTTACGATTCTGATCTCGGCCTGGATACCGGCAAAAAAAGCGGCGTCTGTTCCGGTGCTGGAATGTATCCGCCAGACAAATGAGATCCGGTCAGAAGGGAAGTCCGTCCGGATTCCGAAGACGGTGTGGAGGCTCTACGGTCTGGAAGGAGCGCTGGCTTTGAAAAATTTCAAGAGAAACCAAAGGCGTTACCGGGGAGTCATTCTCTCTCTGACCTTCAGCGTGGTTCTGACCGTATCCGGCAGCGCCTTCCATCACACGCTGAAAACGATACTGAAGGAACGTACGGCGGAAGGGGCTGACGGAGATATCTCTTTTATTACAACGAATATGTCCGATGAAGAATTTGGCAGCCTCTACGAGAAGCTTTGTCAGACGGAAGGGATCAGGAAAAGTACCTGGCAGTTCAATCCGGTCTATTCCGCGGTCACAGAGGAACTGCCGGAGGATTTTCTGGCTCTTTACCGGGAGGCCATGCAGGACGGCAGTACCGGCTGCACACAGGAATTCCCCCTGTATACGCAGTTTATTGAGGATGATATTTTTTACGAATTTATTAAGACGCTGGGATTTTCCCGGGAGGAGTATGAGGGTCTTGACGGAAAGGTGCTGATCTGCGCGGCGGATACCAAAGAGCATGTGACTTACGGTACCGGAAGCACGAGGAACATTACTCTTTGTTCCGAATCGGGAACGCAGGAAAAGACGGTAAGCGCGGTCTTTGTGGACAGTTATCCGCTGGATACGACTTTTGAACAGGTTCCGGACTGGATTTTCGTCATGACGGTTCCCGTGGGGAGAAGGGTACAGTTTGAAGAAGTGGAGCCCCTGGGCGGGGAAGTGAGAAAGGGAATGCTGTTCTGGACGGACACGCCGTCCCAGACACTGGCCGGATTACAGGACACGGTCATGGAACAGGGGATCATGGCAGATTACGTCTTCTACAATCTGGCTTCCGCCTTCGATCTGTTTCGAAACACGGATTTTGTGATCAATGTGTTTCTGTTTGTATTTGTGTTCATGATCTCTCTGATTGCCGTGGCCAACGTGTTCAATACCATTTCCACGAACATCCGGCTCCGGCGGCGGGAGCTTGCCATGCTCCGGTCAGTGGGAATGTCCGACTGCAGTTTTAACCGGATGATGCGTTTTGAATGCATGTTCTACGGGATGCGCACGCTGCTGTACGGGGTGCCGCTTTCCGTGCTGATGTCCTTTCTCATCTATCAGGCGCTGGTATCGGTGGAAAGGATGGAAGGGATGCGCTTTTCGCTTCCATGGGGAGCCCTTGCCGTCAGCGTAATGGAAGTGTTCGGTATTGTTTTTCTCACCATGGTCTATGCCACAGGCAGGATTCGGAAGGAAAATATCATTGACGCGCTGCGGGACGAGATGGCGTAGGAAAGATTCGGATATGAATACCGGCTGTCACGGCAGTATCTTGAAAAATCCTGAAAAAGTCTGTAGAATCAATGATTTCCTGGCAGGGAGAGGCGCTTGCTACACCATTTTTGAAAGAGCTTTGAAATGACAGGCAAAAATTAAAATAAAAGTTTGCAGGATATAGTATTTTACAACATATTTTGTTATGATATGAATTGGGTAGACATTGTCTGCCCAATTCGACTTGGAAGTGCATATATGATAGAAAGCCAGAATATTGAATGGAAAGAATCATGGCGGGACGAATATCTGAAATGGATATGCGGATTTGCTGATGCACAGGGCGGAAAAATTTATATTGGTACAGATGGTGCCTGGAGAATTTTTGGCAGAGTATAAGCGGTATATGGGAGAGGTAAGGCGGTATCTTTAAATAGATTGGGATTTACGGAGGTATTTATGTCGGTGAATGTAGAAGAAACATTTGAGCTTCTGTTTGATAAAAAGAATACTGTTGCGTACAGGGCATTACAGGATTTGCAGAGGGAGAGTGAAGAAACGGATTGTGTTTATGCCTATATGGACAGACTGAGTGATATGCTTGAAAATGACAATTCCTATATCCGTACCAGGGGGCTTACGCTGATTGCCTATAATGCGAGACGGGATAGGGATGTTTATCCTGCTGGAAATATAAACAGCAAAGATAAAAACGCAACGTGCATCTTTTGGATGTGCCAGAGCCGGCAGGGTGCACAAGGTCTGGGAGACCTTGGTTTCCCTGCCGACCGGAGCGCAGGCAGGCTTTTGCGTTTCGGTATCGTTGCGGGTATCAGTCGGGGGCTTTTGGCGGATGAGACAGACATAGGAAAGGGGTGGCGCGTAATGAGCGATCTAATGGAATTTGGGAGCAGAGATGAGTTTAGAAAATGGCTCTGTGATAACTGCCTTTCAAGTGCCGGTATTTGGGTTTTGTTTGGCAAGGCTGGCGGACCGAAAACAATAAAGGCGGGAGAAGCGCTGGAAGAAGCGCTCTGCTTTGGATGGATTGACGGCCAGATGGAAAAGATTGACGAGAAAACTTATAAAAAGTATTTTTCGATGCGCAGGGAGAATAGCAAGTGGTCGGACAAAAATAAGGAATTAGCCAAAAGGCTTGAAGAGCAGGGGCGTATGACTGATCATGGCAGAAAGAAAATAGAGGATGCCAAAAAGAACGGCCAATGGGATGCGGTAAATCCGCTGGCGGTTATTACGGAAGAACAGATTGTACAGCTTTCTGCGATATTGGAAAGCTATGAGCCAGCTTACACAAATTTTCAGGCGATGTCTTTATCTGTGAAGAAGACTTATACACGGGCGTTCTTTGACGCTAAGACGGATGCAGGGCGGGAAAAGCGGATTGCGTGGATGGTGGATAGACTTAATAAAAATCTAAAACCTATGTAATCGGTGGAAGGGCTGGTGCTTTTTGCGTGGATTTCCGCCCGGCGCTGCGGGAGCGCGGAGATTGAGCTGGGGACGGTGTATTTGTGTTCATGATCTCTCTGACCGCCGTGGCCAACGTGTTTAATATGAATACCGGTTAATTTTTTTGAAAAATACATGACAGCGGTTCAGTTGTATCATGGACGGAACTCTGATATGCTGAAAGCAGCAAAGGCCAATGTATAAATGAAAGAAGGAGAAACCGGATATGCAGCTGGGAAAAGTGATCCGAACATACAGAAAGAATAAAAATATGACGCAGGAAGAGATGGCAGGGCGGCTTGGAGTGACAGCCCCGGCGGTGAACAAGTGGGAAAACGGCAATTCCTTTCCGGATATCACACTGCTGGCTCCGATTGCAAGACTTCTGGATATTTCTCTGAATACCCTGTTGTCGTTTCATGAAGAACTGACGGAAGAGGAGATCCGGGCAGTGATCTATGAGCTGGACGCCATGCTGAAGGAACGTCCTTATGACCAGGTGTTTCAGTGGGCCAGGAGAAAACTGGAGGAGTATCCCAACTGTGAGCAGCTGATCTGGCAGGCGGCACTGATTCTTGATGTGCAGCGGATCGTAGAGAAGATTCCGGATGCGGAGAAGTACGATGCATATCTTCTGTCTCTGTATACCCGCGCATTGGAGAGCGGAGATGAGGCCATACGGCGGCACGCCGCAGAGGCGCTGTTTGGCTTTTATATGAGAAAGGAAGCATATGAACAGGCAGAAGGATATTTGATATATTTTTCCGCACAGGACCCCATGCGGAAAATCAAACAGGCACAGCTGCATCAGGCGGCAGGGCGGAGAACAGAAGCCTATAAGGCGTATGAGGAGTTGCTGTTTTCCATCTATCAGGTGGTAAACCTGGCGCTTCAGGGGATCTATTCCCTGGCGCTGCGGGACCAGAATCTGGAGAAGGCGCAGATGCTTGCGGATAAGCAGGCGGAGATGGCGAGATGTTTCGGAATGGGGAAATATTACGAAGCCTGTGCAGGGCTTGAGATTGCGACGATCAAAAAAGATACGGAGGCCGTACTGGAAATTATGCGGGAAATGCTGTCCGGCCTGGAGCAGATCGGCAGTTTTTCCACAAATCCTCTGTATGAACATATGGATTTTAAAGAGACAAGAGAGGAATTCCGGAAAGAAATGAAGCAGAATCTGCTGGCTGCTTTTCAGGATGAAGAAAGCTTCGGTTTTCTGAAGAAGGATCGGAGGTGGCAGGAACTGGTCCGGTTCACATAAAACGGGCGCGGATGAATCCGGCTGGAGGTGGATAAATGAATGCATTTCTCTGAAATCTTATACAGTTTTAATTTATGCATGGTGCCTCCTTATAACAGCAAAGAAGAGACAGCAGCGCCGCCTCTTCTTTTGTACTCTTTTGATTATCCACTTACAGGCAGGAGTTCGCCGCTTTTGGAACAGAGGATTTGTTCTTTTCTCTTATACGCAAAATCGGTTCATAAATCAATATATTTTTTCAGTCGGTTACCGCCTGAATGACGCCGCATCCGATCTTATCGCCGGAATTGCCGGAAGGCTGGCTGGTAAAATCGTCAGCCATGCTGTGGATCACCACAGAACGTCCCAGAATGGCGTCTACAAAGAAGCGCTTGTCATAAAATACCTGGTATGCATATCCCTGATTGCCCAGAAGGGGAGGAAGATCCCCTGCATGCTGGGGATGAGGCATGCTGTCAGGATTGTAGTGATTTCCGGTCTGATCAAAAGGTCTGGTGCAGTTTCCGTATTCGTGAATGTGCATGCCGTAGAAATCGCCGGATCCCTGTACATGGATATTGGGAAGCCCGAAGATCTCGGCTTCCACAAGGACTCCGCCATAAGAGGTTCGGTAAAATTTCACAGAGCCTGCAAGCTGAGGCTGTGAATCATTTCCCTGGATCCATGCAATGGCGGCAGGAGTGGCATGGGTCAGAAGATATTGAAAATGAGAAGCGGGTGTAGGCTGATACATGAATGTACCTCGTAAAATTTCTTTTTATCCAGTATATGCAGGAAACGCCGGCAGGTCATCTGCAGGACATGGAAAATACACCATATCCTGCGGATGACGTCTGGAACGGCATTAATATCGGAATTCCCTCTCATCCATGGTCTCAAATCCAATACCTTTTATATTTTTTGTCATATTGACAGGCTTTTGAGGATAAAGTATATTAGAATTATCTTAAATACTTTATTGTTGTTGGAGGAAATATGGCAAAATCAAAGAGATACGCCCGGGTCGGCCGGGAGTGTGTGGCGTGCGGAAGCTGTCTGAAGGTCTGCCCCAAAGGGGCGGTCCGCATCGTGTCGGGGGTGATCGCCCGGGTGGATCAGGAGATCTGCATCGGCTGCGGAAAATGTGCACGGACCTGTCCGGCGGATGTGATTACAATGGTAGAGGCAGTGTCAAGTAGTTTATGAAAAACAGCATCTGCCCGAAAGGAGCCCCGGAAGGATTTTACGGAACGAAGTGAGGGAAAATACTTCCAGACACTGGGGCGGATTGAGGACAGATGCGGAACTAAAATAAGAACGGAGGGCGGAAAAATGAAACAGAAATGGTATGATTATCTCTGGATTGCGGAGCTTGCCTACTGGGTGCTGGGGCTCTTAAACATTCTCTTTGCCTGGCTGGGCGTGCTTTTTTTCTGTATCCCGCTGCTTTTTGCAGTATTCGGCGGGAACAAGGGTTACTGCAACCGCTACTGCGGCCGGGGGCAGCTTCTGGGGCTGCTGGGCAGGAAACTGTCCCGAAACGTACCGCCGCCGAGATTTCTGCGGAGTCCCTGGTTCCGCTATGGCTTTCTCACCTTTTTCATGATCATGTTCGGCCTGATGCTGCGCAGTACCTGGATGGTCTTTACCGGAGCGCCCCTTCGCCAGACGGTGACGCTTCTGTGGGTGTTTAAGCTTCCCTGGCAGTGGGCGGACGTGTCCATGGTGGCGCCCTGGATGGCTCAGTTTGCCTTCGGATTTTTCAGCGTCATGATGACCTCCACAGTGCTGGGGCTTCTGACCATGGTCTTGTTCCGGCCCCGCTCCTGGTGCGTGTACTGCCCCATGGGGACCATGACTCAGGGAATCTGCAGGCTCAGGCAGGGGAAGGAGGATACGGAAGATGGAAGAGAAGGCAAAAAGAATCGCGGAACTGCTTAAGCTGCTGGCCAACGAGCACCGACTGCTGATCCTGTGCGCGCTGATGAAGGGGCCGCTGACGGTAGGGGAGATCCATCCGTTTACCCCCAACATCACCGCTTCCGCTCTGTCCCAGCACTTAAACCAGCTCCGCATGGCCGGGATCCTGGAGTCCGAGAAGCAGGGGATGAACGTTATCTACCGGATCCGGGATCAGCGGGTGACCGCGCTTCTGGGGGCGGTGAAGGAGTGTTACTGTGAGGAGTGAGGGGTACAGGAAATGAGGAAAGATATGGATAAAAGAGAGATAACAGATTATGAGGGAATGTTGACAGACGAGACCCAAAACAATGACAGTGATGCTTTTGCAGACTGCAATGTGGGAACTGTCCATTACTGGCTCTATGCACCGGGGCAAAGTGCAATAAAATGGGACGAATGCCGTGAAAAAGGAATTATGCTTCTTGGCTGGGGAGAAATTGGCGACCTGAATACATTTGCTTCAAAGGATGAAATGAAGAAGAGAATGAAAAAAGTTTATGGAGACCATAGTTCCTATGTGAATTCAGGACATGCAACATGGCAATTTTTGCATGACATGAAAACAGGTGATATTATTTTTGCAAAGAAAGGATTGAATGGGATTCTTGGCAGGGGAGTGGTTGAGTCTGGATATGAATACGATCCGGAACGTTCAGACGGATTCCTTCATGTTCGCCGCGTGAAGTGGACACATAAGGGAGAATGGAAGATTCAACACCAGACACCACAAAAAACACTGACGGATATCACGCCATATGGTGATTTTGTACAGCAGATCAAAGAATTGTTTGATGATGATTTGCTTGATAGAGAGGAAGAAGAGGTTACTATATATCCTCCATATTCTTCCGACAATTTTCTTGATGAAGTTTATATGGATGGGGAATCTTATGATAATATGATCGCCATTCTCAAGAATAAGAAAAATATTATTTTACAGGGAGCTCCCGGTGTAGGAAAAACTTTTGTGGCGAAAAGGCTTGCATATTCTGTTATGGGGGTAAAAGATGTAAACCGGGTTATGATGATTCAGTTTCATCAGAGTTATTCTTATGAAGATTTTATCATGGGTTATCGACCCACTGCAGCAGGGTTTGAACTTCAGGAAGGAGTGTTTTATACTTTTTGTAAAAAAGCTGAGATAGACAGTGATAATGACTATTTTTTTATTATTGATGAGATAAACCGCGGAAATCTGAGTAAAATCTTCGGCGAACTTTTTATGCTGGTTGAAAATGATAAACGCGGTTTAGAACTGCAGCTGCTGTATAAAAAAGAAAAATTTGCTGTGCCAAAGAATGTATATATCGTTGGAATGATGAATACGGCTGATCGTAGTCTGGCCATGCTGGATTATGCTCTTCGCAGGCGATTTGCTTTTGTTGAAATCCGTGCGGGGTTTGATACAACAGGGTTTAAAGCATACCAGTCTGGCTTGAACCATATAAAGTTTAATAAATTGGTAGCTTGTGTGAAAAGACTGAATAAAGCGATTGCAGAAGATGATGCACTTGGAGAGGGATTTTGTATTGGGCACAGTTATTTTTGCAATTTATCTCCAGAAAGTGTGGATGACAGGACTCTTTCCGGTATTGTTGAATATGAGTTAATTCCGCTTCTGAAAGAATACTGGTTCGACGAGTCGGCGAAGGCCAGAGACTGGGCAGATGAACTGAGGAGTGTGCTCAGGTGATTTTAATACAGAATATTTATCATATGTTGTCCTATGCGTTTCGTGTCCTGAATGAGCAGGGTTATAAACATATTGCCACAGAAAAATTTGATAATACAGCGGAGTTGTGTGCAGCCATATTGTCGAGAGGGATTTGATGTGGTATAAAAAAAGTTGACAGCCCATTCTCAAGGATTTGAGATATAATCA
>CAJUAA010000006.1 GCA_910584205.1 uncultured Lachnospiraceae bacterium
AGAGGTCTGTGAGGATTTACTGGCTTCTTAAGCATATAAACTTTTTACTCTCAAGAAATAATTATTATTGACACGATATATAAATGCATATAAAATAATATGGAACAATTTGAAAAACAGACTGGAGGAATACGGATATGAATGTGGACAAATATGTGAAAACGCTGACAGAGGCCGACTGCAGAAAACGATTTCCCAAAGGATACTTTGCGGCTGTAGAAAAGACGTCCAAAGGCGCCGGAACCGTGCTGATCGTGATGGGTGTGCTTTTTACACCGATTGGGTTGTGGCTTCTGTTTCTGCTTGGAAACTTTTTTATAAAAGAAGGACTCAGCAATCCGGTGCCGATGACGGGAGGAGATATTGCGGGAACTCTGTTTCTCTTTCTGATTCCGCTGCTTATTTTTTTGTTCGGAGTCGTCTGCCTGTGGATCGGAATTAAAAGATCCACGTGCAGCGGCGATGAATGGTTTCGGCGAATTGTGGAGCAGAGCGGCTATACAGAGAGCGAGATCCGGGAATTTGACCGGCAGGTCTCCAGTCCGGGCAGTATCGCGGTCATACTTTCGGAAAAGGGCCTGCCGGGAGCTCTGCTGACAAAAACATATTTTGTACTTGAGCCCGGCGTGCCGATGAAATATAATGATATCAAAGGAGCCTATCTGGTCGATTATCCGGAGACGATCTATACAGGGAAAACCATGAAGACAATTCAGCGGAGAAATCTGGCAGTTTTTTCAAAACACTGGAATTTCAGCCGTGCGTACGCAAAGCCGGAGATTGCACAGCGGGTGCAGGCCATGCTTCTGGAACGGAATCCCGGGATCGATACTGCGGACGGCAGAGTTCTGTCAGACCGGGAATATGATGCCATGGAACAGGAATACATAGAGAATGGAAAGCGTTCCAGAGGAACTCAGACTGCAGGGCAGTAGCGGCAGGCGCCGGATCTGTTTTTTGACAGGGGAGGAGAGAAGATGTTTGATACATGGTTGAAACAGGAGCAGGCGGCGATCCAGTCGCGTTTTGAGAAAGTACGTGTTTTGTGTATTCTGGTTACGGTTTTTCTGGTTATGTCCATTCTGACGCAGGTGATCTTTTTTCTGGACGGCGGCGGAGTCAAGGATCTGATTCCCATCATTTTTTATGTGATCGGGATTGTTTTCGCGCTATCTGTGAGTAATTATAAGAAAAGATTCATCAAACCGTTTCTGGCTTCCGTCCGTCAGGAACTGACCACGGAAGAAATGCAGGAAGCGTTTGCATGGCAGATGAAGGAGGAGGCAAAATGCATCATCTATCAGCCGCTTCCCGGGATAAAGGAATGCGAGCTCATGGCGGCGGCGGACTACTGTTACATGCGGCAGCCCCGGAAGTGCCGCATTATTCAAAACTGTCAGCTGCGCAGGCTCGTTCTTTCTAAAGAAGAATACATGGTGGGACGGGGACATATGCGATGGTGCCACGGATTGGCGCTGTATGCTTCGGACAATGAAAATCCGGTCTGGAAAGGATATTTTATGAGACAGGAAGAGGCGGAGCAGGCGTTTCGGTTTCTGCAGAACATACTGCCGCCGGAAGCGGTCGTGCAGGATGAGCTGTCGAATCCGCCGAAAGGCTCCGAAAAACCCCTGTGGAAGGAGCTGCTGGATTTGTGGCCGGCTGTCGTTCTGATTGCGCTCATGTACGGCCTGTATCGATGGCTTGGAGGCTGATTCCGGCGGGGCGTCTGGATGGGATAGAAGCACAGGGAAAAGCTTAAAACAGAAGGTGGTTGTGAGGTGATTTCTGTATGATGGGAAGGAAATGCAGGTGGATCGTTCCGGCTGTCCTGGTAATTGTTACCGCAGGATGTGATACGGCTGCATACACGGTTACCGAACGGAACGAATGGAGAGCGGCAGAAGAAGTAATCCTGAGCGAAGAGATTGAAGATATAGATTTTGATCTGACCGTTTTTATCGAGAATTCCTGGATCTCGCAGGAAAGCGGAGAGGAATATCATTTCACTGAGATCTTCGAGGGGGAAAAAAGGGCAGACGGGGAGAGTGTTTCTTTTTATTATGAATGCGGCAGAGATGAGCAGTACAGGGATCTTCTCTATATTCGTATGGATGATACGGACGAGGAATCGCTGTATGAACTGTCTCTGGATGAAACGTGTTATGGGATAGTTCTGGAGCCCCTGTATGACAGCGGTGAAAAAATGACGCTGCTGCCTTTCGATGTGGAATTTCTGGATCTGTCGGACGAAAGAGTCGATTGGATACCAGGTACATGGAAATGTGGAAAAGATATATATGTGTTTACGGAAAATTATGAAATGATCAGCCAAAGTACCGGATTCATAGATACATTCGCAGTGGTTCAGCGAGAAGGCGGGGAGCATCCTGAGATTCGTTTTCGTTCCGACTGCGGAGATTGGAGAAGTATTCTGTCATTTGAGTGTATATGGACGGAGGACATTCATTCTATGGAACTGGTCTGTAAGGAATATGATATGTATCGATACTGGAGCAGGATCGAATCTGATTTAATATGAAGCTGTCTCTCCCGCGCCATTGGACAAATCGGATAAAAATGTGATATATTTCTGAAAAAGTCTTCTGCAGTCGATCTATGGAAAACGCGGCGCCTGTTAAAGGCTCCGCGTTTTTCGGATCTGGTGCTCCAGCTTCTGGATTCCCTGATAGAGGCAGAAGGCGATGATGCACAGGATGATCAGCGCTGTGATCAGATAGTTGAGTTTGAAGATCTGGCTTGCGTAGATGATGAGGTAGCCAAGCCCTTCTCTGGCGGCGAGAAATTCACCGATGATGACACCCACCAGGCAGAGTCCGATATTGACCTTCAGGATGCTGATGATGGAGGGGAGGCTGGACGGGATCACCACGTCTTTGAGCACCTGCAGGCGGCTGCCGCCCAGAGTGTAGATCAGCTTGATCTTCTCTTCATCGGTGTCCCGGAAGGCAGTGTACATGCTGATGATGCTGCCGAAGACGGCGACGGACATGCCGGCGACGATGATGGTCCGGGTATTGGCGCCCAGCCAGACGATCAGCAGCGGAGCCAGGGCGGATTTGGGCAGGCTGTTCAGGATGACCAGCCAGGGTTCCAGGATCTCGGAGAGCGTGCCGGAGAACCACAGGACGGTGGCGGCCAGGAAGCTGACCAGCACGACCAGTGCAAAGCTTAACAGCGTCTCGTACAGAGTGATGCCCGTGTGGCGGAAGATGGAATAATCTTTGCTCATGTCCACCATGGTCTGAAGGATCCGGCTGGGGCTGCTGAAGATGAAGGCGTCGATCCAGTGGAGATTTGTGCTGATTTCCCACAGTACGAGGAAGAGGAAAAAGGCAAGGAAGCGGCAGAGGGCTACCAGATGGTGGTGCCGCCTGTGGTTTTTGATATATTCCTCCTGACGGGGAGATACGTGTTCATTGTCCATGTTCGTTCAGCTCCTTCCAGATATTGTTAAAATAATCTTTGAATTCCGGCGCCTGCCGCCGCTGCATGGGAGTCAGTCCCGGGTCCGCGAAATGGATCTGCAGAATCCGGCAGATCTGCGCAGGACGTCTGGACAGGATCAGGACCCGGTCCGCCATACTGATGGCCTCCGACAGATCGTGGGTGACCAGTATGGCGGTCTTTTTTTCTTTTTTGATGATGGAATACACATCATCACAGACGTTGAGCCTTGTCTGGTAGTCCAGAGCGGAGAAGGGTTCGTCCAGAAGCAGCAGGTCCGGGTTCAGCGCCAGGGTTCGGATCAGGGCGGCGCGCTGCCTCATGCCGCCGGACAGCTCGGAGGGCCGGGCGCCCTTAAAGGCGGTCAGGCCGTAGTCGTGGAGCAGCTGTTCCACATGCGTCAGGTTTTCGGGCGTTTCTTTTTTCTGTATCTCCAGTCCCAGCAGGACGTTCCGGTAGACGGTCCGCCACTCAAAGAGATGGTCCTTCTGGAGCATGTATCCGATGTTGGCCCGGTGTCCGCCAAGAGGCGCCCTGCCAAGCCGGATCGTCCCCTCTTCCGCGGGGATCAGTCCGGAGATCAGGGACAGAAGCGTGCTTTTGCCGCAGCCGCTGGGGCCGACGATCACGAGAAATTCGCCTTCGTCGACGGAAAAGGTAAGGTCGGACAGTGCCAGCGTCTCACCGGACAGCGTATGGTAAGAGTAACAGACATGGCTGACCTCCAAAAGTGGAGTCATGTGCATTTCCTCCTTGTATGAATATGTGACGGCAATCGGCCGGTCACGATCATTGATTTTATAATAGAATATGAAATGTGGGGAAATATGTGTGGCCGCTTCTGCGGACCGTATACCGCTTTTTGTCCTGGAATTTTATGATGATAAATTTGTCATTGCATGATATAATGTCACCAGCTGGAGTGAAGCGGAAGCTGATGACCTGCGCGAGCATCAGCGAGCTTCCTTATGATACAATGGAGGAAAATACGGAAAAGGAGAAGAAAAAGATAAAAGGTGAACGAGAGAGAATATGAAAGCAAAGAACTTCTAAGACGGTTTCTTCCCTGTTACAGGCCGTATGTGCCGATCCTGCTTAAGGACCTGGGATGCGCGGCTCTGACAACTGTATGTGAGATGGTGCTGCCGCTGATTATCCGCTATATCACCAATACAGGGAGCAGCAATCCGGCGGCTTTGACGGCGGAACTGATTCTGAAGCTGTCGCTGGTGTATTTTGCACTTCGGGTCGTAGACAGCCTGGCAAATTTTTATATGGCGTATACCGGGCATGTGATGGGTACCCGCATCGAGACGGATATGCGCAGGGCGGCATATCATCATCTGCAGAAGCTGTCCAATACCTACTATAACAATACAAAAGTCGGACAGATCATGGGACGGATTACCAACGACCTGTTCGACGTGACGGAATTCGCCCATCACTGTCCGGAGGAATTTTTTATCGCAGGGATCAAGATTCTGGTGTCCTTTCTGATCCTTGCCCGGACCAGTCTGGCGCTGACGCTGATCGTTTTCTGCTGCATTCCGCTCATGCTGATAGTCTGCACTTACCTGAATATGAAGGTGAAGGCGGCTTTCCGCAGGCAGAGGCAGCAGATCGGAGAGCTGAACGCCCGGATCGAGGACAGCCTTCTGGGACATAAAGTCGTAAAGGCTTTTACCAACGAGCCGAGAGAAGAAGAGAAGTTTGAGGCGGATAATCAGGAATTTTTCCGGCTGAAAAAGATCGGGTACCGTTATATGGGAGCGTTTCAGACCACAACCAGAAGCTTTGACGGCCTGATGTATCTGACGGTCATCCTGGCGGGCGGCCTGTTCCTTGTAAAGGGTCGGATTGCACCCGGCGATCTGGTGGCGTACACCATGTATGTATCCACGCTGATCGCCACGATCCGCCGGATTATCGAGTTCGCGGAGCAGTTTCAGAGAGGTATGACCGGGATCGAGCGTTTTCTGCAGATCATGGATGCGGACATCGAGATTTTCGATGAGCCGGAAGCGGTCCCGCTGGGAACAGTAAAAGGCGATATTGTATTTGAGAATGTGACGTTTGAATACGCGGATGACCACAATGAGGTATTCCATAACCTGAATCTTTCGATCCGTCCGGGAGAGAAAGTGGCAATCGTAGGGCCTTCCGGCGGCGGCAAGACGACACTGTGCAATCTGATCCCGCGTTTTTACGATGTGACAGAAGGCAGGATCCTTCTGGACGGCACGGATATCAAAAGGTATACGTTAAAAAGCCTTCGGAAAAACATCGGGATCGTGCAGCAGGAGGTGTATCTTTTCTCCGGTACGGTGTATGAAAACATCGCCTACGGCCGTCTGGACGCGGACAGGGAAGAAGTGATGGAAGCGGCGAAAGAAGCGGGCGCCCATGAATTTATCATGAACCTGAAGGACGGCTATGACACGTACATCGGGGAACGGGGCGTCAAGCTGTCCGGCGGGCAGAAGCAGCGGATCAGTATTGCCCGCGTCTTCCTGAAAAATCCCCCCATTATGATACTGGACGAGGCGACTTCGGCGCTGGACAATGAGAGCGAATATGCGGTGGCGGAATCTCTGGGCAGGCTGTCAAAAGGACGGACGACGCTGACCATCGCCCACAGGCTGTCCAGCATCCGCAATTCCGACCGGATCCTGGTGCTGACCGAAAACGGGATCGTGGAAGAGGGAAATCACGAAGAGCTGATGAAGCTGGAAGGGATTTATTACCGTCTCTATCATATGGCGGAGAAGATCAAATAAAAAGGACGCAGGACGGGTTTGGTCCTGCGTCTTTTTCCGATGTCTGCCGTCAATAGGGCAGTTCCTCCTTATCATTGAGTTCTGCATCGAAAATATCGTCTTTTTTTGATGTTTCTTTTTCAGAAACTCCGTGTTTTCCGGCATTCAGCGCCGCTTTTTTCTCGTCAATGTTGGCCAGATGGACGGAGATGGCGGTACAGAATTCCAGGATCTCTTCGTCCAAAGCCTCGCCGGCAGCGAATTTTTTGTAGTAATAAGCTCCGATCTTCGCCTGCAGCTCCCGGATGGATTTTTCATCATTCAGGATCTGGGTTTTCAGGCGGGTATCTTCCAAAACCTCTCCGGTCCTGGATACGGCTGTCTTGGCCAGTTCATTTACCTTATCAAATAGTTCCATAAAAAACCTCCTGTGATCGTTTCGATGGTTGCGGTGCACTGCTGCGGTTCACGCCTGCGCCTTCAGGAAATCCAGAACCTCCTGTCTGGACGGCATGACGCGGAGAGCGCCTTTTCGGGTGGTGATGATGGAAGCAGCTGCATTGGCAAAGGTCAGCATCTCCCGGAGCTGATCTTCTGTAAGGGATTCCAGTCCGTGCTCCAGTACGTAGTCGATGACGCATGCACAGAAGGTATCCCCGGCTCCGGTGGTTTCGATGGTGTTCTTCTGAAGGAACGGAGACACTTCCACATATCCGCCTTTATAATATGCGCGGCTTCCGTCTTTGCCCATGGAGACGAGGATCAGCGGGATCGGGAATTCGCTGCGGATCTTTGCAACGCCTTCCGTAAAATCTTCCCGGCCGGTCAGCCACTGGATCTCATTGTCGGAGATTTTCAGAATGTCGCACCGGCCAAGGCCCCAGCGTACTTCCTCTTTGGCATGGTCCAGCGTATCCCACAGAGGTTCCCGGAGATTTGGGTCGAAGCTTATGAGCGCGCCGGCTTCTTTTGCGAGCGTGACTGCCTTTACCGTCGCTTCCCGCACGCCCTCGTGGGTCATGGACAGGGTACCGAAGTGGAAGAGGCGGGTATCCTGAATGAGCGATTCGTCCAACTCGTCCGCCCGGAGCATCATGTCCGCACCGGGGTTGCGGTAGAAAGAGAAATCCCGGTCGCCGTCCGCAAAAGTATGTACCAGCGCCAGCGTTGTATGGATCTCATCGTCCAGCATGAGGTTCCCCGTACCGATGCTCAGATCCTCCAGTGATTTTTTCAGCGTCATTCCAAACTGGTCCCGGCCTACCTTGCCGATAAATGCCGTCTTTTTGCCAAGGTTGTTCAGCATGGAAAGGACGTTGCACGGCGCTCCGCCGGGATTCGCTTCGAAAAGCCCGTTACCCTGTTCGCTGAGTCCGTTTTGTGTAAAATCGATCAGTAACTCGCCAAGGGCGATGACATCATAAGTTTTCATGAAAATGCCTCCGATTTCGTTTATAATACGTTTGTCTCTATTGTACCGAAAAACAGTGAAAAAGAAAAGAGGATTCCGTGATTTTGCAGATTAAAATGTCCGGATGCTGTCATCCTCTTCCCCGTCGGTGTCCTGAATTTCCCGGATGACCACGTCATAGCTGTAGGTATCGCTGACGGGAATGGTCACGGTATCTCCCACGCGGTGGCGGAGCAGTGCCTTCCCCAGGGGGGATTCGATGCTGATCAGGTTTTTCATGGAGTTGCCGCGGATGCTGGTGACGATC
Organism: uncultured Lachnospiraceae bacterium; assembly: GCA_910584205.1. GTDB lineage: Bacteria > Bacillota > Clostridia > Lachnospirales > Lachnospiraceae > Hominiventricola. Next base: position 7,943 of record CAJUAA010000006.1, read on the forward strand.
CGGTAGGTCTCGCATTCGTCATCCTCCTCGATATAGACAGTGACTGTTTTATTCAGTCCCACCTCGTCGGCGGAGGAATGGTCTTCCACGATGACGGCGTTTTTCAGCATCCGTTCCAGATACCGGATCCGGCTGTTGTTGGTTCCGTTTTCACGCCTTGCGGCATAATACTCAAAATTTTCACTCAGGTCTCCCTGGGCGCGGGCCTCCCGGACTGCGTCCAGGATCTGGGGACGCAGGACCAGCTTCCGATGGTCGATCTCCTCCTGAATCTTTTCTACGTCTTTTCTGGTCAGTTTTTCCTTCATATCCGCTGCCTGCCTTTCTGGATGATTCAGAGCAGGATGATGCCGTGCTGCAGAGCGGTTTCCCGGATGTCGTCGGGCCAGATGGATGCCTGTACCTCTCCGATGTGGGCCTTCCGGAGATAGAACATGCAGATACGGGACTGGCCGATGCCGCCGCCCACGGTATAGGGCAGCTTTTTCTCCAGGATCGCCTTCTGGAACGGAAGTTCTGCGCGGGCTTCGCATCCGGACAGCTTCAGCTGCTCGGCCAGAGCATCCTCATCCACCCGGATGCCCATGGAGGAAAGTTCCAGCGCATGGTCCAGTACCGGATACCAGACGATAATGTCGCCGTTTAAGCTCCAGTCGTCATAGTCCGGCGCTCTTCCGTCATGAGGCTCTCCGTTGCTGAGCCGTCCGCCGATCTGCATGAGGAAGACCGCGCCCTTTTCCCTGACGATCCGGTCTTCCCGCTCCTTCGGCGTCAGATCCGGATAGAGATCCAGAAGCTCCTGAGAGGTGATGAAGAAGATGTCTTTGGGAAGGATTTCCTCGATGTAATCATAGCGGATGGCCATGTATTTTTCGGTCTTTTTCAGCGCTTTGTATATTTTGCGGACGACTTCCTTCAGGTAATCCGTGTTTCGGTCCTGCTTCAGGATGATTTTCTCCCAGTCCCACTGGTCCACATAGATGGAATGGACGTTGTCGGTATCTTCGTCCCTGCGGACCGCGTTCATATCCGTGTACAGCCCTTCGCCCACATGAAAGCCATACTGCTTCAGGGCGTTGCGTTTCCATTTGGCAAGAGAGTGGACGATCTCCACCGGGCGGTCGTTCTGCTCCCGGATGCCGAAGGAGACAGGACGCTCCACTCCGTTCAGGTTGTCGTTCAGTCCGGATTCCGGCTTCACGAACAGGGGCGCGGAGACACGCAGCAGGTACAGCTGCTCTGCCAGCGTCTGCTGAAAGAAGTCTTTGACCGTCTTAATGGCAATCTGGGTGTCGTAGAGAGACAGCTCTGAATGATACCCTTCCGGTATGTATAAATGTTCCATATCATATCCTCCATGATAGAATCTTGAAAGGAAGCGTTGGAAAGGCTTCCATATTTGAATCTTCCATAGTATATCACAACATGGTCTCTTTTGCAAAATGATGTTTTGGCAGATGGAAAGGGACGGGTATGTGAAAAATATAACGAAAAAAGGAAAAATTGTATGAAATTTCTGTTAAAAAATCGACAAATGACAGGTTTTCGTGTAAAATGGAAATGGAGGTATGGAAAATGAAGGCGGCACTTGGGCAATTACAGATAGTTTGGGAAGATAAAACAGCGAATTTAAAAAAGGCAGAGGCGTATGCCGGCCTGCTGGCGGAGCAGGGAACGGATCTGTTTCTTCTGCCGGAGATGAGCCTGACCGGATTTTCCATGCATACGGACCGGACCGGAGAGCGGACGGAGGAGACGGTGGAGAAGATTCAGAGGCTGGCAGAACGGTATGGTATGACATTCGGTGTCGGATGGGTCAGGGACGCGGGCGAATACTGTGAGAACCATTACTCCCTTGTGACGCCGGAGGGCCGGATACTGGATTATGTGAAGCTGCACCCGTTTGGTTTCGGCGGAGAGGGAGAGCATTTTCGGGGCGGGGAGTCGCTGCCGGTCTGCGAACTGGGCGGATTCCGCATCGGAGTGCAGATCTGTTACGACCTTCGTTTTCCGGAGCCGTTCCAGATCCTGTCCGGATCGGCGGATCTGATTCTGGTGCCGGCCAACTGGCCCGCATCCCGCAGCGGACACTGGAAAAGCCTTCTGAAGGCCCGCGCCATAGAGAATATGGCATATGTGGCGGGGATTAACTGCGCGGGAAAGATGGAGGAGCTCTATTATTCGGGAGACTCGCGCCTGTATGCGCCGGACGGGACAAAGTTGAAGAAGGAAGTCCTGCGCCTGCCGGGGTGCTGTCCGGAGGAACGTGTGCTGGTCTACGACCTGCAGAATGACGTACACAGGTACAGAGAATGTTTTCCGGTAAAAGAGGACCGGAGAGAAGCGTTATACAAGAAACTACAGGAAGAGACATGAAGTTATGAAAGAGATCAATGAGCTGCTTGACATGGGGACGGCAGAGGGAGTGGAGATATTCAGCCAGATCACGGGAGGAGGGGAAAACGGACTGTCCGGGAGAATCCGTTCTTTTTCGACGCTGCTGATGCGGTATCGCTGCGCCATCCGTGAGATCGAGACAAAGCTGCACGTGCTGAACGAGGAATTTTCTCTGGAGCATGAGCGCAATCCGATCGAACTGATCGAAAGCCGGGTCAAGGAGCCGGCCAGTATTCTGGAGAAAATGAACCGGAAAGGTTATGAATTCACGGTGAAAAACATCGAGGAAAAGCTGAACGATGTGGCGGGCGTGCGGGTCATCTGTTCGTTTGTGGAGGATATTTACTACCTTGCTTCCATGCTGTCTGCTCAGGATGATCTGGAAGTGCTGAAGGTAAAGGACTACATCAAGAAGCCTAAAAAGAACGGTTACAGAAGCCTTCACCTGATTATACAGATCCCGATCTTCCTGTCCAGCGAGAAGCGGTATATGAGAGTGGAAGTCCAGTTTCGGACCATTGCCATGGATTTCTGGGCCAGCCTGGACCATAAGCTGAAATACAAGAAGGACGTCAGGAACCCCGAGCTGATCGTGGAGGAGCTCCGCAAATGCGCGGACATCATCAGCAAGGTGGATCTCAGGATGCAGGAGATCCGCAATATGATCGAGGCGGAGACGGTCTGAAGGTAAAATTATAAAAATCTTTCGGGAATCTTAATAATTCTGATTCATGGATTTAATAAACCCTGTGTATAATAACCTTATCGTATAGAAAAGAGGTGATAAGGTTGTTGCTGATGGGAAAAGGAAAGATACTGGGCCTGCTTGCGGGACTCATGCTGCTCCAGGGAGGCATGCTGCATGTGGCGAAGCAGCCGGAACCTGACAGAGAGCCCGTAAAATGGGCAGCCTGGGAAGCGGGTTCTGAAAATATTGAGAATGCCGGGGAAGTAGATTCCGAAAGTATTGAGAACACCGAAGAAGCGGATACGGAAAGTATTGAGGACGCGGAGGCAATGGATACGGGAAGCTGGATGCGGGAGGAATATGAGAGACTTGGAGAGGAAGAAGCAGCGGCAGCAGCCTCCCTCGAAGAGCAGGCCGCGGCAGGTGCCGGGACGGAGACATCGGATCTGAGCGGGGAACTCCGGAACATCCGGACACAGAAGATGGTTCTGAAGGCACGGATGGAAGAGACCGGCGTCAGCCGGGAACCGTAATTCCTGACAAATTTTTTATGGAAATTTTTGACAAGCCGCCCAGGATAGAGTATGATGTGGGTGTAAGGGATATGTTAATATCCAGAAGAAAAGATTCATGGAGGTATGATATGAAAAAATATGTGTGCGAACCCTGCGGTTATGAGTATGATCCGGCGATCGGCGATCCGGATAACGGGATCGAGCCGGGAACGGCGTTTGAAGATCTTCCGGAAGACTGGGTATGCCCCATCTGCGGAGTAGGCAAGGACGAGTTCACAGAGGCATAGGATCAGGGAAGAGGATGGAGGATAAGTGATGAAAGACACGACAGTTACCGAATCGATCCGGTACGTGGGCTGCGACGACAGGGGGATCGACCTGTTCGAAAGCCAGTATCACGTGCCGAACGGAGTATCTTACAACTCTTATGTGATCCTGGACGAGAAGATCGCCGTCATGGACACCACAGATCCGAGAGTGACCGAGGAGTGGCTGGGCAATGTGGAGAAGGTACTGGATGGAAAAGAGCCGGATTATCTGGTGGTTGACCATATGGAGCCGGATCATGCAGGCAGCATTCAGCGGATTGCCGAGCGGTATCCGAAGATGAAGCTGGTCAGCAACGCAAAGGTGTTTTCCATGATCCCTCAGTTTTTTGACTTCGATCTGACGGACCGTACAGTAGTGGTAAAGGAAGGGGATACCCTTTCTCTGGGAAGCCATACCCTGCAGTTTTTCATGGCGCCCATGGTGCACTGGCCGGAGGCCATGGTTACCTATGAGCAGTCGGAGAAAGTACTGTTTTCCGCGGACGGCTTCGGCAAGTTCGGAGCGCTGGATGCAGAGGAACCGTGGGAGGACGAGGCGAGACGGTATTTCATCAATATTGTCGGAAAGTACGGCACACAGGTGCAGGCGCTTCTGAAAAAGGCGGCGACGCTGGACATCGCGGTCATCTGTCCGCTGCACGGGCCGATCCTGAAGGAGGATCTGGGATATTATATCGGAAAATATCTGACCTGGTCGTCCTATGAGCCGGAGGAAAAAGGCATCGTGGTAGCCTGCGCTTCCATTCACGGCAATACGAAGCGTGCCATGCAGAAGTTTGTGGAGATCCTGAAGGAAAAGGGAGAGGAGCATGTGGTGTTCTTCGACCTGGCAAGGGACGACATGGCGGAAGCCATCGCCTGCGCATACCGCTATGACCGGCTGGTGCTGGCCGGCGCCACCTATGATGCGAGCCTGTTCCCGTGTATGGAGGATTTCCTGTATCACCTGAAGATCAAGAACTTCCAGAACCGCAGAGTGGCTCTGGTGGAGAACGGAACCTGGGCTCCCATGGCAGGGAAGCTGATGAAGGCATATCTGGAAGGCATGAAGAAGATCGAGCTGGTGGGAGATGTGGTGACAATCAAGTCTTCCATGAGCGGGAAGAATCTGGAAGAGCTGAATGCCCTGGCAGATGCGCTGCTGGCATAGACATATGGATGCAGAAAAGAAGCTGCTGCTTTTGCAGGTCGGCTTCTTTTTTGTATTCCTTTTTTTGCATTTTCCGCTCAGGTCTGTTATGATTAAGTAAAACGAAAAAAGGAGAACTGCTTTTTATGGAAAAAAATGAGATTCTGGTCATCTACGGAACCGATTATATCAGTATGACAAAAGAGATCCTGGAGGAAGCCGATCTGGCGGGACGGATCGGGGACAGGAAGAAACGGATCGGGATCAAGCCGAATCTGGTGGCCGCAGTGCCGGCGTCGGAGGGGGCGACCACCCATCCGGAGGTTTTGGAAGGGCTGTTCCAGTATCTGCAGGAGCACGGGTTTCAGGACCTGACCGTCATGGAGGGCTCCTGGGTGGGCGACCGCACATCGGCGGCGTTTAAGGTGTGCGGATACAATGAACTGACCAGAAAATACGGGGTAAAGCTGATCGACGGGCAGAAGGAGCGCGCCGTGAAGAAGGACTGCGCCGGCATGGAGATCAGTATCTGCAAATGTGCGTTTGACGTGGACTTTATGATCAATGTGCCCGTCATGAAAGGACACTGCCAGACCCGCGTCACCTGCGCGCTGAAAAACCTGAAAGGGCTCCTGCCCAACTCGGAGAAACGGCGGTTCCATACCATGGGCCTGCACAAACCCATCGCCCATCTGTCGAGAGGAATCCGTCAGGATTTCATCCTTGTGGACAGTATCTGCGGGGATCCCAGTTTTGAGGAAGGGGGGAACCCCATGGTCATGAACCGGATCTTCGCGGCGCTGGACCCGGTGCTGTGCGATTCGTATGTGTGTAAGCTCCTTCAGTACCGGACCGACGAGGTGCCCTATATCGGCATGGCGGAGAAGCTGGGAAGCGGCAGCACGGATCTCTCCAAAGCGATCGTGCGGGAACTGAACCTGCCGGACCGCCAGGACGTGCTTCCGGATATCCGCAGGGTCATGCGGCTGGCGGAGATGGCGGAGGATGTGGATTCCTGCAGCGCCTGCTACGGATATCTGATACCGGCTCTGGATCAGCTGGACCGGGAAGGGCTTCTGAAGGATTTCCCGGAGAAGATCTGCATCGGCCAGGGGTATAAGGGAAAGACCGGAAAACTCGGCATCGGAAACTGCACGAAGGATTTCGAACACAGCCTGAAAGGCTGCCCGCCCGTGGAGACGGCGATCTATGATTTCCTGAAGGAATATCTGGAGACCCACGGCGGACAGGCGCAGACAGGCCGGTAAGCGGATTTGTGTATGGAAAATACAGGAGAGCAGCAGAATATGGAGACAGAGACAAAGGAACGGGCGCTTCTTCTGGGCGTGGACCTGCATGACGGAGAAGATTTTGAGCGTTCCATGCAGGAACTCTGGAATCTGGCAGAGGCCTGTGACATGGCGCCGGTGGGACAGATCGTGCAGAACCTGCCAAAGCCCCATCAGGCGCTTTATATGGGGAAAGGAAAGCTTCTGGAGATCAGGGAGTACGTGGAGGCGGAGGAGGTCGACCTGCTGATCTTCGACCGGTCCCTGACGCCGACCCAGCTTCGGAACCTGCAGAACCTGCTGGGCTGCCCGATCCTGGACCGGACGACGCTGATCCTTGAGATTTTTGCGGTACGGGCAAAGACGAGGGAGGCGAAGCTTCAGGTGGAATACGCCAGGCTTCAGTATGTGCTGCCCCGCCTGACCGGTATGCATAAGGCGCTGAGCCGTCAGGGCGGCGGCAGCGGGCTTGCCAACAAGGGCGCCGGAGAGAAGAAGCTGGAGCTGGACCGCCGGCGGATCGAGAAACGGATGTCGGAGCTTCGCAAAGAGCTGAAAAAGATCGTACGGGAGCGGGAAACCCAGAGAAAAAGGCGGCAGGGCAGCCGGGTGCCGAGAGTTGCGCTGGTGGGCTATACGAATGCCGGAAAGTCCACGCTGATGAACCGGATGTTGGATCAGTATACGCGGGACGCTTCCAAAAAGGTGCTGGAAAAGGATATGCTGTTTGCTACGCTGGATACAACGGTGCGCAGGATCAGTACCGGTCCCGGGCAGGAATTTCTGCTGTCCGATACGGTGGGGTTCATCCATCAGCTTCCGGCGGACCTGATCAAGGCGTTCCGTTCCACGCTGGAGGAGGCGAAGGAAGCGGATCTTCTGCTGCATGTGCTGGATTATTCCGATGAATTGTACCGGAAGCAGAGGGAAGTGACGGAGGAGACGCTGCGGGATCTGGGAGCGGGAGATATCCCGGTGATCTATATTTTCAACAAGGCGGAGCGCTGCATGGAGGCGGAGCAGCTCCCGGTGATCCGGGGGGACCGGATCTACATGTCGGCGAAGACCGGGTCGGGCATCCCGGAGCTTGTGGAGATGATACAAAAAAGGACGGCAGGAAGAAGCGCTTCGGATGCAGGAAAGGTGAGAAGAGATGGAGATCAGAAAGGCGAAAGGCAGGGAGCTGCGGTGGATGAAGAAAACGTATCTGGATTCGTTTCCAAAATCTGAGCGGAAACCTTTTGGACTGATGAAACTGAAGGTAAGGCAGGGAGTGATGGAATTCCTGGTGATCCTTGAGAAAGGACGCCCGGTGGGACTTGCCATCACGGTCCTGTACCGGGATCTGGTGCTTCTGGACTATTTTGCCATACATCGGGCGTACCGGGGACAGCGCTGCGGTTCTGCGGCGCTTACGCTTCTGAAGGAACGATATCAGGGAAAACGGCTGATTCTGGAGATTGAGCTGCCGGATGAGGAGGCGCCGAACCGGGAGGAACGGATCAGGAGAAAACAGTTTTATCTGAAAAACGGTATGGTGGAGACCGGGCTTAAGGTCTGTGTGTTCCGCGTGCCCATGGAGGTGCTGACAGACGGCAGGCCGGTGACCTATGAGGAGTACCACGGGATCTACCGGGAGACCATAGGGACGGTATTTGCCCGCAGGGTAACATCTTTATAAAAATTCAGATGTTCTTCCCGCGTATTTGTGGTATGATGGGAGACAGAGAGAAAAAGAGGAGTTTACTGGAATATGAGACGAAGAAGAAAGAAGATCCTGAAGGTGGGCGGAGTGCTGGTGAAGAGCCAAAGCCAGCTGGAAGGGATCAGGGAGAGCGGGAAGATCAATACGGCGGTGCTCGACTATGTGGAGCAGCATATCCGCGCGGGCATCTCCACAGAAGAGATCGACCGGTGGGTCCATAAGACGACGACGGATCTGGGGGCGGTGCCGGCTCCTCTGAATTTTGAAGGATTTCCCAAAAGCGTGTGTACTTCCAGGAACAGCGTGGTCTGCCACGGCATTCCCAGTGAGAAGGAGGTTCTGAAGGAGGGTGATATTATCAATGTGGATGTATCAACGGTCTATCAGGGATATTATTCGGACGCCTCCCGGACGTTCTGCATCGGAGAAGTCAGCGCGGACAAGAAGCGCCTGGTCCGGGTGGCGAGGGAAGCGGTCCGGGTGGGACTTCTGGAGGTGAAGCCGTGGAAACTCATCGGGGATATGGGCCATGCCATCCATATGTATGTGGGAAGCCAGGGCTATTCGGTGGTGGAGGACATCGGCGGACATGGAGTAGGGCTTCAGTTCCATGAGGATCCCTGGGTCAGCTACGTGGCCCCCAGAGGAAGCGGAGAGATCCTGGTGCCGGGCATGGTCTTTACCATCGAGCCGATGATCAATATGGGATCGCCGGATTTCTATGTGGACGATTCCAACGGCTGGACGGTCTATACGGAGGACGGGATGCCTTCCGCCCAGTGGGAGGTCACCGTGGCCGTGACGGAAGACGGCTATGAGCTCATGTCCTGGTAGAAGCAGGGCGTACAGGGAACGGTACGGAAAGGAGAATGACAGATGGAGTATACGTATCCGGAATATTTGTATGATTTTCAGTGCGAGGCGTCCGCGTGCAGCGATACGTGCTGTGAAGGATGGGGGATCGCCATTGATTCGGTATCTCTGAAAAAATACCGGAAATATCCGGGCTTTTTCGGAAACCGTCTGAGGAATTCCATAGACTGGGAGAAGGAAGCCTTCGAGCAGTACAACGGGCGCTGTGCGTTTCTGAATGAAGACAATCTGTGCGATATTTATAAAGAGGCGGGGGAAGATATGCTGTGCAAGACCTGTACCCGTTATCCCAGACATTACGAAGAGTATGAGAATCTGCGGGAGATCTCCCTGTCCCTTTCCTGTCCGGCGGCGGTGAAGCTGATCCTCGGAGAGAAAAAGACGGCTTTTTTGAATGAATATCGGGAGACGCCGGAGGAAGAGTACGAGCAGTTCGACTTTTTCCTGTTTACCAAATTGAATGAGATCCGGGACTATTACTACGAGGTGATCCAGAACCGGGAGCTGTCGGTGGAATTCCGGATGGCGCTGCTGCTCGCTACGGCTCATGACCTTCAGGAGCGGGTCCGCCGGGAGCAGCTCCATGAGGTGGATGACCTGCTGAAGCGCTACAGGCGTCCGACATTTTTAAAGACGGCGGAGAAAAAATTTGCAGAGTTCCGAAATCACGGCGAAGAAAGACGCGTGCGCCGCAGAAAGCTGTGGCAGAAGCTCTACCGTTTGGAGGTGCTGCGCCCGGGATGGAGGGAGTATCTGAAACGGCAGGAGCGCCGCCTGTATGAGGAGCTGTCTTTGGAAGCATACGGGGAAGCCGGCGCGGAGTTTGCGGAATACTATAAGGACCGGGAGTATGAATACGAACAGCTTCTGATGTACTATGTGTTCTGCAATCTGTGCGGCGCGATATACGACGGGGATCTGTTCAGTAAGATAAAGCTGGCGGTTGTAAACACGCTGCTGATCCGGGAGTTTAATCTGGCGGCCTGGTTGGAGCGGGGGAAGGAGCTGTCCTTTGCGGACCAGGTGGAGCTGACGCACCGTTACGCCCGGGAGACGGAGCATTCGGACCCCAATATGGACGCGCTGGAATGCATGGCGGCGGAAGAAGAGGATTTCTGCCTGCAGAAGCTGCTGGCGGCAGTGCTTGGATGAAACAGGAAGCAAAGAAAGTTTTCACAGGAGGTTAATAGAAGATGAGCATTAGAATAGGAATCTCAGGTTATGGAAATCTGGGCCGGGGCGTGGAATGCGCCGTCCGTCAGAATCCGGATATGGAGCTTGTGGCAGTGTTTACCAGAAGGGACCCGAAGGATGTGAAGGTCCTGACAGAGACGGCTCAGGTGGTGAGGGCCGGTGAGGCAGAACAGTGGAAGGACCGGATCGACGTACTGATCCTCTGCGGAGGAAGCGCCACGGACCTTCCGAAACAGACACCGGAATACGCGAAGCTGTTTCACGTGGTGGACAGTTTTGACACCCATGCAAAGATACCGGAGCATTACGCGGCGGTGGATGCGGCGGCAAAGGCGGCAGGGAAGGTGGCGCTCATCTCGGTGGGCTGGGATCCGGGTATGTTTTCCCTGAACCGTATGTATGCCAATGCGATCCTGCCGGAAGGAAAAGACTATACGTTCTGGGGCAAAGGCGTGAGCCAGGGGCATTCCGATGCCATCCGCCGGATCGAAGGAGTCAGGGACGGAAAGCAGTATACGATCCCGGTGGATTCCGCGCTGGAAGCAGTCAGAAACGGAGAAGATCCGGAACTGACCACTCGTCAGAAGCATACGAGGGAGTGCTTTGTGGTGCTGGAAGAGGGCGCGGATGCGGCGAAGGTGGAGCAGGAGATCAAAACCATGCCCAACTATTTCGCAGATTATGACACGACCGTACATTTTATCAGTGAGAAGGAGCTGAAGAGAGATCACAGCGGAATTCCACACGGCGGCTTCGTTCTGCGAAGCGGCGTGACCGGATGGGAGAAGGAGCACCGCCATCTGATCGAGTACCGCCTGAAGCTGGATTCCAACCCGGAATTTACCTCCAGCGTCATCGTGGCATACGCGCGGGCGGCGTACCGCCTGGCGGCGGAAGGGCAGAGCGGATGCAGAACTGTCTTTGACATCGCGCCGGCGTATTTAAGCCCGAAGAGCGGGGAGGAACTGAGAGCTTCCATGCTGTAAGCGGTCGGTTTTGCCAAAGGAAGTTACTGTGAAAGAAAGCAGATATTTTCATTACTATTTGTGCCGCCGGCCCAGGGCGGAGGAATGGTGATTATGATAAAAGGAATAAAAAGCCGCATCCTTTGCATAGGATGCGGTTTTTTGGCGGAACCTTCATATGGAACGGCGTGTTACATCTGCGACTGGAGCCACTGCTGAAAATGTTCCCGTATGAGGGCAAAGGGAGCGGGACCGAAGTCCAGAAGGAAGGTATGGAACTCCTTTAACTGAAAATCAGCGCCCAGCGCCCGCTCGGCCGCCTGCCGCATCTCGGTGATTTCCAGATATCCCACGTAGTATTTCATATAGTTGGCAGGGTCTTCGCAGACGATCTGATAGAGCGACCGGGCGGCCTCCGGATTGCTGATTCCGAACAGGCGGTTCAGGAACTGTTCCAGCTCCGGGAGCGTCATGCCTTCATAATTGACCTGATAGTCCACCAGGGCGTACAGCGCCAGATAGACGGATTCATCGACCGCCAGTACCTCCGCCAGCTCCGGCGTGATCTGGTCGTCCCATCCGTAGGCCAGATACTGGACATAGGTGGCCCATCCCTCCACATAGCAGGAGAAGCTCATCAGCGCCCGCAGCCGGCTTTCGTTGACCGCGTTGAAATAATTGCACTGGTACAGATGTCCCGGATAGCCTTCGTGGGCCATGACGGTATAGAGATCGTTGCTGACAGAGGCGGACGCCTGATTGATGTAGATGAAATTCTCATCCTGCGTGTCGATGGGCGGCGTCAGATAGAAGGCCGGGCTCGTGAAGGGTTCCAGCGCTTCCGGGAGAATGCGGACCTCATACGTACAGTCGGGCGCCTTCGGAAAATCCGCCGTCAGCTTTTCCTGCAGGTCCAGAAGGGCTTCCGACGGGTCCTGGATGGCAAAATCAAAGGAATAGATGCTGCGGATCAGCTCCGGGTTCTCCGTCATCCGTTCATGGGCCAGCTCCAGTTCGGCCTGCATCCGTTCCGCGATGGCGTCCCGAAGCGATTCCGGGTCCCGGTAGGAGGTGAAGGTGGAGGACTTCAGCAGATATTCATAATAAGCCCGGCCGTCAGGAAGCGCGGAGACACCCACCGGGGCCTCAAGCTTCCCCCTGAGCTCCTGCAGTCCGTCTGTGAGAGACACATAAGCGTCTTTGAAATCATGGGCCAGCAGCTCTTTGTTTCTGGAAATAAAATCTTCCCGCTGTTCCTCTGTCAGTTCCGGGAGACTGTCAAGCCGTGACAGGAAGGTTTCTGCCATCATGCCGTCTTCCGGGGCGTCCAGATAGGTCTGACAGGAATCGACCACTCCGTCGATGGTCTGGTCGGACAGATAGATGCCGGCGTCCTCCTGCGCCCGGACGTACTCCAGCAGCTGGCCGTAATATTCATCCACACAGGAGAGGAGGGCCAGATAGTGTTCCACATCTTCCGGCGTCCGAAAACGGTACTCTGCCAGAACGATGGGAAGCTCCACCTGGACTCCGCTGATGGCGGAAAAAGGATGGTCGTAGAGCAGGAATTTTTCCCCGACGCTTTCGGTCTCCATATAAGTCTTCAGGATGTCGTAATCGATCTGCAGTGCCGGAGACAGCGCCTCCCGGTCGATGGAACGGAGCGTTTCGTAGTCTTCGTTCAGCTCGGCGTAATCGTCGCGGATTCCCTGCAGGCTGTAATCCCCGAGGGTATCGGGATATTCGGTGATGCCGTACGCCTCCGGGTCCGTGAGCATGGAGTGCATGGTCAGTCCCGAGCTGGTCACCGAATCGTAGAACAGATCGTCAATCATTTCCTGAAACTGTTCCTCCGCGGCGGAAGCGCCGTCCGGAGCGGGTTCCGGCGCCGGCTCCGGTGTCTTTTGGACGCAGCCGGTGAGAAACAGTGAAAGTGACAGGATGAGTGCGGGTATCTGGATCAATCGAGTTCTTTTTCTGTGCATAGTGCAGCCTCCCCTGTATGGTGTTCGAAACAAAGCCCGGACGCAGCCGGTCCGGGCTTTCCCTGGACCTATTATACCACATCCGGCGCAAAGAGTCGATTTGTTTTCATTTTCCTTCTTTCCCTGAACGGAAATATGTGGTATAAAATTCTTAGGGAGATCCGTCAGAATGCGGATCCAGGACAGGAGGGATCAGGATGAAGTATTCAGAAGAAGCAGGCAGACAATACCATATTCAGGTGAAAGAGGGCGATGTCGGCAGCTATGTGATTCTGCCCGGAGACCCCAAACGGTGCGCAAAGATCGCAGAATATTTTGACAGTCCGAAGCTGGTGGCGGACAGCCGGGAATATGTGACCTACACCGGCTTTCTGGACGGGGTGAAGGTCAGCGTGACTTCCACGGGGATCGGCGGCCCGTCTGCTTCCATCGCCATGGAAGAACTGGTCAAGTCGGGAGCGGACACCTTTATCCGTGTGGGAACCTGCGGCGGGATGCAGCTGGATGTGAAGAGCGGGGATCTTGTGATTGCCACCGGAGCGATCCGTATGGAGGGGACAAGCAGAGAATACGCGCCCATTGAATTTCCGGCGGTGGCGGATATCGGGATTGTCAATGCGCTGACGGCGTCGGCAAAAGAGATGGGAAAGGAATTTCACACGGGCGTGGTTCAGTGCAAGGATGCGTTTTACGGGCAGCATGCGCCGGAAGCCATGCCGGTGAGTTATGAGCTTCTGGCGAAATGGGAGGCGTGGAAGCGTCTGGGCTGCCTGGCCTCCGAGATGGAGTCGGCGGCGCTGTTTATCGTGGCCAGCACCCTGCATGTGCGTGTGGGCTCGGTATTTCTGGTGGTGGCAAATCAGGAGAGAGAGCGGGAAGGCATGGACAATCCGGTGGTCCATGACACGGATATGGCGATCCGGGTAGCGGTGGAGGCGCTTCGGAAGCTGATTCAGGAGGACCGGGACCGGAAAGGAGGCGTATAAGATGGAAAAAGCACGGATATCGGAACTGATCCGGACCGCATCCGAACAGCTGGCCTTTTCCTACGTGCCGTATTCCCATTTTCATGTGGGTGCGGCGCTTCTGGCAAAAAACGGGACCGTATACGGAGGATGCAATATTGAAAACGCCGCCTATGGGCCCAGCAACTGTGCGGAGCGTACCGCGTTTTTCAAGGCCGTCAGCGAGGGCGTGCGGGAGTTTTCCGCCATCTGCATCGTGGGCGGCAGGGACGGCAGGCTGAGCGGATTGACTCCGCCCTGCGGGGTATGCCGTCAGGTGATGATGGAATTCTGCGATCCGGAGGAATTTGAGATCATTCTCGCCACGGATCAGGAACATTACGAGGTATTTCGGCTGAAGGATCTTCTGCCCATGGGCTTTGGCCCCGGGAATCTGGCGGAAGGCGGATCGGTGCAGCCGACAGATCCCGCAGATCATTTAAGAGAAGGAGACAGAGTACAGGATGCAGAAATATAATCGGATATTTGTAGTGGTTATGGACTCTCTCGGCGTGGGAGAGATGGAAGATTCCGGAGAATACGGGGATGTGGGAGTGAATACGCTGGAACATATTTCCAAGTCGGTGGATACCTTTGAGATCCCGAATCTCAGGAGGCTGGGCCTGGCGAATCTCTGCAGCCTGAAGCAGGTGGAGCCGGCAGAGCAGCCGCTGGGATATTACGCGAAGCTCAGGGAGAAGAGCTGCAGCAAGGATACGATGACCGGACACTGGGAGATGATGGGACTGGAAGGAAAACAGCCGTTCCAGACCTTTACGGATACCGGATTTCCGCCGGAACTTATCAGGGAACTGGAGGAGCGGACCGGGCACCAGGTCATCGGCAATAAGAGCGCCAGCGGGACGGAGATCCTGGAGGAGCTGGCGGAGGAGGAGATCGCCACCGGGCATATGATCGTCTATACGTCGGCGGATTCGGTCCTGCAGATCTGCGGAAATGAAGAAACCTTCGGGCTGGACGAGCTTTACCGGTGCTGTGAGATTGCCCGGGAGATCACCATGAAGGACGAGTGGAAGGTGGGCCGGGTCATCGCAAGGCCTTATGTGGGCAGAAAGCGCGGGGAGTTCAGGAGGACCAGCAACCGCCACGACTACGCCCTGAAGCCGTTCGGTAAGACGGCTCTGGATGCGCTGAAGGAATCCGGCCTCGATGTGATCTCCATCGGCAAGATCAAGGATATCTTTGACGGTGAAGGGATTACCCGGGCGCTGAAATCTAAAAGCTCCGTGCATGGAATGGAGCAGACCATCCAGACGGCGCAGGAATCGTTCCATGGCCTGTGCTTCGTGAACCTGGTGGACTTTGACGCCCTGTGGGGACATCGAAGAAATCCGCAGGGATATGCGCAGGAGATCGAAAAATTCGATCAGAACCTGGGCGTGCTGCTGGAACTTCTGAAGGAGGACGACCTTCTGATCATCACGGCGGATCACGGCAACGACCCGACCTATACAGGAACGGACCACACGCGGGAAAAGGTGCTGTTTCTGGCGTATTCGCCGTCCATGCAGGGGCACGGCGCGCTTCCGGAGGCGGATACCTTCGCTGTGGTGGGCGCGACGGTGGCGGATAATTTCGGAGTTCCCATGCCGGAAGGGACGATCGGGAGCTCGCTTCTTGATAAACTGGTATGAAAAAGAGAAATGTTACGGGAAAAAGTATCGTTGCCGCAGTATTCGGAGTTTTTCTGGTTGGGATCGGAGTGGCGTTTAACAACTGTGCCGGATTCGGCAACGATCCCATAGGAATCGTCTATGACGGGATCCGCAGCATCGGCGGCATGGACCAGGTTCGGCTTGGCATGGCGTCCAATCTGGTCAATCTTTCGCTGCTGGCGCTGTTGTTTTTTGTGGGAAGACGTTATATCAATGTGGGCACATTTGTCTATCTGCTGCCTTATGGCTTTTGTGTGGATGCGGGGAACTTTCTGTATCGTGCGCTTGTGCATTCGGAAAGCTTTGGGGTGCGGATTGCGTTCAGCGCGGCAGGATGTATGCTGCTCTGTCTGGGAGTGGCGATCTATATTACGGTGGATATCGGCGTAGACCCTTTTACCGGCGTGGTGCTGGTGCTGCGGGATGTGCTGAAAAAAGAATACCAGTATGTGAAGATCGGATTTGACATTGCCATGATCGTGCTCGGGACGGTCCTGGGCGGAAAACTGGGGCTGGTGACCGTCATTACCGCTCTTGTGGTGGGGCCGGGGATTCAGTTTTTCTCCGGGATTTTAAGAAAATACTGGTGGAAAACGGAATATGAGACAGAATAAAGAAAGATGGAAAGGAAAAGGGCAGGGAAAAATATGGAAGCAAAAGAGATACTGAGACATGTGGACCATACGCTGCTGGCGCAGACGGCCACATGGGAGGAGATCCGGCAGATCTGTGAGGATGCCATGACGTACGGGACGGCATCGGTCTGCATTCCGCCCGCCTGTGTGAAGCAGGCGAAAGAATACGTAGGAGACCGGATGGCAGTGTGCACGGTCATCGGATTTCCCAACGGGTATATGACGACGGCGGCCAAGGAGTTCGAGACGAAGGACGCGCTGGCAAACGGCGCCGATGAAATCGACATGGTCATCAACATCGGCTGGGCAAAGGACGGGAAGTTCGACTGCATCGAGGAAGAGATCCGGACGCTGAAGGCAGCCTGCGGGGATAAGATTCTGAAGGTCATCATCGAGACCTGTCTGCTGACGGAGGAGGAGAAGGTAAAGATGTGCCATGCGGTAACCCGGGCGGGTGCGGATTATATCAAGACCTCTACCGGATTTTCCAAAGCGGGAGCGACATTTGAGGATGTCCGGCTGTTTTCTGAACATGTGGGGGACGGTGTGAAGATCAAGGCGGCGGGAGGGATCTCTTCCATGGAGGACGCACAAAAGTTTCTGGAACTGGGGGCGGACCGCCTCGGCACCAGCCGGATTGTCCGCCTGATGAAGGAAAAAAAGGCGCCAGGCTGTTAAACGCCTGGCGGGTTTTCGATTATGCCGGGGGATGGCCTGCCATCCCCCGGCTGTTCTGTCATACAGATATGTGCCAAATGCTGTCCGAATCAACAGGGCTGGAAAGCGAAGCGGTAATCCTTCGTCCCGCCCGCGGGCAGATACTGTACGTATTTTTTCTGCAGCAGATCCGTGTTGGGTACTTGGTCCATGGTCCCGCCGCACCACGGCTCGATACAGAGAAACGGAGCATCCTTTTTGATCGGGGTCCAGAAAGCGACCGTCAGATAATCCGGGAAATCGAACCGGATTCCCTTCTCCGTACACTGATGGATCAGGCGGACCGAACGGTGTTTCAGATTCTCGTAAAGGATGGCGTCATGGTCGAACATGGGATACTGAAGATGCAGGTCCTCCACATCTTCGTCGTCAAACCGGAGCAGGTATTCGGTAAACTGCTCCCCCTCTTCCATGGGGCAGAAAAAGGCCGGATGGCCGCCGATCAGATAGGGCATCTCTTTGTCGCCTTTGTTGGCCACGCCGTAGGTCGCCTGCAGCTTTGGGCCGTCCAGACGGAACGTGACGGTGAAGGTAAAATCATAAGGATAGACGGAAGCGGTGAAGTCCGTCGTCCCGGTGGTGAGTACCACATAATCGGATCCCTGCTCCGTGATCTGAAAATCTGCGTCCTTTACAAATCCGTGCCGGGGCATGTCATAAGCCTTTCCGTGGATCAGCACCGGCTGAGGCACAGCGCCGATATACGGGAAGAGGACCGGCGATGTCTTTGCCCAGTACGCGGGATCTTTCTGCCAGAGGTATTCCCTGCCGGAAGCGGTCTGGTAAGACAGAAGCTCGGCTCCCAGTGTCTGACAGGTGACAGCGGCATGTTCATTCTTGATCGTAATGTTCATCATTGATTCCCCCATATATCATATTTTTCAGATGGCCGGCCGACGGTTCAGCCAGTAGTCCATACGTTCCATCAGCTGCGGGATATCCAGCGGTTTGGCAATGTGGCCGTTCATTCCGGATTCCCGGCTGGCGGAGATGTCCTCCGCGGAAACGTTGGCGGACAGCGCCAGGATCGGGATCGTGGCGGCATCTGCCCGCGGAAGCTTACGGATGGCGCGGGTGGCTTCAAAACCGTTCATAACCGGCATCTGGATATCCATAAGGATCAGGTCATAATAACTCTCCGGCATCTCGGCGAAACGCTGCAGTCCTTTGCGTCCGTCCGAGGCGCATTCTACCAGGGCGCCGATCTCGCCGATCAGTTCCATGGCGATTTCCTGGTTCAGCTCGTTGTCTTCCACCAGCAGAATCCGGCAGCCCCGGAAGGAGACGTTGGACAGATCGTCAGAGGACGGGTTCGGATGGCATCCGAAGTTCTCTGCCGGGTTCTGCAGCCTCAGGATGACGGTCACGGTGAACCGCGATCCCCTGCCCAGCTCACTTTTGACGCTGATGGTTCCGCCCATCATGCGCGCAATATTCTGGGCGATGGACAGTCCAAGGCCGATACCGTCCGTACTGCTGACATCGGGATCGTCTGCCCGGCTGAAGGGCTCAAAAATATGCTGGATGAACTGCTCATCCATTCCGATGCCGCTGTCCTGGAAGATAAAGTCGTAGGAACTGCAGCCATGCTCCCTGGATTCATGTTCGATGACCTGTATCTCCAGATGTCCTCCGGGCGGAGTATACTTGATGGAGTTTTCCAGAATATTCAGGAACATCTGCTGAAGCCGCAGACGGTCGCTCTGGATATGTTCATGCACCACCATCATGCGGTGGATCTGAAGCTGCAGGCTTTTTTCCTGAATCTCAGGCTGTATCATGGAGACAACGTTCTCCATCAGGTCCGACAGGCTGAAAGATTCTGCCTTCAGGCTGAAGCTTCCGGATTTGATCTGGCTGATATCCAGTATTTCGTTCAGGGTGGAGAGCAGCTGCCGGCTGGAGACGGATGCCTTCTCCAGACAGTCCTTTACCCGTTCATGGTCGTCCACATGGTCGGTTGCGATCTTGAGCATGCCGAGAATGCCGTTCATGGGCGTGCGGATGTTGTGGCTCATACAGGAGAGGAACTCCTGCTTGGAGGCGTTGGCGGTATCCGCCGCCTCGCAGGCCGCCTGGAGCGCCAGATGCTCCCGCATTTCTTTGCGCTTGCTCTTTGTGACGTCCTGGGCCGCATATACGATGGAAACTGGTTTTCCTTCCGCATCGCTCTGGGATATGACGGCGGTGCTGCGGATCCAGCCATATTCGTCCGGATGGGTATCGGGACGTTCCGGCCGTTTGCGGTACGCCAGAGTCACGGGCTGCTTTCTGGTCAGGCTGTTGCGGAGATTCCGGATGCTGAACGCCTCCAGATATTCTTCCAGGTCGTCCGGGTGGATAAAATGTTCCGCATAAGACCGGATGCCCGCTGTGTAATCATTTTTGTCGTCCAGGACTTTTTCCACTTCCTGAAGCTGGGTCACGGTGCGGAAGGTATCCTGCTCCAGATCCACATAATAGGTGGCAAAGAACATGCCGGCCAGTGTACGGATGATGTCCGCCTGTTCCTGTTCGTCCCTGAGCCGCATTTCTTCCTCCAGCTTTTCCCGGGTGATGTCCCGTCCCAGTATATTGACGGTCATCCGGTTTCCCTGGCGGGCGTAGATGACGTGGTCCTCCATCCACCGAAGCGGGGAGCCTGCGGCGCGGTACCGACAGGTTTCTTCGGAATATTCTCTGGTGTTTGCGGCTTTCTGATACAGATGTTCCGGGTTCATGACCTTTTGGAAGATCTCCGCATCCTCCGGATGGACGATCGTTTCCAGCGCTTTGTGGAAAAACTGATGATAATTTCCTGTAGGGATGTTCTTCATGGTGCTGTTCTCGTTGATCAGAATCCGCTCGCACTGGCCGTTTTCCAGATATACGGTGGTCATGACACTGTAGCGGGACTTGAGGATCGCCGCCAGCTGCATATCCCGAAGGGAGAGGGCATGCTCCTGCCGTACACGTTTATCCACGTTCTGCAGGGCCAGTATGGTGTAGTTTTTCGCCGTATGGTTCTGGCCGAAATAGGCGATAACTGCCATATAACGGTATTCGTGGTCCTCCTCTCCGCGCCACTGGCAGAGCATATCCGTCTTCTGGATGGAAGTGTCTTTGAGATTCCGAAGTCCGTCCAGTGAAAAACTCTGGCAGAATTTATCCCGGTCCGCCGGATGGATCTGCCGGACCAGACGGGTCTTCATCAATTCATCCCATGGAAGGGTCCAGGACTTCCAGCCGGTGTGGGTATGCCCGTTTTCCCGCACGAGATTGGTCTCGCCGGTATCCAGGTCGATGCCGTAGATGCCGAAATTCTGCGTTCCCAAAGTGCGGATGACCTCCTGGACGCGGATGCTGGCGTCGTCCATCTCCAGGCTTTCCTGCAGGATATCATGGACATCTTTGATATACAGAAAAATATACTGATCGCCGTCGGTCAGGCCGGAGTCCGCAACGATCTCCATCAGATTCCAGCGGAAATCGTCTCCGGAGCGTCTTCGGTAGCAGCAGGTCAGGATCTCCTGACCGCTGTCCAGAGAATCCCGGATTTGTTCCGGACGGGTAAAGGATATGAAATGGTTCATATCGTCCGGATGGATCCCGCCGTCGTAGATGAACTGTCCGAGCCAGCTGGAGAAGGAGTCGGTTCCGTATCCGATGGCCCGGTCTTCGGGCCGTGTCTTGATGAGTTCATAATGGTCTTTGGTGAGATTGACTCTCAGTATCTTGTGATAGGCCTGGCTTATGTACTGCATATGAGGCGCTACGGTAATGATGAAAGCCGGGATGGTTTCCTCCCACATGGTCCGGACCGCGGTGATATCAACCATCTCGCCGAACGGATTGTTGTAGCAGAGCGTCTGATTTTCCGGCCTGTCTCCGATCGTCAGAAGCGGGCAGTTGGCGCAGGAATGGCTGCCCAGTTCGTGGCAGGGCATTCCCGTACGGATATGGGGGGATATTTCCTTCACCCGTTTGTTAAAATACAGGATCTGATGATTATCCTCCCGGATGATGAAGACGCCGGTCGTCGGTACGGCGCGCAGTATTTTTTCATATTCTTTAATATGCATAAGTCACCTTCGTCTGTTGATTGGTAAAATCCGATCAGAATTTTTGCAATTTATCTTTTTTTACTGTATCATGTTTCCGGCAAAATGTCCAACGGGATTTGATTTGACTTCAGGGATTTCTGACATTATAATACTTACTGGGAAATAAAGGAGGTTTTCGGATGAGTGCCGGAACAAGCTGTGAAATGTGCAGCAATTATGTGTATGATGAAGATTATGATTATTATGTGTGTGAAATGGATCTGGACGAAGATGAGATGTACCGTTTCCTGAGCAGTTCTGTGGACAGCTGCCCGTATTTCCGCGGGGAAGATGAGTATAGGATCGTCAGAAAGCAGATGTGAGGAGAGTGGATATGCCATGTGTATCATTGATCATACCGGTGTATAATGCACAGAGATACCTGCGCCGCTGTCTGGACAGTGTGGTGAAACAGGATTTTATGGATATGGAGGTGCTTCTTTTAAATGACGGGAGCCGGGACAAAAGCCTGGAGATCTGCAGGGAGTACGAAGCGGCGGACCTGCGTATCCGTGTGATCGACAAGGAGAATACAGGAGTATCGGACACCCGGAATACGGGTATCCGCCTGGCATCGGGCAAGTATCTTCAGTTCATGGACAGCGACGACTGGCTGGCGGATGACGCGGTGGAGAGCATGGTGTCGGCGGCCGAGCGGGCGGACTGCGACCTTCTGATCGCGGATTTTTACCGGGTGAAGCAGGACCGTTATGTGGAGAAGCGCCACATCCGCCGGACGGATGTGATGAACCGGGAAGAATTTGCCATGGAGATGGCGAAGGAACCGGCGGATTTTTACTACGGAGTCATGTGGAACAAGCTGTACCGCCGGGAGATTGTTAAACGGCATGGGCTGACCTGTGACGCGTCCATGAACTGGTGCGAGGACTTTCTGTTCAACCTGAGCTATATCCGGTATGCGGACCGTTTTCTCGCGATCCAGAAACCGGTATATTATTACATGAAACGGAAGGGAAGCCTGGTGTCCACAGAAGCGGTGTCCACGGACGCGGTCCGGGTGAAATTCGGGCTGTTGGAGCGGTACAGAGAGCTGTATCAGAGCATGGGGCTGTACGAAGAGCACAGGCTGAAGATCAACGCCTACATCGTGGCGATCGCCAGAGACGGCGGGGCCGGGCGGATGAATCCCAGAAAGAAAAAACTGGACCCGGAGGATGTGATACCGGAGGAGGAAACATCCCGTTACCAGCATGTAGAGCATACATTCGATCCTGTATACGATCAGAATTCCAGAATATTGATCCTGGGGACGTTTCCTTCAGTAAAATCCAGAGAGCAGAATTTTTATTACGGGCATCCCCAGAACCGGTTCTGGAAGGTGCTGGCGCGTCTGACAGATGAAGAGCTGCCGGAGACGGTGGAAGAGAAAAAGGCTATGCTGCTGAAGCACCATATCGCGGTCTGGGATGTGATCGCGGCCTGCGACATCATCGGCTCCAGCGACAGCAGCATCAAAAATGCGGTCCCGGCGGACATTCCCCGGATTCTGAAAGACAGCCGGATTACAAAGATCTTCGCCAATGGGGACAAAGCGTACAGGCTGTATAAAAAACACTGTGAAAAGGCGGTGGGGATCAAGGCGGTGAAGCTGCCGTCGTCCAGTCCCGCCAACGCGATCTTCACGCTGGACCGGCTGACGGACGCGTGGAGAGAACTGATCTGCGGAAGGGATGAGATACGGTGTTCTCTGGATCCGGCGGGATTTCAGGAAATTGTGGAACATGCAGAACATTGTCTGCAAAATGGAGGAAAATAAAATGGCATTTGAAAGAGCAGAAGAACATTTGAAACAGTTTGGTCTGGAAGACCGGATCATGGTATTTGACACGTCCAGCGCAACGGTGGAGCTCGCGGCGGAGGCGGTGGGCTGCGAACCGGCCAGGATTGCCAAGACCCTGTCCTTTCAGACCGGGGACGGCTGCATCCTGATCGTGGCAGCAGGGGATGCAAGGATCGACAATAAAAAATATAAGGCACAGTTTCATACAAAGGCAAAGATGCTTTCCTTTGAGGAGGTGGAAGAGCTGACGGGCCATACCGTAGGCGGAGTGTGTCCTTTCGGGGTGAAAGAGGGCGTAACCGTGTATCTGGATGAATCCCTCCGCCGCTTTGAAAAAGTCTATCCTGCCTGCGGCAGCAGCAACAGCGCGGTGGAGCTGACCTTTCCGGAACTGGAGCGCGCTTCCGGCTGCGAAGCATGGATTGATGTATGTAAATAAGCCCATAAACAGTTAGAGAGGAGAACAGACAGATGAACTATGACGAGGTAGTAAAGGCGGCCCGAGCCTGTATCGGAGATTCCTGTAAGGTGTGCAGTGTATGCAACGGCATGGGATGCAGAAACCGGATTCCGGGACCGGGGGCGAAAGGAGTGGGGGATACCGCCGTACGCAATTATCAGAAATGGCAGGAGATCCGCGTGAACATGGACACGCTGCATGAGAACGTGCCGGTGGACACGTCATGCACGCTGTTTGGAAGAACGTTCCGCTATCCCTTCTTTGCGGGGCCGGTAGGCGCGGTAAATATGCATTACAGTGATAAATATGACGATCTTGCGTATAATAACGTACTGGTAGATGCCTGTGCGAAAGCCGGTATCGCGGCGTTCACGGGAGACGGCATGAATCCGAAGATCATGGAACACGCGGCGGAAGCCATCACGGCGGCGGGCGGCGTGGGAGTGCCGACCATCAAGCCCTGGAACCTCCAGACGGTACAGGAGAAGATGGAACTGGTGAAGAAGGCGGGGCCTTTTGCCATTGCCATGGACGTGGATGCGGCGGGACTTCCGTTTCTGAAAAATTTCCAGCCGCCCGCAGGCAGCAAGACAGTGGACGAGCTGCGTGAGATCGCGGAGATGGCGGGCGTGCCTTTTCTGGTAAAGGGGATCATGACGCCGAATGCAGCCAGGAAGGCGCAGGAAGCAGGCGCGGCGGCGATCATCGTCTCCAATCACGGAGGCCGGGTGCTGGATCAGTGTCCGGCGACGGCAGAAGTGCTCCCGGGAATCGTGGAAGCGGTGGGCGGCCGGATGAAGGTGCTTGTGGACGGCGGAATCCGAAGCGGCGTGGATATTTTCAAAGCGCTTGTCCTGGGTGCGGACGGCGTCCTGATCGCAAGGCCTTTCGTGACTGCGGTCTATGGAGGCGCGGCGGAGGGCGTGCAGTGTTATGTGGACAGGCTGGGCGCGGAGCTTGCGGATACCATGGCCATGTGCGGTGCATCTACACTGAGTGAGATTTCCGGAGAGATGATCTGGAGATCCTGACCCGGACCGCATCGGAACACAGGATGTCCGGATGCGGGACTATCACAAAAAGGAGACCAGTGAGATGGAACTGAAAGGAAGCAGAACAGAGCAGAATCTGATTGCCGCATTCGCGGGGGAATCCGAGGCGAGGAACAAGTACACGTATTACGCCGAGCGGGCGCGGGAAAACGGCTATGAGCAGATTGCGGCTTTGTTCGAGGTGACTGCGGACAACGAAAAAGCCCATGCAAAGCAGTGGTTTGAGCTGCTGCACGGGATCGGAACGACAGAAGAGAACCTGAAGGACGCGGCGGCAGGCGAACACTATGAGTGGAGCGAGATGTACGCGGATTTTGCAAGAGAAGCGAAAGAAGAAGGATTTGCACAGATCGCCGCCAAATTTGAACTGGTGGCAAAGATTGAGAAGGAGCATGAGGAGCGGTATCTGAAGCTTCTGGAAAATGTGCAGAACGGGTTCGTATTCTCGAAGGAGGGCGACGCCATCTGGGTATGCATCAACTGCGGCCATGTCCATGTGGGCAGGACCGCGCCTCAGATCTGCCCCGTCTGTTCCTATCCGCAGGCTTTCTTTGAGGTAAAGGCGGAGAATTATTAAGTGTGGCTGCACATTCCGAATAAACAGGTATCAGAAAAAAACGGACCGCTGTATACGGCGGTCCGTTTTCTGCGGGCAGGAAAGAGGATCTCCCCCTGCCTGTGGTTTTTAATGATGGAACAGGCGGATTCCCGTAAATGCCATGGCGATGCCGTATTTGTTGCAGCATTCGATGACCAGGTCGTCCCGGACGGAACCGCCGGGCTGCGCGATATAACGGACGCCGCTCTTATGGGCGCGTTCGATGTTGTCCGCGAACGGGAAAAAGGCGTCGGAACCCAGCGTGACGCCGGTCATCTGGTCGAGCCATGCGCGTTTTGCCTCTCTGGTAAATACGTCCGGCCGAACCTTGAAGATGTTCTGCCAGGTTCCCTCCGCCAGGACGTCCATGTATTCGTCGCCGATGTAGACGTCGATGGCGTTGTCCCGTTCCGCGCGTCCCAGAGTATCCACAAACTGGAGTCCCAGTACCTGGGGAGACTGGCGGAGGAACCAGTTGTCCGCCTTGCTGCCTGCGAGGCGGGTGCAGTGGACGCGGGACTGCTGTCCGGCGCCGATGCCGATGGCCTGTCCGCCCTTGACGAAGCAGACGGAATTGGACTGGGTATATTTCAGCGTAATCAGCGCGATCTTCATATCGATCAGCGCCGCTTCCGGCATCTCTTTTTGCTCGGTCACCACATTGGACAGAAGGTCTTTGTTGATATCCAGCTCATTCCTTCCCTGTTCAAAGGTGATGCCGAACACCTGTTTTCTCTCCGGCGGGTCCGGCACATAGTCCGGATCGATCTGGATCACATTGTAATTTCCTTTTTTCTTCTGTTTCAGGATGTCCAGGGCTTCTTCCGTATAGCCGGGCGCGATGATGCCGTCGGATACCTCCCGCTTGATCAGCCGGGCGGTGTCCGCGTCGCAGACGTCGGAAAGGGAGATAAAATCGCCGAAGGAGGACATGCGGTCCGCCCCGCGGGCTCTTGCGTAGGCGCAGGCCAGCGGCGACAGTTCGCCCAGGTCGTCCACCCAGTAGATCTTTGCCAGCGTATCGTCCAGCGGAAGGCCCACGGCGGCGCCTGCCGGGGAGACATGTTTAAAAGAGGTGGCAGCGGGCAGTCCGGTGGCCTGCTTCAGCTCCTTTACCAGCTGCCAGCCGTTGAAGGCGTCCAGAAAATTGATGTAGCCGGGTTTTCCTGACAGCACCTGGACCGGAAGGTCCGTTCCGTTCTCCATAAAGATGCGGGAAGGCTTCTGATTGGGGTTGCATCCGTATTTTAACTGCAGTTCGTTCATAGGTCTCCTCCTACTGATTTTTGTTGATGATCGTCGTCCGGAAGGTTCCGGAAGCCAGATCGATGTACCGGACGAAGAGGGATACTTTATTGTCCTCGTTCAGGCTGTTCCAGAGCATGCCGGCAAACGCGTCCATGTCGCCGGGGATGGATACGGGCTTTGGTTCCCCTTCAAAGCTGGGCAGGGGATCGCCGTCCTGCATGTAGGTGTGGATGAAATGTCCTTCTCCTGCCTTCGGATTTTCATAGGCAAAGGTGTAGCGGCGGCAGGAGTCCGGATCGCCGTTGTTGCTCTTCAAGATGGACATGGCGTAATTGTAGCTGCCGGATTCGATGTGCAGGATGCCGGAGATCCGGGGCGTATAATTGGGAGCGTCCGGTTCGAAGGTGCGGGAACGCAGGGACTGCTCAAAGGTCATCTGGCAGTCCATCCCCTCATAGATGGTATCCGTCTGATCGCCGTTTGTGACGATGGTCTTGTTGCCCAGTACCCGGACCGGCGCGTAGATGATAAGACTGGGGTCTTCCAGCTTGGAAGGATCGTACGCCTGGGTGCGGATTCCGTCTCCGTCTTCCACGAAGACGCGGTTGCGGCTGTTTTGGCTCCTTCCCATGATAAAGTAGGCGGTGACGGCGCTGGCGCCGTCGGGCGTACGGCCGATGATGATGCCCCGGCCGGGATAGGAATTGGAACGAAGTTCCTGTTCGAGTGATAATAAGGTCATGAATGCCTCGCTTTCTGTCCCTGTTTCCGACAGGGACGGGGAGTTCCTGCGTGGAAAACAGCGGCAGGAACCGACTTCATGGTTTCTGACATGCAGAAGATCAGACGGGGAACCCTTTCCCCCTGTGCATAAAAACCGCCTGGGCGCACAGCGATACTGCATGCGCCCAGGCGGTCGGCTTTTTATATGATCTGCGTTCCCCGCAGGTTGTTCCTGCCCGGGCCATGCCCGTTTTCCGCCAGTTGCGCAGATGTTGTCCTATACATACAGAAGAAGCGTGCAGACCGGCAAAAAACAACCTGATCCAAAAGCCCTCTGCAGATATGACATCATCATATAGGAAGCGGCGGATTTTTTCAAGAGGGAAAATAAAATTTTCCGGTCATTTCAGCTCCGGCCGTGCGGGGTCTACGATCCGGGAGGCGTCGATCAGATCCGCCACGGACTGGGGCCTTGAGATCATCGTATAACCGTCCAGATTGCAGCGGGTCTGCCGGACATAGCCGTCCTTGACGGAGACAAACGGCTTCGACGCCCACACGCCGCAGAAATAGCGGAAGCCCATGGACTGCAGATACGACAGCTTCGGGCCGGGATAGTCGATCTCCTCCCCGTAGGGATAGATGTAGAGATCCGTATCCCCCACGTAAGCGGCGATCTCCTCCTGCCAGCGCTCCGTGTCCGCTGCCAGAGAATTCTGGGAAATGTCCGCCGTATGTTTATGCCCGTAGCCGTGGGAGGCGAAGAGCCATCCGGTCTCCTTCAGCCGGTCAGCGATGGTGCGGACCGCTTCCCGGTCTGCCTCCAGCGTGGGGCTTTCCATGTCGTTGATCCGGTATCCCAGCGTCCCTTCGTAGCCGGTGGCGGCAATGATGCCCTTGGCTCCCCGGAGGGAGAAATCCGGATGCTCCTTTACAAAGGCATCCAGGATGGGCATGACGTCATAGTCGCCGATGTGTTCGGTTCCGTCCTGATCGATATAGAGGTTTTTCACGTCGCCGTTTTCGTCCAGCACCAGCCGTTTGGCGAAGCCGTCGTTTTCCATATAGTCGTAGTAGCTCACATCGTCCACGGACAGTACAAGAGGGATCTTTCCCTCCGGCACAAGCGGCTGTGCGGCGGTCAGGGTGACGTTCCCCTCCTCGTCCACCTGTTCTTCCGCCAGATCGTGAATATCGATTAATATGTACTGATTGGCGTACAGCTCATCCAGAATGGCGCGGAATTCGTCCACGGTGGTCATCCAGTAATTGTAGCCGTTTTCCATATAATCCCCGTCAAAGGCCAGGGAGGTGTCCACGATCAGCGAGTGGAAGAAGATATGGCGTACCGGCTGGTCATAGGGGACAAAGGAATCCAGCCCGTCCGTACAGGCGGCAATGGCGGAGAGGACTTCCTCGTCCTGTGCGTATTCCTCCGGTACTTCCTGAAGCAGCGCAAGGGCCGCTTCGTAATCGTAGCTCTTCGCCAGTTCCGCGGCCTCCTGAAGGACAGGGGAGAGCGTCTCCTCTCTTTTTTCGGCGGCCAGTTCCTCTTCCGTGGGAACCGGTTCCTCCTGTACCTGTACTTCCTCCGCCGAAGCCGGCGTCTCCTGCGGGGCTGCGCCGCAGGCGGTCAGTCCCATTGTAAAAATAAAAGCATAAAACATCAGCAGTTTCTTTTTCTTCATCGGTTTTCCTGTTCCTGTCTTCCAAATAGATTATCCTGAACATATTTGAACGTATGTTTAAGACAGATATTATTTTAGCAGAAATACGCCGTAAAATGATTACAAATGTGTTACAGGATGCGGAATATTTTCTTAAATCGCAGGATGGACAGGGAACGTAAAAAAATTGCAGAAAATATTGCGATTGCCATCGGCGTGTGATATGATGGTTAACATGCGAAAGCAGCGTCCGGAGGATCTTTCTGCCCGGATGCGGAAGTCTGACAGGAGGAGATGAATGTGAAAGAATACGGTGTTAATGAGCTTCGCAGGATGTTCCTTGAATTTTTTGAAAGCAAGGACCACCTGAAGATGAACAGCTTTTCTCTTGTACCGCGCAACGACAAGAGCCTGCTGCTGATCAACTCCGGCATGGCGCCGTTAAAGCCATATTTTACAGGCGCGGAGATTCCGCCCAGAAAGCGGGTGACCACGTGCCAGAAGTGCATCCGTACCGGCGATATTGAGAACGTGGGCAAGACCGCGCGCCACGGTACGTTTTTTGAGATGCTGGGAAATTTCTCTTTCGGAGATTATTTTAAGAACGAGGCCATTGCCTGGTCCTGGGAATTCCTGACCGAGGTGGTGGGGCTTGATCCGGACCGCCTGTATCCGTCGGTCTATCAGGACGACGACGAGGCCTTTGAGATCTGGAATAAGAAGATCGGCATCCCGGCGGAGCGGATCTACCGTTTCGGCAAGGAGGATAATTTCTGGGAGCACGGGGCGGGCCCCTGCGGTCCCTGTTCGGAGATCTACTATGACCGGGGCGAGAAGTACGGCTGCGGAAAGCCCGGCTGTACCGTGGGCTGCGACTGCGACCGCTATATGGAGATCTGGAACAATGTATTTACCCAGTTTGACAACGACGGGAACAACCACTATACGGAGCTGGTCCAGAAAAATATCGATACAGGCATGGGCCTGGAGCGTCTGGCGTCGGTGGTGCAGGATGTGGATTCCATCTTTGACGTGGATACGGTCCGGGCGCTTCGTGACAAAGTGTGCGAATTTGCCCGCTGCGAGTATAAGAAGGATGAGGAGAAGGATGTGTCCATCCGTCTGATTACGGACCATATCCGTTCTGCCACCTTCATGATCTCCGACGGCATCATGCCCACCAACGTGGGGAGAGGTTATGTGCTGCGCCGCCTGATCCGCCGTGCGGCAAGGCACGGGCGCCTTCTGGGCATCGAGGGGAAATTCCTGGCGAAGCTTTCCGAGACGGTCATCGAAGGGTCGAAAGACGGCTATCCGGAGCTGGAAGAGAAGCGGGAATTTATCGTCCAGGTGCTGACGCAGGAGGAAAACAAGTTCAATAAGACCATCGACCAGGGCCTGGGGATTCTGGCGGATCTGGAAGAGGCCATGAAGGCGGCGGGAGAGAAGACGCTGTCCGGTTCCGACGCGTTCCGGCTCTATGACACCTATGGGTTCCCGCTGGACCTGACCATGGAGATTCTGGAGGAGAAGGGATACCAGGTGGACGAGGACGGCTTCCGGGCGTGCATGGAAGAGCAGAGGAAGCGCGCGCAGGAGTCCCACGAGGTGACCAACTATATGGGAGCCGACGCCACGGTCTATGATGAGATCGACGCTTCCGTGACGACGGAATTCATCGGTTACGACCGTCTGGAGGCGGCTTCAAAGGTAACCGTCCTCACGACGGATACGGAGCTTGCGGGCGCGCTCTCCGAGGGAGAGATGGGTACCGTCTTTGTGGAGGAGACCCCGTTTTATGCCACCATGGGCGGCCAGCAGGGCGACAAAGGCACGATTACGTGTGGAGACGCAGTGTTTGCCGTGGAGGATACGATCAAGCTTCTGGGCGGCAAGGTGGGCCATGTGGGCCGGATGGTTTCCGGCGCGATTCAGACGGGAGATACGGTCACGCTTTCCGTGGATGCGGCAGGACGTGCGGATACGTGTAAGAACCACAGCGCGACCCATCTGCTCCAGAAGGCGCTGAAGTTGGTGCTGGGCAACCACGTGGAACAGAAAGGCTCTCTCGTCACTCCGGACCGCCTGCGCTTTGACTTTGCTCATTTCCAGCAGATGACGGCCGAAGAGCTTCAAAAAGTAGAGGACATGGTCAATGAGGAGATTCAGGCGGCGCTTCCGGTGGTGACGCAGGTCATGAATCTGGAAGAGGCGAAGAAGAGCGGAGCTATGGCGCTCTTCGATGAGAAATACGCCGAGGACGTCCGCGTGGTGTCTATGGGTGAGTTTTCCAAAGAGCTGTGCGGAGGGACGCATGTGGACAATACCGGCGTGATTACGGCGTTCAAGATCGTATCGGAATCCGGGATCGCCGCAGGCGTACGCCGGATCGAGGCGCTGACCGGAGCGGGAGTCTTCCGTTATTACAGGGAACAGGAAGAACGGCTCCTGGAGGCTGCGAAGCTTCTGAAGGCGTCTCCGGCTTCCGTGGCGGAGAAGATCGGGCACCTTCTGACGGAGATGAAGGCGCTGCAGAGCGAGAACGAGGCGCTGAAGAGCCGGGCGGCCAGGGATGCGCTGGGCGACGTGATGAATCAGGTGCAGGAGGTCAAAGGTGTCCGGCTGCTTGCCGCGAAGGTGGAAGGCGTGGATATGAACGGCCTGCGGGATCTGGGCGACCAGCTGAAGGAGAAGCTGGGCGAGGGCGTGGTCCTGCTGGCTTCCGTGGCAGACGGCAGGGTGAGCCTGATGGCGACGGCTACGGACGGAGCCATGAAGGCGGGCGCCCATGCGGGCAACCTGATCAAGGCCATTGCGTCTGTGGTCGGCGGAGGCGGCGGAGGCCGTCCCAACATGGCCCAGGCCGGCGGCAAGAATCCGGCGGGCGTGGACGAGGCGCTGGCAAAGGCTGCGGAGGTTGTGGCCGGCCAGATCAAAGAGTAAAAGAAAAGGAGAGTGTGTAACATGACAACAGGTTTGAAAGGATGGCTTTGGTTTGTACTGGTGGTGAATGCGATCTCATGCGTGAGTATGGTATCGATGGCGCTCCTGGCGCCGCTGGCATGGATCAGCGTTGTTTTGGAGATTCTGATTATAGCAGGGGTGTCCATGCTTCTGTTTGGCCGTAAAAAGATGGGGTTCTATCTGATCTGCGGTGCAGCGGTACTGGGCTTGATTGTTAATGTGATTCTTGGCGTGAATATCATCTACGCTCTGGTCAGTGCGGTTCTGATGCCGATGATCACATGGCTGCTCATGAAGAATACCTGGTACGAATTCCAGTAAAAATAAAAAAAGATATTGACAAAAGATGTCGCAACCCATATAATGGATGCAGTGCAATAAAATACCCAGACAGTTGTATTTGGCACAATACACAACTGGAGGGAGGTTAGGTGTGAGTCTATGTCAAATGTAGTCGTTAAAGAAAACGAAACTTTGGACAGCGCGTTACGTCGTTTCAAGAGAAACTGTGCGAAGGCGGGAATTCAGCAGGAGATCCGTAAGAGAGAGCATTATGAGAAACCGAGCGTAAAGCGTAAGAAAAAGTCCGAAGCTGCCAGGAAGCGTAAATATAATTAAAATTGTGCAGTGATGCCTTGACTGTGAAGTCAAGGCATTTCTTATAGGAGTCAGAAGAGATGGGGAACTTTTTCAGAGCATTTCTGAACAACAGGATATTGATGTGCGGAGTCAGCGGATGGGCGGTGGCGCAGGTGATGAAGACGATTATTTACGCACTGGTCAATCATGAGATCCGCTGGGAGCGCATGGTGGGGGACGGCGGCATGCCCAGCGGCCATTCCGCCACGGTCAGCGCCATGGCGGCGGCGTCCGGGATTCTGTACGGTATACAGTCGTTTGAATTTGCCATTGCGTGCATGCTGGCGATCATCGTCATGCATGATGCCATGGGCGTCCGTATGGAAACCGGGAGACAGGGAAAGGTACTGAATGAGATGATTGAATTCTTCCGGACGGAGGGGTTTGTAGAGGCGTTTAAGAAGAATGACCGGATGTACGAGTTCTGGGAAGCGAGCCTGAAGGAATTTGTGGGGCATACGCCGCTGCAGGTGTGCGTGGGATGCATCCTGGGGATCCTGATCGCCTGCGTGATGACGCTGTGAGTTCCGGCCGGCTTTCCGGGATCTCATTTTAACGGAAAGGCTGACAGGGCCGCGTGTATGACAAGACCGGAAGACATGGGATTTTCCGGTCCTTTTTATGCATATTTTTCCGTTTTGCCGCTACATTGTATAAAGGAATTCTGAGGTGATATTCTGAAAAAACTGTGTATATGGATCCTGACGGCGGTCCTGGCGTTTACACCGGCGTCCGTGCTGGCCGCCGGGGAACAGACAGCGGAGCCGGAAACAGCCGGGGAGCAGAAGGCGGAGCCGGAAACAGCCGGGGAGCAGCCGGCAGAGCCGGAAGCAGCCGGAGGGCAGAAGGCGGAGCCGGCCGCGGACCATCAGGTGGCGGCGGAAGTAGCGGCTCCTCACGCGCTTTTGATGGAGGTGTCTACCGGAACCATACTGATGGGAAAGGCGGAGGATGAGAAGATCCATCCGGCAAGCGTGACGAAGATCATGACGATGCTTTTGATCCTGGAAGCCATAGAGGACGGGAAGATCGCCCTTTCGGACACCGTGTCCGTGTCCGAGCACGCTGCCTCCATGGGAGGCTCGCAGGTATATCTGGAGCCCTTTGAACAGCAGACGGTGGAGACGATGCTCAAATGCATCGCCGTGGCCAGCGCCAACGACGCGTGTGTGGCCATGGCGGAGCACATCAGCGGCAGCGAAGGAGATTTTGTCAAACGGATGAACGAAAGGGCGGCGGAGCTGGGGATGACGAACACCCATTTTGTCAACTGCTGCGGCCTGGATGACGACGAGCATCTGACTACTGCCAGAGATGTGGCGCTTATGTCCAGGGAACTTCTGCTGAACCATCCCCAGATTCATGAGTACTGTACCATCTGGATGGAGAACATCATCCATACGACGGCAAAAGGAAGCTTCGAGTTTGGCCTGACCAATACGAACAAGCTGATTAAGCAGTATGAATACGCCACCGGCCTGAAGACCGGATATACGAGCGTGGCGGGCTTCTGCGTGTCGGCCAGCGCCAAAAAGGATGAGATCGAGCTGGTCGCGGTGGTGATGGGCGGTGCGGACAGCAAGAGCCGATTCCAGGACGCGGTTACGCTTTTAAACAGCGGTTTTGCCTGCTGCAGCCTTTACCGGGATGAGAACCGGGTGGCGCTTTCCGATCTGCCGGTAGCCGGCGGGACGGAGGACCACGTAGCGCTGAAATATGCGGGGGATTTCTCCTATGTGTCCACGGACGGCAGCATTCTGTCGGATATGAAGCGTTCGCTGGAGCTTCCGGAATCCCTGGCCGCGCCGGTGAAGGAGGGGGATACAGTGGGCAGGGTCGCCTACATTCTGAATGGGCGCGAGATCGGGGAATCCCCGATTCTGGCGGCAGGAAATGTGGAAAAGGCCGGTTACGGCGACTACATCCGGAGGACATTTCACATATTTTTGCTGTAAAAGAATTGCAGAAGGGCCGGCACCTGTGGTATGATATGCAGGCAGCCTGCGGACAGCGGGCGGTGGAAAGAAGGAATTATGTCACATCTGGAGACCCGGATCTATGAGATCCGGACGGATAAACTGAACAGGGAGGACCGGCCTCTTCGCATTCTCCTGCTGGCGGATCTGCACGACCGGCTGTGGGGAGAGGGCCAGACGCAGCTTCTGCGGGAGGCGGACCGCTTTCCTGCGGATCTGATCCTGTGCGCCGGCGATATGGTGCTGGGACAGACGCAGGCGGGCATGGAGCACGCCCTGCTGCTTTTTGAGCGGCTTTCTGAAAGAGGGGTGCCGATCATCGCGGGCAACGGCAATCATGAGTCCAGGATGCGGCAGATGCCGGAGCGTTACGGCAGGCAGTATGAGACATATGCGCGGCGGCTTGGGGAACTTGGCGTGAAGATTCCGGTGAATGAGACCATCCGGATCTCCCACGGCTCCATGCAGGTTCAGATCCACGGCTACGAGCTGCCTCTGGAATACTACAGGAAGTTTTTTGTGAAATCCTATGACGGGAGGGATCTGCAGGAAAAGCTCGGAACTCCCGGGAAGGGTGCGTTTCATATTCTGCTGGCCCACAATCCGGTCTATTTCCGGCACTATTCCCGGTGGGGGGCGGATCTGACGCTGGCAGGACACCTTCATGGAGGGATCGTCAGGCTTCCGGGGATCGGCGGCCTGATCACGCCGCAGGCAAAGCTGTTTCCAAGATATGACAGAGGGCTGTACGAGAGGGACGGCAGATATATGGCAGTCAGTCCCGGGCTTGGGGAGCATACGGTACCGTTTCGCATATGCAACCCGCCCTGGCTGATGGGAATCAGGATAAGAGGAACAGGTCAGGATGGCATTATCGGTAAAGATCGAGAGTTTTGAAGGTCCTCTGGACCTTCTGCTCCATTTGATCGACGTAAACAAATTCAATATTTTTGATATCCCGATCGTGGAGATCACGGCGCAGTATATGGAATATCTGCAGTCCATGGAGACGCAGGACCTGAACGTGATGAGCGAATTTCTGGTCATGGCGGCAACGCTTCTGGAGATCAAGGCCAGGATGCTTCTGCCCGTGGAAGTGGACGAGGAGGGAGAAGAGATCGACCCCAGGGAAGAACTGGTGCAGAAGCTTCTGGAGTACAAGATGTACAAGTACATGTCCTATGAGCTCAGGGAGCGCCTGTCCATGTCCGGCAGGGCCATGTACAAACCGCCCACGATTCCGGAAGAGGTGGCAAAATACGAGGTCCCGGTAGATCTGGAGGATCTGGTGGGAGACCTGACACTGAAGCAGTTGAACGACGTCTTTCAGGCCATCATGCGCAGGCAGACGGAGAAGATCGATCCGATCCGGAGCAAATTCGGCAGGATCGAGCAGGAGGAGGTCAGTCTGGACGAGAAGATGGCTTTTGTCAGGACGTATGCACTGGAGAAGCAGCGATTTCTGTTCTCGGCCCTGATGGAGGGGCAGAGAAGCAGGATCCAGATGATCGTCACGTTTCTTGCGGTTCTGGAGCTGATGAAGACGGGTGAGCTGTCGGTGGCACAGGAGCATCCGTTTGACGACATGCTGATCGAGGCGCAGATGTAGACGTGTCTGGAATATACATGGAAGCGAGGGGACATTTTGGAACTGGAGAAAATAGAAGCGACCATAGAGGCGGTGCTGTTTGCCCTGGGCGACGCGGTGGGGACGGAGAAGCTGGCGGCGGCCATCGGCCATGACAGAGAGACGACCCGCAGGATCGTACATCAGATGATGGACCGGTACAACAGCCGGGAGGGCGGCATGGAGATCATCGAACTGGAGGACGCCTTTCAGCTTGCCACCCGGCGGGAATATTATGAAGCCCTGATCCGGGTGGCAAAGCAGCCGAAGAAATATGTACTGACGGACGTGCAGCTGGAAGTGCTCTCCATCATTGCGTATAAGCAGCCGGTGACCCGGCAGGAGGTGGAGAAAATCCGCGGCGTGAATTCGGACCATGCGCTGAACCGCCTGGTGGAATACGGCCTGGTAGGGGAAGCCGGGAGGCTGGACGCGCCGGGACGGCCGATCCTGTTTGGCACCACGGAGGAGTTCCTGCGCAATTTCGGCGTCCGGTCCACGGAGGAGCTTCCGTCCATCCAGCCGGATCTGGTGGAGGAGATGAAGAGCCAGGCGGAGGAGGAAGTCCAGCTGAAGCTGAACCTGTGAGAGATTTCCCCGGAATCCGGGGACGGGAAAGTATTAGAAGAGCAGTCTTCTGCATAGATTGAATCAAAGGACAATGTGCAGGTGGCTTATGAAAAAGATAAAAAAGAAATGTCTGGCGGTGTTTCTGACGCTGCTGCTCATGGAGACGGCAGTGCAGGCAGAAGGGGCGCCGGACGATCTGTACGCCCAGTCAGCAGTGCTTATGGATGCTGATACAGGGCGTATTCTTTTTGAAAAAAACGGGGAGAACGAGATGCCCATGGCCAGTACCACGAAGATTATGACGCTTCTGGTTACGCTGTTAAATGCGGATCTGGAAGAGGAGGTGGCCGTGTCGGCCTACGCGGCGTCCATGCCGGACGTCCAGCTGAACATCCGGGAAGGGGAGCGCTACCGGCTCCGGGACCTGTGTTATTCGCTCATGCTGGAGTCTCACAACGATTCCGCAGTGGCCATCGCGGAGCATGTGGGCGGGAGTGTGGAAGGGTTTGCGGCCATGATGAACCGGAAGGCCCGGGAGCTGGGATGCTATCACACCTATTTTATCACGCCCAACGGACTGGACGCCCAGGATGAGAACGGGACCCATTCCACCACCGCGGCGGATCTGGCGCAGATCATGCGCCGCTGCATGCAGGAGGAGGAATTTCTGTCCATCACCAGAGAACCCTCCTGGACTTTCTCGGATCTGGACGGGACCCGGACGTTTACCGTGAACAATAAAAACGCGTTTCTGAATATGATGGAAGGAGCCCTCACCGGGAAGACCGGCTTTACCAACGGCGCGGGCTACTGTTATGTGGGGGCGCTGGAACGGGGAAAAAAGAGGCTGATCGCCGTGGTTCTGGCCTGCGGGTGGCCCAATCACAAAACCTGGAAATGGTCGGATACAACGAAACTGATGAATTACGGGCTGGAAAATTTCCACAAACAGACTGTGGGAGAGGATGCGCTGGCCCTGGAGCCGGTCCGGATCGAGAACGGGCAGGCGGAGTATGTGCATCTGTCGGTGCCGGTGGAGAGCCGGGAGCTTCTCATGAAGGAAGACGATGTGTTTCAGATGGATGTCCTGGCGCCGGATACGCTGCCGGCGCCGGTGGAGGCGGGAGAACTGGTGGGGACCGTCGTCTATTATCTCAACGGCGAGGTCATGGACCTGTTTCCCGTCTGCATTCAGGAGGACTCTCCCGCCATTGACTATGACTGGTGCCTGATGCAGGTCCTGGACCGCTGGATTCCCGGCGCGCAGGAACTTATATCTCGATGATATACCGTTCGTAGGCGTTGATGACCGTCGTGTCCTGATAGGAGCATTTCCGGGTGGAGCCGCCGCCATAGGACAGATGGACGTGGCCGTGGACGAAATAGCGGGGGTGATACCGGTCCAGCAGGTACCGGAACCCCTTGAACCCCGTGTGCGGGAGATCGGTTCCGTCGTTCAGCTGCCAGGCGGGCGAGTGTGTTAAAAGAATATCAAACCCCTTCCGGTACCAGAGCGGGAAGAACAGTTTTCGGATCCGGTGGTTCATCTGCCACTGGGTGTACTGGTGTTCGCCTTTTTTGTAACGCATGGAACCGCCCAGCCCCAGGATGCGGACGCCCTCGTGCTCATAGATCCTGCCGTCAATGCAGATGCACCCTTCCGGCGGCGTTTCCTTATAACAGTCGTCGTGGTTGCCGTGGACGTAGAGCACCGGCCCCTGAAAAAAGGTGGCGAGAAAGGACAGGTAGTGAGGGTGCAGGTCTCCGCAGGAGAGGATCAGATCGATCCCCTCCAGCTTGCTTTTTTCAAAAAAATCCCACAGATACAGAGATTCCGTATCTGCCAGTACCAGTATCTTCATGCCTGTTCACTCTGCTCCTGATATTTTCCCACGCCCTGAAGCTTCACGATCCGGCGCGCCTCCTCCGTCATGGAGGAGATGGGGGGGAAGGCACCCTCCACATTATCCAGCAGCCAGTCCATGGAGCCGATCTGCCCGGCAGGCATGATCGTGTCCTTCTCGTTCCACAGGGTTCCGTCCTGGGAGCGGATCTCACAGGAGAAGGGATGGAACCGGCCGGAGCTGATATCCTGTTTGATCTGCTCCAGAAAATGCTCCGTGGGGGCGGGTACGCGTTTGGAACAGATCACGTCCACCATGCCGGAGGAAAGCCCCCAGAAATAGTTGATGGATTTTTTGCTGTTCTGGGTGACGCCCTTGTTCCAGGTGCCGTACAGGATGCTTGTGACGATGCGCTCGTAAAATTTGCCCCAGTGGCAGACCGGCATGGCCACGTTGGTGATCTGTTCGCCGCGGATGTCGTACAGGCCGAACTGTCTGGAACCCCGGTAGGGAGTCAGAAGATCCTGTCCGGATACGTGGGAGATGTGCCTGGCGGCAAAATGCTCCTGGAACCGGTTGTCCCTGACACAGGTCCATTCCAGACAGACCCGGGCGTTGGGGTTTACCGTCTTTACGCCCAGGGCGAACGCGTTGATGCTGGCGGTGGAGCCGTAGATCGGGTAGTCGGCCACATAGCCGATGAAAGGATCCGGACTGAGGATGCCCGCCAGGATGCCGGTCAGGTATTTGGCCTCGTACATCCGACCGTAGTAGGTGCGCAGATGCCCGAAGCAGGAGTTCAGAGAGCAGTTCAGGATCCGGATGGACGGATATTTCAGCGCCGCCTTGACGCTGGCGTTCAGAAGCTTCGGGCTGGTGGTGAAGACAATGGTATTTCCGTCGTCGATAGCCTTCTGGATGACCTGACTTCCCTCCTCCGGGTCGCCGTTCGTAATATAGAAGGAAGTGGAGACCTTTTCCGACAGGGTGTCCTCCAGATAATGCCGCCCCAGCTCGTGTCCATAGGTCCAGCTGGATTCCTCCGGAGAGCGGTCGTGGACAAAGGCGATCTTAAGCAGGCCGGGAGTGAGCGAAAGGATGCGTGTCCGGAGGGCCTTTTCCTCCGTCTTGTTTTCCGGAGCCATGACGAGTTCCACGCTTCTTTTGGAAGGATAGATCTCAAAATCCTTCCAGATGGCGGAAATTTCCTCCTGAAGTTCCCGGTGGGATTTCTCCACCATGCCCTTGTATCCATAGATTTCCATATAGGTCAGAAACGCATCTCCGGCCGTCAGGGAGAGCTTCCGTCCTCCCTTTTCTTCATACACCTCCAGAAAATGGATATAGGAGGAATGAAGATTCATCTTTTCATCATCGGTCCAGGCGGAGTCAAGCGTCTTTCCCAGCGCCGTCAGCAGGCGGGTGTAGCATCCCTCCTGGCTGAAATTCAGATAGTTGATGGCGGTGGCCTGATAGAAATCCAGGAACTCAAAGTAAATTTTGTTTTCCAGAGAATCATTTCTCCGAGGGATCATGCGCGTGACGTTGGCCTGGATGCTCACCGCGTCCACGTATTTCAGGACGCTGACCCGCTTGTTGCCCTCCACCACATAGAAGTGATTCATGTATTCCACGGCTTTGATGGGGTCCCGGATTCCTTCCTCGATGTGGGCGTCGTAGAGGGCGGCCCATTTGCGGGCGAATTCGCTGTTGTCGTCCAGAAGAGGCATGAAATTGCCGGCAAAGGCCTGCTTCCTTCCGGCGGTCTTCGTACCTACCACGGCGTCCAGAGGGATCTCGATCAGTCCGAGATCCACTTCCGATATGATTTCCGCGAAAGAGACCATATCGTCCAGCGCCTGCAGATAGGGATAGGTTCCTTTGAAAAGATGTGCGCGGTACGTTTTCTGCGCTTTTTTCCTGGCTTTTATATATTCGCTTCTTGACATGTGTCTGTTGTCCTTTCCTTCTGATGATAACCGGCCAGCGGTTTTATTTTCTATGAATTATAACACATGGAGGAAAAAGGGAAAGGGCGAAAATGCCGGTTTTCCCATAAAGATTTTGTTCATTCTGTGAAAAAAATGTCGGACTCCGGGCAGAATCGAAAAAAATAACTTGAAAAAAGGGGGAGGTATTGTTACAATTAGAATCGGCAGACCTTGGGTTAACTTTATTAATGATATAATGGAGGAGCAAAAATGAGTAATACGGCACAGAGCTTGGCAAGCGGCAGAATCAAAGCCTTACTTGACGAGAACAGCTTTGTTGAAATCGGTGCGGCAGTTACAGCCCGTGCGACGGATTTCAACATGAACAACACGGACACCCCATCCGACGGCGTCATCACGGGATATGGTGTCATCAATGGCAGTCTGGTGTATGTGTACAGCCAGGACGC
This sequence comes from uncultured Lachnospiraceae bacterium, assembly GCA_910584205.1. Taxonomy (GTDB): domain Bacteria; phylum Bacillota; class Clostridia; order Lachnospirales; family Lachnospiraceae; genus Hominiventricola. Next base: position 48,696 of record CAJUAA010000006.1, read on the forward strand.
TTCCGTACTGGGAGGCTCCATGGGTGAGATGCATGCGAAGAAGATTGTCAGAATTTATGATATGGCAATGAAAATGGGAGCCCCTGTCATCGGGCTTGTGGACTGCGCAGGCTTAAGACTTCAGGAGGCTTCTGACGCGTTGAACGCCTTTGGCGAGCTGTATCTGAAGCAGGCGGAGGCTTCCGGCGTGGTACCGCAGATTACGGCGGTATTCGGCAGCTGCGGCGGCGGTATGGCGGTGGCTTCAGCCATGTCGGATTTTACGTTCATGGAGAGCAGAAAGGCAAGATTATTTGTGAATTCCCCCAATGCGCTGGAAGGAAATGAAGTGTCCAAATGCGACACGGCGTCTGCTGCGTTCCAGAGCGAAGAAGCAGGGATTGTGGATGTGGTTGCAGAGGAAGCGGAGCTGATCGTACAGATCCGCGAACTGGTATCGCTGCTCCCGGCGAACAACGAGGACGATCTGTCCTATATGGACTGTGACGATGACCTGAACAGAGTGTGTGCGGATCTGGAGATCTCCGCAGGAGACCCGGCGATCGCGCTTCCGATGATCTCGGATTCAGGCATCTTTTTTGAGACAAAGGCGGATTACGCCAGGGATATGGTGACCGGCTTTATCAAGCTGAACGGCACGACCGTGGGCGCGGTGGCAAACCGGACCGTATTATATGACGCGGAAGGAAACAAAGCGGAAGAATTCAATGCGGAGCTGTCCGCGAGAGGCTGTGACAAGGCGGCTGAATTCGTGAAGTTCTGTGATGCGTTCAATATCCCGGTACTTACCCTGACCAATGCTTCCGGATTCAAGGCTTCCAAGTGTACGGAGAAGAAGATCGCCAGAGCGGCGGCGGCCCTTACGTATGCATTTGCCAACGCGACGGTTCCGAAGGTGAACGTAGTCACCGGAAAGGCGTACGGAAGCGCGTACGTAACCATGAACAGCAAGGGGCTGGGCGCGGACTTTGTCTATGCGTGGCCGAAGGCGGAGATCGGCATGATGGATGCGAAGCTTGCGGCAAAGATCATGTACGCGGGCGCAGACGCGGCGGAACTCAAAGAGAAGGCAAAGGCCTATGCAAAGCTTCAGAACCATGTGGCTTCTGCGGCGAAGAGAGGCTATGTGGATACGGTCATCGATGCGCAGGATACGAGGAAATACGTCATCGGCGCATTTGAGATGCTGTTTACCAAGAGGGAAGACCGCCCGGCCAAAAAGCATGGAACAGTTTAGAGCGAGGTGAACCGTATGAAACAGAAAATAAGAACAATTCTTGCCCTGCTGGTCCTTTCCGTCTCCGTGCTCGGGCTGACGGCCTGCGGGAACGTGCCGGAGGAAACGGAGATCACGTATGATGAGGACTTTCTCCATTCCGTGGCGGATTTTCTGATCGCCAATTTTGAAGACATGCCGGAGGAAGTGATGGCGGAGTATGCAGCCGGAGACGAGGAAGAGATTCAGCAGTTTCTGGACAGCCTGGGACTTCCGTTTACCGCGGAGGCATTTACGACGGCATTAGCAGGCTACCAGGGTTCGGCGGAGGAGCTGGGACCCTATGTTTCCACTGACGGCTATGAGGCGCCGGAGGTAAAAGGAGATGAGATCACCCTTGTGACGAACCTGACTTATGAGAACCGCAGTGCACAGCTGACCATCGTTTTTCAGGCCGAGGATGAGAAAAGCGTGGCTCAGTCCGTGACTCTGGACCCGAAATACAGCATCGGAGAGATCCTTCAGAAGGCGGGGATGAATACGATCCTGGGTATGGGAACCGTGTTTGCCGTCCTGATCTTCATCAGCCTTGTGATCTACTGCTTTAACTTTATTCCGGGCAATCAGGCGCCGAAGCAGGAGGAGAAGCCGGCGCCGAAACCGAGACCGGCGAGAAAGCCGGCGGCAAGGCCTGCGGCGAACGCGAATACGAACCTTGTCGACGACAAGGAGCTTGTGGCGGCGATTACCGCGGCGATCTGTGCATATACAGGCACATCTTCGGACGGATTCGTAGTCCGTTCCATCAGACGTGCAGAATCATCCACATGGAAAAGAGCTTAATTTAGAATCAATTCAGGAGGAATATAGAGATGAAAAATTATACCATTACCGTAAATGGAACCGTATATGATGTGACTGTAGAAGAAGGCGGCGCAGGAAGCGCACCGGTCCGCGCAGCGGCTCCGAAGGCAGCACCTGCAGCGCCCGCGCCGGCGGCAGCGCCTGCTCCGGCACCGGCGGGAGACGCAGGCTCCATCGAGGTGAGCGCTTCTGTTCCGGGCAAGGTCTTCAAGGTGGAGGCAAGCGTCGGACAGGCTGTGAAATCCGGAGACCCGATCATCATCCTGGAAGCCATGAAGATGGAGATTCCGGTGGTGGCTCCGGAAGACGGCACGGTTGCAAGCATCGATGTATCTGTAGGTGACGCGGTAGAATCCGGTGATGTATTGGCTACACTGAACTAATGCGTACAGTCGGCTGATATGTGAATAAATCATTGGAGGTTATAACATGAGTTATATTGCTGATACTTTAGGAAACCTCGTGCACCAGACCGCGTTCTTCAACCTGACGGTAGGCAACTACATCATGATCGTTGTCGCATGTGTGTTTCTTTATCTGGCTATCGCAAAAGAATATGAACCTCTTCTTCTGGTTCCGATTTCTTTCGGTATGCTTTTGGTGAATATCTATCCGGATATTATGCTCAGTATCGAAGATTCCGCCAACGGCGTAGGCGGCCTTCTTCACTATTTCTATTTAATGGATGAGTGGGCGATCCTTCCGTCGCTGATTTTCATGGGCGTAGGAGCCATGACGGACTTCGGCCCGCTGATCGCGAACCCCAAGAGCTTCCTGCTGGGCGCGGCCGCGCAGTTCGGTATCTTTACCGCCTATCTGGGAGCCATGGCCATGGGCTTCAGCGACAAGGCGGCGGCGGCCATCTCCATCATCGGAGGCGCAGACGGCCCCACATCCATCTTCCTGGCAGGTAAGCTGCAGCAGACGGCCATCATGGGCCCCATCGCCGTGGCGGCATATTCCTATATGTCCCTGGTGCCGATCATCCAGCCGCCCATCATGAAGCTTCTGACGACAGAGAAGGAGCGGAAGATCAAGATGGAGCAGCTTCGTCCGGTATCCAAGCTGGAGAAGATCCTGTTCCCGATCATCGTTACGATCATCGTATCCCTGATCCTTCCGACTACGGCTCCGCTGGTCGGTATGCTGATGCTGGGCAACCTGTTCCGTGAGAGCGGCGTGGTCCGTCAGCTGACCGAGACCGCTTCCAACGCGCTGATGTACATTGTGGTCATTCTTCTGGGTACTTCCGTAGGCGCGACCACCAGCGCGGAGGCATTCCTGAACTGGGATACCATCAAGATCGTGATTCTCGGACTGGTGGCGTTCGGTATCGGTACGGCGGCGGGCGTGATCTTCGGCAAACTGATGTGCAAGGTGACCGGCGGCAAGGTCAATCCGCTGATCGGTTCCGCAGGCGTGTCCGCGGTGCCCATGGCAGCTCGCGTGTCCCAGAAGGTGGGGGCGGAAGCAGATCCGACCAACTTCCTGCTGATGCACGCGATGGGACCGAACGTGGCAGGCGTCATCGGTACGGCCGTAGCAGCCGGTACGTTCATGGCGATCTTTGGTGTGATGTAAAAAACAGCGTCTTCCCGAAGGGGAGATGCATAACTCTGATTAGGAGGATTAGATAGAATGAGTAATATGGCGAAAAAGCCCATTAAGATTACAGAGACGATCCTGCGTGACGCGCATCAGTCTCTGATCGCGACCCGTATGAGCACGGAGCAGATGCTTCCCATCGTGGAGAAGCTGGACCAGGTGGGATATTACTCCCTGGAGTGCTGGGGCGGCGCTACCTTTGACGCTTCTCTTCGTTTCCTGAAAGAGGATCCGTGGGAGAGGCTCCGCCAGATCAAGGCGAGAGCGAAGAATACGAAGCTGCAGATGCTGTTCCGCGGACAGAACATTCTGGGATACCGTCCCTACGGCGATGACGTGGTGGAATATTTTGTACAGAAATCCATCGCCAACGGCATCGACATCATCCGTATTTTCGACTGTCTGAATGACCTTCGGAACCTGCAGACCGCAGTGAAGGCTTCCAATAAGGAAGGCGGACATGCGCAGATTGCGCTTTCCTATACGCTGGGTGATGCCTACACGCTGGAATACTGGACGAATATTGCCAAAGAGATTGAGGAGATGGGCGCGGATTCCATCTGTATCAAGGATATGGCGGGCCTGCTGCTTCCCTATGAGGCTACAAGGCTTGTGACGGCTCTGAAAGAAGCCGTGAAGATCCCGATCCAGCTTCATACCCATTATACGTCCGGTGTGGCGTCCATGACCTATCTGAAAGCGGTGGAAGCGGGCGTGGACGTGATCGACTGCGCCATGTCTCCGTTTGCGCTGGGAACCTCCCAGCCGGCGACCGAGGTTATGGTGGAGACGTTCAAAGGAACGCCGTACGACACCGGATTTGACCAGAACCTGCTGGCGGAGATCGCGGACTACTTCCGTCCGATCCGCGACGAGGCGCTGGACAGCGGCCTTCTGAACCCGAAGAACCTGGGCGTGAACATCAAGACCCTTCTGTACCAGGTGCCGGGCGGCATGCTTTCCAACCTGACCTCTCAGCTGAAAGAGCAACACGCGGAGGACAAATATTACGAAGTGCTTGAGGAAGTGCCGCGGGTTCGTAAGGACCTGGGCGAGTGTCCGCTGGTTACGCCGTCTTCTCAGATCGTCGGTACGCAGGCCGTGTTCAACGTACTCATGGGCGAGCGCTACAAGATGGTGACCAAGGAGACCAAAGCGGTTCTGTCCGGGCGTTACGGCAGGACAGTCAAGCCCTTTGATCCGGAAGTGCAGAAGAAGTGCATCGGCGACGAGGAGATCATCACCTGCCGTCCGGCGGATCTGGTTGGCAACGAGCTGGATACCCTGGAAGCGGAGATGGCACAGTACAAGGAGCAGGATGAGGATATTTTGTCCTACGCACTGTTCCCGCAGGTTGCCATGGATTTCTTTAAATACAGAGAAGCACAGAAGACAAAAGTGGATGCGACGGTTGCAGATACTGAGAACGGCGCGTATCCTGTATAATATCGTAAGGAAAAAAGAGCTCTTCGCTGTGTCGGCGGAGGGCTCTTTTCGGAGGGGCCTATGGAACGTCTGCGCTGTGTTGTGGAGCGGATTACGTACCAGAATGCGGAAAACGGCTATACCGTGCTGAAATGCGCGGCGAAAAATTATAACGACCTGGTGACGGTGGTGGGCGCCATGCCGGATACCCATGTGGGTTCGGTGCTGCTGCTGGAGGGCGTCTGGAAGGTGGACGCCAGATACGGCAGGCAGTTTTCGGTGGAAAAATTCGAGGAGGCGCTGCCCGCCACGGTGTACGGCATCGAGAAATATCTGGGGTCCGGGCTGATCAAAGGAGTGGGTCCCAAATTCGCGAAGCGTATCGTACAGGAGTTCGGGAAGGACACGCTGGAAGTGATCGAAGAGGACCCGGACGCGCTGATCCGGGTGGAGGGGATCGGCAGGGTCCGGGTGGAACGGATCAAAAAGAGCTGGCAGGAGCAGAAGGAGATCAAGAACATCATGGTATTTCTCCAGAGCCATGAGGTCAGTACCGCCCATGCCACGAAGATCTTCAAGACCTACGGGAGCGGGAGCGTTCAGGTGGTGCAGGAGAACCCCTACCGTCTGGCGGACGATATCTGGGGGATCGGTTTCCGGACGGCGGATACGATCGCGAAGAAGCTGGGCATGGGGAAGGACTGCTTCGTACGGCTTCGGAGCGGGATCCTGTATACCCTGAACCGGCTGGCGGAGAGCGGCCACTGCTACGCGGTCCGGGAGCAGCTGATCGGGACGGCGGAAAAGCTGCTGGAGGTGGAAGAGCCGGAGCTTCAGATCACGCTGGACGAGATGCTGCGGACCGGAGATGTGATCCGGGAGGAGGAAGCCATCTATCTGCCGCCCTTTTATTTCTCGGAGACCGGATGCGCCAGGCGGCTTCTGAAGCTGCTTGCGGCAAAGCGTCAGGTCCAAATCCGGGAGGAAGCGGTGCTGGGGCAGGTGCAGAGCCGTTCCGCCGTGCCCTATGACGAGATCCAGCTGGAAGCCATCCGGACCGCCGTGTCCTCCAAGGTGATGATCCTGACCGGAGGGCCGGGAACCGGCAAGACCACCACGACCCTGGGAATCCTGCAGGCGTACCGGACGGCAGGCTGCCGGATCCTTCTGGCGGCGCCTACGGGAAGGGCGGCGAAACGGATGTCCGAGGCTACGGGCATGGAGGCGAAGACGATTCACCGGCTGCTGGAATACAAGCCTCCGGAAGGGTATCAGAAGAAAGAGGAGGATCCCCTGGAGGGGGATGTGCTGATTGTGGACGAATGCTCCATGATCGACGTGATCCTCATGTACAATCTGCTGAAGGCGCTTCCGGAGCATATGACGCTGATTCTGGTGGGGGATACGGACCAGCTGCCCAGCGTGGGAGCCGGAAATGTATTAAAGGACCTGATCGCTTCCGGCAGGATTCCGGTGGTGCGCCTGGCCCGGATCTTCCGTCAGGCCCAGGGCAGCCGGATCATCATGAACGCCCATCGGATCAACCGGGGCGAGGCCATCGACCTGCGGGGCGGGAAGGACGCGGATTTTTTCTTTGCGGGAAAGGAGACCAACGAGGAAGTGGTGGATACGCTGGTCAGGTACTGCCGACACAATCTGCCGTCGTATTATCATGTGGACGCCCTGCAGGATATCCAGGTGCTGACGCCCATGCAGCGGGGCGTCTGCGGCGCGGCGAATCTGAACCGGGTGCTGCAGGAGGCCATGAATCCGTGCGGTATTTTTCTGCAGCGGGGCGGGGTCCAGTACCGGCTCCGGGACAAGGTCATGCAGATCCGCAACGATTATGACAAAGAGGTGTTCAACGGGGACATCGGAACCGTATCCAATGTGGACATGGAGGAACGGGAACTTACGGTGAATTTTGACGGGCGGGAGGTGGCCTATGACGTGAGCGAGCTGGATGAGCTGTCTCTGGCCTACGCCACGACCATCCACAAGGCCCAGGGATCGGAATATCCCATCGTGGTCATGCCGTTCACCATGAGCCATTTTGTCATGCTGCAGAGGAATCTGCTCTATACCGGGGTGACCAGGGCGAAGAAGATCCTGGTGCTGATCGGGGAAAAGAAGGCAGTCTGGTATGCCATTAAAAACGAGACAACCTCTGACCGGAACACGAAGCTGGCAGAGCGTCTGAGAGAAACAGAGAAGGGGGAATAACACACATGGGAATCACAGGAGCCTGCATGGTTCCGCATCCGCCGCTGATCGTGCCGGAGATCGGGAGAGGGGAAGAGAAGAAGATTCAGAGTACCATTGACGCGTACCGGGAGGCGGCGGAACGGATCGGGGCATGGAAGCCGGACACCATCGTCCTGCTCACGCCCCATCAGGTCATGTACGCGGACTATTTTCATATCTCGCCGGGAGCGCGCGCCGAAGGGGATTTCGGACAGTTCCGGGCGGGACAGGTGAAACTGACAGCAGAGTATGATGCTGCGTTTTCGGAGCTTTTGTGCCAGTTTGCGGACGGCGCGCACGTTCCGGCAGGGACGTTGGGCGAAAAAGAGAAAAGGCTCGACCACGGAACCATGGTGCCGCTGTATTTTATCAATCAGTACTGGACCGGATACCGTCTGGTGCGGATCGGCCTGTCCGGCCTGCCGCTTACGGAACACTACCGGCTGGGGCAGCTGATCCGGCAGACGGCGGAGCTTCTGGAGCGCAGGACGGTGGTGGTGGGCAGCGGAGACCTGTCCCATCGGCTGAAGGAGGACGGCCCCTACGGCTATCAGAAGGAAGGGCCGGAGTACGACCGGCGGATTATGGAGACCATGGGGAACGCCGCGTTTTGGGAACTTCTGGAATATCCGGAGGAGTTCTGCGAAAAGGCGGGAGAGTGCGGACACCGTTCCTTTACGATTCTGGCGGGCGCGCTGGACGGACAGGCGGTGAGAAGTGAACGGCTGTCCTACGAAGGACCCTTTGGAGTGGGGTACGGCGTCTGCCTCTATGAGGTGCAGGGAACAGACGGGTCCCGGAAGTTCCTGGAGCGGTATGAGGAAAAACGGAGGGAACGGCTGCGCAGGCAGAGGGAAGCGGAGGACGCATTTGTGCGGCTGGCAAGAGAGACCATGGAGCACTATGTCCGGACGGGACGGATGCCGGAGTTTCCGGACGGACTTCCGGAAGAACTGCTGGGACAGAGGGCAGGCACTTTTGTGTCCATCAAGAAGAACGGCAGGCTTCGGGGCTGCATCGGGACCATACAGGCCGTACAGGCGTCCATTGCGGAGGAGATCCGCCAGAATGCCGTCAGCGCGTGCTCCAGGGACCCCAGGTTCGATCCGGTGGCTCCGGAGGAGCTGGACGAGTTGACCGTCAGCGTGGATGTGCTGGGGGAGACGGAGCGGATCGGTTCCACGGAGGAGCTGGATGTGAAACGCTACGGAGTGGTCGTCACCAGCGGATACCGGCGGGGGCTGCTGCTGCCGAATCTGGAAGGCGTGGATACGGTGGAGCAGCAGGTCGCCATCGCCAGGCAGAAGGCGGGCATCGGGGAAGAAGAAGCCGTATCGCTGGAGCGGTTTGAGGTCGCCAGACACCGGTAAGGCGGACAGGCAGATGGATGAATCATGACAGTATAAAAACGCAGCAGGAGGAAAAAAGAATGGAGACAGCAGTCTGTCAGGTATGTATGCACCGCTGCCGCCTGAAACCGGGGCAGCAGGGGCTCTGCAGAGCCAGAGAGAACCAGGACGGAGAGATCCGATGCGTCAATTACGGACGGATCACGTCGCTGAACCTTGATCCCATTGAGAAGAAACCGTTAAAGATGTTTTATCCGGGCAGCCTGATCCTGTCGGTGGGCAGCTACGGGTGCAATCTGCGGTGTCCGTTCTGCCAGAACCATGAGATCTCCATGGCGGACGGGCAGACGGCCGTCACCGGCAGCCTGCCGCCCCGGGAGCTGGTGGAGCGGGCCCGGAAATATGAGCCGGTGGGCAATATCGGGGTCGCCTTTACCTACAACGAGCCGCTGGTGGGCTGGGAATACGTCCGCGACACGGCAGAGCTGGTCCATGAATGCGGTATGAAAAATGTGATGGTCACCAACGGAAGCGCGTCTCTTCCGGTGCTGGAAGCGCTTCTTCCGTATGTGGACGCCATGAACGTGGACCTGAAAGGGTTCCGGGCGGAATACTACCGGAAGCTGGGGGGAGACCTGGAGACGGTGAAGGCGTTCATCGCCCGGGCTTCCCGGGACTGCCATGTGGAGCTGACCACGCTGATCGTACCGGGAGAGAACGACGATCCCGCGGAGATGGAAGCGGAGGCGGCATGGATCGCTTCCGTGGACAGCAATATTCCGCTCCATGTGACCCGCTTTTTCCCCAGATACCATATGACGGACCGGGAGGCGACCGACGTGGGCCGGGTCTATGAACTGGCGGAGACGGCGCGGAACTATCTGAACTATGTGTTCGTCGGAAACTGCTGAGAGCGTCTGGATGTGGATGAAAAATATAAAAACAGACGGCATAACAGAAAAAAGCGCAGGGACAAAACCAGGAAGAGAGGTGGAATATGAATCTTGCGGTCATTGGCGGCGGAGCGGCCGGTATGATGGCGTCGGTGCTGGCGGCGAGAAAGGGCGCCAGGGTGGATCTGTACGAGAGAAATGAGAAAACCGGAAAAAAACTGTACATCACGGGAAAGGGCCGGTGCAACCTGACTAATGCCTGTGATATGGAGGAGCTTCTGGGGAGCGTCAGGAGCAATCCGAAATTTTTATACAGCGCTTTTTATGGCTTTACCAACCAGGACGCCATGGATTTTTTCGAAAAAGAGGGCCTGAAGCTCAAGGTGGAGCGGGGGAAGCGGGTGTTTCCGGAGTCCGACCGGTCGGCGGACGTGCTGGACACGCTGCGCCGCGCCATGAAAAAAGCCGGAGTGCGGGTGCATCTGAACAGCCGGGTGGAGCGGGTATATAAGGAGGAAGGCCGTTTCTTCCTGGATCTGCCGGGCGGGAAACGGGCGGAGGCGGACCGGGTGTTCGTGGCCACGGGCGGGCTCTCCTACGGAAGTACCGGCTCCACGGGAGACGGGTACCGTTTTGCGGAGGAGCTGGGGCTGAAGGTGACGGCATGCTGTCCGTCCCTGGTTCCCTTCCATATAAAGGAAGCATGGGTGAAGGAACTGCAGGGGCTGGCATTGAAACACATCGCCATCCGGGTTCTGGATGGGAAAAAGGTACTTTGTGAAGATTTTGGCGAACTTCTGTTCACACATTTCGGCGTCAGCGGCCCGGTGATCCTGACGGCCAGCAGCGTATGCGGGAGAAAGGCCATGGAGAAGGAGCTGAAGCTTCTGCTGGACCTGAAGCCGGCCCTTTCGAAGGAACAGCTGGACGCCCGGATCCTGCGGGAATTCGAGGCGGCGAAAAATAAAAAGTTCGGCAACGCGGCGTCCGTGTTCTTCCCGGCAAAGCTGACGCCGGTCATGGTTGCCTTAAGCGGAATTTCCCCGGATAAGAGGGTCAACGAGATCACGAAGGAAGAGCGGAAACGGTTTCTGGCAATTATGAAAGAACTGGAATTGACCATTGCGGGTCCGGGAGGTTATAATGAAGCTGTCATCACAAAGGGCGGCGTGTCCGTGAAAGAGATCGATCCGGCCACGATGGAATCGAAGAAGGTTCCGGGGCTTTATTTTATCGGAGAGGTGCTGGATGTGGATGCGGTGACCGGCGGATTCAATCTGCAGATCGCCTGGTCCACGGCGGCAGCGGCGGCGGAGCATGTCTGCTGACCGGACAGACGCCCGCCCGGGAGCGCCGTATGGGGCGTGCGGGAATGTCCGCCGGCGGATGCCAAAGGGAATCAGGAAAAACGGAGGAGCGTATGAGAACAGGATATAACGTGGCGATCGACGGGCCCGCAGGGGCCGGAAAAAGTACGATCGCCAGAAGAATTGCGAAAAAAATGAATTTTATCTATGTGGATACCGGCGCCATGTATCGCGCCATGGCGCTGTATCTGCTGAGAAAAGGGGTCGCGCCGACGGACGCCGGGCGGATTGCGGATGCCTGCGGGGAAGCGGACATCTCCATCGAATACCGGGACGGCGAGCAGGTGGTGCTTTTAAACGGTGAAAATGTGAACGCATATCTGCGGACGGAGGAGGTCGGCAGCATGGCCTCTTATTCTTCGGCGGTGCCGGAGGTCCGGGAAAAGCTGGTGGAGCTGCAGCGGAAACTGGCGGAAAAGGCGGATGTGGTCATGGACGGACGTGACATCGGGACCGTGGTGCTGCCGGATGCCAATGTGAAGGTGTATCTGACGGCCTCCGCCTCCACCCGGGCGAAACGCCGGTATCTGGAACTCCTGGAAAAGGGCGAAACGCCGAATCTTTCACAGATCGAGCAGAAGATCATGGAACGGGATTATCAGGACATGCACCGGGAGCATTCCCCTCTCTGCCAGGCGGAAGACGCGGTGCTTGTGGATTCTTCCGACATGACCATCGATGAGGTGGTGGAAAGGATCACGTCGTTATGCAGGTAAGGGTGGCAAAAAGCGCCGGTTTCTGTTTCGGCGTCCAGCGGGCGGTGGATACGGTCTATGAGCAGGTGGAGAAGGGTGTCCGCCCCATCTACACCTACGGGCCCATCATCCACAACGAGGTGGTCGTCCAGGATCTGGAAAAAAAAGGAGTGAAAGTCCTGAACAGCCGGCAGGAGCTGGAAGCGCTGAAGGAAGGAACGGTGATCATCCGTTCCCACGGCGTGGGCAGGGAGATCTACAAGCTGATTGAACAAAAAGGGCTTCACTGCGTGGACACCACCTGTCCCTTTGTGAAAAAGATCCATCGGACGGTGGAGAGGGAGAGCCGGGCGGGAAAACAGATCATTATCATCGGCAACGACCGGCATCCGGAGGTGGAAGGAATCAAGGGCTGGTGCAGCACGCCGGCAGTGGTGATCGAATCCGCGGAGCAGGCGGAAACTTTCCACATGTTGGAACCGATTCCATTATGTGTGGTTTCGCAAACGACATTTAACTACAAGAAATTTAAAGATTTAGTTGAAATTATTGATAAAAAGAGGTATGATAGAGTTGTTGTAAATACGATCTGCAATGCGACGGAGGAACGGCAGACGGAAGCCCGCCAGATTGCAGGAGAAGTAGACGCCATGATTGTGATTGGCGGCAGCCACAGTTCGAACACGCAGAAGCTGTTTGAGATTTGCAGAAACGAGTGCAGGAATACTTACTATATACAGACTGTCCACGACCTGAATTTAGAAGTATTACGATCTACTGGGCTTATAGGTATTACAGCAGGGGCTTCCACCCCAAAGAAAATTATTGAGGAGGTTCAAACAAGGTGTCTGAATTAAGTTTTGAACAAATGCTGGAAGATTCATTAAAAACTATCAGAACAGGAGAAATCGTAGAAGGTACGGTCATTGACGTCAAAGAAGATGAGATCATCTTGAATATCGGCTATAAGTCGGATGGTATCGTGTCCCGGAATGAATATACGAATGTATCCAATGCGGACCTGACGACCATGGTCTCCGTGGGCGATACGATGGAAGTAAAAGTTCTGAAAGTAAATGACGGAGAAGGACAGGTTCAGCTGTCCTACAGAAGGGTTGCCCAGGAGAGGGGCAGCAAGAGACTGGAAGAAGCTTTTGAGAATAGGGAAGTGCTGACGGCAAAGGTAACGCAGGTACTGGACGGCGGCCTGAGCGTCGTAGTGGATGAGACAAGGATCTTTATCCCGGCAAGCCTGGTATCCGATACGTACGAGAAAAACCTCGGCAAGTATGCGGATCAGGAGATTGAGTTTGTGATTACCGAGTTCAATCCGAAGAGAAGGAGGATCATCGGCGACAGGAAGCAGCTTCTGGTGGAACGCAAGGCAGAGCTTCAGAGAGCGCTGTTCGAGCGGATCAACGAAGGCGATATTGTAGAAGGCGTTGTGAAAAATGTAACAGACTTCGGCGCGTTTGTGGATCTTGGAGGAGCGGACGGACTGCTTCATATCTCTGAGATGTCCTGGGGCAGAGTCGACCATCCGAAGAAGCTGTTCAGGGTCGGTGACAAGCTGGAGGTTCTGATCAAGGAGATCAAGGACACGAAGATCGCGCTGAGTTTGAAGTTTGACGATGCGAATCCGTGGCTGACAGCGGATGAAAAATATGCAGTCGGCAATATTGTAGACGGCGTTGTGGCACGCATGACCGATTTCGGTGCGTTTGTGGAGCTGGAGCCCGGCGTAGACGCACTTCTTCACGTATCCCAGATTTCCAGGGAGCATGTGGAGAAACCATCGGATGTATTGAAGGTGGGCCAGGAGATCACCGCGAAGGTAGTAGATTTTAACGGGGAAGACCGGAAGATCAGCTTGAGCATGAAAGCGCTGGAGGCTTATGCAGAGGATACAGACGAATAAACGATAAACATGAATTAGCAAGAGGACATGCGGACCGGCGTTCGTATGTCCTCTGTTAGTATAAAGGGATTGTTGATTTTTTCACACAGTTCCGCAGAAATATAAGAAAGAGGGGTTCTTATGGCTACTTTAACTTTTAAGGGTGGTGTACACCCTTATGACGGTAAGGAACTGTCCAAAGACAAAGCGATCGTTCCATATCAGCCGAAGGGGGATCTGATCTATCCGGTCTCCCAGCATATCGGGGCTCCGGCAGCTCCGGTCGTGGCGAAAGGCGACCGGGTCCTGGTGGGGCAGAAGATTGCGGAGGCGGGAGGCTTTGTATCCTCGCCGGTCTATGCGTCCGTATCCGGTACGGTGAAGGCGATCGAGCCGCATTTCGTATCCACCGGCGCGAAGGTCAACTCCATCGTGGTGGAGAACGACGGACTGTATGAGGAGGCGCCCGGCCTTTCCATCAAACCGTTTGAAGAGCTGTCCAGAGAAGACATCATCGGCATCATCAAGGAGTCCGGCGTGGTAGGTATGGGCGGAGCAGGGTTTCCGACCCATGTGAAGCTTTCTCCCAAGGATCCGGATAAGATCGACTACGTGCTGGTGAACTGCGCGGAGTGCGAGCCGTATCTGACGTCCGACTACCGGCTGATGGTCGAGCGTCCGGAGAAAGTGGTGGGCGGCCTGAAGGTGGTGCTGGAGCTGTTCGGGAATGCCCAGGGCTGTATCTGTATCGAGGATAACAAGCCGGAAGCCATTAAGATCATGCAGAAGGCGTGTGAGAATGAGACACGTATCCAGGTGAAGGTGCTGAAAACCAAGTATCCTCAGGGAGCAGAGCGTATGCTGATCCATGCGGTGACGGGAAGGGATCTGAACTCCACCATGCTTCCGGCCGATCTGGGGTGTGTGGTGGACAACTGCGATACGATCACGTCCATCTATGACGCCGTGATTCTCGGGAAGCCCCTGATCTCCAGAGTCGTGACGATTTCCGGAGAGGCGATTGCGAATCCGTCCAACTTTGAGTGCAGAATGGGGACCAATGTGGCGGAACTGATCGAAGCGGCGGGAGGTTTTAAGACGGAAGCGAAAAAAGTCATTTCCGGCGGCCCCATGATGGGATTCGCCATGTTTGACCTGGAGGTGCCGACGACGAAGACCACCTCGGCCATTACCTGTCTGGCGGCGGACGCGGTGTCCGAGTCCCCGACTACGGCCTGTATCAACTGCGGGCGCTGTGTGGCGGCATGCGATGAAGGGCTGATTCCGGCGCGCCTTGCCCAGTTTTCTGAGAAATTCAATCTGGAAGCGTTCCAGAAATGGCACGGCATGGAATGTGTGGAGTGCGGATGCTGCAGCTATGTCTGTCCGGCCAAGAGGCCGCTGGCTCAGATGATCAAGAATGTCAGACGTATGGTTATGGCAAACCGTAAAAAATAACAGTGAAGAGAGAAAGAGGTGAGTCGTGTGAGTGATCTGAGAAACGTATCTTCATCACCACATATCAGAGATAAAGCGACCAGTTCCAATATTATGCGGGACGTGGTGATCGCTCTTTTGCCGGCAGCCGTCTTCGGCGTAGTCCATTTCGGCGTAAACGCGCTGCTCGTGCTGCTTGTGACAGTCGCAACCAGTG
The DNA here is from genome assembly GCA_910584205.1 of uncultured Lachnospiraceae bacterium. Taxonomy (GTDB): domain Bacteria; phylum Bacillota; class Clostridia; order Lachnospirales; family Lachnospiraceae; genus Hominiventricola. Next base: position 63,905 of record CAJUAA010000006.1, read on the forward strand.
TGGCGACGGAGTACATATATGAAAAAGCAATGCATAACCCCATTACGGTGGGAGATTTCAGTGCGGTGGTGACCGGACTTCTGCTGGGAATGAACCTTCCGAGCAGCGCTCCCTGGTGGATGGCGGTTCTGGGGAGCATCTTTGCGATCCTGGTGGCAAAACAGCTGTTCGGAGGGCTTGGACAGAACTTTATGAACCCGGCTCTGGCCGGAAGATGCTTCCTGATGATCTCCTTTGCCGGGCGTATGACGAACTATGCCTATGATACCTTTACCGGAGCGACGCCGCTGGCGGTCCTGCGGGAAGGCGGGAGCGTGAACGTGCTGGATATGTTTACCGGTATGACCGCGGGTATGATCGGCGAGACCTCCGCCGTGGCCATCCTCATCGGTGCGGTATATCTGCTGTGGAGGGGCGTCATCGACCTGAAGATCCCGGGAACCTATCTTGTGACCTTCGCGGTGTTCATGCTGCTGTTCGGCGGGCATGGATTCGACGGGACATATCTGGCGGCGCAGCTGACCGGCGGCGGGCTGATGCTGGGCGCCTGGTTCATGGCGACGGATTATGTAACCAGTCCCATCACGCCGACGGGACAGATCGTGTACGGTGTGGCGCTGGGTATCCTGACCGGTATTTTCCGGTGCTTCGGAGCGTCTCCGGAGGGCGTGTCCTATGCGATCATCTTCTCGAACCTGCTGGTTCCACTGATCGAACGGTACACGATTCCGCTGGCGTTCGGCAAAGTGAAAGCAAAAGGGGGTAACAAATAATGAATAAGATTATTAAGAACACCCTGATCCTGACGGCAATTACGCTGGTGTCCGGCCTGCTTCTGGGCTTTGTCCACGAGCTGACGGCGGCTCCCATTGCGGAGCAGGAGGCGCTGGCGAAGGCGAAAGCCTACGCGGAGGTATTTCCGGAGGCGGCATCCTTTAACGAGCTGGAGGACGTCACCGAGGTTGCGGCGTATATTGCGGAGCAGGGTTATACATCCCAGGTCATCAATGAAGTGGCGGAGGCATGCGACGCATCGGGCAATGTGGTGGGCCATGTCATCAATATCACGACGCCGGAAGGCTACGGCGGAAACATCCAGATGACGGTTGGAGTTGCCAATGACATGACCATGATGGGCATCTCGTTTCTGTCCATCAGCGAGACGGCGGGACTTGGCATGAACGCCAATACCGACACCTGGAAAGCGCAGTTTGCGGGCATCCAGGCGGACGAGATCGCCTACACCAAGTCCGGGAAATCCGCACCCAATGAGATCGACGCGGTCAGCAGCGCGACGATCACCACGAAAGCAGTCACCGGTGCGGTCAATGCGGCGCTCTGTGCTGCCGGACATTATGCTGAGTAAAGGGGGCGTACATATATGAATTCAGCAGGTGAACGTTTATATAATGGTATTATCAAGGAAAATCCCACGTTTGTGATGATGCTGGGCATGTGTCCGACGCTTGCGGTCACCACCAGCGCCATGAACGGGCTTGGCATGGGACTGACCACCATGGTGATCCTGGCCATGTCCAACCTGATCATCTCCATGCTCCGGAAGGCGATTCCCGACGATGTGCGTGTACCGGCGTTTATCGTGATCGTGGCGTCCTTCGTGACGATCGTGCAGTTCCTTCTGCAGGCGTACATCCCGTCCCTGAACGAAAGCCTTGGACTTTACATTCCGCTGATCGTCGTGAACTGTATCATCCTGGGCCGTGCAGAGGCATATGCTTCCAAGAATCCCATGATCGCTTCTCTCTTTGACGGCATCGGCATGGGGCTTGGATTTACCATCGGCCTGACCAGCATCGGCCTTGTCCGCGAGCTGATCGGCTCCGGCAAAATCTTCGGGCTGGCCGTGCTTCCGGCCTCCTACGAGCCGGTATCCATCTTTGTCATGGCTCCGGGCGCTTTCTTCGTGCTGGCGCTCCTGACCGGGCTTCAGAATAAAGTGAAGCTGAACATGGCGAAGAAGGGGAAGGACGTATCGAAGATCCAGAGCGGCTGTAACTCAGACTGTGCTTCCTGCGGCGCAAAATGCGGGAACGCGAAGGGATAAGGGGGTAGAGAGGAATGAAAGAATTATTAATGATCGCCATCGGGTCTGCCCTGGTCAATAATGTGGTCTTAAGCCAGTTCCTGGGGATCTGCCCGTTTCTGGGCGTATCCAAAAAGGTAGAGACGGCGGCCGGCATGGGCGCGGCAGTTATCTTTGTCATCACCCTGGCGTCCTTTGTAACCAGCGTCATCGACAAGGTGCTTCTGATCCCGCTGAAGATGACCTATCTCCAGACCATCGTATTCATCCTGGTCATCGCCTGTCTGGTGCAGTTTGTGGAGATGTTTTTAAAGAAGACCATGCAGTCTCTGTATCAGGCGCTGGGTGTGTACCTTCCGCTGATTACCACCAACTGCGCGGTGCTCGGCGTGGCTCTGACCAATGCGACGAAAGAATACAGCATCCTGACCAGCACGGTGAACGGCTTTGCGGTAGCGACCGGATTTACCATCTCCATCATTCTGCTGGCAGGTATCCGTGAAAAACTGGAATACAATGACATTTCTCCGGCATTGAAAGGATCACCGATCGTACTGGTGACCGCGGGACTGATGGCAATCGCGTTCTGTGGATTTTCAGGGATCATCTAAGGGGGTAGAGGAATGAGTATAACAGGAATCGTCATCGCTACAGTCATTGTAGGCGGTGTTGGCATTTTCATCGGCCTGTTTCTTGGAGCGGCCGGTGAGAAATTTGCGGTAGAAGTGGATGAAAAAGAAGTGGCGGTCCGGGAATGCCTTCCGGGCAACAACTGCGGCGGCTGCGGGTATGCCGGCTGCGACGGCCTGGCAGCGGCCATCGCCAGAGGAGAGGCTCCGGTGAACGGCTGTCCGGTGGGCGGCGCTCCTGTAGGCGAGAAGATCGCGGCGATCATGGGCGTGGAAGCAGACGCGGGCGTCCGTAAAGTGGCATTTGTAAAATGCGCCGGAACCTGTGACATCGCGCCGAGAAACTATGAGTATACGGGCGCGGGAGACTGCCGGTTTGTCAGCATGATGCAGAACGGCGGAGACAAGGTCTGTACGTTCGGCTGCCTGGGTTACGGCGCCTGCGTGACCGAGTGCCAGTTTGACGCGATCCATATCGTAAACGGCGTGGCTGTGGTGGACCCGGATGCATGTAAGGCGTGCGGTAAATGCGTGGCTGCATGTCCGAAGAAACTGATCGAACTCGTACCGGTGTCCGGCGTGTCCAGAGTCCAGTGCAACTCCCACGACAAGGGCAAGGATGTCAACAAGGCATGCAAGGCCGGATGTATCGGCTGCATGAAGTGCGTGAAGACCTGCGAAGCGGGAGCAGTCACAGTGGAAGGCAATCTGGCGCATGTGGATTATGAAAAATGTACCGGATGCGGGAAATGCGTGGAAGAGTGTCCGCGGAAGATTATCCGTTTATAAGAACTGTCAGGGGGTGCTGCAAAACACGTTCCTGCCTGTGTGAAGTTCATACAGGCGGAGGCGTTTTGCAGCACCCCCCTCTGTGTTTCCGGCAAACGTTGTTTTTGCTCCTTTAACCCCGGAGCTGGAATTTCTGAACGGATTTTTTCAGGTCATCTGCACGTTTGAACAGTTCATTAGCGGACATGGAAGACTTTTCCGCGGTGGCGGCATTGGTCTGGACGACATCTGAAATCTGTTCGACGCCTTCTGAAAGCTGTATCAGAGACTCAGACTGCTGCTGTGCGGAGTCTGCGATCCGTTGAATCAGATCCGCGGACTGCTGGGCGCTCAGTACGCTGGAATTTAAAGAACTGGTCGTATCTCCGGAAAGCGTGGTGCCGTGCCTGACCAACTGCAGGGAGTCTTCGATGAGCCTGGTAATATCCTTTGCAGCGATGGAACTTTTGGTAGCAAGTCCCTGTACCTCATCAGCAACGACCGCGAACCCTTTGCCGGCAGCTCCCGCGCGGGCGGCTTCTACTGCAGCGTTGAGAGCCAGGATATTGGTCTGGAAAGAGATGTCTTCAATCGTTTTAATAATGCCGCTGATCTGCTGGGAGGATTTGGAGATGTCCTCCATGGCGGAGGTCAGTTCCTGCATCTTTTGATTGCAGGCCTTTAACTGTTCTGCAGAATCAATAGAGGATTTTCTTGCGTCGTCTGCATCCAGAGAAGTACTCTTCACCTGCTCGGACAGAGTCTGGATACTGGCAGACAGCTCCTCTACTGCAGATGCCTGTTCTGTGGCACCGTCTGAGAGGACCTGCGCATCCGATGCCATCCGTTCGGACTCTACCGATACCTGGTCTGCAGTAGCGCGGATCTGGGAGAGCGCGGTATTGAGCGAATCCAGAATCTGTTTCATGGCGTTTTGAATCGGAAGGAACTCTCCACGGTAGTCATTACCGATGATCAGATTCATATTCCCGTGGGCCATATCGGCCAGTTTGGAGTCAATATCATCTATGTATTTTTTCAGTTCCCGTTTGGTTTCGTGAATGGATTCCACCAGCATGCCGATCTCGGACGTATCGGACTGCAGAAGGAATTCCGCGGACAGGTTCCCTTTGGAAATCTCACTCATCTGATCCCGTACGTGGAGAACCGGATTCAGGATTCGTTTTTTTACAGCTGTCATGATGAAAAACTGAATGACTGCCACCAGGATGAGCGTCAGATAGATCAGTCCCTGTAGAATCGAAGAACGGATGTTCAGCGCCTGAATGTCTTCCATGGTGCGGGAATCCAGCGTGGTGAGGAACTGTTCCTTCAGAGCGTTGATTTCTGTAATGGCGGAAGTATATTCTGTGCCGTATACGTAGTTAAGCGCTTCCTGAAGCTTTCCGGCCTGCACGTTCTCCATGGCCTGCTCTTCCAGAGGCACCAGATTATTGGATATGGAAGACATCTGATCGATCATGGACTGTTCTTCCTTAGTGATGCCGATTTCCTGCATGGCAGCAACGCCCTGGTCACGGTTCTTCAGTGTATTGATTTCGTTCCAGTAATTGTCATAATGTGCCTGGTCTCCGGTGGCGGCATAGGCGCGCACCTCGTTGGTCAGATAGGCGGAGCCGTTCATAAACCGGTTGGCATTGTAAGTCAGGTTAAAACGGTTCTCGCTGTCTGTACTGAGCTGGCTGTTGGTACGTGCATAGACAAACAGGAGCAGTATCATCAGCACAAGCGCCGCAATAGAGATTCCATTCAATATGGAAATAAGTCTGGACTGGTTCATTGCTTTTTTCATGTTTTTTCTCCTTAAATATGTTGCATGTTGTATTTCTGTTATCAGTGTACCGAAAAAGAGAGAAAATAGCAATATGGGTTCTGTGATTTTTCGGTAAAACGTAACGTTTCCGCTGTCTTTTACACCTACGCCGCCGGGCCGGGCATGAGCAGGTATATGACAAGTACCTCTGAAAAGTACCAACAAAACATATTGACAAGAGAAAAAAAGATGCTATGCTATAAAATATCATGCCGTTTTCCGTCCTGCATGGGCGGGAATTATTTTGCATTGAACCGGAAGATGAGGAAGGAAAAAATGACGGGAACCATAGTAAATACATGTACCATACTGGCGGGAAGCGTGATCGGCAGCATCTTTAAGAAAGGAATCCGAAAGGAACAGCAGGACGCGCTGTATACGGCCATGGGACTGGCGGCCACGGGGCTTGGCATCAACGCGGTGGTCCAGAACATGCCCAAAAGCAATTATCCGGTGCTCTTTATCGTAAGCCTGGCGCTGGGAAGCCTGGCGGGCACATGGATCAACATCGACGGACGGTTTCAGAAGCTGACGGAGAAACTTTCCGTGGGGCAGCTGAGCAGGGGACTGTCCACCGGAATCCTGCTGTTCTGCATTGGGACGCTGTCCATCCTGGGCCCCATCCAGAGCGCTCTGCACGGAGACCATACCTACCTGTTTACGAATGCCACGCTGGATTTTGTGACGTCCATGGTGCTGGCGTCCACGTATGGGATCGGCATGGTGCTGACAGCGCCGGTGCTGTTCTGCTGGCAGGGTTCCATCTACGGAGCGGCGCTGATGCTGGGCAATTTTATGACGGCGGACATGATGACGGAGCTGTCCATCGTGGGAGGCTTTCTGATCGCCAGCTCCGGTCTGTCGATTCTGAATATCAAGGACTGCAGGACCATGAACATGATGCCCGCACTGGCGGTTCCCGTGATTTTCTGCAGAGTGATAGGAATGTTCTAGATGTTATATGACAGAGATATCAGAGAGCCGCTTTTTGATTTTCTGGAGGGGGCATACGGAAAGGTCCGCATCATCGAGGAAAAGCGGATGGGAAGATCCAGAGCGGATGTGGTGATGGTCGTTCCGGACGCCGTGATCGGGATCGAGATCAAGAGCGACGCGGATACCTATGCCCGGCTGAAGCGTCAGGTGAGGGATTACGATCAGCATTTTGACGCCAATTATGTGGCGGTGGGCGTGAGCCATGCCATGCATATCGAGGAGCACGTTCCGCCCTGGTGGGGGATTATCACGGTGGAGCCGGACGGTGAGAGGGTGGATCTGTATATTCTGAGAAAGGCTTCCCCCAATCCGAAGCTGGTGCCGAAGAAAAAACTGGGGCTTCTCTGGCGTCCGGAGCTTTCCCATATTCTGGAACTGAACCGCCTGCCCGCCTACCGGCAGAAAAGCAAGGCGTTCGTGGTGGACAGGATACTGGAGAAGGTTCCGGAGGAGATTCTGAAAGGGCAGATCTGCCAGGAGCTGTTCGAACGGGATTATCAGATGATCGAAGAGACGATCCGGGAGTACAAAAGGAAATACAGGGGTAAGAAATGATCGAATTATCAAAGCTTCGGATCAGAGATCCAAAGCACTATGACTGGGCGGCGTATTTTGGCCGCAACGCGCGCAGAAGGCCGGTGATCGAGTTTACGGCGGAGATGTATCTGACGGATCGGGAGAGAAATCTGATCTTTCCGTCCATCCGGATGTTTCACGCGGGAGAAGCGTCGGATGGGGCGCATCTTCTGAAGACGGTGGAGCGGTATGTGAGAAAGAGCGGGGACCAGCCGTATCTGGAGGCGATGAAATGGTTTGTGGCCGAGGAGAACCGGCATTCCTTCTATCTGGGTAAATACATGGAGTATTATGGAATCGAACCGCGGAAGACCATCTGGCTGGACCGGTGGTTCCGGAGGCTTCGCAGGCTGGGCGGCCTGAAGGGAGAGATCCTGGTGCTGGTGACGGCGGAGATCATTGCGCTGTCCTACTACAGCGCGCTGGCCGGATGCACGGAATCCCAGGTGCTGAAGCGGATCTGCAGGCAGATGCTGCACGACGAGCTCCGGCATGTGGTGTTCCAGTCCGGTACGCTGTCCAGGCTGAAAAGCAGTGTGCTGCAGAAACCTGTGCGGATCTGCCTCATGCAGATGACGATCTGGGCCGTGTGGCCGTTTATCGGCAGGATACTGAAAAAGGGCGGTTATTCGTACCGGCGCTTTTACAGGGAGAGCATGGGGTATTTGCGCCAGTCCATGGAGATTGCCGGAAGGGGTGAGCTCCCATGCTGACGGTATTTTTTCAGATGCTGGCGCTGATTCTCATGATCGGGACCGGATATGTGATTACCAGAAAAGGGATGATGGACGAGCACACCAACGGACAGATCTCCGGGATGGTGGTCAATGTGTTCAATCCGCTTCTGTTTTTCTCAGGGGCGCTGAACGCGGGCAGCTTTGTGTCCATGGATTCCATGGTCCTGGTCTTCCTGATCGCCATGGGGATGTATGTGTTTTTCATCCTGTCGGGTATGCTCCTGACACCCTTTTTTGAAAAACGTCCGGAACAGAAGCGGATCTTTCAGATGATGTTCGTATTTTCCAATACGGGATTTATCGGAGTTCCGGTGGTCAACAGCGTCCTGGGGCCGGAATATCTCATCTTTGTGACGGAGTTCCTGCTGGCGTACAATCTATTTTTCTACACTTACGGGATCATGATGATGGACGGAAGCTTTTCCGTCTCTTCGCTGAAAGCCATGGTGAACCCGGGGATGGTCTGTTCCGTGGCGGCGGTTGCCATCGTGCTGGGGGACATCCATCTCCCGGACTTCATAGAGACGGCCATCACCTGTCTGGGCAATACGGCTTCTCCGCTGGCGCTGATCCTGGTGGGATTCTCCCTGGCCCGTGCGGATCTGGGAAAGATCCTGCGGGAAGGGCGGCTGTATCTGTTTTCGCTTCTCAAGCTGCTGGTGCTGCCGCTGCTTATGCTGCCGGTCCTGCGGATGGTTACGGACGACCGGGCGGTGACCGTGGTCTGCATGGCCATGTTCGGCATGCCGGTGGGGAGCATGATCCTCATGCTGGGAAATGAAAGAGGGATGGACGGGACCACCTGCGGTGCGGCGATCATATTGTCAACGGTGCTCTGCGTATTCACCATTCCGGTGCTTCTGGCGGTGATCTGAGGGATATAGAAAAAACAAAAAGGAGCGGTACATGATGAAAATCTGCATACAGATGAAGGCTGCGGGAAAACGAAAGCCGGTGATCGATCATATTCCATATGAAATACCCGATACGGTATCCACTCTGCGGGAGCTTCTGACGGAGCTGGTGCGCACAGAGGTGAGGCGGTACAATGAAAAGGGAACAGATGTTCAGGTAATTCCCTGGCTCAGCAGGGAACAGATGGAAGATCAGGCGGAAGCGGGAAAGATCAGTTTTGGAAGGATTTATTCGGACAAAAAGGCGGACGAGGCGAAAGCCGCGGAGAATGCCGTGCAGTGCTTTGAGGACGGCCTGGTCCGGGTCTTTCAGGAGGGCCAGGAGCTGACCGGCCTGGAAGATCCGCTGCACATACAGGAAGGGGACTGTTTTACGCTGATCCGCCTGACCTTTCTGGCGGGAAGGCTGTGGTGACGGAGAGGAAGGGACCGCTGTGAAGAAAAACGACTGGCTGCTGGCAGGGGCAGTGCTTGTGATCGCCTGCCTGGCGTCCGTCTTCCTGTATGGGGGACGGGAAAGGGGCAGCTGTGTACTGGTACAGGTGGACGGAACCGAATATGGAACCTATGACCTTTATACGGATCAGGTGATTGAGATCGGGACGTCGAACCGCCTGGAAATCCGGGACGGGGAAGCCTTTATGGCCTATGCAGAATGTCCGGACCAGCTCTGCGTGCATATGGCGCCCATCAGCCAGGTCCATGAACTGATCGTGTGCATGCCAAACCGTGTAGCCGTAGAGGTGGTGGAGCGCCGGAATGGAAGAACCATAACTTCACGGAGCGGGCGCCTGATACAGGCGGGTATCTGCGGCATGACGAACAGATGCACGGAAAAACACCTGCGGACCATATAAAAAATACAGATAACAGGGGATGCGGAAAGTATGATTGCATTTATAAAAGGCGAGATCGCAGATATGACGGAGGGAAGCCTGATTCTGGATGTGAACGGGATCGGCTACGAGGTACTGGTCCCGGGACAGACCATCTCCATGGTGGAGGGGATCGGACAGGCCGTGAAGCTGCATACGTATCTGCAGGTCAGAGAGGACGCGGTGACGCTGTTCGGTTTTCTTTCAAAGGATGATCTGCAGATGTTCCGGATGCTGACCGGCGTCAGCGGAGTGGGACCGAGGGCGGGGCTGAATATCCTGTCTTCCCTCGGGGCGGACGACCTGCGGTTTGCGATTCTGGCAGACGACGCGAAGCGGATCGCGAAGGCGCCCGGCATCGGGGCCAAGACCGCCAAGAAGATCATTCTGGAGCTGAAGGACCGGCTGGATCTGGAGGAGGCGTTTGAGAAGAAGCTTTCTTCGGGACAGGCGGACCGGGAGACGGCGGCGGCCGGAAGCCAGGTGGTTCAGGACGCCGTGGAAGCGCTGACGGCTCTGGGCTACGGAAGCACGGAGGCGCTGAAGGCGGTCCGCGCCGTAAATCCGCCTGAGGATATGGGCGTGGAAGAGGTCCTGAAGGAAGCGCTGAAGCGGATGGCATTCTGACAGGGGAAATATGACGGAACGGGGAACAGGGATGAGTAACCGGAGAATTATCACAACAGACGCGGCGGAAGAGGATATCCGGATCGAAGGAAGCCTGCGGCCGCAGAGCCTGGCGGAATATATCGGCCAGGAAAAGGCAAAGAGCAATCTGAAAGTATATATCGAAGCGGCAAAATCCAGGGGGGAGCCTCTGGACCATGTGCTGTTCTACGGCCCCCCGGGGCTGGGCAAGACGACGCTGGCCGGGATCATAGCCAATGAGATGGGGACGCATATGAAGGTGACCAGCGGGCCTGCCATCGAGAAGCCCGGCGAGGTGGCGGCGGTGCTGAACAGCCTGCAGGAGGGGGACGTGCTGTTTGTGGACGAGATCCATCGGCTGAGCCGGCAGGTGGAAGAGGTGCTGTATCCTGCCATGGAGGACTACGCCATCGATATCATGATCGGGAAAGGGGCTTCGGCAAGGAGCATCCGTCTGGATCTGCCCAGATTTACCCTGGTGGGAGCGACCACCAGGGCGGGGCTTCTGACCGCGCCTCTCCGGGACCGTTTCGGAGTCGTGCACCATCTGGAATATTATACGGTGGAAGAACTGGCGACGATCATCCGGCGTTCCTCGGAGGTGCTGGATGTGGAGATCGAGAAAGACGGCGCCCTGGAACTGGCGAGACGGTCCAGGGGAACGCCCCGGCTTGCCAACCGTCTGCTGAAGCGGGTCCGTGATTTTGCCCAGGTAAAATACGACGGCAGAATCACAAAAGAGGTGGCGGTCTTCGCGCTGGATCTTCTGGAGGTGGACCGCCACGGGCTGGATCAGCTGGACCGGCGCATCCTTCGGACGATCATCGAGAAATTTGCCGGCGGCCCCGTGGGGCTGGATACACTGGCGGCGGCCCTGGGCGAGGACGGAGGGACGCTGGAAGATGTATATGAGCCGTACCTGATCCAGAACGGTTTTCTGAACCGTACGTCCAGAGGCAGAGTGGCCACCGAACAGTCCTATCGTCATTTGGGGATTGCTTTCCCGGACTGAGTTGGGTATAATGTTCACAAAGGCACAAAAACGGTGTGCCGCTGAAAAAGACAGGGGCTGTCGCATTCATTCAAGGGAGTAAAAGGGGATTCTATGGCGAAAAAAAATACAGCGGAAGTACTGATCAACAGCAAAATATATACGATCAGCGGCTATGAAAGCACGGCATATCTGCACAAAGTCGCATCCTTCCTCAATGAACTGGAGGAAGACATTTCCAAAATGGAGAATTATAACCTGCTCTCTGTGGATGAGAAGCATCTGCTGAAGAACATGAATCTTGCGGACGTCTATTTTAAGGCAAAGGACGCCAAAGAGGAACTGGAGCGTCAGGCGGAAAAGAAGGACAAGGAGATCTACAGCCTGAAGCATGATCTGATCGATGCCAGGATGGAGAAGGATCAGCTCCTGCAGGAGATGGAGGAGCTGAAGGCGAAGCTTCTGGAGGAACAGAAGCGCCAGAGCCGCCTGGCGAAATCCGCGTCCGTCCGGAAGATCCAGAAGCCGGAGCAAAAGCTGTAGGTTTGGGCGGGAATGGAATTGGAATTATATGGCTGCTGCAAAAGAAGTTCCTGTGAGGACGGGGGCCCTGTTTTGCGGCAGCTCCTTTTATATGGGCGCCGCAGACGGGAAAAATTTCCCGTCCGGCTGAAGAATCCGGTTAAGAAAGGGAATACAGAGGAAAGAATATGGAGAGAAAGCTGGAGATACTGGCCCCTGCGGGGTCGTTTGAGAGTCTGAAGGCAGCCGTGGCGGCGGGAGCGGATGCGGTCTACATGGGCGGCAGCCGTTTCGGCGCCAGGGCTTATGCGAAAAACCCGGAAGGGGACCTGCTTCTGGAGGCGATCGACTATGCCCATCTGTATGGGGTGAAGCTGTATCTGACAGTCAACACTCTTTTGAAGGAGCAGGAGCTCTCGAAGGAGCTGTATGAGTATCTGCTGCCCTGTTATGAGCATGGGCTGGATGCGGTCATTGTACAGGATCTGGGGGTCGTGCAGGCGGTACGGGAGTGGTTCCCAGGGCTTCCTGTGCATGCCAGTACCCAGATGACTCTCTGCGGGGCCGGAAGCGTGAAGCTTCTGAAGGAAGCCGGAGTGCGGCGCGTGGTGCTTTCCAGGGAACTGTCCCTTCCGGAGATTGCGAAGATCCATGAAGAGACCGGGATGGAGCTGGAATGTTTCGTGCACGGCGCGCTCTGCTATTCCTATTCCGGACAGTGCCTGTTCAGCAGCATCCTGGGCGGCAGGAGCGGAAACAGAGGCCGGTGCGCCCAGCCCTGCCGTCTGGCGTACGATGCGGGGTCGGCTGTCAAACAGACGCTTTTGAGCCCCAAAGACATATGCGCCGTCGGCCTGATTCCCAAAATTGCGGAAGCGGGCGTCTATTCCCTGAAGATCGAGGGCAGGATGAAGAGGCCGGAATATACGGCGGGCGTGGTACGCATCTACCGGAAATACGCGGACCAGTATGAGCGGAACGGGGCAAAGGGGTATCGGGTGTCTGAAGCAGATCTGAAAGAACTGATGCTTCTGTTTAACCGGGACGGTTTTTCGGAAGGATATTATGAGCAGCACAACGGCAGGAACATGATGGCGCTCTCGGAGCGCAGGCCGTCAGACCGGGAGAAAAGAGAATACGAGGAGCTGATCCGGCGCCTCCGCGTTGAATACGTAGAGCGGGAGAAAAAGATACCGGTCAGGGGGCGCCTGTATGCAGAGGCAGGAAAACCCATGAAACTTACGCTTGAGGAAGCGGAAACGCCCATGAGGCCTGCACCTGGCGAGGCGGGAGAACCCATGAGGGCGGCATCCGGGGAAGCGGGAGAGCAGGGGCGGGCGGACGGCCTGGCCCTGACGGTGTACGGGGCGTGTCCGCAGGCGGCACAGAACCGCCCTGTGGAGGCGGAGCAGCTGGAAAAGCAGCTGAGAAAGACGGGAAATATGCCTTTTTTGTGGACAGAGCTGGAGATCCGGATGGACGGTTCGCTGTTCGTTCCGATTCAGGCGGTGAACAGCCTTCGGAGGGAAGCCTTTGACCGGATGAAAGAAGCACGCATCCGCGCGTGCTTCCGGACCGTCCTGCCCGCTTCGGAGGTCAGAGCCGCCGGCAGAAAAGATCCGGGAGAGCAGAGCCGGAGCGGTCCCGCGGCGCCGTCTTCCCGGGAAGACGAAGGGACAGGCCGTCCGGCTCTGCACGTCTCCGTGGAGACAGAAGAACAGCTTCTGGGGACGCTGGCCGCCTCGGAACGGCTGAAGAAGACAGAAGAGGCGCCCCTTACCGCGGTCTATGTGGACGCGGAAGGGATGGAGGAGTCTCTGGAGGGCGCGGTCAGCCGGATCCGCGGTTCGGGACTGGAGGCATATATTATGCTGCCCGCCGTCTTCCGCCGGAAGACAGAGGAGCGTTATGAAAAGAAAAAGGCTTACTGGGCGGCGCTCCCCGCAGACGGTTATGTGATCCGGAATCTGGAAGAATATGAGTATATACGGCGCATGGGATGGAAAAAGAAGCTGATTCTGGATCACAACGTCTATACTTTTAATCATAAGAGCTGTTCGTACTGGCAGGAACAGGGCGTCCGGATGCAGACGAATCCGCTGGAACTGAACAGCCGGGAGATTCAGGCGCTTTCGGTGGGAGAACGCATCCAGGTGATCTATGGAAGGTATCCCATGATGGTCACGGCCGGGTGCCTCCGCAGGACGCTTCGCCGGTGCCGGCACCAATCGGGGATCCTGTTTCTGAAAGACCGGTACCGCAAGGAGTTTCCGGTGAAAAATTACTGCCGGGACTGTTACAATATCATCTACAACAGCCAGCCGCTCTGCCTGCTGGATCAGACGGAGGCGCTGGAGCCACTGAAGGCGACGGCATACCGCATCATGCTGACCACGGAGAGCGGGCGGGAAACCGTGCAGGTTCTGGAGTGCTGGATGGAACACAGAAAACCTCCGACGGATTTTACGAGAGGACATTTTAAACGGGGCGTAGAATAATATGGTAAATGTAGTAACCGGATTATCCAGATATGCCATGGCGCTGCTTATGGCGTTCTATACACTGTCCGGATTCCAGATGGTGCAAAAGCAGGAGGAGGAAAAACGGGCTGCCCTGTGGCAGCAGGCGTTTCTTCTGTTTTCGCTGCTCCTGATGGGGGATCTGATCCTGTATCTGAATACGGGGAATGAGAAAGTCCTCTATTTCTGCGGCGCGCAGGTGATCCTGTATCTGGGATTTCTGATCCTGCAGCGTGTGATCTACCCGGGAGCGGACCGCCTGCTGAACCACAATCTTCTGCTTCTTCTGAGCGTGGGGCTTCTGATGCTGGCCCGCCTGTCCTTTGACAAGGCCGAGAGGCAGCTGGAGCTGGCGGTGCTGGCTGCGGGCCTCACGTTCCTGATTCCGTGGGTCATCCGCCGGTCGGGAAGGTTAAGAGGCTATTACTGGTGGTACGGGGCGGCTGGCCTGGGGCTTCTGACGGCGGTACTGATCGCGGGCAGCTTAAGCTTTGGGGCAAAGCTTGCCATCACCATACACGGAATCACCTTCCAGCCCTCGGAGTTTGTGAAAATCCTGTTCGTCTTTTTCGCGGCGGGGATGCTCTATGAGCGGCAGGATTTCCGGCGGGTGGTGATCACGACCTGCGCGGCGGCGGCTCATGTGCTGGTGCTGGTCCTGTCCAAAGACCTGGGCGGGGCGCTGATCTTCTTTGTCACGTATCTGGTCATGCTCTATCTTGCCACCAGGCAGCCCTTTTATTTCCTGGCGGGGCTTCTGGCGGGAAGCGCGGCGGCGTGGACGGCATGGAAGCTGTTTTCCCACGTGCAGACCCGGGTGCAGGCGTGGAGCGATCCCTTTTCCGTGATCGAGCACGGAGGCTATCAGGTGACCCAGTCGCTGTTCGCCATCGGGACCGGAAGCTGGTTCGGACTGGGACTGGGGCAGGGTATGCCCTATAAGATTCCGGTGGTGGAGGAGGATTTTATCTTTGCAGCCGTGGCAGAGGAGCTTGGAATCCTGTTTGCGGTGTTCCTGATCTTTGTGTACCTCTGCAGTTTCTATATGGTATTTAATATTGCCATGTGCCTGAAGGACGCCTACTACAGGCTGGTGGCGGCGGGCCTTGGGACGCTGTTCATCTTCCAGGCGTTTCTTTCCATAGGCGGAGTCATCAAATTCATCCCGTCCACCGGAGTGACCCTTCCGTTCATCAGTTATGGGGGAAGTTCTCTGCTCAGCATGTTCGCCATATGGGCGATCGTACAGGGGATGTATCTGAAGCGCAGTGATGAGGTGGCAGAATATGAAAAAGATACAAAAAAGGAAAAAAATAAAAAAGCAAAAAAGCCGGTCAAAAAGAGTAAACAGCCGTGAGTACAGCAATATCCTGCTGATTTTCACGGGGATCTTTGTGCTGATGGCCGGATATCTGGCGTATTTTCAGGTGGTCAGGAGCAGGGAGACCATCAACAATCCGTACAACGCCCGGCTGGAGACCTTTGAGAAACGGGTGATCCGCGGAAACATTCTGGCGCAGGACGGGCAGCTTCTGGCCTGCACCAGAGTGGGGGAAGACGGGGAGGAGACCAGAGTCTATCCCTTTGGCTGTACCTTCTCGCATGTACTTGGATACTCCGGATACGGACGGACCGGGATCGAGGAGCTGGGAAATTTCCAGCTGGTGACGTCCAACGCCTATTTTGTGGAGAAATTCCTCAACGAACTGAAGGAACAGAAGAATATCGGCGACACGCTGGTGACCACGCTGGACGTGGACCTTCAGACGGCGGCGCACGACGCGCTGGGGGACCAGAAAGGGGCGGTGGTGGTGCTGGAGCCCGCCACCGGCAATGTGCGGGCGCTGGTGTCGAAGCCGGATTACGACCCGGGGCAGGTGGCGTCCCGGTGGGATGAGCTGAGCAGCTCGGGGGACAGCGTGCTGCTGAACCGCGCCATGCAGGGGCTCTATCCGCCAGGCTCCACCTTTAAGACGATTACGCTTCTGGAATATATGAGAGAACACCAGTTCGACATGGACGACTATACCTTTCTCTGTGAGGGAAAGGTGTCGGTGGGCAATTCCTCCATCAGCTGCTACCATGGAAACCGGCACGGAGAGCTGGATCTGAAGGCTGCGTTTGCCAAATCCTGCAACAGCGCGTTCGCGGACATGGGGCGGTCGTTCAACGTTCCCTCGTTCCGGAATCTGACAAAGCAGCTGCTGTTTGACTCGGAGCTTCCGCTGGCATTTCCCTACAGCAAAAGCTCTTTCCGCCTGCAGCCCTCAGACCCGGAAGCGCTGCATATGATGACGGCCATCGGCCAGGGGGATACGCTGGTGACGCCCATGCATATGGCCATGCTCATGTCGGCCGTCGCCAATGACGGAGTGCTGATGACGCCCCGGTTTCTGGACCGGACGGAGAGCTATACAGGAGCGGTGATAGTGGAGAAGTATCCGTCCACTGTGTACGGGGCACTGATGACCCCGGAAGAGGCAAAGCTTCTGCAGGAATATCTCAGAGGAGTCGTGGAAGAGGGAACGGCGTCCAGACTCCAGAGCGACCGGTATCTGGCGGCGGGCAAGACCGGAACCGCCGAGTACAGCAGCGACAAGAACAAAAGCCACGCCTGGTTTACCGGTTATGTATCCGGTGAGAAGCCGGACTTAGCGGTCTGCGTCCTCGTGGAAGGCGCAGGCTCCGGCAGCGAGTACGCGGTGCCGGTGGCGAAACGGATCTTTGACGCGTATTACGAGGAAGAATAGTACGGGCAGAAAACGTGAAAAATAAAGGAAAAAAGGCACTCTACTTTGCGTAGATTGCCTTTTTTGCCGTATCTGTGCTACAATCCGGACATGAAAGATCTGCGGGGCGGCGCCGGTTCCTGTGGATTCAGCTCCTGCCTGCAGGTTCCGGTACCTGCGTCTGCCGGATCACAATGCAGGGCATTGTGTCCCAACACCGGCGGCAGGTAACGGGTCGACGGGATTGAACCCACAGGAACCGGCACCGGAAAACAGAGGAAAAGTTACATCGTCTGCGGCGGATGCAGATCAGGGGGAAACGTATATGGACAATGTCATATTTGGTAAATTCGTACGGGAATCCAGAAAGGAAAAGGGACTGACTCAGAAACAGCTGGCGGATCTGCTCCATGTGTCAGATAAGACCGTCTCCAAATGGGAGAACGGCGTCGGATTTCCGGATATCAAGCTTCTGGAGCCGCTGGCCTCCGCCCTGGGCGTGAGCCTGCTGGAGTTGATGCAAAGCGAGCGGGTCAGCGAGGCGAAGGTGGATCGGTCGGACGCGGAGCAGGCGGTGGCAGAGACCATCTCCCGGTCGGAGCAGGCGGAGGAGAGAAAGCGGCTCATGTGGAAGGTCAAGCTTCTGCTTGGCGCCTGCGCGTGCGGGACCCTGTATCTGGTATGGATCGGAATCCGTTATCTGTATGATGGAGGTGAGAAAATGCGGGTAAATGAAAGCGCGTGGTACGGCAATCCGGTGACGTTCTACGTATGGGCGGGCCTGCTGGTGATCCTGTGCGGAGCGGCAGCCGTCTATATCCTGTGGAAGGATGAACAGCTGAATGAAGTGAAGATCGGGCGGCATAAGATCAAAGGCGCTCTGACGATCCTGATGGATATGCTGGTGGTCCTGCTGCTGCATACCTATCTGTCAGGCATCGCCAATAATCAGGAGCAGCTGGCGCGGCTTCCCGAGCTGCTTCCCATCCAGGGATTTCTAAGCACTTCGGACGGCAGCAGGCAGGCCGGGCTCTTCATCCGGGAGGAAGTGGTGGATGGCCTTCGGAATTCCGGGCACGTGAAGGACCTGAAGCTGACCGTGCGGATGGAAGCGGAATCGGGGGCGCTTTCTTCCGGAGGAGAGAAGAAAACGGAGTTGTATCTGGAGGGAGTCAACTGCCTGGAAGCGCTGGGGGACATCAAGGAGACGGACATTGTCTGGAACAAAGGGGAGGACGGGACCTTTCTTCAGGGCGCGGAGGCAAAATGCATCGTGTCCCAGGAGCTGTTTGAACAGAACGGCTGGAAGCTGGGGGAGCAGATTACGCTGGGCCAGTATTATTACGTGCGGGAGGATGAACGGTATATGTGGACGCAGCTTCAGCCTCTGGAGACGGCGGTTTATGAGATTGCCGGGTATGCGGATCTGCAGCAGACAAAGCTGGACACCTTTATGGTATTTCCGGATGTGGTACTTCCTTTTGAGACGGTCCGGGATGCGTTCCACAGGCTGGAGATCCCGTTTTTCGCGGACTCGGCGTCCTTCCATGTGGCGGATTCGCTGGAGCTTAATGAGTTTAAACAGGAGATGAGGGATCTGTCGCTGCGGGGAGCGTCGCCGTTTACGCAGGATTATTCTCTGAACGGCGACGCCCTGAATCTGAATGATGTGGTGTTCATCAACGCGGCGACCTATCTGCGCAGGGTGATTGATGTGGTGCGGGCATTTTTCCCGTTTGTATTGATTCTGATCGTCTGCGTGGGTTATCTGGTGACCCTGCTCCTGCTCCAGAGCCGGAGGAACGAGATGGCGCTCCTTCGTTCCCTGGGCCTCGGAAAGTGGAAATGTTTCCGGATCTTCTTTACCGAGCAGCTGATCCTGGTGGTTACAGGGATTGTGGCCGGGAGCGTGCTCTCTGTGCTGCTTCAGGGAAATTACGGAGGAAGTTCGGTGCTGACCGGCTGTCTGGTAGGTGTTTTCTATATGCTGGGCAACAGCCTGGCGCTTTGGAAGCTGATGCAGGTCAGCGTGATGGAAGCGCTGTTTCAGGCAGAGTGACATCCATGCGGAGCCGGGCAGGGAAAGAAGGTTTCCGAGAGTCCCTGTACCCGGCTGCCCATGGTCAGGGAAAAACAGAAAGTTGGAGGGTTTCTTTTATGGAAATTTTACGTGCGGAACATGTATCTTACAGTTATCAGACCAAATACCAGAAAGTGGAGGCAGTGCGGGATGTGAGCTGCAGCTTTGAGCAGGGCGGGTTTTATGCCATTGTGGGAGAGTCCGGGAGCGGCAAGAGTACGTTCCTGTCGCTGCTGGCGGGCCTGGATGTGCCTTCGGAGGGGACGATCTATGTACAGGGGCAGTCGCTGGGCAGTATGGACCGAGACGCCTACCGGCTCAACCAGGCGTCGGTGGTCTACCAGTCCTTTCATCTCTTTCCGCTTCTGACGGCGCAGGAGAACGTGATGCTGCCCATGGAATTTAAAAAAGTGAAAAAAAGGGAAGCGGCAGAACGGGCAAAGCGGCTTCTGGAACGGGTGGGGCTGGAACCGAGGATTTTAAAGCAGTTTCCGAAGATGATGAGCGGCGGAGAGCAGCAGCGGGTAGCCATCGCCCGGGCGGTGGCGGCAGGCGGGGAGATCATCCTGGCCGACGAACCAACCGGCAATCTGGATTCGGAAAACGAGAAGAAGATCGTGGCGCTTTTAAAGGATCTGGCCCATGAGGACAACTACACGGTCATTGTCATCACACACAATCCCAATGTGGCGGAGGAGACCGACCATGTGTTCCGGATGAAGGACGGAGAGCTTACACAGGTGCGCTGAGACAGCGGCGGGTGCAGCGGAGGCGTCCGCCTCTGTATGTGAAAAACAAGGACAGGAGATTGACAGGATGATTATCAAAAACAGTATCCGGCAGCTTCTGCGGATGAAGGGAAGGGCGGTTTTGTTTCTGGTTCTGCTTCTTTTCGCCTCGGGACTTTTCAGTGTCGGCAGGGGATTCTGGATCATCAACCAGAAAAAGACAGAAGCGTATGAGAATACCTTTATGACCGTCGGACTGGTGGAACAGAAGGCAGTTGCGGTGGAAAAGATAAAAGAGTGGGATCCGGAGAGGGGGGATTACACGATGTATCCCCGTCAGGTCTATGGTTCGTATCATCCGGTGGAGGTACTGGATTTTGAAGGGGCCGGCTATCTGTCCGGTCCGGAAAAGAGGGTTGCTTATGGAGCGTATCTGCCGGATTATGATGTATACGGCAGCGAGGATCAGATCGGCGGCGGCCTGCGGCTTGACTTTATACTGGAAGTGACACCTCTGGAGGACGGCGTCATGAACCATATGAAGGCTCAGGTCAATAAGGTATGGAAAGGTACCGGAGTCCGGGAAGGGGATATCGTTCGGATATGCGATCATTACAATCCGGAGCCGGGTATGCTCTATGCGGACAGGACGTATGTGATGTCGTTGTATGATGCTTCCGGCAACCATGTGGAGGGCGGGCTGGAATTCTGTCCGGTTGACATCCGTTCGACGCAGGTGGGGGCGGACGGGAAACTGCTGCCGGATGAAGTGGGCGACGATTATTTCTGCGAGGAGGTGACAGAGGGCTTCTGGGAATCCGAACGCAGCAGGCGGTGGCGGAACTGGATCGAGGTATATGATTATCCGAATCATATCTTTCCGGTTACCGGGACATGCGACATTCAGCTGATGATGCCTTTTTATACCGGGGAGGCATATCTTGTTTCCGGCAGAGAGTTTACAGAGGAAGAGTATGCGCAGGGAGAAAAGGTCTGCCTGATTCCGGAGACATTTGCCCGGAAGAGAGAGCTTTCAGTCGGGGATCAGGTCCGCCTTCCGCTTCTGGTTGCAGACCACAGCCGTTCGGCGGGGATCAATTACTCCATCTATGGCGGAGGCGGTTATGTGTATCTGAATGCCGAAGGAGAGCCGTATGAGGTGTTTGAGGACAGCGAATATACCGTCGTCGGAATCTACGGCGGAACTGCCGGCGAGATGGACGAATATGGAATGGGGTATCAGGAGGTTGTCATTCCCAGCCGCTCGGTGAAAAACAGCGACGAGGACAATATCGTGTTTTACAGCCCCATGCGGGGCAGCACAACCTCTTTCCGGATCGAAAACGGGACCATCGAAGAGTATCTGTCCAAATGGAACCGGCTGGGAATCGACGATATAGAGATTACGTTTTATGACAAGGGATACACGGAGCTGGAGGCGAATATCAGCAACATGAAGCAGATTTCCAGGATCTTAATTGCGGCGGGCATCATTATGGTGCTGCTGGTACTGGGATATTTTTCCTGGATCTTTATCATACGCCAGAGAGAACGGACGGCCGTGGAACGCTCCCTGGGATTTCGGAAACGGCACAGCTTCCTGTCCCTGTTCTGCGGAATCTTCCTGGTCATGCTTCTGGGAAGCGCGGCGGGCTGTACTGCGGGAAGCTGCCTGGCGGGAAGGCTCTCCGACGGCCTGGGACAGACGGTCTATTACGATACCTCGTTCGGCAACAGCGGGAGGGCTCTGACGGCAGCGGCGGCGTCTCAGGACCCGGCGGAAGAGGTGTCGGGCAGCCCGTACCCGGCCGCGTTTCAGAACATGCTTCTGGTCCTGGCGGCGGGCAGCATGATCGCGGGTGCGGGAATCGCCCTGAATCTTCGCCAGGAACCCATGAAGATGTTCGGAAGCAGGAAGGAATAGGCAGAAAAGAATAAAATAATAATTGATAAGCTCTGCGAAATGCAGTATGATAAAATAAGGAAATCATGTACAAGGGAGAGAAGAAATGTATCATTGCCATATTCGTTTCTGCCTGGCGGGCCATTCCTGCAGAGCATATGAGATTATGAAGGGGATGCCCCCTCTGGAACATTTTACACATGAATTTACAGAAAGCAGGGATTTTAAAGGAGCCTTTGCCTCCGGTGCGGACGTGATGGTTCTGCATGTGCGGGACAGAGAGGAGAGGAAGGAGCTGGAGGCTCTGGCCGCCGGCAGGACAGACCGGGCGGAGCTGATCCTGCTGTCGGAAGAAGATCTGTTTTTATCCCTGCAGGAGTTTCTGCCGGCCGTCAGCGACGTATGGCGGCTGCCCATGTCGGAGGACGAGGTCCGTTTCCGATTTCTCAGATGGCAGCAGAACCATAAGAAGGGTACGGACCTGTGGGAGACCAGTCAGTTTCTGGAAGCGACTATTGACCACGTTCCGAACCTGATCTGGTATAAAGACAAGAACGGCATACATGAGAAGGTGAATCAGAGCTTCTGCCAGACAGTGAATAAGACAAAAGACCAGGTGCAGGGCCGGGGCCATGCATATATCTGGGATGTGGAAGAGGACGATCCTGCCTGCATAGAATCCGAGAGGGAGGTTATGACAAGGCAGGAGACGATCGTGTCCGAGGAGGTCATCCGGACCGGAGAGGGGATGAGGCAGCTTACCACCTATAAGTCTCCGCTGTATGATCTGGACGGAAACGTTATGGGAACCGTGGGCGTGGCCATCGATGTGACCCGTGAGCGTGCGTATGAAGAAGAGATCGTGGAAAAAAACCGGACGCTGGAGAAGATTCTGACGACCATCGACTGCGGGATCATGTACCATTCAGTGGATGGCTCCAATGTCATCCGGGTGAATCGGGCTGCGCTCCAGATCCTGGGATATGAGTCTCAGGAAGAGATGATGACGGACGGGTTTGACATGGTGGCTGCTTCTGTCATAGATGAGGACAAGGAGAAGCTCCGCAGATGTATCCAGGAGCTGAAAAAGATCGGAGACAGCGCCAGCGTGGAATACCGCGTGAACCACAGGGACGGCGGGATCCGGCATGTGATGGGGAATATTAAGCTGCTGGAAGAAAATGGAGAACCGCTTTATCAGCGTTTCCTTCTGGACTGTACGGAACAGAAGCTGCAGGAGAAAGAAAAGGAGCGGAAGCAGAGAGAGATGATCCAGGCGCTGGGCATCGACTACTGCAGTGTATATTATTTTGATTTAAATACAGGGAAAGGCATGCTTCTGCGGGCAGACGAGACCGGCAGCGGCATGCCTGGTTCCGATGCGGAAATGGAGGAGCTGCTCCTGGAGGACTGCATGGAAGCTTACATAGAGCAGACGGTCTGTGAAGAGGACAGAGATTTGCTGCGGCAGGCAGTTTCCAGAGAATGCCTGAAGGAGAAGCTGAAGGCGGAGAAAAAACATCATGTGAACTACCGGATCCGGAAGAACGGGAACGTGGAGTATTTTCAGGTAAAGGCAGTGCGGGCCGGGGAGCTTGAGCAGAATCACGGCGTGGTCCTGGGCTTCCGCAGCGTGGATGAGGAGATCCGCAATGAGATGGAGCAGAAGAGCATACTGGAGGACGCGCTGTCTCAGGCGAACAGAGCGAATAAGGCGAAGAGTACGTTCCTGTCCAACATGTCTCATGATATCCGTACGCCCATGAACGCTATTGTGGGCTTTACGTCGCTGGCCATCTCCCATATCGATCATAAAGAGCAGGTGGAGACGTATCTGGGCAAGATCATGACGTCCGGGAACCACCTGCTGAGCCTGATCAACGATGTGCTGGACATGAGCCGGATCGAAAGCGGGAAGATGCATCTGGAAGAGAAGCTGTGCTGCCTTCCGGAGATCCTGCAGGGACTGAGAAGCATCGTGCAGGCGGATGTCCATGCAAAACAGCTGGAGCTGTATATGGACACGGTGGACGTGGTGGATGAAGAGATCTACTGTGATAAACTGAGGCTCAATCAGGTGCTTCTGAATCTACTCAGCAACGCGATCAAATATACAGGTGCGGGCGGCACGATCAATGTCCGGATCACGGAGAAATCCGGAGCGCCGGAGGGCTTTGCCAACTATGAATTCAGCATCCGGGATACGGGAATCGGCATGAGCCAGGAATTCGTGGAGCATATTTTCGAACCGTTTGAGCGGGAGAAAAATACGACTATCAGCGGGATCCAGGGAACGGGCCTTGGAATGGCCATCACAAAGAATATCGTGGACATGATGAACGGCAGCATCCGGGTGGAAAGCGAACAGGGAAAGGGAAGCGAATTCACGCTGGCCCTCACGCTCCGGCTCAATACGGAACGGAAGGAGATACAGGAGATACCGGAACTTAAAAATGTAAGGGCGCTGGTGGTGGATGATGATTTTAACACGTGCGACAGCGTATCCTATATGCTGGGCCAGATCGGACTGCGCGGGGAGTGGACCCTCTCCGGGAAGGAGGCCGTACTGCGCACCCGCCAGGCGGCCATGCGGGAGGACCGCTATTCTGTCTATATCATCGACTGGCTTCTGCCGGACATGAACGGTGTGGAAGTCACCCGGCGGATCCGCAGGGAGATGGGCGAGAAAGTGCCGGTTATCATCCTGACGGCCTACGACTGGTCGGATATTGAAGAAGAGGCAAAAGAAGCCGGAGTCACCGCCTTCTGCAGCAAGCCGCTCTTCCTGTCAGAGCTGAGGCGCTGTCTGAATTCCATCATCGGAAAGGAAAAAGAAGAAGTGGAAGAGAAGCGCAGGAAACCGGTTACATTCCGTACCGGGCGCATCCTGCTGGCAGAGGATAACGAGCTGAACCAGGAGATCGCCATGGAGCTTTTAAAGGATGCGGGCTTCCGGACGGAGGTCGCACGGAACGGACGGGAGGCGGTGGATATGCTCAAAGAAGCCGGCCCGGGCTATTACCAGGTGATCCTCATGGATATTCAGATGCCGGTGATGAACGGGTACGACGCGGCCAGGGAAATCCGCGGCCTGGAGGACCCGGCGCTGTCCTCCATACCGATTCTTGCCATGACCGCCAACGCCTTTGAGGAGGACAAACGGGAGAGCCTGCGGTGCGGTATGAACGGGCACATCTCCAAACCGATCGACGTGGAAAATCTGTTCAGGACCCTTGAGACGGCTTTGAAGCTGTAAATTTTCACATAACCCAGCCCTTGCCAACTGCTCAAAAAGGTGATAGACTATAACCAGTCTATGAGGCACACCAAACGACAGGAGGAATTGCAGTGATAGAAGCAACGAGCTGTGGCGGTGTGGTGATATTTCGCGGGAAGGTCCTGCTCCTGTACAAGAATTATAAGAACAAGTATGAGGGCTGGGTGCTGCCGAAGGGAACTGTGGAACCGGGTGAGGAACATCGTCAGACGGCGGTCCGGGAGGTCCGGGAGGAAACAGGTGTTGATGCGAGAATTGTAAAGTACGTCGGAAAGAGCCAGTATACGTTCTCAGTTCCGGAGGACGTGGTGGAAAAGGATGTTTACTGGTATCTGATGACTGCAGACAGTTATTACAGCAAACCACAGCGTGAAGAATATTTTATGGATTCCGGGTATTACAAATTTCACGAGGCGTATCATTTATTAAAATTTCCAAATGAGAAGCAGATTCTGGAAAGAGCATACAATGTATATATCGAGATGAAGAAGAGTAATCTTTGGGGAAATCATAAATGAGGAAGAGGTTGTTGGCAACGACAGCCTCTTTTTAAAAAAGAGGCAGGATAAGAGATGAGATGGTATCGGGATCTGTATATGGGTCCGAATGCAGAACAGAAGATCCGGAAAATCCGACGGAAGGCGGCGGCGGGCCAGTGGATGGCAGGCGTGTATTACATTACGCCGGCTCTGGCAGAAGGAGGGCTTCTGGATATCTTTCATAACGGGATGCTCAGGCAGGCCCGCTTTGCGGATGTCTGGTGTACGGATGTGATCGGCGTGGCGGAAGGCAGGATGGAAGCGTTCCGCCTGGCGGAACGGGTCGTATGGGAGGTCTATCAGCAGACGGGGGGATTTGATATCCGGTCTTATTTTAAATCAGAGGATTTCGTGGAGGATTAAAAGAATCCATATGCTGCATGTCATATTGTTAATTTTAAAAATATTGGGAATCATTCTTCTTGTAATCCTTGGTTTTTTTCTGCTGGCGCTGTATGCGGTATTTTTTGTGGCGGTGTCCTACCGGATACGGATTCAGAGAGAAGAGGCGTTCCAGGTGTCCGCGTCCGCATCCTGGTGTTTCCGGATCCTTACGTTCCGGCTCCGGCAGGACCAGGAGACAGGCGGAGAGCCCAGGATTCTCATCCGCCTGTTCGGATTTCCGCTGTGGATGAATTACGATGAGCCGGGGAAAAAGAGGAAGAGAGCGGGACAGAGGCTGACAAAGCTCCTGAAAAAATGGTGGAGGCGCTGGAGGCCCCGGAAGAAAAGGAGGCCCGCTCCGCCGGAAGAGCCGCCGCGGGAGCCGGAACCGGAGGTCCCTGACAGGGCCGAAAGCCCGGAAGTCCCGGACCGGCCGGAAGAAGAGCCGAAACGGAGCGAAGGTTCGGAAGACCGGGACGCGCCGGAGGAAGAGCCAAAACTGGCCGAAAGCCCGGAAGTCCCGGACCGGCCGGAAGAAGAGCCGGAACCGGACGAAAGCCCGGAAGAGCCGGAGCGGAAAAGAAACTCCTTTCTGGACAGGCTGCGCCGCTGGATGCAGAAGCTTTGGGACGCATTCCGGAGCGTGGGAAAGGCGGTCCGGGGCGTGCGGGACGCATGGAAACGGTTTCTGGAGCGGAAGGACAGGCTTCTGGAATTCTGGAATCTGGAGGAGCACAGGAGCGCCAGGGGGGCTCTCTGGAAAGAGGCGCAGTACGCGTGGAAGAAGCTCAGGCCCAGGAAGATCCGTGGGAAGATCGACTTCGGACTGGAGGATCCCGCCGCCACGGGCCTGTGCATGGGCGCGGCGGGGATGTTCTGCGCGTGGTATCCGAAGGGGCTTGCGATCGTACCGGATTTTGAACAGGAGATTTTAAAGGTGGATATCCGGGTCCGGGGGAAGGCGCGTTTTTATGTGATCGCCCGGGTCCTTTGGAGGATTTATTTTCATAAAGAGATACGCCGGATGTATCAGCACTGGCAGGAATTATAGGAGGTTTTCATATGAGCGAGAAAAACAACAACAGCTTCGAGTCGACGGTGTCTTCCCTGTTTCAGGGCATGGATCATTTTATATCCAGTAAGACAGTGGTGGGGGACGCCATTACGGTGGGCGATACGATCATCCTGCCTCTGGTGGACGTGACTTTCGGCGTGGGAGCGGGAGCCAGCTCTTCCAACAGCGGCTCTGCCAAAAACAACGGCGCAGGCGGCCTTGGGGGGAAGATTTCACCCAGCGCGGTGCTGGTCATCAAGGACGGGGATATCCGTCTGGTCAATGTAAAGAACCAGGATGCCGTAACCAAGATTCTGGATATGGTGCCGGACTTTGTTAATAAATTCACATCCGGAGGCTCCAAAAAAGGTTCGGATCCGGAGGTGGAACGGGCAGTGGACGAGATACTGAACCAGTAGCAGGGAGCCTGCAGGGAAACGTATATTGTTAAATTGGGAAATTTATGGAGGAAATACAAATGGAAAAGAAAAAACTGGGCCTTGTGCCAAAACTCATTATCGCAATTATTCTGGGTATCCTGTTCGGGCAGTTCCTGCCGGAGAGCGTCTGCCGGGTGGTCGTCACGGCCTCCAGCCTGTTCAGTACCTTTTTGAAATTCGTCATTCCGCTGATGATCGTCGCCTATGTGACCATGGGAATCGCGGACCTGAGCCAGGGAGCGGGAAAGC
The DNA here is from genome assembly GCA_910584205.1 of uncultured Lachnospiraceae bacterium. GTDB lineage: Bacteria > Bacillota > Clostridia > Lachnospirales > Lachnospiraceae > Hominiventricola. Next base: position 91,341 of record CAJUAA010000006.1, read on the forward strand.
TGCTCCTGATCACCGTCTGCCTTGCCTACGGTTCCACGCTGATCGCGGGCACCTGTTCCTATCTGGTGGCCAGCGGCCTGTTTCCGAGTTTCATGAGCGCCGAGGCCATGGAGCAGATCGCCGCGACGGCGGATAATTCCCTGAGCGCCTACTTCGGCATCCAGCTCCAGCCGCTTCTGGACACCCTGTCGGCGGTGGCGCTTGCCTTTGTCCTCGGACTCTGCCTGTCCACCATGCGCGGCAAAGAGATCGGGAACAGCCTCTATAACGGCATGAAGGATTTCTCCGGAATCATCGATAAGGTCCTGCATACGGTGATTATCCCGCTGCTGCCACTTTACATCTGCGGGACATTTACCGATATGACGAAGTCCGGCAAGACTTTTGCGATCTTAAGCATCCTCTGGAAGGTGTTCCTGGTGGTGATCCTCATGCATCTGATCTGCATCGTGATCCAGTTTACGATCGCCGGGACCATCAGCAAGAAGAATCCGGTGACGCTGATCAAAAATCAGATTCCGGGTTATACCACGGCGCTGGGAACCCAGTCTTCGGCCGCAACGATCCCGGTAAATCTGCAGTGTGCGGAAAAGGACGGCGTGTCCGAGCAGATCCGTAACTTTGTGGTACCTCTGTGCGCCAATATACATATGGCGGGTTCCATGATTACGATCACGGCATGCGCTACGGCGGTCTGCCTGATGAACCAGCTGCCCATCAGCCTGATGACGGTGGTTCCCTTTATCATGACTCTGGGAATTGCCATGGTGGCTTCTCCCGGTGCGCCGGGCGGCTCCATCATGACCGCTCTGCCGTTCCTGTATATGGTCTTCGGAGCGGAGGCGGGCAATCCGGACGGGCCGATCTGTGCGATCATGGTGGCCCTGTACATCACGCAGGATTCCTTCGGAACCGCATGCAACGTATCCGGAGACAACGCCATCGGTATCATTGTCAATACGATCTATGAAAAATGGATCAAAAAATAAGAGACAGGGGACAGTCATATGAATGTATTTGATATTATAGGCCCCGTGATGATCGGGCCTTCCAGCTCCCATACGGCAGGCGCGGTGCGTCTGGGACGGGTGGCATGGAAGATTCTGGGAGAGCGGGCGGTGCAGGCCGAGATCCTGCTTTCGGGATCTTTTGCGCAGACCTACCGGGGACACGGTACGGACAAAGCGCTGATCGCGGGCATTATGGGCATGCACTCGGATGATGAGCGGATCCGCCGTTCCCTGACGCTGGCCGGTGAGGAAGGGCTTGCGTATGCGTTCACCACGGAGGACATTCCGGGCGCGCATCCCAATACGGCAAGGATTCATCTAAAAGGCGAAAACGGCGCGGAATGCGAGGTACAGGGCGCCAGCATCGGAGGCGGAAATATTCTGGTCACGGAGATCAACGGCATGGAGGTGTCCTTTACCGGACAGTACAACACCTTGATGGTACTGCATTATGACAAGCCGGGCACCATTGCCGCCGTTACGAATTTCATGGCTTATTCAGGAACAAACATCGGCAACTTCCGTCTGACCCGTCCCAGAAAGGGCGGAGAGGCGGTCATGACCATAGAAGTGGACGGCGATGTGGAAGAGAGCCTGATCCAGAGCCTGCGGATACTGCCGAACATCATCAACGTCGTGCTGATCCGTGCGATCTAGGAACCGAACAGGAAAGGAGCAGCTGGTATGCTGGAATATGATTCGATCGCGGCAATCTGTGAAGCCGCGGAACAACAACAGATCCCCATATCCGCCCTGGTACTGTCCGATCAGGCGGAACAGATGGAGATTTCAAAGGAAACGCTGTATGAGCGGATGAGAGACAGCCTGCATGTGATGCAGGAGGCCGTGCGGGAGGGGAAGAACCCCGACCTTCGCTCCACGTCCGGGCTGACCGGCGGAGATGCGGCCAGGATCGAGGCTTACGCCGCGAAAGGCGGTATCACGGGAACCTTTTTAAACCATGCCATGGCGCGTGCGGTGGCGGTATCGGAGTATAACGCGGCTATGGGCAGGATCGTGGCGTCGCCCACGGCCGGTTCCTGCGGAATCCTTCCGGGCACAGTGGTTTCCATGCTGGAGGAAGGCCGGTGCGAGGAGCATGACGCGGTCATGGCGCTTTTTACGGCGGGAGCCATCGGTATGGTGATCGCCCGGAAAGCCTCGATTGCGGGCGCGCAGGGCGGATGCCAGGCAGAGTGCGGCTCCGCTTCCGCCATGGCGGCGGCAGCGCTGGTGGAGCTGTCAGGAGGGACGCCGGCCCAGGCGGCGCACGCCTGCGCCATAGCCATCAAAAACCAGTTGGGGCTGGTGTGTGACCCGGTGGCGGGGCTGGTGGAGATCCCCTGCATCAAGCGGAATGTATCGGGCATTGCCATTGCGTTCACATCTGCGGAGATGGCGCTGGCAGGCGTGGAGAGCAAGATCCCGGTGGATGAGTGCGTGACGGCCATGCGCCAGGTGGGAGATCTGCTCCCATGTTCTCTGAAGGAGACGTCGCAGGCGGGCCTCGCTGTGACCCCCACGGGCCTTCGCCTGAAGAAGCAGGTATTCGGGGAAACGTGACGGGGAGATTCTGCCTTCATAAAATCAAAAAAAGTAAAATTTTGCTTGCAAATCCTGAAAGATTCTGGTAGAATAACAGAAGTTGTGAGTCCACACGGGCTCAAATAAGCCTAAGGGAGGTGCAATGATGGCGAAATGTGCAATTTGTGACAAGAGTGTTCACTTTGGAAACAATGTGAGTCATTCCCATAGAAAATCCAGCAAAATGTGGAGATCCAATGTGAAATCCGTGAAGGTAAAAGTGAACGGCGGAGCAAAGAAAATGTATGTATGCACTTCTTGCTTGAAATCCGGTAAAGTGGAAAGAGCTTAATCGGCTGTCGTTTAACAGGATCGCATGAAAGGGTTGTCGATTGACAACCCTTTTCTTATGCGGTGTCTGCCTCAGCAGCCCGTAAAGCACTGATAACCGCACAGAATGAGAATGGCGGAGAGGAAGATCCGAAGGAACAGGCTGTCTTCCGGCAGAAACAGCGTGATAAAGATCCCTGTGCCGGTCCAGAACAGGATGATGCCGATTGTTTTTTTCATAGAACCGTCCTGACTGCTGTCGTGCCAACTGCTTAGTGCAGTATATGCAGGAAAAGGGAAAACAGAAAACGGAAAAGTGAAAAAAACAAAAATTTATTTCATTTTTACAGGATATCGGGTATAATAGTTAATAATTATGTGGAGTTATGAGACTGCGGATGTTTCATAAAGGAAGTAGAACCGGGAGGTATTCATATGCAGGGACAGATTAGTACGGAACTTGGAAACATTATCATTGACGCGGATGTGATCGCCGCTTATGCGGGTTCGGTTGCGATTGGCTGCAGCGGAATCGTGGGCATGGCAACGCTGGATATGCGCGACGGTCTGATGAAGCTTTTGAAAAAGGACAGCATCAAAAGGGGAATTGAGGTTGCGATCGAGGATAATGTGATTTATCTGGCGTTTCATATGATCGTGGCCTACGGGGTCAATATTCCCGTGGTCTCCGAGAATCTGATAGATTCCGTCAAATACAGGGTGGAGGCGTTCACAGGTATGAAGATCGGAAAAATTGACATCTTTGTAGAAGGCGTAAGAGTGATTGATTAACGAGGGAGGATCAGCATTGTGATGAAGACGATTGATGCCCGGATGGTAGCAAAGATGTTTCTGGGCGGTGCCAAAAATCTGGAAGCGAAAAAAGAATGGATCAATGAACTGAATGTATTTCCGGTTCCTGACGGGGATACGGGGACGAATATGACGCTGACCATCACGGCTGCTGCCGCTGAAGTCGGCAGTCTGGAGAAGCTGACCATGGAGTCGCTGGCCAAGTGCATCTCTTCCGGTTCTCTGCGCGGCGCAAGGGGAAACTCGGGCGTGATCCTTTCCCAGCTGCTCAGAGGGTTTACCAAGGGAATCAAGGAGCAGGACGAGCTGGATGTGATCGATCTGGCGAACGCCATGCAGAAGGCGGTGGAGACGGCCTACAAGGCGGTTATGAAGCCCAAGGAGGGCACGATCCTGACCGTTGCCAAAGGCGCGGCGCAGAAGGCCGCGGAGCTGGCGCAGACGGTGGAGGACGTGGAAGAGTTCTGCCGGCTGGTCATAGAGGAGGCGGAAGCGGTGCTTGCCCGGACGCCGGACATGCTTCCGGTGCTGAAGGAAGCCGGCGTGGTGGACTCCGGCGGACAGGGGCTTGTGGAAGTCCTGAAGGGCTGCTATGACGCGCTGCTCGGGAAAGAAGTGGATTATTCCTTTGAGGCGCCGAAAAAGGAGAGCCAGGTGCGCATCAGCGCCCAGACCGAGGCCGAGATCCGGTTCGGCTACTGTACCGAATTTATCATCATGCTGGAAAAGGCATATGACGAGCATACGGAGCAGGAATTCAAGGCGTTTCTGGAGTCCATCGGGGATTCCATCGTAGTCGTGTCCGACGATGACATCGTCAAGGTGCACGTACATACGAACGACCCGGGTCTGGCGATCCAGAGGGCGCTTACGTATGGTTCCCTGTCACGGATGAAGATTGACAACATGCGCCTGGAGCACGAGGAGAAGCTGATCAAGGACGCTTCCAGGATCGCGGAGGAGCAGAAAAAGAAGGAAGAAGCGCAGAAGAAAGCGAGAAAGGAAGAGCCCCGGAAGGAGATGGGCTTTATCTCCGTGTCCATCGGAGAAGGCATCGGCGAGATCTTCAAAGGGCTGGGTGCCGATTATCTGATCGAGGGCGGACAGACCATGAATCCCAGCACCGAGGATATGCTGGAAGCCATTGAAAAGGTGAACGCGGATAACATCTTTATCCTGCCCAACAACAAGAACATCATCCTGGCGGCCAACCAGGCCAGCTTCCTGACTTCTGACAAACGGGTCATCGTGATTCCCACAAAGACCGTTCCTCAGGGAATTACGGCCATGGTCAATTACATTCCGGAGGAGACTCCCCGGGAGAACGAACGCCGGATGCAGGCGGAGATCCAGAATGTGAAGACCGGACAGGTGACCTATGCGGTCCGCGATACGAAGATCGATGACAAGGAGATCCATCTGGGAGACATTATGGGCATCGGCGACGCGGGAATCCTGGCCGTGGGGAAAGAGATCCGGGAGACGGCGCTTGCCATGATGGAAGAGATGGTGGATGCGGATTCCGAGATCATCGGCATCTACTATGGAGAGGACGTATCGGAAGAGGATGCCAACGCTCTGGGAGAACTGCTGGCGGAAAAATATCCGGATGCGGAGGTGGAGGTCCACTACGGCGGGCAGCCCATCTACTACTATGTGATTTCCGTGGAGTAAAAAGGGCCATGAAGCCGGAAGATCCGATCACAGTATTGAAAGGAATCGGGGAAAAGACAGCGGTTCTGTTTGCAAAGGCAGGGATCCATACCGTCGGGGACCTGCTGGAGCATTATCCCCGTAATTACGAGACGTATGAAGAGCCGGTGGAACCGGCGCAGCTGGAGGACGGAAGGAAACAGGCGGTTCAGGGAATGGTCCTGTCGGTATCGGCGGTAAAGCGGTCCGCCAGATACCAGGTGTTCACAGCGCAGATCCGCGTGGGACAGGAACAGATGGAGGGCGTCTGGTTTAACATGCCTTTTTTGAGAAGTTATTTTCAGAGAGGCGGGCAGTACGTGTTCCGTGGAATTGTCAGTCAAAAAGGGAACCGGTACCAGATGGAACAGCCGGAACACTATACATTGGGAGAATACGACAGGCTGCTTCATGTGATGCAGCCTGTCTATTCTCTGACCGCCGGGCTGACCGGGAAGATGGTGACAAAGGCAGTCCGCCAGGTACTGGAGAGCGGAGAGATCCGGATCAAGGAGTATCTGCCGGAGGAGGTACGATGCCGGTATCATCTGGCGCCGGAGGGCCAGGCGGTCCGCCAGGTGCATTTTCCGGCGGATGAAGAGGAGATGCGGGCGGCGAGAGACCGTCTGGTATTTGACGAATTCCTCCTTTTTATTCTGGGGATACGCCGGCTGAAAGAAAGCCAGGAAGCGCTTTCCAATGAAGCCCGGATGGCAGAGGCCGCACAGGCGGAGAGGCTGATGGCAGAGCTTCCCTATGAGCTGACAGGGGCCCAGAAAAGGGTATGGAAGGAGATCCGGGGAGATCTGGCAGGCAATCATGTCATGAATCGCCTGGTGCAGGGAGACGTGGGCTCCGGCAAGACCATACTGGCAGTTCTGGCTCTTGTAACCGCAGGCTGCAATGGGTATCAGGGCGCCCTGATGGTGCCTACGGAGGTACTGGCAAAACAGCATTTCCAGTCGGTCAGCGAACTTTTGGAGACCTACGGGATCCCGCTGAAGGCCGTGCTTCTGACCGGTTCCATGAAGGCTTCGGAAAAACGGCGTGCCGCGGAGGCCATTGCCTGCGGGACTGTGCAGATCGTTATCGGGACCCACGCGCTCATACAGGAAAAGATCGCGTACCGCCGGCTGGGGCTGGTGGTGACGGACGAACAGCACCGGTTCGGCGTGCGTCAGAGGGAGACGCTGGCGAACAAAGGCCTGCATCCCCATGTGCTGGTCATGAGCGCCACGCCGATTCCCAGGACCCTTGCCATCATCCTCTACGGGGATCTGGATATTTCCGTGGTAGATGAACTTCCGGCTCACCGGCTGCCCATTAAAAACTGTGTGGTAGACGAGTCGTACCGGCCGGCTGCTTACCGTTTTATGGAAAAAGAGACGGCGCTGGGACATCAGGTGTACATCATCTGCCCCATGGTGGAGGAGAGTGAGGAACTGGAGCTGGAAAATGTCATGGATTATACGAAAAAGCTTCAGAAGATCCTTCCGGGGCATCAGATCGCCTGTCTGCACGGGAAGATGAAGCCGAAGGAAAAGAATGAGATCATGGAGCGGTTTGCGGCCGGGGAAACCAGTATCCTCGTATCCACGACGGTAATTGAGGTGGGTATCAACGTGCCCAACGCCACGGTGATGATGGTGGAAAACGCGGAACGCTTCGGACTGGCGCAGCTGCATCAGCTGAGGGGCCGTGTGGGGCGCGGAAAGGCGCAGTCCTACTGTATCTTTATGAGCGGTAAAAAGGGAAAAGAGACGAAAAAGCGTCTGGAGGTGCTGAACCGGTCCAACGACGGGTTTTATATTGCCGGCGAGGATCTGAAGCTTCGGGGACCGGGAGATCTGTTCGGGATCCATCAGAGCGGGATTCTGGAATTCCGGCTGGGCGACGTCTTTCAGGACGCGAAGGTGCTGCAGTCCGCCGGGGAAGCGGCGGGCCGGATTCTGAAGGAAGATCCGGGGCTGGAGCGCGGAGAATACCGGATGCTGGCAGAGAGGCTGGATATGTATTTGAAAAAAAGCGGAGAAAGCCTGAATCTGTAGAACGATCGGGCATCTGTTAAAAATCTGTCAGAAAATGAAGGAATTGACAGTGTATTCGGGTCCGGGATGCATATACTATAGTCGTAACAAACAACAACAAATTGCGGAGCGGCAAAGGTTACAGGCTGCCTCGCAGTAAGGAGGAGTTTATTATGTCTAATTCTACAAACAGAGCAGCAGTACCGGAAGCAAAGGGCGCCCTGGAGCGTTTTAAGTATGAGGTGGCAAGCGAGATCGGCGTGCCGCTGACGGACGGATACAACGGCGACCTGACCTCGAAGCAGAACGGTTCTGTAGGCGGGTATATGGTGAAGAAGATGATCGAGGCGCAGGAGCGCCAGATGGCAGGTAAATAAGAGCGTACAAAAGAGGATGCCGTATCATGCGGCATCCTTGCTCTTTTTTAGATTACATAGATTTTTCTGTGGATTTGTCTGAACTTATCAAAATTTATCATGAAAAGAATATTTGTTATAAAATTCACAAAATTTTAATGGAAAATGCAGGTAGAAAATTGTATACTGTAAGAAGTGCAAAGGAGTAAGGGATATGGATGTAAGCGCAGTGCTCGCCGCGGTAAGGAGCGGGGAGCTGGATACGAAGGAAGCGGAGAAGATGCTGAAGAAGCTGCCCTATGAGGATCTGGGGTACGCGAAGATCGACCATCACAGAAGGGTCCGGCAGGGCTTTGAAGAGGTGATCTACTGCCAGGGCAAAGAAACGGAGCATCTGGTGGGGATCTGCCGGCGCATGGCGGAGGAAGGGATCAACGTGCTGGGCACGCGGGCTTCGAAGGAGCAGGCGGAGGCGGTGATGCGGGAGGTTCCGGTATTTACCTATGAACCGGTGGCAAGGCTTTTGAAGGCGGAATTTACCATCCCGGACAGGATCGGCAGGATTGCGGTCTGTACCGGAGGGACGGCGGATATTCCGGTGGCGGAGGAGGCCGCGGGAGTGGCGGAATTCTTCGGGACGAACGTGTCGCGGCTTTTTGACGTGGGCGTGGCGGGGATTCATCGGCTTCTGCGGAATCTGAGCATATTTGAAGGGGTGAACTGCGTCATCGCGGTGGCCGGCATGGAAGGGGCGCTGCCGGGAGTGGTGGCCGGACTGGTGGACGTGCCGGTCATTGCAGTTCCTACAAGTGTAGGATATGGGGCAAGCTTTCAGGGGCTGTCCGCGCTCCTGACCATGATCAATTCCTGCGCCAACGGGATCACGGTCGTCAACATTGACAATGGATACGGAGCCGGCTATGTGGCGACCCAGATCAATCGACTGGCGGTGAGGGGAAATGACAGGAATCGGTAAAATACTGAAAAGCCGTCTGGTGCTGGTGGGCGTCGCCATACTGCTTCAGATCCTGTGGTGGGTTCTGTTCATGGGCAGGCTGACCAGTTATTCGGTGTTTCTCAACGCACTGTTCCGGGTGGTCAGCTTGGGCATCCTTCTGTATCTGATCCGGAAGGATGAGAATTCTTCGTATAAGATCGCATGGATCATCCTGGTCATGGGCGTTCCGCTGTTCGGCGGCATCCTCTATCTGCTCATCGGCAATAAAAAACCGGGAAAGCGGCTGGCGGTCCGGATGGCGGCGGTCAAGGCGGAGATGGGCGGGGCCATGGCGCAGAACCAGTGGATCTTAAAGGAGATCCAGGCGCAGGACCCGTCCGCGGCGGGGAATATCCGCTATATCGGGGAATTCGGTCCCTATCCGGTGTGGAAAAATACGGAGGTCACCTATTACCCTCTGGGGGAAGAGATGTTCGCGGCCATGCTGGAGGATCTGAGAAAGGCGGAGCATTATATCTTTCTGGAATATTTCATCATTCAGGAAGGGCTGATGTGGGACTGGATTCTGGAAATTCTGGAGCAGAAGGTCAAGGAAGGCGTGGATGTGCGGCTGATCTATGACGATGTGGGCTGCGTATCGCTGCTTCCGTTCCACTATGCGGAGCAGATGGAGAAAAAAGGGATCAGGTGCCTGGCTTTTAACCGGTTTATTCCGGTGGTTTCTCTGGTCATGAACAACCGGGACCACCGGAAGATCATGGTCATAGACGGCCATACGGCGTACAACGGCGGCATCAATCTGGCGGATGAATATATTAATAAAAAGGTCCGGTTCGGACACTGGAAGGATACAGGAGTCCGCCTTCACGGGGACGCGGTGTTCAATTTTACGCTGATGTTTCTGGAGATATGGAATTCCTTCCGGGTGCCGGATCTGGACTATGACGTCTTCCGCCCCCACAGGTGGCACAAGGAGCCCTTCGAGGGGGACGGCTATGTGGTGCCCTATGCGGATACGCCGCTGGATAACGAGGAGCTGGGAGAGGATGTGTACATCAATATCCTGTCTCAGGCGAAAGAGTATGTATACATTGCCACGCCGTATCTGCTGATCAGCGACGAGATGGAAAACGCGCTCTGTCTGGCGGCGAAGAGAGGCGTGGACGTGCGGATCCTGATGCCGGGGATTCCGGATAAGCCGACGGTATTTTTCATGGCGAAGTCCTATTATCCGCCGCTTCTGAAAGCGGGGGTGCAGATCTATGAATATACTCCGGGATTTGTACATGCCAAATCCTACGTGTGCGATGACCGGATCGCTACGGTAGGTACGATCAATATGGATTTCAGAAGCCTGTATCTGCATTTCGAATGCGGTACCTTTCTCTACGGATGCCGGGCGGTGCTGGATGTGAAGCGGGATATGGAGGAATGCTTCCCCCGGTGCCATCAGGTGAGTCCCGGAGACTGCAGGCAGGGCCTGATCGGAAATATGCTGACATCCATACTGCGGGTGCTGGCGCCATTGATGTAGATGCCTGTCAGAGAACGGGTATGACAGGTGTGTGGAGGATAAGATGAACGTATTGTTTTTTTTGACACCGAAAAGCGAGGTTGCCCATCTTCATGACGACTGGACGCTCAGACAGGGGATTGAGAAGCTGGAGCGGAGCGGTTATACGGCGATTCCGATGATTGACCGGCAGGGACGGTATATCGGGACCGTCACGGAGGGAGATATTCTGCGGATCCTGAAAAAGCGGTATGATATGAACCTTCGCTCGGCGGAGAACGTGTCGATCCTGGCGGTGGAGCGCCGGGTGGATTTCCATCCTGTGTCCGTGAACGCAACCATGGAGGATCTGGTGCGGGTGGCCATGAATCAGAATTTCGTTCCGGTGATCGACGATAAGAAGATCTTTATCGGAATTGTGACCAGGAAGGATATCATCCGGTTCTGCTATGAACGGTATGTGGAAAAGCAGAACGAAGGCGGGCCGGCCGAAAAGGGCATCCCGAAAAAATAAAAAAGGGATTGACATTTTCGGAGAACTGGCATAGAATACATTACAGAAATAAGAGAAACCGATGAGAAAGAAGAGTAGGCCTTCGTACGAAGGAACAGAGAGCTGCAGGCGGTGGGATTGCAGTACGGAGTAGATGGCCGAATGGACTTTCGAGGGCAGCCCGAAATGCAGAGAGTAGGAACTGCCGGGAACCAAACCCGTTATCAATGAGGAATGTATGATAGTACATTGTGAGTGGACAGTATGTCAAGTTGAGTGGTACCGCGATCATAAGGGAATTATGACCGTCTCAGGCGAAAAACCTGGGGCGGTTTTTTATTTGCCCGGACGGCAGGGAAAATCCTGCCCGGATCATTCAACATAAGAAGGGTTTCTTCATTTCTAATCTAAAAACAGTTCAGATTTTGGAGGGAAAGAAACATGAAAAAAAGAGCAGTAAGTGTAGTACTGGCAGCAGTTATGACAACCCTGATGGCCGCGGGATGCGGACAAAACAGAGGAGGGACGCCGCAGGACGCGGCAGGGGCTCCTGCAGAGGTCGCGGAAAAGACCACGTATCGGATCGCAGTCGTAAAACAGATGGATCACGCGTCGCTGGATGAGATCGCCGACGCAGTCTGTGAGGAGCTGGATCAGATCGCTTCGGATCAGGGGATCTCCATTTCTTACGAGGTCCATTCCGGGCAGGGAGACCAGTCCGTGCTGACGCAGATCGGCACGCAGGCGATTTCCGACGGTGTGGACGCGATCATTCCGGTGGCGACGCTGGCGGCGCAGGTTATGGCGACATGCGCGGAGGAGACAAAAACGCCGGTGGTGTTTGCGGCGATCTCTGACCCGGAGAGCGCGGATATGACAGGGATCGACTATGTGACCGGCACCTCGGATGCGCTGAATACGGCGTTTATCATGGACATGATGCTGGCTCAGAATCCGAATGTGCAGAAGGTGGGGCTTCTGTACTCCCTGTCAGAGGATAATTCCACGAAGCCCATTGCGGAAGCGAAGGAATATCTGGACGGCAAAGGCATCGCTTATGTGGAGAAGACCGCCAACACCAATGATGAAGTCATCACGGCGGCCAGCACGCTGATCTCCGAGGGCGTGGATGCAGTGTTCACTCCCACGGACAATGTGATCATGGCCGCGGAGCTGGCGATCTATGAGGATCTGGCGGAAGCAGGCATTCCTCATTATACAGGTGCGGATTCTTTTGTCCGCAACGGCGCTTTCGCTACCTGCGGCGTGAACTATACGGAACTGGGACACGAGACGGCGGATCTGGCCTACCGGGCGCTGACGGAAGGAATGGAGGCGCTGGAAGACTTCTATCTGACGGACGGCGGCATCATCACGGTCAATACGGAGACTGCGGAAGTGCTGGGAACGGATTCCTCCGTGTTCGCGGACATGGGAGAGGTCGTGGAAGTGACGACGACGGAAGAGTAACAGGAAAATGCGGCTGCCGCGGAGCGCGGCAGCCTTTGTGAAAGGAAGAGACAGTTATGCTTTATGTGATCCAGACAGCGCTGGAGCTTGGGTTTATCTACGCACTGGTGGCGATGGCGCTTTTCTTAAGCTACCGGGTCCTGGATATTGCGGATCTGACGACGGACGGCGGTTTTGTGCTGGGGGCGGCGGTGTCGGTCACGGTGGCGGCGGCCGGACATCCGTTTCTCGCCGTTCTGGCGGCCATGGCGGCGGGCGCCTGCGCGGGCTGTGTGACGGCCTTTCTCCAGACGAGGCTGGGAGTGCCGTCGATTCTGGCGGGCATCGTTACCAATACGGGCCTTTATACGGTGAATCTGATGGTCATGGGCTGGAGTTCCAACGTGAGCCTGTTAAAACAGGAGACGCTGTTTACCATGCTGAAGGATACCGGCGTGGGGGGAAGCTGGTATAAGCTGATTCTGGCAGCGGGCATCACCATGGCGGCGGCGGTTTTTCTCGTGTGGTTTCTGGGAACCAGGCTGGGCTTAAGTATCCGCGCCACCGGCGACAACAGGGATATGGTAAGCGCGTCTTCCATCAATCCGGCGTTTACAGTTACGGTGGGCCTGTGCGTTGCCAATGCGCTGACCGCCCTGTCCGGCGCAGTGGCGGGGCAGTATCAGAAGTCCGCGGACATCAACAGCGGGACGGGAATCGTCGTCATCGGCCTTGCCTGCCTGATCATCGGCGAGACCGTCTTCAGCAGACGTTCCGTAGGGCGCAACGTGGCGGCGGCCGTGGCAGGGAGCATTGTGTACCGGTTCCTGTATGCGGTCATACTGAAGACGTCCGTCGTTCCCATCGAATGTCTGAAGCTGGTGACGGCGGTGGTGGTGGCGCTTGCCATCGCTTCTCCCACGCTGAAGGAATGGGGCGCGTTCCAGAAGCGGAAGATGGATTCCATGCAGAAAGGGGGACGATAGCTTGTTACGGCTGGAACATATCAGTAAAACCTTTAATCCAGGCACGGTCAATGAAAAGCATGCGATTCAGGATCTGTCCCTGCATCTGAAGCCGGGAGATTTCGCTACGATCATCGGCTCCAACGGGGCGGGAAAATCGACGATGCTGAACGCCATCGCGGGAAGCTTCTATGTGGACGACGGCTCCATCCGTCTGAACGGACAGAACATCACGTTTGTGAAGGAATACAGAAGAAGCCGGGTCATCGGGCGCCTGTTTCAGGACCCGCTGAAGGGGACGGCTCCGCATATGACCATAGAGGAAAATCTGGCGCTGGCGTTTCTGAGAGCTTCCCATGGAAGCATTCCGTTCAGCAGGATCTCCGGAAAGGACAAGGAATTTTTCAGGGAACAGCTCTCCCTGCTGGACATGGGGTTGGAAGACCGGATGAAACAGTCGGTGGGGCTGCTGTCCGGCGGACAGAGACAGGCGCTGACCCTGCTGATGGCCACGATGGTGCCCCCGCAGCTTCTGCTGCTGGATGAGCATACGGCGGCTCTGGATCCGGGTACGGCGGACAAGGTCCTTTCGCTGACCAGGAAGATCATAGAGAAAAACCATACTACCTGCCTGATGGTGACGCACAACATGCATCAGGCGCTGGAGCTCGGCAACCGGACGCTGATGATGGACGACGGAAAGATCATTCTGGACGTACAGGGAGAAGAACGGGCGGGCATGACGGTGTCCGATCTGCTCCTGCGGTTCCGAAAAGGGGCGGGAAAGGAACTGGATAACGACAGGATCCTTCTGTCCATGGAAGAGTCATAACGATCCGGATCTGCATGAAATCATGCGGATCCGGTATTTTTTTGTTGCAAAATCATGAAACTTATAGTATGATGGATTCATACAAAAAAATCAAGGCGTTCGCCTGAATATTTCCAGGAAAAGTGAATGAGAACTATGATCAGATGGCCGGTATTTTTATGGTATCTGTCTTGGAGCGCGTGGGAGGATCTGCGGTACAGGAGAATCCCCAACCGCCTGCTGGCGCAGTTTCTGGCAGCGGAAGCGGCCCTGCGGCTTTGGGACTGTCTGGCGGCGGGAGGCCTGCGGCCGCTGTTTTGGTCCTGCGGAGGGCTTCTGGCCGGCGCCGGGCTGCTGTTTTTCGTCCGGCTGCTGTCCGGCGGGGGGATCGGCGCCGGAGACGTGAAGCTTCTGGGGATCGTGGGGTTCCATGTGGGAGGGAAACTGGTGGTGAGAGCGGCAGCCATGTCCTGCGTTCTGGCCGCCGGAGCGTGTACGGTCCTGCTCCTTTTGAAAAAACTGGAGCCGGAAGACGGGATACCGCTGGCGCCGTTTCTCCTGGCGGGCACGCTTGCGGCGGTGATGGCCGGATGAAGAAAGGAAGGGACAAAATGCTGGAGACAGGAACTGTCATTGACGGAAAATACAAGATACTGAATGTGCTTGGGAGAGGGGGCATGAGCGTCGTCTATCTGGCCATGAACGAGCGGGTAAACCGGCAGTGGGCGATCAAGGAAGTGCCGAAGGACGATTACCGGATGGACAGAAAAGAGATGGAGATGATGAAAAAGCTGCGGCATCCCCATCTGCCGGGTGTGATCGACGTAATCGAGCAGGGCGATTCGCTTCTGATCGTGATGGATTATATTGAAGGGCGTTCTCTTCAGAGTATTCTGGCGGAGCATGGCGCCAGGCCCCAGGATCAGGTGATCCGGTGGGCGGGGCAGCTGTGCGACGTCCTGTCCTACCTGCATACAAGAGAGCCGGCGATCATCTACCGGGATATGAAGCCGGCGAATGTGATGCTGAAACCGGACGGGAATGTGATGCTGATCGATCTTGGGGCCGCAAGAGAGTATAAACCGCAGAATATGAAGGATACCATTTCCCTTGGGACAAAGGGATATGCGGCGCCGGAACAGTATGACAGAACCGGACAGAGCGACGCCAGGACGGATATCTATTCTCTGGGAGTCATGCTGTTTCAGCTGCTGACCGGGGAGAGCCCTCACGCGCTGCGTCCCATCTGCCGGATCAGCGACGCCTTTTCGCCCGGTCTGGATGCGATCATCCGCAAATGCACCCAGGTGAAGAAGGAGGACCGGTATCAGTCCTGCGAGGAACTGTCCTATGCGCTGGCGCATTACTGGGAGCTGGACGAGGCCTATCGGGGAAAGCAGAAGATTCGGCTTTTTTCCTTCCTGGTGCCGGCAGTGTTCACTTTTGCGCTCGGAATCGGGGCGGCGGCCTTCCGGGAACAGGAGATTTACATAAGAGAACATGATTATGAGACCTGCCTTCTGGCGGCCCGGAATTCCACGGACCGGGAAAGCGAGATCGAGAACTATCGGAAGGCCGTGAGCCTGGACCCGTATCGGGAGGATGCCTATCTGGCGCTTCTGGAGGATGCGTTTCTGGATGACCATGTGCTGACGGCGGAGGAGAGCAGGCAGCTCCGTCTGGTGCTGATCGATTATGGAGACGGCAGGCAGACCAATGAAAGCGTCTTTCGGACCAACGAAAAGGGCTACGCCGAATTTGCCTATGCGGCCGGGATCGCATATTATTATAAATTTGAAGAGAAATCCAACAAGAAAAATGCAAAGGGCTATCTGGAGATTGCGGCGGCGTCCGGGGATCTGGAGCAGAGCCAGGTGGAGAGGGCCAGAAGGCTTGGCAGGATCGCCGGTTATTATTCCCAGGTGGGGATCGTGGACGAGGCCGGAGATATCTATGTCAGCTGCCGGGATTACTGGGAGGACCTGACCGGGTTTACGGCGGGGAATCTGGTGGAGCTGGACAATGAACGGACGGCGCTTGTGGTGTACGAAGAACTGGTGAACCAGATCGTTTCACGGACCGCGGAATTTCAGGCGGACGGGGTGGAGAGAGAGGAGATGCTCAGGGAGCTGGCGAAGGTCCGGCAGCACCTGGAAACTGACTTTGACCGCGTTCCGGGGAACAGAAGGGTAACGGAGGAGGAGCTGGACGCGCTTCTGGACCATGTGGAGTTTGCGGAAAAGATCGTGTGGTCAGCTTATGGAAGGAAGGAGGAGCAGGAGGATGGAACTGTATCATAAACTGTATCTTGCCTGCCTGGCAGGCATGTTTTTATCCCTGACGGCGTCAATAATCATCTATGTATGTCTGGATATCGGGACGGCCATCAGGGTACTGACCGGAATCGGGGCCGGAGTCAGGAAAAAGAATCGGGGAAACAACAGGAAGAAGCGGCGGAAAACGGCGGTGATGGCTGCGGCGCTGCTGTTGTGCAGCTTTCATAAAAGCGGGATTCCGGCCAGGGCGGAAGAAGAACCTGTGGTATATGAAGAAAATACGGAAGAACCGGAGGCGCCCGTCCCGGAACCGACAGAGCCCGGAGCAGAACCGGAAGAACCTGATCCGGAACCGACAGAGCCGGAAAAAGAGCCGGAAAAAGAGCCGGAGGCGCCCGCCCCGGAACCGACAGAGCCCGGAACAGAGCCGGAAGAACCTGATCCGGAACCGACGGAGCCGGAAAAGGAGCCGATGCGGTTTGAGCTCACATACAGCCAGGCGGAGCGGCTGGTGTGGGAGGCTTCCGGCGATCCGGCCAGGGATGTGGTCATGTCCGTTCCCAGAACCGGCTACCGGGCATATTACCGGGATGATATACAGGTCCTTTTTTCTCTGAAGAGAGCAAGGGAGGAGGAAGAACCTGACCGGACCCGGACAGAGTCCTTGGAACCGGAAGGCTTCGTTCTGACGGTGACCGGGCGGGAGGCGGGTTCTTTTACGCCGGAGGTGGACTGGAGGAGGACGGAAGACGGATATGAGGGCGGCTTCGTCCTGACGGAAGAGGACTCCTATGAGATTTTGATGGAATATAAGGATGAGGACGGAACGCCCATGGAAGCGGGGAACGTGGACGGGAGCCGATGGGACGTGCCGGTATCGGAGGAGGGACGGTATGAAAGCGTTGTACTGGTGCTGGACCGGACGGCGCCGGATATCCGGATTTCCTTTACGGATCAGTCGCAGGAGGAGATCTGTACGGAGGAGGCGCCGGAAGTGGACGGCGCTCCCTGTTTTACGGAGCCGGTGTACCTGAAGGTCGAGGTGGAAGGAAACAACCTTCGGTATCATGAGATCCGGGAGGCGCTGCGGAAGATGCAGGTGTGCGATAATGCGGGGACTCCCATGGAGGAAAACAGCGCGGCGCTTTTTCTGGCAGGCATTGACGGCGGCAGACGGACGGACGAGGGCGTCGTGTGGTATCTTCCGCTGGCCACCGATGCCATATATGAGCTTCCGGTGGAATGTGAGGATCTGGCCGGGAACCGGACGGTGTGCGGTACGGAGAAATTTCTTGTGGACCAGAGCGGGCCGGAGGCGGAGCTGTCTTATGAGATACAGGACAGCGGATTTCTGGATGTCATCCGGTATCGGGATATGGCGTGGCTTTTTGCGGACAGGCAGCTGGACATCACCGTGTCCGCGGTGGACCCGGTATCGAAGGTCGGTCTGGTCGTGTACCGGATCACAGAGGAGGACGGCAGGGTGACCGAGGGGCAAAAGGAGATTTCGCCGGCCCGGGAAGGAAGCTGCCGGCTGTCGCTTCCATTGAGAGGGGAGGATTTTAAAGGGACTCTGGCTGTGGAGGTGTACGACCAGGCGGGCAACGCCTCCAGCCTGCAGCACGGGTATATTATAGAGAGCGAAACTCTGCATGAGCGGTCGGGGGAGGCGGCGATCCGTGTGCTTACGGACCCGTCCAGGACGGTGGGAGGAATCGATTATTATAATACGGATGTGCGGTTTCGATTTTCGGTTATGGATACTGGTTCCGGCCTGCGGTCGGTATTCTGCAGGGGAGGAAACGGAATTGATGTGCGGAAAGATTACGCCGGAGAGGCCAAAGAGGCGCCGGAGGAAGAGCGATGGGAGGGGATCGTCTGTGAACACTCGGAGGAGTTGATTCTGGAGGCGGCCTCCAACCACGGGGATGAGGTATGGATTCAGGCGGGGTATGAGGACAACGCGGGACATACCGGGCAGACGGAGCAGTCTTTCCGGATCGATCTCACAGCCCCGGTGGTCCAGGTGGAATACGACCGGGACACTCCTCAGGCGGGACGCTTTTACAATCAGCCCCGGACGGCGTCGGTGACGGTCCGTGAGCGCAATTTTGATCCGGCGGATATGGAATTTCAGATCACCAGTACAGAGGGGAGCATGCCGGTGATCGGCGAATGGACCGCGTCCGGTGCGGGAGACGACCGGCTGCACCGCTGCGAGATTGTGTTTCTGGAGGACGGGGATTACACGTTTACGCTGGAAGCCATGGATCTGGCGGGCAACAGAGCCGCCTATGACCGGATCGACGAATTTACGATAGACCGGACCCGTCCGGAGGTCACCGTGGCGTGGGATCTGAATCGGCGGGACGCGCCTGCACATTATGGGCAGAAGCGGACCGCCGTTGTGAGCGTGCGTGAGCACAACTTTGACGCTTCTCTGATGGAGGTGACGGTTACGGAGGCAGGAGGAGGAACGGTTCCGGCCCTGTCCGGCTGGACGGAGGACGGGGACCGCCATACGGCGGTGCTGGCCTTTGAGGCGGACGGCGCTTATGGGCTGGAGATCTCCGGCACGGACCCGGCAGGCAATCAGATGGAGGCTTACCGGGCGGAGCCTTTTGTGATCGACCGGACGCCGCCGGTGCTGGAGATTGTGGGGGTCAGAGATCAGTCGGCCAACCAGGGGACTGTAGCGCCTGCCGTCCGGTGCAGAGATGACAATTACGTGCCGGGTTCTTTGGCGGTTTCTCTGGAAGGCGCCCTGCATGGGGCTGTGGAACTGTCAGGAACCGGAACGGAATTTGGCGGCGGCGCAGAATTTCAAATGGATGATTTCGAACATACTCCGCAGACGGACGATCTGTACCGGCTGAACGCGTCGGTTGTGGATCAGGCGGGCAATCTCAGTGAGGAAACGGTTATGTTTTCGGTGAACCGGTTCGGCTCGGTCTATCTTCTGGAGGGCGAGGCCAGGGAGCTGGCAGGAAACGACGGAGAATATTACACCGGGCAGGGACCGGATCTGGTCGTCACGGAGGTGAATGTGGATACGCTGGAGTTTCAGGAGATCACCTGCAGTTTCAACGGCAGGCTGCGTACGCTGGAGCAGGGAAGAGACTACCGCGTAAAGGCGGCTGGGACGGAGGAAGACTGGAAACAGTATACTTATACCATTGACCGGAGTAATTTTCAGGAAGAGGGGTATTATATTCTGACCATCTATTCGGAAGACCGGGCGGAAAACGCTTCCGACAACCGCACAAAAGGGAAAAAGCTGGAATTCGCGGTGGACCGGACCAGCCCGTCCATCCTGCTGTCCGGGCTGGAGGACGGCGGAATCTATAGAGGGAACGAACGGGAAATCACGCTGGACCTGCAGGACAATATGTGCATGGGAAGCGCCGAGATCACCATAAACGGAGAGAGGGCAGCGGCGTATCAGGCCCGGGAACTGCAGACGGACGGCAGAATCACACTGTCCCTGGACTGTGCGGATCACTGGCAGACCATAGGAGTGACCGCATATGACGCCGCCGGCAACCGGCAGGAGCTTCCGGAGGTGCGTTTTCTGCTTACCTCCAACGCACTGCTCCGGCTTTTTATGAACCGGCGCCTGTTTTATGGACTGCTGGGCGGTGTGGCGGCCGTATGGTATCTTTTCTTCGGGCGGGGCGGGAGGAAAGGCGAAAGGAAGGCGCAATAGCCATTGCTTTTTCGGCCCGGTCAGTATTATAATAGATGTAGGCGCAGAAGCGCACTGAACATGCCGCGTCTGTTCAAAGCGGCAAGAAGGAGAATGCAGCATCTATGAAGAAGATACTGTTTGTATCGCTTGGATGCGACAAGAACCTGGTGGATTCAGAAGTCATGCTGGGACTGCTCGCGGAAAAGGGATACCATTTTACGGATGATGAGACGCAGGCGGATGTGATTGTCGTCAATACCTGCTGTTTTATCGGAGATGCCAAGGAGGAGAGCGTCAATACGATCCTTGAGATGGCGGAATACAAGAAGGAAGGCAGTCTGAAAGCGCTGGTGGTCACCGGCTGCCTGGCGGAGCGGTATCGTCAGGAGATCATCGATGAGATTCCGGAGGTGGACGCGGTCCTTGGGACAGCTTCCTATGACGGGATCGTGCAGGCGGTGGAACAGGCGGTCGCCGGAAAGCGGGAACTTCTGTGGGGTGGTACGGACCGGCTGGTGCTGACCGGGGCAAAGCGCCTTCTTACCACAGGAGGGCATTATGCGCATCTGAAGATTGCAGAGGGCTGTGACAAGCACTGTACCTACTGCATCATTCCGAAGCTTCGTGGAAGCTACCGCAGCGTTCCGATGGAGCGGCTTCTGAAGGAGGCGGAAGAACTGGCGGAACAGGGCGTGAAAGAACTGATTCTGGTGGCGCAGGAAACCACCATGTACGGGACGGATCTCTATGGAGAAAAGCGCCTTCATGAACTTTTGCGGAAGCTCTGCGGGATACGGGGGCTCCGCTGGATCCGGGTCCAGTACTGCTATCCGGAGGAGATTTATGAGGAACTGATCCGGACGATCCGGGAGGAACCGAAGATCTGCCATTATCTGGATCTTCCCATTCAGCATGCGTCGGACCGGATTCTGAAGAGAATGGGGAGGCGGACGACCAGGGAAGACCTTGCAGACAGGATCAGGAAGCTGCGGGAAGAGATACCGGATATCTGTCTTCGGACAACCCTGATCAGCGGGTTTCCGGGCGAGACTGAGGCAGAATATGAAGAACTGATGGACTTTGTGGATGAGATGGAGTTTGACCGGCTGGGCGTGTTTGCCTATTCTCCGGAAGAAGGGACGCCGGCAGCGGACATGGAAGACCAGGTGCCGGAGGAAGTGAAGGAGGCGCGCAGGGACGGGCTGATGGAGCTTCAGCAGGAGATCTCGTTTGAAAAAGCGGAAGAGATGGTCGGGAAGGAACTCTGGTGCATGGTGGAAGGAAAGGTCGCGGATGAATACGCATATGTGGCCAGAACCTATAAGGATGCTCCGGGAGTGGACGGATATCTCTTTATCCAGACCATGGAGGAGCTGATGTCCGGAGACTTTGTCAAAGTGAAGGTCACCGGCGCGGATGAATATGATTTGATAGGAGAGATTGCAGATGAATTTACCAAATAAACTGACGGTCTTAAGAGTGCTCCTGATCCCGTTTTTTGTACTGTTTACACTGGTGGATCTGGTTCCGGGGTACAGCAGGTACCTTGCGGTGCTGATTTTTATAGCAGCAAGCCTGACCGATCTTCTGGACGGGCAGATCGCGAGAAAATACAATCTGGTGACGAATTTTGGAAAATTTATGGATCCGCTGGCGGATAAGCTTCTGGTGTGCGCGGCGCTGATCTGCCTTGTATCGGAGAGGCTTCTGCCTGCCTGGATGGTTATCGTGATTATCAGCAGAGAATTTATCATCAGCGGTTTCCGACTGGTGGCTTCCGACAACGGTGTCGTAATCGCAGCCAGCTACTGGGGAAAATTCAAGACTACGTTTCAGATGCTCATGATTATCGTGCTGATTCTGGATCTGGGCGGCGTCTTTGACCTGATCGGGCAGATTCTGGTCTGGATCTCGCTGATTTTGACGGTGGTATCGCTGATTGATTATCTCATAAAAAATAAACATGTGATTCTGGAGGGAAATATTTGACCATGGAAAATGAAATGCAGAGTTATTCGTATGAGAAGACAGTAAAAATATGCGGGATGGAGGAGACCGAAGTGCGGGGGAAGATCCATGATCTTCTGACGGAACAGGAAAAGGTGGTCTTTACGTTTTTTACCACTCCGGGAGAAGTGGACATCCGTATTTCCGCAAAGTCCGAGCAGGAGGAAGAAGCGAAGCAGCGTGTAAAAAGCGTTGTACGGGATCTGAAAATCCGTTTGGGGAGCCATATTTTTACAACCAGCGCAAAGGTGACTCTGGCAGAGACGATCGTTGAGCTTCTAAAAGAACAGAAGATGACGATCACAACGGTGGAGTCCTGTACAGGGGGCATGGTGAGCGCCAGGCTTACCGACGTGGCGGGTGTTTCCGAGGTGTTCAAACAGGGCTTTGTCACTTATTCCAACAAGGCGAAAAGGAAACTGATCGGCGTCAAGAAAATGACGCTGAAAAAATATTCCGCGGTCAGCGACCAGACGGCGTGGGAGATGGCAAGAGGCGGCGCGGCGCTTACGGATGCAGATGTATGCATCAGCGTAACCGGTTACGCAGGGCCTGAAACAGGAGCGGAAGACCAGCCGGTGGGGCTGGTTTATATCGGGTGCAACGTAAAGGGGAAGATCGAAGTGGAGGAATTCCATTTCAGCGGAGACCGCAGGATGATCCGGGAGCTGGCTACCGTCAATGCACTGACGCTTCTTCGCAGGTGTATCCTGGAAAATTATCAGATCTGAAAGGCCGGGCGGACAGTATGAGGTATCACAATATTACAAAGGAAGATATGCTGAATGGTGACGGACTCAGGGTGGTGCTCTGGACAGCCGGGTGCGCGCATCACTGCAGAAACTGTCAGAACCCCATTACATGGGACCCGGAGGGCGGGCTGCCTTTTGACGAAGCTGCCCGTCAGGAGATCTGGGAGGAACTGGAGAAGGAATATATCAGCGGATTGACGTTCAGCGGCGGGGACCCGCTTTACCCGGATAACCGGGAGGAGCTTACCGCGCTGATCCAGGAGGTTCGGGAGCGGTATCCCCGGAAAACGATCTGGCTCTATACCGGGTATCTGTGGGAGGAGATCTGCCATCTGGAGCTGATTCCGTATGTGGATGTGGTGGTGGACGGAAGATTTGTGGAAGAGCTGAAGGACAACAATCTTCCGTGGAAAGGAAGTTCCAACCAGAGAGTGATCGACGTCCAGATGACGCTGCAGCTGGGAAAGACCGTATTGTACGCATAAGAGAAAAGAAAACAGAAGAGGACATAAAATGGAGACGATCAAGATAAAATATTTCTCAGAGGACATAGAACGTCTTGCATATATTGCAGGAAAATCAGACTGGATCGATCTGCGGGCGGCAGAGGAAATCCGGTTGAAAAAAGGAGAGTCGGCGCTGATTCCGCTGGGCGTTGCCATGGAGCTTCCCAGAGGATATGAGGCGCATGTGATCCCCAGGAGCAGTACCTACAAAAATTTCGGAATCATCCAGACGAACAGCTGCGGGCTGATCGATGAGACTTACTGCGGAGATCATGACCAGTGGTTTTTTCCGGCTCTGGCCATGCGCGACACGGTTATCCATGTGAACGACCGCATCTGCCAGTTCCGGATCATGGAGCATCAGCCGGAGATTCGGTTTGAGGAGACAGACAGACTGACGGCAGAAGACCGGGGCGGGTTTGGAAGCACCGGAAAACAGTAATAGTTGGAGGGAGATACCATGGCGTGCACAATGTTTGCAGCGATCGATGTGGGAAGTTATGAGGTGAATCTGAAGATTTACGAACTTTCCACAAGAAAGGGGATCCGTGTGGTGAACCATGTCAGACACCGTATGGAACTGGGAAAAGATACCTATGCCACCGGCAGGATCGGAATGGAGATGGTGGATGAACTCTGCCGGGTGTTTCTGGATTTTCAGAGAATCATGAAGGAATTCGGCGTGGAGGATTACCGTGCCTGCGCCACCAGCGCAGTCCGGGAATCCAAAAATAATCTGGTCCTCCTGGACCGTATCCGCCTGAAGACCGGGATTAAACTGGAAGTGCTGAGCAATTCGGAACAGCGTTTCCTGGGCTATAAATCCATTGCCTTCAATTCTGACCGGTTTCAGGAGATCATTGAAAAAGGGACGGCGATTGTGGACGTGGGCGGCGGCAGTATCCAGCTGTCACTGTATGACAAGGACAATCTGGTGACGACGCAGAATATCCGTCTGGGCACGCTCCGTCTCCGGGAACGGCTGGCAGATGTGGCGGAACGGACGATTCGTTATGCAGGCGTGATTGAAGAACTTCTGAACAACGAGATGCGGACGTACCGAAAGCTGTATCTGAAAGACCGAAACATCCGGTATATGCTTCTGGTGGGCAGCTATATTCAGTATATTGACAAATACATCCACAAGGACCGGGAGGTCAATCAGATTACGAGGGATGAGTTTATCACCTTTTATGATGAATTTATTCAGAAAGGGCAGCTGGCTATGGCTGCCGAGCTTGGGATCTCCACGGAGAACAGTACGCTTCTGCTTCCGACGCTGGTCATCTACAAGAGGCTTCTGGAAGAGACCGGGGCTGAGAATGTGGTCATTCTGGGGATGGATCTGGGCGACGGCCTTGCGTTTGACTATGCGGAGCGCAGGAAGATCCTGAGGCCGAAGCACAATTTTGAGAACGATATTATAGAGGCAGCAAGGAATATCGCCAAACGTTATCATACCAACCGGAACCATACACAGGTGATGGAGCGGATGGCGCTTACGATTTACGATAAGACGAAAGCCGTCCATGGACTGGGAAAGCGGGAGCGCCTGCTGCTGCAGATCTCAGTGCTTCTTCACGACTGCGGAAAGTATATCAACATGTCGCAGTCGGCGGAATGCTCCTACAATATCATCATGGCCACGGAAATCATCGGCCTGTCCCACATGGAGCGGGAGATCCTTGCAAATATCATCCGTTTCAACAGCGGGAATGTGATGCCCTTTGAAGAACTTGCCATCAGTTCCCTTCTGGAACGTACCGAGTATATGACGATTATAAAACTGACGGCGATCCTGCGCCTGGCCAATGCGCTGGACCGCAGCCATAAGCAGAAGATCCGTGAGATCAAAGTGAATGTGAAAGACAATCATGTCATGCAGATTCTGGTGGATACGACGGAGGATCTGACTCTGGAGCAGGCGCTGTTCCAGGAAAAGGCGGAACTGTTTGAAGAGGTATACAGCTTAAAGCCCGTGCTGAAGGCGAAGAAACTTGGTTAGGAGAGAGCGGTATGAAGAAAGAATATATGAAATCGGAGTATTTTGAGAACCGGGAGCTGAGCTGGCTGGGATTTGATGAAAGGATTCTGGGGGAAGCAAGGGACAAAGGGAACCCGCTGTTCGAACGATTGAAATTTCTGAGCATCACGGCCTCCAACCTGGATGAGTTTTTCATGGTGCGGGTGGCTTCACTGAAGGACATGGTCAACGCGGAATATTCCAAAAAGGATTTTTCCGGTATGACGCCCCAGCAGCAGCTGAACGAGATCCACGACCGGGTGCACGCCTTTGTCAGCTCCCAGTATTCCACCTGGCAGCGGTCGCTGCAGCCGGGACTTCGGAACAGCGGACTGCAGGTCATCACGGACCATGAGGAGCTGAATCAGGAGCAGGCCAGATATGTGGATCAGTATTTTGTGGAAAATATCTATCCGGTGCTGACTCCCATGGCGGTGGATTCTTCCCGACCGTTTCCGCTGATCGTGAACAAGACGCTGAACCTGGGAGCGCTGCTGAAGAAAAAGAACGAAGAGGACGCGGAGCCGGAATTTGCCACGGTGCAGGTGCCGGCGGTCCTTCCCAGAATCATGGAGATTCCGGCGGTGGAGAAAGGAGTGCGGTCCGTCATCCTTCTGGAAGAGATGATCGCCCGCAACATGTCCCAGCTGTTTTTAAGCTACGACGTGCTCTGCGTCCATCCGTACCGGATTATGAGAAACGCAGATCTGACCATCGACGAGGACGAGGCGTCCGACCTGCTCAAGGAGATCCAGAAGCAGCTGAAGAAACGTCAGTGGGGCGAGGTCATTCGACTGGAAGTGGATGAAAAAATGGATAAACGGCTTCTGAAAATCCTGAAGCGGGAATTTGAGATCAAGGAAGACGCTATTTATCGGACGTCGGGACCGCTGGATCTGACCTTTTTGATGAAAATGTACGGGCTGGAAGGCTTTGACGCATACAAAGAGCCCACCTACCGGCCGCAGCCGGTTCCCGAGCTGACGGGAAAAGAGGATATTTTTGAGGAGATCCGGAACCACGATATCCTGCTGCACCACCCCTATCAGACCTTCGATCCGGTGGTGGATTTTGTAAAAAAAGCGTCAAGAGATCCCCAGGTACTTGCCATTAAGCAGACGCTGTACCGGGTCAGCGGCAATTCGCCGATCATCGCGGCGCTTGCGCAGGCGGCGGAAAACGGCAAGCAGGTTTCCGTGCTGGTGGAGCTGAAGGCACGGTTTGATGAGGAGCATAACATTGCGTGGGCGAAGATGCTGGAGCGGGCGGGCTGCCATGTGATCTACGGCCTGGTGGGCCTGAAGACCCACAGCAAGATCACGCTGGTGGTACGGCGTGAGGAGGACGGCATCCGGAGATACGTCCATCTGGGAACCGGAAACTATAATGACTCCACGGCGAAGCTTTATACGGATATGGGGCTTCTGACCTGCTCGGAACCCATCGGAGAGGATGCGACGGCGGTCTTTAACATGCTGTCCGGCTATTCGGAGCCGGCCAACTGGAACAAGCTGTCACTGGCTCCCCTGTGGCTCAGGGACCGTTTCCTGACCATGATTCAGAGAGAGACCTCCTATGCGCACAGCGGAGAACCGGCGCACATTGTGGCGAAAATGAATTCCCTCTGCGATCCGGGGCTGATTGCGGCGCTGTACGAAGCCAGCGCGGCAGGCGTGAAGATCGAACTGATCGTCCGGGGAATCTGCTGCCTGAAGGTGGGAATTCCGGGGATCAGCGATAACATCAGCGTCCGTTCCATCGTGGGCAGCTTTCTGGAGCACAGCCGGATCTATTATTTCCTGAACGGCGGACAGGAGGAGGTCTATTTGGCCAGTGCGGACTGGATGCCGCGGAATCTGGACCGGCGCGTGGAGATTCTCTTTCCCATCGAGAATGAACAGCTGAAAAAAGAAGTGATGCATGTGCTGAAAATTCAGCTTCAGGATACGATGAAGGCGCAGATCAAGCAGCCGGACGGTACTTATGAAAAAGTGGACCGGCGCGGCAAGCCGGCTCTGTGCGCCCAGGAATATTTCATGGAATATGCGGTAAACCTGAATAAATCACAGGAGGATATGATTCACGACCGGGTATTCATCCCGGCGGAACCCATAGAGGAACCAGAAGATGAAGGATAAAAAAGTACTGTTTTTGGATATGGATGCGACGACGCTGGATGATGAAAAACGGATATCAGAAGAGAACCGAAGCGCGCTTCGGCGGGCTTATGAAGCAGGGCATGAAATTGTAATCGCCACGGGGCGGACGCAGGCCAGCGCCGGGGCCCTTCGGCAGAAATACAGCCTGGAGCAGATCGGGTGCCGTTACATGATCGTTTTCAACGGTGCGGCGATCCTGGACTGCGAAACCGGGAAGCTTCTGTATTCCAGGACGATCCCGATGGAATATGTAAGGGAGCTGGTGGATGCGGCGAGACGGGAGCACATCTATCTGCATACGTATATAGAAGATAAGGTTCTTACGGAAACAGAGGACGAGAATCTGGAGTTTTATCTGAAGAGGACCGGCATGTCGGCAAAGCTCGTACCGGATCTGAAGCAGGCGCTTATGTTCCCGCCTTATAAAATGCTGGCTGTGGATATCCGAAGCTGGGACCGGCTGCAGGCCTTTAAGGAAGGGCGTGGTTCTTGGGCAGAGGGAAAGGTGGACATGTATTACAGCTGCCGGGAATATCTGGAGATTGTCTCGGAAGGAGTCAACAAGGGCGCGGCGCTTCTGCGGTTCTGTGAACTGATGGACATTCCGGTCAGCCAGACGATCGCGGCGGGCGACGAATGCAACGACATCTCCATGATCCGGGCTGCCGGTACAGGCTGTGCGGTTGCCAATGCGCTGGAGGAAGTGAAGGAGGCAGCGGATTATGTGACGGAACGGGATAACAACCATTCGGCGATTGCCGAGATCGTGGAGCGTTTTCTATAACAAGAGATGCCCTGAAATGCAGCCAGGAAGGATCTCAGCGGCGGGACCTGACCCGGAACAGCTGGCGTTTCAGCGTCTCCCAGTGAAACGGGATCAGGGGATACAGATAGCCGTGCCCGGCAAAGGTCCGGCATCCGAGCAGACATGCGCATACGACTGCAATTCCGATGAGGAATCCGACGAGTCCGAGCCAGCAGGTCAGAAGCAGGAGCAGGATACGCATGAACTTGACCGCATAGTTCAGTTCTACGTTGGACTGGGAGTAGTTGGCGATGGTCACAAATGCCATGTAGAGCATTACTTCGGCATTGAACCAGCCGGAATTCACGGCGAATTCTCCGATGACCAGGCCGGCGATGACGGAAAGAGGAGTGCTTAACATATCCGGCGTATGGATTGCGGCCAGCCGGAGTCCGTCAATGGCAAGTTCCAGCAGAAGGAACTGCCAGATCAGAGGAATGTTGACGGTGTCCTGAATCCGGATGAACTGAAAGCCCTCCGGAATCCATGCCGGGTGCTGCATGAGCAGAAGGAACAGGGGCGTGAGCACCAGCGATACGATCATGATCAGAAATCTGGACAGCCGCAGATAAGTGCCGGTGACTGGAGGAAAATAGTAGTCGTTGGCTTCTTCCATGATGGCGAAGAGGCTGGTGGGCAGTATGACCGCAGAGGGGGAATTGTCCACCAGAAGTACGATATTTCCTTCCAGAAGGGAGGCGGCAGCGGAATCCGGCCGTTCCGTCAGATGGTATTTGGGAAAAGGGTTGAACCAGTGGCCTGGCAGAAGCAGTTCTGCCAGGCTTTCCTGATTCATGGACAGGGCATCCACGGAGAGAGAAGCGATCCGATCCTTTAATTTCCGGAGACAGTCCTGGTCCACCCGGTCTTCCATATAACAGAGGACGATATCGGTGCGCGTGCTCCTGCCGGCCGTCTGCATCTCCATACAGAGTTTCGGAGAGCGGATCCGGCGCCGGATCAGGGCGGTATTGAAGACTACGGTTTCCACAAAACCGTCTCTGGAGCCCCGAAGGGTCCGGTCTTTCAGGGGTTCCTCTACGCTGCGGGCAGGGTACGTCCTGCAGTCGATGGCAAGGCAGTCCGGCATCCCGTTTACGAAGAGGCAGGGAACGCCGGAGAGCAGGTTTTTCAGCACGTCTTCCATGCCGGTCAGAACCTCGGTTTCTATATAAGGGAGATGCTGCATCTGGAACTGTTCCGGAGTGTCCAAAAGATCCTCCGGTTTCAGACTGTAGAAATATTCCAGCAGCTTTTCCAGAATATCGTCTTTGACCAGTCCGTCGATGAAAAACAGGCTGGCGGCATGGCCGGCAATGAGCAGATGCTTTTCCAGTATATCAAAATTCCGGTCGGAATTCAAAATCCGCCGCAGAGCGGATACATTTTCTTCGTAAGTTTCTGACAGTTTTTCCAAAATATCACCTCGGAAGGTAGTATGTCCGAATCAGAAAGAAAAATACGCTGCCGCAGACGGGATTGTCCGTCCGCGGCAGCGTACTGCCCGCAGAAAACAGCGGTCTATTCAGACAGCACCTGCTTCCACAGATTGTTGTATTTTTCTTCGGCTTCTTCGCCCAGATAATGGAAGGTTTCGCACCGTGACAGCACGTCATTGCCGGGAAACAGCGCTTCGTTGTTCAGGATATCCTCATCCTCGATCATCTCAATGGCGGCGGAGTTGGGGATGGAATAATAGATGTATTCAAAGTTTTTCAGCGCAATGTCCGGACGACAGAGGAAATCGATCCATTTCTCCGCGTTCTCCTTATTCTTGCAGGTGGTGGGGATGACCCAGCAGTCCAGCCAGACGTTGGAGCCCTCCTCCGGGACCACGTACTGGAGGTTTTCATTTTCCTGCTTGCAGATGGTGGCTTCCCCGGAATAGATGACGCCGATGGCTGCTTTCTCTCCGATCATCATATCCCGCACTTCGTCGGTGGTATATTTCAATACCAGAGGCTTCTGCCTGGTCAGAAGCTCCGCCGCTTCCTGAAGCTCGGCGTCGCCGGTGGAATTCAGAGAATAACCGCAGGAGATGAGAGCCGGCGCAAAGACATCCCGGGGATTGTTCATCATGACGATGCTGTCCGCATACGTCTCATCCCACAGACAGTCCCAGCTGGTGACCGGTTCGTCGACCATGGTCTTGTTGTAGAGGATGCCGACGGTTCCCCACAGATAGGGTACGCAGTGGGAGGCATCCGGATCGAACTCCTTCACGGTGTCCATGTAGACCGGATCGATATTGGAAAGATTCGGGACATTGTCAGGATCGATTTCCAGCAGCAGGTCGTTGTCCAGCATTTTCTGGATCATGTACTCGGAGGGACAGACCACATCCCAGTCCGCGGCACCGTTGGCGATGATCGGATACATATCCTCGTTGGTGTCAAAGGTTTTGTAGTTCACCCGGATGCCGGTCTCCTCCTCAAACAGGTCGATGACGTCCTCGTCGATGTATTCGCCCCAGTTATAGACGTTTACGACTCCGTTTTCTCCCGCGGAGGAACCGCCGCAGCCGGTGAACATGGTCGCTGCCGCCAGGCAGCCGCATACAAGTAAGATTCTTTTTTTCATAACATACCTCCGGATAAATCATTCAAATATTACTGCTGTTCCCGCTGCTTCAGGTTCACAAATACCAGAACGAGAAAGACTGCCAGGAACAGGATCGTGGAGAGGGCGTACATCTCCGGCTTGATCCCCTTGCGGAGCTCCGAGTAGATCAGGGTGGAAAGCGTGTCTGCGCCAAGTCCCTTGACAAAATGAGTGATGACAAAATCATCCAGAGACATGGTAAAAGACAGCAGGAATCCGGACAGGACCCCCGGCATGATATCCGGCAGTACAATGCGGAAAAATGCCTGACGCTCCCCGGCGCCCAGATCCAGGGCCGCCTCGTACATGGACAGGTTGAGCTGCTTCAGCTTCGGCATGACGCTCAGCACCACGTAGGGCAGGTTAAAGGTGATGTGCCCGATCAGCACGGTTCCAAACCCCATCTCAAAATGTATGCCGACTTTGGAGAGCAGATTCCCCACTGTAATGAACAGCAGCATAAAGGCGATGCCCGTCACGATCTCGGCGTTGAGCATGGGGATGTTGACGATACTCATGCAGATGTTCTGCTGCCGCTTTTTCATATGATGGATGGCGATGGCGGCAGAGGTGCCCAGCAGCGTGGCGATGGTGGCGGACAGTACCGCGATCAGGAGCGTGTTGCCAAGGGCTGCCAGGATCGTCTCATTTTCAAATAGCTGACGGTACCACTTCAGGGAGAAGCCTCCCCATTTGACAGAGGTCCTGGAATGATTGAAGGACAGGACCATCAGCGTTACGATCGGTGCGTAGAGAAAAAGCACGATCAAAAACAGATAAGAACGGCTCAGCCATTTTTTTATCATAAGACATTGCCCTCCCCGTTATCGTATCTGGATGACAGGACCATGCTGACGATGATAAACAGCATGAGCACCAGGGACAGCCCGCTGCCCACATGCCAGCTGGTACCCTTCATGAACTCCTGCTCGATGACATTTCCGATGAGCAGGATCTTGCCGCCTCCCAGCAGTGTGGAAATGACAAAGGTGGTCAGAGACGGAATGAAGACCATGGTGATTCCGCTGATCACGCCGGGAAGGCTTAAAGGGAAGACGATCTTGTAAAGGGTCTGGAAGCTGTTGGCTCCCAGGTCTCTGGCCGCATTGACCACATTCACGTCAATCTTCGAGATGACGTTGTAGATCGGAAGGATCATAAACGGCAGGAAATCATATACCATGCCGAATACGATGGCCGCGGGGGTGTTGATGATCTTAAAACGCGGCAGCCCGGCCATCTTGAACAGGCTGTCAAGCACGCCGTTGGTGTCCAGAAGGACCACC
This sequence comes from uncultured Lachnospiraceae bacterium, assembly GCA_910584205.1. Classification (GTDB taxonomy): domain Bacteria; phylum Bacillota; class Clostridia; order Lachnospirales; family Lachnospiraceae; genus Hominiventricola. The sequence continues at coordinate 123,385 of CAJUAA010000006.1, forward strand.
CATGCCAGTGTCCGGAGCAGAAAATTCATCCACATGGGGAGGATGAACAGGAAGATGACGAATCCGGATCTTCCGAGCCTGCTGCCGGACAGGATCAGGGCCAGCGGGTAAGCCAGCAGAAGGCAGATGAATGTGCTCAGGCAGGAAAGCCCCAGAGACAGGAACAGTGCCTTCGAGTGCTCTGCCGTGGCGATGGCGGCCAGGTTTTCCAGGGTAAACGCGCCGCTTCGGTCCGTCAGTCCGTAGTAGACGATGAACAGAAGAGGAATGATGATGAAAGCCGCTGCCCAGATGAGATAAGGGCAGGAGAGTGATTTCCTATACATCCAGTACCACCGCCTCCTCGTCTTCCGATTCCGGTTTATTCATGATCTGTATGTTGAAGGGGTCCACGCTGATACTGACCTTCTGGCCCACCGGATACATCTTCGTGCTCTGGACCAGCCACTCTCTGCCGCAGGCGGTAACCTCCATCTCATAGTGGACGCCCTTGAAGATCAGATGAGATACGACACCGTCCAGCGTGCCGGCGCCCGGTTCGCCCAGTTCCACATCCTCGGGCCGGATGACCACGTCCACCGGGCGGTTGCGCCCGAAGCCGGTATCCACACAGGGAAAGACGATACCGAAGATCTGTACCACCTTATCCTCCAGCATGATACCGGGGAATATGTTGCTGTCGCCGATAAAGTCGGCAACAAAGGCGTTGGTGGGTTCATTGTAAATATCTTCCGGCGTGCCGATCTGCTGGATGTAGCCCTGATTCATGACGACGATGGTGTCGGACATGGTCAAGGCTTCTTCCTGATCATGAGTAACATAGATGAACGTGATGCCCAGTTCATTTTTCATGCGGATCAGTTCGTACTGCATTTCCTGCCGGAGCTTCAGATCCAGGGCGCCCAGAGGTTCATCCAGGAGCAGCACCTTCGGCTCGTTGACAATGGCGCGTGCGATGGCGATCCGCTGCTGCTGCCCGCCGCTCAAAGAGTCCGGCATGCGCTTTTCATATCCGTCCAGATTCACCAGTTTCAGGGCGTATTTGATCTTGTCGTCGATATAGGCTTTGCTTTTGCCGCTGATCTTCAGACCGAAAGCAATATTTTCTGCGATGTTCATATGGGTGAACAGGGCGTATTTCTGAAATACAGTGTTCAGCTGGCGCTTATTGGGCGGAAGTGAGGTGATGTCCTCTCCGTTGAAGATCACGCGTCCCTCATCCGGGGTCTCGAAGCCTCCCAGAATCCGGAGCGTCGTCGTCTTTCCGCAGCCGCTGGGTCCCAAAAGCGTCAGAAATTTATTTTCATTAAAATACAGGTTCAGGTCATCAAGGACTTTGTGTCCGTCGTAAATCTTGGTGATGTGCTGCAGATCGATCAGTCTGTTGCCCATAATCCTGCCTCCTTTGCATCTTAAAAATTAGGCGGGGTGCTGATCCAGAGGAATACAGCTCCGCTTTTTTCTCCGGCCGTGATATAGTGGCTGGCAGAAGGGGTAAAGTAAAAGGATTCTCCCTTTTTTGCCTTGATCAGCTTACCGCCCAGATGGATCGTAATGGTGCCCTGGAGTACATAACCGAATTCCTCTCCCTCGTGGGGAGTATCCGGGTAGGTGGAACCGCCGGGCTCCAGCGTGACGCGGATCGGTTCCATGGCGTTTTTCTGCGCGTTGGGAATGATCCATTCGATCTTGTTCTTCAGTTCCGCATCGTATTTTTCACAGTAATCCGCATCATGAAAGACGATCTGCTCATCGCTGTCGTCGCTGAAGAATTCCTTCAGGTTCGTTCCCAGGCTGTTGAGGATATCCACCAGCGTGGCGATGGACGGAGAAGTCAGGTCCCGTTCCAGCTGGGAGATGAAGCCCTTGGACAGTTCGCTGCGGTCTGCCAGCTCTTCCTGTGTCAGCCCTTTCATGACACGGAGTTCTTTGATCTTTGGTCCGATATTCATACAGAAAGTCCTCCGTTTCCATAAAAATCAAGGTGTCATGCCGTATGTAGTTTCCATATAGACAGAAAAACTGAAAGTTTAATGATACTAAACAAAAAGACGCCCAGGCGCTTAACAAAAAGTTTAATAACACTAAACGAATTAACTATATACAGAAATCGGCATTCTGTCAATCACTTTTTGAAAGATTTTCATTTTTCATGCAGTATTTGGAGGAATACAGGTAAAATGAAAAAACGGGACAGACTGTAGGATATGGACGGCAATTATGGTCTGTCAGGAACGTCGGATGAAAGGTAAGGAGGACAACTATGCAGGAAATCTATGGTTACGTGCGTGTCAGCACGAGAGAACAGAACGAGGACCGGCAGATGCTGGCGCTTGGCGAGATGAGTATCCCGGAGGAAAATATCTATATGGACAAGCTTTCCGGCAAGGACTTTCACCGTCCCATGTATCAGAAGCTGTTGAAGCGGCTGCGGGCAGGGACGCTTCTCTATATCAAGAGCATTGACCGCCTGGGCCGGAACTACGAGGAGATTCTGGAGCAGTGGAGGATTATCACAAAGGATAAAAAGGCGGACATCGTCGTGCTGGACATGCCCCTTCTGGACACCCGGAGAGGAAAGGATCTGATGGGGACGTTCCTGAGCGACATCGTGCTGCAGGTGCTGTCTTTTGTGGCGGAGAACGAGAGAGGGAACATCAGGCAGAGACAGAGAGAGGGCATCGAAGCGGCGAAGCTCCGGGGCGTCCGGTTCGGCAGGCCGCCCCGGCCGCTGCCGGAGGATTTCGGACAGATCTGCGGACGGTGGATCGCAGGCGAGATCAGCGGTACCCGGGCGGCGGCGTTGTGCGATATGCCTGTACCGACTTTTTACCGGAAGGCGGAGATATATAAGAGGAAGGAGGAAGAAGGGGTGTAAATATAAGTTGATTAAAAGAATAAACGGGGATATACTGTATTCAAACAGGTACATTGGTTAAATGGTGAAGGAGAAAGATAATTTGGAATTGCGTCTGATGATTAAGGATTTTGGCAAAATTGAATCAGCCGATATATTATTAAACGATTTTATTGTTTTTGTCGGAAATAATAACAGCGGAAAACAATGGTTATGCAGCTGATCTATGGAATCAGAAAAGAGTTGGAGAATTTTCAGGCTCCGGTTTCGGGAATGAAAAAACAGATCTGAACGGTCAGTATCTGATTCGCTGCGATCAGGACTGGTTTGAGGAAGCTGAACAGCAGGTAAATGGATATCTGGACGAGAATAAACAGAAGATTGTGAAAGATATTTTTGGTACGCAGATTCCCATCGGAGAGATAAAGGTAACATTGGAAAATTTTGAAACTGTGTATTTTGTAAACAGCGTTTCTGTATTTCCATACAGAGACGCTGATGGACAAATGACAGAACTTGGAATCGAAACTCTTCAGTACGAAAATGGGGAAAATACCAGGTCTTTCGAAAGCAGGATTTCTGACTGGAACCATTCGGATGACATGGAAAAAACAGTGTCAAAAATTGTCTGGGATATTGTTTTGTCTGATAAGACGTCTTTGAACTCCGGACAGTTGTTTCTTCCGGCTTCCCGATCGGGTCTGCAGCTGCTGTACAGACATTATTTTGCAGGAAAGGCAAATGGAAATCTGGTGATGCCGGTGAAAGATTTTCTGCGTTTTCTTCAGCTTTATTCAGAAGATATGCAGTTGGATGAGCGACGAAAAGCATTGCTGGAATTTGGAGAAGAATATCTTCTTCAGGGAACGGTAAGCCAGAAGGGCGAGGAAACCTTTTATATTGACAGGAATGCGGGGCTGCATGTTATCATAAGTTCACACAGTGACACGATGGCAAGCCGCTTAAACAATCTGCTTATGCTGACCTGGAGGAAACAAAGAAGAACAGACTATGAAATGCTGTTTGAACTGGGGCTGAAAGATGTAGATCTTCTGCATCCGGACAAAAAAGCAGGCATTTATGAATTCAGGAATGACGAACAGGGGAAAACGACAGTTGAAAGACTGGAATTTACGGATTGTCCACTGATAGGATATGATTTTCAGCTTTTTGGCAGAAATCTGGATAAACTTTTTGATGAGGCAGATAGAATTACGAGGTAAATATGGCAATAAAGGCAGGGCTGATTACACACAGGCTGCCTCTGGAGGAACTGGAAAAAGGATTTCATGCCATGCGGGATAAGAAAGAGAATTATGTAAAAATTATGGGGGTTGTCTGACAACCCTCTGTTTTTTTGCAGTTCCGTGGCATGGCCGGCCTCAGAGAAAGGCGTATTCGCAGTTTGAAAAAAATTCCAGTATATGTTATACTGAATCCGACTATTTAGCAGTCGGGGAGGTACAGTAATGAAGAATTCGAAAATTTTCAGAAAAAAAACAGGGATCTTCTGTTTTGCGGCCGTTATGGCACTGGGATTGTCAGGATGTAAGGATAAAAGCCCTCTGGATCCCAAAGATCCCGTGTCACTGACGGTCTGGCACTATTATAATGGTTCACAGCAGGCAGCCTTTGACGCTCTGGTGGAGGAATTCAACGATACGACAGGACGGGAAAAGGGGGTCTATGTGCAGGGATTTTCTCAGGGCTCCGTTTCCGATCTTGAGACTGCCGTGCGGGATTCCATCGAAGGAAAAGTAGGGGCTGAAGCCATGCCGGATATTTTCTCTTCATATGCAGATACTGCTTATGAAGTGGAGCAGGCCGGTGCCCTGGCGGATCTGTCCGCCTATCTCAATGAAACAGAGCTGGAGCAGTATGTGGATTCGTATATTGAGGAAGGACGGATTGCGTCCGACGGATCGCTCAGAATTTTTCCCACGGCAAAATCTACAGAGATTATGATGATCAATAAAACGGACTGGGAAAAATTTGCAGACGCAACCGGCATTTCTCTGGACACGCTTTCGACCATTGAAGGGATCACCGCCACCGCTCAGGCATATTATGAGTGGACTGACAGCCTTACTCCGGACATCCCGGAAGACGGGAAAGCATTTTACGGCAGGGATGCCCTGGCAAACTATTTTATCATCGGGATGCAGCAGCTTGGCGTGGAAATTTTTCATGTTGAAAACGGCGAAATGACCTTAAATGTACCGGAAGAAGAACTGTACAGGCTGTGGGAAAATTATTATGTTCCCATGGTAAAGGGGTATTTCGGGGCTTATGGTTCCTTCCGCTCTGACGATGTAAAAACAGGGGATATCCTTGCCTATACAGGGTCTACCTCTTCCGCCATGTATTTTCCGGATCAGGTAGAGCTGGATGACGACAGCTACGACATTGAGTATATTGTAATGACGGCTCCCGTATTTGAGGGAGGAGAGCACTGCGCCGTACAGCAGGGCGCAGGTATGGTGGTCAGCAAATCCGATGAAAGGCATGAATATGCTGCCGTAGAGTTTTTAAAATGGTTTACTCAGGCGGAAAATAATCTTGAGTTTGGCAGTGTATCCGGTTATCTGCCGGTCCTGAAAGAGGCAAACAGCGTAGAAAAACTGGATCAGGTCATTGCGTCGAAGCAGCTGAACGTAGCCCCTAAAACATATGACTGTCTGACCACTGTTTTTCAGAAGATGGACGACATGACTCTTTATACAAACAAGAGTTTTGCAAATGGTTCTGCTGCAAGGAAGATTCTGGAGTATCATCTGGCAGACAGGGCCGTGGAAGACCGTGCGGCTGTTGTGGCTGCACTGCAGCAGGGAGAGAATCTCGAGGAAGCGGCGGCGCCTTATGTGTCCAGGGATGCTTTTGAAGAATGGTACCGTTCTTTCTGTGATGCATTGAATCAGGTTGTGAGCAAATAGGGGTATGATAAATGAGAAGCGAGGGAAGTCAAAAAAAGAAAAAGCTGACCATATTTAAATTTTTTCTGATTCCGCTGATTGCCATCATGCTGATACAGAGTGCCATTACCATTGGCACTCTGGTGTTCAGGCAGACGACGAAAACACTGGAAGAATACTCCAGCAGCATGATGCGGCGGCTGGTAGAAAACAGACAGGTGATTCTGCAGGGAGACATGAATCAGAGATGGGCGGCTATCGCGGATCAGGAGGGCTTTCTGAATAACCGGCTGCAGGAGTTTCTTATAGATGAAAATATAGAGCCGGAAGAAATTTTTCAATCGGAAGAATTGAAAGACCGGCTTTTGGATCAGCTGTTTCCCGAGTGTCTCAATATTTTGCAGAATAATTCTACTACCGGAGTTTTTTTGATCCTGACCGGAACGGATATGGAGACGGAGGGAGATTATGCCGGCTTTTTTATCCGGGACTCCGATCCGCACACCAATCCTGTCAATTATACGGATCTGTTGTTGGAGAGAGGGAGCAAACAGTTTTCCAGAACATGGAATGTTCCTCTGGATACCAACTGGACGACCCGGTTTCATATGGAAGGCGCCGGTCAGAATCCGAAGGATTCTTATTTTTATGAGCCGTGGCGGGCCGGGACGGAATATCCGGATGCGGACGTGGAAAATCTGGGATACTGGTCTCTTCCGTTTTCTCTGGAAAAGAAAGCCCCGGACACCTATGAGATGATTACGTATTCCCTTCCTCTGCGGCATGAAGGGCAGGTGTACGGCGTGCTTGGGGTGGAAATTTCCTGCAGAAACCTGTATGACTACTTCCCGGCAGCAGAGTTGAACAGCTCCCAGCAGTCCGGCTATATGCTGGCAGTCCGGAAGGAAGACGGAAGTTATACTTCGCTGACAGGAAAAGGAATGCTGTACGATTTGATTCGGTCTGAAAATATGAATTTTACGCTGCAGGAAACGGAGTATGACCATCTTTCTCTCGTACAGAATATCAGGCTGACCGGGCAGGGCATTTACGCCGTGGCATGCCCGCTGGACCTGTACGGCAAAAATGCGCCTTATGAAAATACAGACTGGGTGCTGCTGGGGCTGAATACGGAAAAAGAGTTGTTTGGCATGAGCCGCCAGCTCTATTTTTGGATGGTGATCGCTGTTTTGTTTGGCCTGGCTTTTGGCGTGTTCGGTATCTATATTCTGGTGCGGCATTTGACCCGGCCGGTTCAGCAGCTGATGCATTGTATTATGGAAGGAAGCGCAGGCCTGCAGACATTTAAACTGTCAAATATACTGGAGATCGATGCACTTTATGATGTCATAAGCGATTTGACAGAGCAGCAGAGGAAATCTGAAAATATTCTTCTGGAGGAGAAAGAACGCTATAAAGTCGCTCTTGAATCCTCCAAAGATATCTTTTTCTCTTATGATCTGCAAAGCCAGGTTTTGGATCTGGTCAATCATAAGACCATGAGTGGACAATGGCAATATCCAGAATCAGGAAGTTCGTTTATTAATCCGGATTATATCTATGAAGCGGACCGGGCAGGTACGATGGCGCTGCTGCAGGAGGATCAGGACAACCCCTATGCGGAATTCCGGATGCGCTGGCCGGAGGAATCGGAATTCAACTGGGTCGCTCTTTCGGGAAAAATAGTTTATGATACCGATGGACGGCGTTGGAAGCTGGTGGGAAGCATTCACAATATTCAGGAGCAGAAGGAACGGGAAGCAGAACAGCTCAGGAAAAATATGATGGACGGCGTCACCGGCCTCTATGTCTTCAGCGCCGGTATGGAGCTTTTGTCTCAGGCACGCCGGAAGCAGCCCGAAGGTGCAATGGTCAATTTGTTCCTGTGTAACCTGAAAGAACTCAATGAAAAAAACGGAATTGTGTTTGGGGATATGATTCTGGAAACAGTAGGTGGGATCATTCAGGAAAAATGCCGTGTATATACAGAGGAAACAGGCAGTCCGGCCATTGCTTTCCGCCTGAATCAGGATGAATTTGTTCTGTGGCTGGAGGGGATTTCGCAGGATGCTGCTGCCCGGCATGTAAAAGACCTGACGGATCGCATTATGGCTGATTATGGCGAGGATATTTTTCATGTATACTTGGTGGCGGGGCTTTGCTGCGGGAAAGCGGAGCAGCCCTCAGAGGAGCTGATCCGCAGGGCGAAGCGGGCCAGGAGCCTGGACCGTCTGTCCGCCGGACAGCAGCTTCTTTTTTACAGGGAACTGCCTTCTGATCCGGCTCCCTCCCTGCCGGCGCTTCAGGGACAGGATATTAACAGCCTGGGGTATGACAAGAATACGAGCCTTGTGTCTGTGGCTTTAAATCTTTTTGGACGGGGTTCCGATTTTTCAGCTCAGATGATGTTGATGCTTCAGAAAATCGGGCGCTTTTATCATGCCAGCGATGTGCTTGTTTCCATACTGCGGCAGGATTTTAATTCCAATTATCTGAACTATCAGTGGCATCAAAACCATGATGCGCCGGCTGAAACGGTGAGAAAATATACGGAACCGGAAAAGGATGCATTTTTCAGATGGCTGGGACAGACAGAGGTGCGCTGCTTTTCTGAAAAAGAAAGTATGCAAAAAGAGATTCAGAGCTTTTTGAGTATTGGGTCGGGAACACAGGGAATCCTTCTTCCCATGTATGACAGTGGCAGCTATATGGGAAATGTCTGCATCCTCGGAGTTGCCCCGTCTGTTTTAAGCGGGCCTGCAGAGTATCAGAATCTTGCGGAACTGGGCCGGGTGGTTCAGGGCCAGCTCAATCAGCAGCAGCATGATATCGCCAGCAGGGCCAAGTCGGAATTCCTTTCCCGTATGAGCCATGAGATCCGCACTCCGATGAACGGTATTATTGGTATGACGGCTATCGCTCTGCAGCAGGGGCAGAATCCTGAACGGATCATGGACTGTCTGCAGAAAATCCAGTCCTCTTCCGATTATTTACTGGGGCTAATCAACGATATTCTTGATATGTCTAAAATCGAGAGCGGAAAGATGAAGCTGGAACCCGTGAATTTCAATATGGATGAAATGCTGGGTACCATCCAGGAACTGATTCTGACGCAGGCAGCTGCAAGGGGGGTCCATTTTATTCAGAAGATTGAATTGAGACATCACTGGTTTGTTGCGGACAGAATGCGTATCAGCCAGGTACTGATCAATCTGCTGGGCAATGCGGTGAAATTCACGCAGGAAGGCGGGAGCATTACGCTTGTTGTGAAGGAAACAGCCGCTTTGGAGGACAGGGTCTCTCTTTCTTTTGCAGTGAAGGATACAGGAGTCGGGATTGCAAAGGAGGAACAGGACCGGGTATTCCGTTCCTTTGAGCAGGCAGCCAACCGGGACCCGTCCAAACAACAGGGAACCGGTCTGGGACTTTCCATCAGCAGCCGTCTGATACAGATGATGGGCAGCAGCATCCAACTGGAAAGCGAGCCTGGAATGGGCAGTACGTTCAGTTTTACGATTTCCATATATATCGGAAAAGATGAAAAAGCAGGGGAGGAAAGAAAAGAAATTTCCTTTGAAGGACGCCGTGTTCTGGTGGTGGAGGACAATGAACTGAATGCGGAAATTGCGCAGTGCCTGCTGGAAGAACGGGGGTTTGAAGTGGACTGCGTATACAACGGCGCTCAGGCGGTGGAACAAATCCGTACAACGACGCCCGGGACCTACGACGTGATCCTGATGGATATTATGATGCCGGTCATGGACGGCCTGGAGGCGGCCCGCACGATCCGCGGTATGGAGCGGGAGGACTGCCATACGATCCCCATTATCGCCATGTCAGCCAATGCGTTTGACGACGACCTGAAAAAATCCGTGAGATGCGGCATGAACGGACATCTGTCCAAACCTGTGGAAGTAGACAAACTGTACGAAACGCTGTATGAGGTAATTGATAACGGACATCACAGGAGCAAACCGGTATAAACACCGTGTGGAGCCTGTCTGGAGGAGACGGGAGGCGGTTTATGCTTTCGCCTGCCGTCCGGGCAGACCGTATGGAAGAAAAAAGGACGGAAAAAAGGATGGCGAAAAGGTTTCCCATATTTCTGGATATTGCGGACAGAGAGATCCATGTATACGGAGCAGGACGGATTGCGTCGCGCCGGGTGGAGACGCTGACGGCGTTTTCGCCGCGTCTGACCGTTCATGCGCCCAGGGCCTCCGCCCCGATTCAGAAAGCAGCTTTGGATGGAACACTGTGCTGGAAAAAGGAGCCCTACCGGCAGGGAAGCATTCCCGCAGACGCGTTTATGGTTCTGGCGGCGACGGATGATCCCGGGGTGAATGGCCGGATCTGCAGAGAATGCCGGGAAAAGGGGATTCTGGTCAATGTATGCAGCGATCAGGAACAGTGCGATTTTCACTTTCCCGGCATCGCTTTGAGAGGCGAGCTGGTCATCGGCGTCAATGCCGGAGGAAGGGACCATCGCCTGGCAAAAAAATGGACGGATAAAATACGAAAAGAGGTAGAAGAAGATGGATATGACGATCAGGCCGAGAAGGCTTCGGACTACGGCAAAGCTTAGGAAAATGGTGCGTGAGACACGGATGGATAAGAGCTCTCTCGTATATCCGATGTTTGTGAAGGAAGGAGAGAATATCAAAGAGGAAATTCCCACCATGCCGGGGCAGTTCCGCTACAGCGTGGACCGGATGCCGGAGACTCTGAACGAGATGGCAGACGCCGGGGTGGGAAATGTCATGCTGTTCGGCATTCCGGATCACAAGGATGAGGCGGGAAGCGGTGCGTATGCCTGCGACGGTATCATCCAGAAAGCGCTGGAAAAGGCGAAAAAGGAGGTTCCGGATCTGTTTTATATCGGAGACGTCTGTATGTGTGAATATACAAGCCACGGACACTGCGGAATCCTGAAGGGAACCTACGTGGACAATGACCTGACCCTGGAAAAGCTTTCGCAGATCGCGGTGTCCCAGGTACAGGCCGGCGCGGATATGGTTGCGCCTTCCGATATGATGGACGGACATATTGCGGCGATCCGTGAGGGACTGGACCGGCATGGATTCCTGACCACGCCGATCATGTCCTATGCGGTAAAATATGCGTCCGCGTTTTACGGCCCGTTCCGGGATGCGGCGGGCAGCGCGCCTGCATTCGGGGACAGGAAGAGCTACCAGATGGATTACCACAACCGCAGGGAAGGGATGAAGGAAGCGCTTCTGGATATTGAAGAAGGCGCGGATCTTATCATGGTGAAGCCGGCCATGTCCTATCTGGATATGGTGCGGGAGATCAAGGATGCGACGGATGTTCCCATGGCAGCCTACAGTGTCAGCGGGGAATATGCCATGGTAAAGGCGGCGGCGAAGCTGGGATATGTGGACGAGGCGTCGATCCTCTGTGAGATGGCAGCCTGCGCCTATCGTGCAGGTGTGGACATCTATATGACGTATTACGCAAAAGAACTGGCGTATTTTATGGAAGAAGGGAGGATCGGATGATGACCAGATCAGAACAGCTTTTTCAGGAAGCGGTGACCCGGATACCGGGCGGAGTCAATTCTCCGGTCCGGGCATTTGGATCGGTGGGCCTGACGCCCCGTTTTATCGCCTCTGCAAAGGGAGCGTATCTGACGGATGCAGACGGGAACCAATATCTGGATTACATCGGTTCCTGGGGTCCCATGATCCTGGGACATGCGACCCCCCTGGTTCTCCAAAAGGTGGAGGAAGCGTGCAGGAAAGGACTGAGTTTCGGAGCGGCCACGGAGGCGGAGGTGGATATGGCGCGGCTGATCTGCGGCATGGTGCCTTCGGTGGAGATGGTCCGCATGGTGAATTCCGGCACGGAAGCGGTGATGAGCGCCATTCGCGCGGCAAGAGGCTGTACGGGAAGAGATAAAATCATCAAATTTGAAGGCTGTTACCATGGACACAGCGATGCCATGCTGGTAAAGGCAGGCTCCGGCGTGATGACCGCCGGGGTGCCGGACAGTTCCGGGGTGCCGGCCGGATGCACGCAGGATACGCTTCTGGCAGTATACAACGACATTCCCGGCGTGGAACGGCTGTTTGAGGAGTTCGGCAGTGAGATCGCGGCGGTGATTGTGGAGCCGGTGGGCGCCAATATGGGCGTTGTTCTCCCGCAGAAAGGCTTTCTGGAGAAGCTGAGGGAGCTCTGCACGCAGAACGAGACGGTGCTGATCTTTGACGAGGTCATTACCGGCTTCCGTCTGGCCCGGGGAGGCGCGCAGGAGTATTACGGGATCGAGGCAGATCTGGTCACGTACGGAAAGATCATCGGAGGAGGCATGCCGGTGGGCGCCTACGGCGGAAAACGTGAGATCATGGAAGTGGTCGCTCCGGCGGGCAGCGTCTATCAGGCGGGGACGCTGAGCGGCAATCCGGTGGCCATGGCGGCGGGCCTGGCTCAGCTCACCTACCTGAACGAACATCCGGAGGTGTACGGGCAGCTGGAGCAGGCCGGAGAGAAACTCTACGGCGGCATAAAAGCCATGTGCAGGGATCTGAAGCTTCCCTGCCAGGTGAACCATGTGGCTTCTCTTGGATGCCTGTTCTTTACGCCGGAACCGGTTACGGATTACAGGAGCGCCAAAACGTCGGATACGGAGGCGTTCCGCCGGTATTTCGTCCATATGCTGGAGCATGGGATTTACCTTGCCCCGTCCCAGTTTGAGGCCATGTTCCTGTCCGCTTCCCATACGGAGGAGGACATCCGGTTTACATTGGACACTATGCACAAATATTTTGAAAAATAACCGGATACCCTATTAACAAACGACCGAAAATGTGGTAAAATTTTTATAGCTATGAGCAGGGCGGCAGCAGGCGCTGTTTCCCATCCATTTGGAAGAGACTTCATTGAGAGGAGCATCTGTATTATGGAGCAGAAAAAATATGTGGCATATGTGGGGACATATACCCATGGCAGCAGCAAGGGCATCCACATCTATGATCTGGATGTGGAGAATGGAAGGGCAGTGGAGCGGAAGGTCGTTCCGATCAACAATCCTTCTTATATTAAGAAATCACATAATGAGAAATTTCTCTATTCCATCTCGGACGAGGGCGTGCAGTCCTTCCGCATCCTTCCGGACGGGGACCTGGAACCTATGAACAGTGCGTCCATACGCGGTATGAGGGGCTGTTATCTTTCTACGGATCGGGAGGACAACTATCTGTTTGTGGGCGGATGGCATGACGGTAAGGTGACGGTCATGCGCCTGAACGAGGACGGAACGATCGGCGAGATGACGGACGAGATCTTTCATAAGGGGCTCGGCAGCGTGGCAGAGAGGAATTTCCGTCCCCATGTCAACTGCGTGAATATCACACCGGACCAGAAGTATCTGTGTGCGGTGGATCTGGGCGTAGACCAGGTGAAGATCTATAAATTCGATTACGATGCGGGGAAGATCAAGCTGATCGATATCCTTCGCTGTGAGCAGGAGAGCGCGCCGCGTATTATCAAGTTCAGCCCGGACGGAAGATTTGCCTACCTGATCTGTGAACTGAAGAATTATATCAGCGTTTATTCCTATCGGGACTCTTCCAAAGGCCCGGTATTTGAACTGGTACAGACGGTGCCCACAAGAAGCAGCTATCACTCCCAGGTGAGCGCGGCGTGTGTTCTGCGTTTCTCGAAAGACTGGAATTACGTGCTCTGCTCCAACGCGGGAGACAATACCATGGGCGTCTTCCATGTGGATCAGGAAACCGGCATGCTGGAGAAACTCTGCGTACTGCCCATCAGCGGCGACTATCCGAAAGCGGGAGATTTTTTCCCGGACAACCGTCATTTTATGTCTCTGAACCACGAGACGAACAGCATCACGTTCTTTCGGATCAATTTTGAGAAAAAATATTTCAGTATGTGGGGCAGGCCCCTGAAGGTGGAGACGCCCAACTGTATTCTGGTATCGGAGATACAGAACTGAACAACCGAGGAAAGTAAAGCTGTCAGTACAGCGTTACAATTATATAAGAAAAGGAGAATGATAATATGAACTTTATCGTTGAGACATCAGCCCGTCACGTACATGTATCCCAGGAGGATCTGGAGACCTTATTCGGCAAAGGCTATGAGCTGACCAGGAAGAAGGATCTTTCCCAGCCGGGACAGTATGCATGCAATGAGAAGGTCACCATCGTGGGCAGCAAGAAGGAGATGGCTGCTTCGATCCTTGGACCGGTCCGCCCGGCAAGCCAGGTGGAGATTTCCCTGACGGATGCGCGTTCCATCGGCGTGGATGCACCGGTTCGTGAGTCCGGCGACGTGGCAGGCAGCGGCGCATGTAAGCTGGTCGGCCCCTGCGGCGAGGTAGAGCTGAAGGAAGGCGTAATCGCAGCAAAGCGCCATATCCATGCAACTCCGGAAGACGCGGAGAAGCTTGGCGTAAAGGATAAGGATGTGGTATCCGTAAAGATCGATACCGACGGCAGAAGCCTTGTATTCGGGGATGTGGTCGTACGTGTCAGCCCGAAATTCGCACTGGCAATGCACATTGACACCGATGAGTCCAATGCGGCAGGATGCGGAAGAGAAGTATACGGCGAGATCGTAAAATAATATCAGAACACAATAATTTCAAACAGGAGAATACATAGGTATGAAAATTTTAGTTATCAACTGCGGAAGTTCTTCCCTGAAATATCAGCTGATCGATATGGCCGACGAGAGCGTAGTGGCAAAAGGCCTGTGCGAAAGAATCGGTATCGAAGGTTCTGTGCTGACTCACCAGCCCACGGGCAAAGACAAGTACGTGACCGAGCAGCCCATGCCGGACCACAAGGTGGCGATCGGGCTGGTTCTGGATGCCCTTCAGGATCCGGAGCATGGCGTGGTAAAGAGTACGGATGAGATCTCTGCAGTGGGCCATCGTGTGCTTCATGCAGGGACCAAGTACTGTGAGTCCATTGTTGTGGATGAGGATGTGAAGCGGGTAGTCAGAGAATGCTTCGATCTTGGACCTCTGCACAATCCGGCGAACCTTATGGGGATCGAGGCGTGTGAGGCAGTGATGCCCGGCAAGAAGAACGTAGCGGTATGGGATACCGGCTTTGGTATGGCAATGCCGGAGAAGGCATATCTCTATGCGATTCCGTATGAGTATTATGAGAAATACGAGATCCGCAGATACGGCTTCCACGGGACCAGCCATATGTTCGTGTCCGGCGAGGCGATCAAGTTCGGCGGACTGGACCCGGAGAAGGCGAAGGTGATCGTATGCCATCTGGGCAACGGTGCAAGTATCTCCGCTTCCATCGGCGGAAAGTGTGTGGATACCAGTATGGGGCTGACTCCTCTGGAAGGCCTGATCATGGGAACCAGAAGCGGCGACATCGATCCGGCTGTGTGTCAGTTTATCTGCAACAAAGAGGGAATCGACATCAATGAGATGCTGAACATTCTGAACAAGAAGTCCGGCGTACTGGGCATCAGCGGCGTATCCAGCGATTTCCGCGACATCGAGGCTGCAAGAGCGGCAGGCAACGAGAGAGCGGCGGCAGCGCTGGAAGCGTTCATCTATCGTGTGGTGAAATACATCGGCGCTTACACGGCAGCCATGAACGGCGTGGACGCCATCGCGTTTACCGCAGGTGTCGGCGAGAACGATATCAAGACCAGAAAGGCCATCTGCGAATACCTTGGATATCTCGGTGTGAAGATCGATGACGAGGCGAATAATGTCCGCGGTGAGAGAAGAGTGATCTCTTCCGCAGATTCCAAAGTGAAGGTGATGCTGATTCCGACCAATGAAGAGCTGGCCATCGCAAGGGAAACTTTGAGACTGACAAAATAGAACAGGTAGGGCAATTGCAAAGTCATAAATAGCATTACAGGCATTGAAAAACAGGGATTT